>NZ_CP048115.1:2591452-3239315 GCF_010093045.1 Mucilaginibacter sp. 14171R-50 | reverse complement strand
TTCTTTTATATGCTCGGGTACCTGTTCCCGGAAACCAAGTTCGATAACGCCTTTTAGCTTTTTATCAAAAAAGAAGGGTACTATAAAGGTTTCTACCAGTTCGTCCTCTAAAACAGAGGAGCTTAACAGCAGTTTATCATTAAGTTTACCTTTAACTATAGCAGCCTTTTCGTCACTTGCGGCCTGGCCTATCCAACCTTCGGATATACGGATGGATTGTTTCAGTGCACTTGGGTCGGTAAAGGCGTACGACGCGTACAGGTCAAGCTTCTCTTCATTCTCGTTATACAGATACAGGGTACCGGTAAGGGCATTTGAATATTTGCTAACTTCTGACAGGATATTATTTGCCAGTTCTTTTTCGCTTTGCTGGCCCTGCATTTTTTCGTTTAGGTTGCCGCTACCGGTAAGCAGCCAGTTTTTCGCCTCGTTTTCGGCTAATACCTTTTCCAGTTCAATGTTGGCAACACGTACTTCTTCTTCTACTTTTTTCTGGCGTGCAAAAGTTGCCTGTATGTAAAAGAACATGATCACAACAATAAGCAGGAATATGCCGCAGCCAATTGCAATTACAATTATCGCCTCCCTGGAAGCCTTGTCAGATGCCGCCTTGCGCTCGGCCAGCAGGCTGTTTTCAGTTTCTACTACGCGGCTGTTGATATCGCGGATACTATCCATGTTACCCTTACCCTTAAAAAACATGCGGTTGGCCACCATATAATCAAGCCCTTTGGCTTCGCGGGTTTCGATATTTGTTTTCAGGATAACCAGCTGGCGGTTTACAATCGTCTTCAGCGAATCAACCCTTCTAATTTGCGATGGGTTATCAGCCACCAGCTCGGTTAATTGGTTCAGGCTTTCGGTAATCCGTGGTACTGCCTCGTTATATGGGTCAAGAAAGCTCTTATTAGCTGTAGCACCATAACCGCGCATGCCCGTTTCGCCATCGATAAGCAATTGCATTAAATTATTGGTGGTTCTTATAACCTTTTGTGTGTGGTTAACCCAAACGGTATCGTCCTCTAACTGCTTTATGCTTTTAAAGGAAAGTACGCCAACAATTAATACAAGCAGAATAGATATGGCAAAGCCAGCTAATACCTGATTGCGAAAATTAAGCTTGAACATAGATATGAGGTAGTTTAATGTGGTGCAAATATGTTTAAAAATATTTGCACCCAAAATAATATTGAGTAATAAACAATTAGCAGGTAAACAGTTATCTGCCTTCGTTGTAAGTACGTTCTTTTGAACTTAAAGCACCTATTACGGCTATTGCAGGCCCGGCAAATAATACATACCAGCCCCACTTAAATGCAATTTGCCTGGTAAGGAACCCGTTTATACCCTTAAATGGTATAAAGCTAAAGCTGGCCTTTACTTTTAGCAACGCCGCAATATAAAGAAGCGTTACCAAAACCAGGGCTACCCATGCCACAACGCGGGCAATTTTAACCTGATTAAGCACGGTGCAAAGTATGCCTATAACGCCAACCAGCATAATGCAAATGCCGTAGGGCTGGTTAAGCTTATAAACATTCATGTTAAATAAATGAAACGGACGCAGCATTGGGCAATAGGTTGCCACAATTAACATGATAAAACCTGACAATAACAAAAGTGATGCAGGGCGCATAGCTTATTTTTTTATCTCCATTTTATCGGCAAAGTGGGCACAGTAATCGCGCAGATCTTCTACGATATTCTTTTCGCCGGTTGCCCGTAAAAAGGTATCGCCCATGGTTTGCAGGGTTTCGTAAAAAAAGCGTTTCATTTCATCTACAGGCATATCTTTTGTCCACAGGTCTATCTTCAGCGTATTTTGATAACTTTTATCCCAAAGCGATAACATCATTGCGTTTACAGGCAAAGCCTCTTTGTTTTTAGAATCGGTTGACTCCCACATAATGTTTTCGGGAATGTTGTTATCGTCAAGTTGTATGGTAAGCTTTATTTCAGCGGTCTTCATTTAAAAGATATTATTTAACAAGGAAAAATATGATCAGCACCAAAGTTATAAAGCTTAGCTCTACAATCCATAGTTTTTTGGTTTCGGCAAAGAAATTACGGAAAATTATATCCAGCAATGACACAACTATGCCAAAAAGAATAAATATAAGGCCAATGGTTCCGCTCCAATGTTCGTAGGGGCTGCCGGTAATTTTGGCTCCGTTTATAAAGATATAGCCCGCCAGTATAAAAAAGGCAGCGGTTGCAAAGTTCAGGGGGCTTATCCTGAATTTTGATGGCTTAGTAGCGTTTTTTTCTGTCAGATCGTTTTGCTCCGCCATAGGTTTTAGCTGGTTTCTTGTTAGCACTGTTAGGTTGTTTTTTGGCTTTCGCGGCCTCGAATTTCTTGATCTGCGCAAGCGATTTCTTCTCGTGAAAGGCGCCCTTAAAATCAGGATCTTCCTTTCGCTTTTGCATATCTATTTCGCGGGCCTGATCTTGCCGCTCGGCATAAGGCGTTTCTTCAACAAATACCTCATCGGGCATATTATACACCGGGATGGTTTGCCTTATCAGCTTTTGGATCTTATTGATATAATATTCTTCAGAGGGTACGGCAAATGTAATGGCCACGCCCGAATTATACGCCCTGCCCGTGCGGCCTATACGGTGCACATAATCTTCAATCACTACGGGCACGTCAAAGTTTATAACGTGGCTAACGTCGCTTACATCAATACCGCGTGATGCCACATCGGTAGCCACCAGTATTTTTACCTCATCGTTTTTAAACGAATTAATGGAGTTAATGCGTGTATTTTGCCCCTTGTTGGCATGCAGTACCTTTACTTCTGCTTCGCCAAACTTGCGCAGCAAAAATTTGTAAACATCCTCGGCAGCGGTGCGTGTCTTGCAAAATATCATTAACTTTTTAATGTCGCCCTCTTTATCAAGCAGGGCTTTAAGCAGGTTTATTTTAGTTTTAACGTTGGGTACGTGGTATAGTTGCTGGTCAACCGTTTCGGCGGTAGTTGCCTGTGGGGTAACTTCGATAATCGTAGGAAACTCCAGGAAATTGTACGAAAGCTGCTGTACCTTATCAGACATGGTAGCCGAAAAAAGCAAGTTCTGCCGTTTTACAGGCACCACCTCCAAAATTCGATTTATTTGCGGCATAAAGCCCATATCCATCATTTTATCGGCTTCATCCAATACCAGGGTATTAATGGTTTTGGTAACAATGTGCCCGGCTATATAAACGTCAAGGAAACGCCCGGGTGTAGCCACAATAATATCAACCCCTTTTTTAATGTTCTCTATCTGGGTTTTAGGACCAATGCCGCCATAAAGCACCACTACACGCAAATCGGTATTTACAGCAAAGGCCTTGATATTCTCTTCTATCTGCATAGCCAGTTCACGCGTGGGCGATACAATAAGTGCGCGCGGGTTTTCGCCTTGCGCATATTTAAGCTTCATTAAAATAGGCAATACATACGCCGCGGTTTTACCCGTACCGGTTTGCGCAATACCCATTACATCCTGCCCGTTTAAAATCGGCGGAATAGCTTTTTGCTGTATAGGCGTAGCCTCGGTATAACCGGCATCGGCAATAGCATTTAATATTTGCCGGTTAAATTTAAAATCTTCGAAAGGTACAGCCATAGCGGCAAAGATAAGGTTTTGTTTTTAGTCGTCATTAAACTTACCCCCTGCCGCGCTAAACGGGGATTTGAGCATAAGTATTTCCCATTCTGCCTTATTGTGCAAAAAGAAGATATTACCCATTGACCGGTACTTTGCTTGTATCATCGGCATTGTGTTTCGCGTATAGCTTTCAAAACTTATCTTCGCTCAGAATTAATTTAACACATGAAAAAACTTTTACTTACTGCAATTACCGCGCTCTTCATTTTTTTTACTGCTTCCGCTCAAACGGGCAAAGGTCATAAATATCTTGGCGGCAGTTTCACCTTTAGTTACGACGAAGATGGCACCGTGCAAAATGTGAATTTTGACAGCGGCACTACACAATACTTTAATAAGAACATCATCAGGTTCAACATCAGCCCCGAGTTTGGCTTCTTTTTAGGCGATAAATGGTCTATCGGCGTACAGCCCGGCTATTCAAGGGTATCGGGTACCGAAATATCAAATTTTTATTCAGATACCGACCCCACCAAAAATTACAGTTATACCAGTAAGTATCATACCGATGTTATTGGCCTTGCCCTTAACATACGCTACTACTGCATGCTTACCGATAAATTCGGCATTTATCCCCAGGCAGGGATAAGTTCGTCGCATATAGCCAATAACTTTACCGATGGCCACTTTGCAGCCTTTGCCGGGCCTAATGTGGTATTTTTCCCGACGCCAAGAGTTGGTTTAAATATGGGGTTTGGTAATATCAGTTACCAATACAACTACCTGAGCCACGGAAGTTTTGTAAACGCGAGCCTTAACGATAATTTTGTTTTCGGGATTAATTATTACTGGGGTAAATAGCCGTTCTGCTTCCCAAAGAGGGTTATCCCCGGGTAATAATAAATTGCAGGTGGTTTACCATACCAAAGTCAAAGCCATTTTTTGACACGCATAAGTTGCAGATTTGACCCGGGATAAAATGGAAAACAGTACCTTTACAGCTATGGCAAGTATCCTTATTAAAAGCGCTACTATTGTAAATGAAGGAAGGCAAACCCAGGCCGACCTTTTTGTTAAAAACGGTTTTATTGAAAAGATCGGCGGCAATATTAATGTAAAGGCCGATAAAGAAATCAATGCCGAAGGCCTGCATTTGTTGCCTGGCTGTATTGACGACCAGGTGCATTTTCGCGAGCCGGGCCTTACGCATAAAGGGAACATCTATTCTGAATCGCGCGCGGCAGTTGCAGGTGGCATCACCTCTTTTATGGAGATGCCCAACACGGTACCAAACGCCTTAACACAACAATTGCTGCAGGATAAGTACGATATTGCCGCCCGGAATTCGCCTGCAAACTATTCCTTTTTTATGGGTGCCTCAAACGACAACCTGGACGAGGTTTTACGCACCGATGCGCGGAACGTTTGCGGTATTAAGGTTTTTATGGGTTCATCAACGGGCAATATGCTGGTAGATAACCCCCACACACTTGAAAACCTGTTTGCGCAATCGCCTATGCTGATAGCCACCCATTGCGAAGACGAGGCCACTATCAAAAGCAACCTGGCGCATTACAAGCAACTGCTTGGCGACAACATACCGGTAAGGCTGCACCCTAAAATACGCAGCGCCGAGGCTTGCTATCTTTCATCGTCAATGGCGGTTGAACTGGCTAAGAAACACAATACCCGGCTGCATATCCTGCATATATCTACCGCTAAAGAAACCCACTTGTTCAGTAACGATATCCCACTGGCCGACAAGCGCATAACCGCCGAAGCCTGCATACACCATTTATGGTTTACCGATGCCGACTACGAAACAAAGGGCAACTTTATTAAATGGAACCCTGCCGTTAAAACCGCGGAGGACAGAGATGAGATATTGAAAGCCGTGCTGGACGGCCGCATAGATGTGATAGCAACTGACCACGCACCGCACACCCTGGAAGAGAAAGCGCAACCTTACCTGCAGGCGCCAAGCGGCGGCCCGTTAGTGCAGCACGCCCTGCCGGCCATGCTTGAACTGTATCATCAGGGCAAAATAACACTGGAGCAGGTGGCCGAAAAAATGGCCCACAATGTGGCAACCATCTTCCGGGTAGAAAAGCGCGGCTTTATACGCGAAGGCTACTGGGCCGATCTGGTGCTGGTAAACCTGAACAACCCGTGGCAAGTGAACAAAGATAATATCCTTTATAAATGCGGCTGGTCGCCGTTTGAGGGTAACACCTTTAAGGCAAGGGTGGTGAGCACCATTGTATCTGGCAATTTGGCTTATGAAGAAGGTAAGCTGGTTAGCCAACAAAGCGGGCAACGGATGACGTTTGAGCGATAAAATTATCCAAACGTGTTGGGGGCCGGCAAGAGCATCCTAACTGCTTCCTCACAACCCAAATCATGGTTAACATGGTTAACACAATTAAGCCGATTTTTGACACAAGTAGTTGATTATAAACTATTTAATAAAAAACCGTGTTAACCATGTAATGATCAATCTACCGCTACGTATACTTTCGATTCAATATCCTCAAACGCTTTGCCGGTAACATCGTAAACATCAAAGTCGGCGGTGTAGGTACGCCCGATACCCGATTGCCAGATGTATTGCCAGGTATCGCCAATGTTGGCAGGGAACTCGCCAGCCGGCGTAAATACCATGTATTTGCCAGCCGGGATAGCCTTGCCGGTAAATCCTTCGGGAAGGTATTCTATCGAACTTACCTTGCAGCCTAATATGGCGTTATAGTAATCGTTGTGATCGCTTTCGTAGTCGGTATAAACGCAATACAGTTCGTTGCCCTCCTTTTCGTTCAGCTTTTCGGCCATATTACCATCGGTAAACTTTTGCCAAAGGCTCCCAATGTCGCGGCTTGCCCGGCCGTCTTTATTTATTGTTCGTACGGCTAAGCCCGCCACGTAAAACATAGGCAGGTGCGTTATTTCGTTATCCATTTAAATATAGTTGTTTATAAATGCAGCGTATGCGGCGGTTATTTTTCTAAAATCTTTTTTAAACCTCCAAATACCATTTGCCAGTTCTTTTCCGAATGCTCTTTCGAGGCTTCATCCTTTATATTATCCTGGGTGAGGGTAAGTGTGGTAACACCATCATTTTCCGCTAAACCGTAGCTTACATTAGCGTAGTTTTCGGGCTTATCCTCGGTGCCGCTCATGCTGCTCCAATAACTGTATAAGATATATTTACCGGGGATGATTTCCTTTATGGTTCCCTTGTCCTGGTAGGTTTTGCCTTCCCATTCGCCGCTAAAAGTAATAGGGCTGCCTGCCTTCCAGTCAGATTTTACCGTAGTGCCAAAAAAATATTGCTTAATCACCTCAGGGTCTGTTAACCCCTTCCAAACCTCGGCAGCAGGTGCCTTAATATCAACAGTTGTTGTTAACGATAGCTTATCCATGATGTTTTATTTTGATTTTAGTGTAATTAACAGCCTATATCGCTTATAGTTTGCTAACACAAATAAAGGGGGCGAATTGACAACTGTATGTCAGCAGGACTAAAAGTGGCACCGAATTTATTTTGGGATCACACTCGCAACTTAAGGTGCACTATCTACCTGTCCTGAGAGATGCTGAAATAAATTCAGCATGACGAACCGATTATACTTCAACAGGAGTATTCCGTTTTATGATACCCTCCGCTATCTCCGCTATTTTATCTTTTAAACCAGCCGGGCTTAACACTTCCGCGTGGTCGCCAAACATCATAAACCAGCGCGCAAAGCCTTGTATAGAGATGGTAAGGAAGGTCATTTCGCGGTACCCCTCAAACTGCTTTTCAGATACAAAGCCATGGTAATAGCGCTGCTCGTTTATATAATTTGTTACCCCGTCATCAACCCGTATTATAACGGTTTCCAGCTTATGCTCTGACGCGGTTTGCGCTATGTAATCTTTAAGTGTCGGGTGGTTCCCTTCAAATACCTCGTCGGTTTCGGTAAGGCCCAATATCCGGTCGAGCCTGAAGTCGCGGTAATCGTTACGCATTCGGCAATAGGCTATCAGGTGCCAGTAGCTATCCAGGTAAAAAATACCAATAGGCTCTATGTGGCGGTTAGTTTTGGTTTGGGTATAACCGGCCATGTAATCGATACAAAGCACTTTTTTTGCAGCAATGCCATTTAATATCGTTTGTATGTGGTTATTGTTGTTTACCCGGCGCTGTATCTGGCTTTTTAGCACCTCAATACTGCTGTCCATACTTTCCAGCAGGTCCTTTTCAGATGTTTTTAGTATAGCCCGTATCTTATACATAGCCGAGCGGTGCTGCGCCGCGGTAGAGGCGTCGGTCATTTTTTCTACAAACTTCTCAGCAGTTAAAAAAGCCGTGGCTTCTTCGCGGGTAAACATAATAGGTGGCAAACGGTAACCATCTACCAATGAGTAACCTACTCCCGCCTCGCCAATAATGGGCACGCCGGCCTCTTCAAGCGAGCGCACATCACGGTAAACCGTGCGCAGGCTGATGTTAAACCTTGCTGCTATATCGCTTGCTTTTACAACTCTGCGGGTTTGCAGCTGTATCAATATGGCAGATATGCGGTCGATGCGGTTCATTGCCCCAAAATAACAAAAAACAAAGTATCTTAGTGCAAATGTTATTTAATAATGACCGAAGAACCGGACGACAGGATCATCACCCTCGAGCAATATTACGACCCCATGCTGGCGCATATTATGCGTACCAAACTGGAAGATAATGGCATCCCCTGTTTTATTGCCGATGATAATATCATATCAGCTAACCCAATATACAGTAACGCGGTTGGGGGTATCAAGCTCAAAATATTTGAGCGCGACCTTGAAAAATGCCGCGAAATTTTAGCGCAAACCGGCGATCTGCACGAGCAGGACCACTTTGAGATAGACGAGGAAACACATGTGCCGGTTGTATGCCCGTATTGCGGGTCGAGCAACGTGCGTTACGGTGCAGCCACGGAACGGAAGGCGCATTGGTTAACAGCATTCTTATTTTTGATACTTTCGGCATTTCCGCTTTACGCGCGTAAGGCCTGGCATTGCTTTAACTGCCAGCGGGACTTTGACTGAGCCTCACCCCAGCCCTCTCCAGAGGAGAGGGAGCAAAACTTTTTTAAAGTCCTCTCCTTTGGAGAGGATTTAGGTGAGGCTTCCCGAATGTATCAAAGCTGATACATTCATACATATTTACACCCTATCATTATATTTATCTCTATGTATAACCGTCGTAAATTTTTACAGCTAACCGCTGTAACTGCTTCTTTAACAGCTATATCAAAATATGCGCCTGCAAAACCTTTTGCAAGCAAGGCCGCCGGCCGGTTCCCTATCGTGATCTCTACCTGGGATTTTGGCATCGTAGCCAATAAGGAAGCATGGAAAACGCTGTCAAAAGGCGGGCGGGCGTTAGATGCTGTTGAAGCCGGTGTGCGCATACCCGAAGCCGACATGAATAACCATACCGTTGGACGCGCCGGTTACCCCGACCGCGACGGCCACGTTACACTGGATGCCTGCATTATGGATGAGTTTGGCAATTGCGGATCAGTGGCCGCGATAGAAAACATCGCGCACCCCATATCGGTAGCCCGGCTGGTGATGGAAAAAACCCCGCATGTAATGCTGGTTGGCGATGGCGCTACACAGTTTGCCGTTGAACATGGCTTTAAAAAAGAAAAGCTGCTTACCCCCGAATCATATAAAGAATGGAAGAAATGGCTTAAAACAGCCAAATATTCGCCGGTGTTGAACATCGAAAACCAGCAGCACCGCCCGGGTGGCAAATACAACCACGATACCATTGGCATGCTTGCTATTGATGCCAAAGGCAACATCAGCGGTGCCTGTACTACCAGCGGTATGGCCTTTAAGCTGCATGGCCGTGTTGGCGATAGCCCTATCATAGGCGCAGGGCTATTTGTAGATAACGAGGTGGGCGGCGCAACATCAACCGGCGTGGGCGAAGAGGTGATACGCAACGTAGGCAGCTTTTTGGTAGTTGAATTAATGCGCCAGGGCTACTCGCCCGAGGATGCTTGTAAAGAGGCCGTTAACCGCATCATCAAAAAGAAGCCCGAAACCGCCAAAGAGATACAGGTAGGCTTTTTGGCCATTAATAAAAAAGGTGAGTATGGCGCATATGCCATACAGGAAGGTTTTAGCTTTGCCGTATGCGACGCCAATAAACAAGACCTGCTGATACCGGGCAAAAGCTTTTACAAGGATAAAAAGTAGTATCTTTACCAGGCTCGCACCTTTCATTCCAATTAACTTTTTTACGCTTAATAAGGTTTAGTACCGTAACCCCTGCTATGATATTATGAACCGCGAAAAGCTCCCTGTAATACTCGAAGTTTGTTCAAATTCTGTAACATCGGCCATTGCCGCGCAGCAAGGCGGTGCGGTGAGGGTTGAATTATGCGAAAACCTGGCCGAGGGAGGCACTACCCCATCGTACGGCCAGATACTATTGGCCCGCAAACACCTGCACATTAAACTTTACGTGCTGATACGCCCGCGGCGGGGCGATTTTCTGTACACCGACCTGGAGTATGAGGTGATGCAGGCCGATATACGCAATTGCATTGAAGCCGGTTGCGACGGTATTGTAATAGGTATACTCCGGGCAGACGGATCAGTAGATAAGGAACGCTGTACCGAACTGGTGCGCCTGGCCAGGCAATGGGGGCTTGGCGTCACTTTTCACCGCGCGTTTGATATGTGCGCCGATCAGTTTCAGGCACTTGAGGATATTATTGAAATGGGCTGCGAGCGAATCCTTACTTCGGGCGGTAAAAGCACCGCCATGGAAGGCGCTAACGTAATTGCCCACCTGATAGAAAAGGCCGCAGGCCGAATCGCTATTATGCCCGGCAGCGGCATAACCGAAAATAACGTAGCCGACCTGGTGCATTTTACCGGCGCTACCGAAGTGCACTCATCAGCCCGTGTAAATGTTAATGGTGGCATGGCTTATAAGAACGATCACATCTTATTAATGACCAATAGCATTGCCGATGAATATAGCCTTGATGTAACCAGCGCCGAGCGGGTAAAGGAGATATTGAAAAGGGCGAACGGGTAATTCGAAAAAGCGTCATTGCGAGGAGCGATAGCGACGTGGCAATCTTCGTTATAAATATCGCCGACTTTCTGTCGAAGATTGCCACACTACGTTCGCAATGACGGTGGGTACTTGTCTATCCTAAAATATCGCCACAGGCAACACCAGTTCTATCCGGTTACGGCCGGTGCCGCCAAAAATATCTTCATCCAACAAACGGCTGTAGCGTATCCCGAATGATATGGGTGCCTGGTTAAACCATTTGGTATCAAAAAATATCGCGGCGCCTGCCGAACGGAAATTGGAATTTAACGCCGACTTATCCGCATAAAAATCATCTTCCGCAGCGTGTGTCTGATCGTAAAATAAGTTACCGCGCAGGCGCATCACATAAAGCAGGTTGCCAAAGCCGGCATCGGGGTAAGCGATGGGGAAATGATAGCTTGCCGCGAACTTATTCATGTTGTTAAGACTTACCGCCGTGTAGCCGTGTGAGAAAGGAAAATCGTTTGAGAAGCTGATGCCGTTATTTTGCGGGCGATATTGGTATGCGCCGCTTATAACAAGGCTGTGATTGGCCGATAGCCCGGGAAAATAAAATGTGCCCGTGCTTAAAAACCGGCTGCCTTGCCTGCCCGAAACAGATTTTTTATAATTAAGGCTGATGCTTTGCGCAAAATGCGGGTTTATATGCTGCCGGGCCTGTTGCGTTTGGTTCCTGAAGCTCAGGGTATTGCTTATATAAGTATAATAACTATCTGCAAACAAACTGCGGTACGCCTGCTGAATGGTGGTACGGCCATAATAAAAAATACTGCTTGCCGATAATGACGTAAGCCTTTTACCAACCGATAAATTAAGCGGCACCTGCAAACCACCGTGTATAGCCGTTTCGTTAAAATAAACACTGTTGCCCTTATAAAATACGCGTCGGTCAAAAGTGTAGTCGGCCCCGGCTAAAATGTAGGGAAAAAGCGCGCCGTAGGCCGCCTCGTAACCTATCTCTTTATAACCTTCATCGCGGTTGTAGGTAAAAGTTAGCTGCGACTGCAATGTGTTCAATACGTTTTCGCCAACCAGTTGCAGCGAGTAATTGGGGTCATCCAACGATGGAAAAATGCTGTGGAAATTAAACAGGCGGTGTTGTTTACTGTAATTAGTTATCGGCAACGCAGCAGGCGTTACGCTTGCTGATATATTTGACGCGCTATCGTTACTCAGCGCGCTTATATTCATATCCGGCAAGGCCGAAGCCTGATCGCTATTTACAGGCGAGAGTTTCATATCAGCATGGTTATATTGCTGCAAACGATAGCCCGATGCGGTAAAACCTGTCCAGGCTATTTTGTTATTACCAATTGCAGGCTGGTACTGCCCTATCGCGCCGTTTTGCTCCGCTGTAGTTACCTCATTCAGTTGGTTGGAACCGATATCTAAAACAAACAGTTTATCGTTTAAACCGGATGTTTTGGTAAAGTAAACCTTATTGCCCTGCACCTGGGGGAATGCGATGGGTTGGAAACTAAAGGGCAGCAAGTACTTTGCTGCTCCGGAAGATATATCAATTAAAGCCAGGGACATTTCGCCCTTAAAATTACGAACGGCCGATACCAGCTTATCGTCGCCATAAAACTTAGGGTAGGTATAAAACAAGCCGGCAGTATTTGGCAGCGTTTTGATCAGCGTGCCGTCCGCGGTATTGAGCAGGTGCAGTTCGCTTTTGCCTGTTGATGCAACCTGTACGGCCACAATGGTTTTGCTATCGGCACTAAATGCAGGTGCAAAGTATTTGGTTTTGCGGGTAATGCGGCGCTCTGTACCGGTGTTTACATCAAGTACTGCCAGCTCGCTGTAATTACGGTACCCCCAGCGTACATCCGGCCGGTATGATGCGTAAACTACTTTTCCATCGCGATAGCTGAAATAATTATCGGTGGTAACACCCTGGGCAGCGACCGTCTTTTCCTCCTTTCCTGATTTAATAACAAACCGGGGAATATCATTATAGGTTGATCGCAGGTAGATAAGCGTATTGTCATTCACAAAAGCCGGGTACTCTTCATCGGCTATAAAGTGTTGGTATTTAGCATTGGGATCTTTAGTATCAGCCTTAAACACTTCCTTAAAGTGATCAAAGGCAGCGCTTCTAAAGTCTTTATAACCCACACCTGCATGCCTTTTTATAGCGCCCTGTAACGGGTAAAAACCTGTATTAAAAGCGGCGGCATCATATGTAACGCCCTTCCAAAACGCATTGCCATATTTTTCGCGCCCGTAAGCTACCATCATGTAGCCCAGGGGGTAATGGTTTGGTGTATAATCCACATACGAACCGTTGCGCAGCTTCATCCAGCTATAATCTTTCCCGGCAGCCCATAACGCACGGAAACTGTTAAAAAAATAGGGCAGTCTTCCCCTGCCCTGCCGGCTTACCAGTGTTTCGTTGTAAACCGCATCGCCCTCAAAAAACCAGTCGGGCACCGATAGCGTGTTACCCAGCGCCTGCCCGCCTTCACCAAATAATATGCGCAGCCCGCGCGACAGGCCCACATTAAAATTATTGTACTGCTGTACATGCCTGAATTCGTGAATGGCCAGTTGTTCGGGCCAGGGCAGGCTGCCTATTTCGAAGCTGTTTTGCCCTGCCGTTAAGTAAAACTCGCTGCGGAACGGCGCCAGCCCCACGTAGGCGTTTGATATAGTTGTCTGATTTTGCAGCACAATGCTAACCTGTTGTTGTTTAAAACCAATAGTTGGCTGTATAAGCGGGTTCATAGCAGCTATGGTTTGGGCTACCCGCAATGCAACAGAGTCCATCCCCCGCGAAAATATAACACGGGCAGCAGGCGTATTCACCTGTTTCCATTTAACGGATGGCGGGTTACCGCCAAACTGCTGTGCCTGTACAAAAGTGGCTGTAAAAAGTAAAATCGGCAGCAGCAGTCGTTTCATCAGGGATGAAAGTAATAAATCAAACAATCAAATCCGAAATCTAAAATCGTAAATCCGAAATCCACATGACACTCCTTGCCTTAAAACTAAGTACATTTGCGCTTTGTTACTATATACCATGGCTAAAGTTTCCATCAACCTGGCAACAGGTTCAATACAAAAAGAAGATATTATTGTAGGCATCGACCTGGGCACCACCAACTCGCTTGTTGCTTTTATAAATCCCGAAAAAGAACCTCGGGTGATCAACGATGCGGGCAAAGGTGTGCTGGTACCTTCAGTGGTGCATTTTGGCCAAACGGGCGATATCACCGTGGGTAACGATGCTAAAGAATATTTAATTACCGACCCGCAGAACACCGTATTTTCGGTAAAGCGTTTGCTTGGCCGCTCGTACGCGGATGTAGCCAACTACCAAAACTTTTTCTCGTACAAAATCATTGACGACGACAGCGAAAACCTGGTAAAAATTAAGGTTGGCGATAAATTTTACAACCCCATTGAACTGTCGGGCCTGATATTAAAAGAACTGAAAGAACGCGCCGAACATGTGTTGAAAACGCCCGTTAACCGTGCGGTGATAACCGTACCCGCGTATTTTAACGACTCGCAGCGCCAGGCAACCCGCGATGCAGGCAAATTGGCCGGATTGGATGTTTTACGTATTGTGAACGAGCCTACCGCAGCAAGCCTTGCCTACGGTATTGGCCTGAACCCCGAAGAAACCAAAACCATTGCCGTTTACGACTTGGGCGGCGGTACATTTGATGTTTCCGTTCTGCAGATACAAAACGGCATTTTCGAAGTATTATCTACCAACGGCGATACTTTTTTAGGAGGCGATGATTTTGACCGCGCCATTGCCGATTATTGGATAGATAAAAACAATATTGATAAGACTACCCTGGCTGATAACCGCGAACTTACCCAGCAGCTGCGGTTAAAGGCCGAAGAAGCTAAAAAGGCGCTGGCCCACCAAAGTCTTTTTAACGAGCAAATTGGCGATATATGGTGCACTATTGATCGCAATACCTTTGAAGAACTTATTCTTCCAAAAGTACAGCAAACCATAACCGCCTGCCAAAACGCGCTTAAAGACGCTAAACTGAGCACATCCGATATTGATGAGGTAGTGATGGTTGGCGGCAGTACCCGCACAGCCCTGGTTAAAAAGATGGTGTCGGAGTTTTTTGGCCGCCCGGTGCATGACGATCTAAACCCCGATGAAGTGGTTGCCCTTGGCGCGGCTATTCAGGCCGATGTGCTGGCCGGTAACCGCAGCGACATCTTACTGCTTGATGTTACCCCGCTATCTTTGGGTATTGAAACCATGGGCGGTTTAATGGACACCATTATTCCCCGAAACTCTAAGATCCCTACCAAGGCGGGCAGGCAATACACTACCAGCAAAGACGGCCAGGTGAACATGAAGATAGCCGTTTACCAGGGTGAGCGCGACCTGATCAGCGAGAACCGAAAACTGGCCGAGTTTGAACTGAAAGGCATACCTGCCATGCCGGCCGGCTTCCCTAAGGTTGATATTAACTTTATACTGAATGCAGATGGTATTTTAAAGATACAGGCCATTGAATTGCGCAGCGGCGTTAAGCAGGAAGTGGAGGTAAAACCCGCCTACGGCATTACCGACGACCTGGTTGAGCAAATGCTGATGGACAGCATTACCCACGCTAAAGATGATGTAAGCGCGCGCATGCTGATTGAAGCGAAAACCGAGGCCGAACAAATGGTTTACACGGTTGAAGGTTTCTTAAAAAAGAACGGTCAATTGTTAAATGCTGATGAGGTAACCGAAACCAATATCCGGTTAGAGGCCCTTAAAGCCGCGCTAAGCACAGGCGATAAAGACCTTATCCACTCCAAGATAGATGAGCTGAACGACTTTACCCGCCCCTTTGCCGAAAGGGTAATGGACGTAGCCATAGCTACCGCGATGAAAGGGAAGAGTATAGAATAGCTTCTGACCGTCATTGCGAGGTACGAAGCAATCTCAAGACTTTGCATCGCCGCTTAGCATGAAGAGATTGCTTCGTACCTCGCAATGACATATTTTTTATATTTGGCTTATGCCATCCACGCCCTACCACCAGCTTAAACAATACATCAACAACAATATGCGGGTTGATGAACAGCAGGCAGAAGCGTTTTGCAAAAAATTCAGGCATAAAACGGTTAAACGTAACGAAGTACTGCTGCGCGTTGATGAGGTTTGCCCTTACATCTACTTTGTAAACTCGGGCTGCCTGCGGGTGTATATGCTGGATGTAAATGGCAAAGAATCTACCCGTTTCCTGATTACCGAGGGCCGGTTCGGCACAGCGTTCCCCAGTTTTAATTTACAGGAACCGTCGTTAGCTGCTATACAAAGCATAGAGGCCGGCGAAATACTTTATATTTGTCACCACGACTTTAACGACCTGCTGGCTAATTTTCCCGGATGGGAACACACCTACCGGATAGGTTTAGAAAAAGATTACATCGCTTCCATCAAGCGTATCGAAAGTTTGATCACCATGGATGCCAGGCAGCGTTACCAACTGCTAATGGAAACCAGCCCCGCCCTGATACAAAGGCTGCCGTCGAAGATCATTGCCGACTACCTGGGCATATCGCAGGAAACCCTTAGCCGCCTTAAATCAAAAAAATAAATTATTGACATTTGTCAATACCCGGCAATTTGTAAATACCTTGTTTTGTGTATTAATTTATACTCATGAAACTAAAACACCTTATACTGATATCACTGTTTTTACCGGCCTATGCCCTGGCACAAACCGCTATTGGTGAGCAAACCTATAGATATAACGATACGGCACGCAAACGCCCGTTAGTTACCGAAGTATGGTATCCTACAGCTGACCGCAAAACACCGGCACTTAAAGAGAATTTCCCCTTTATAGTTGAACCCACCATACGTAATGCCAAACTCCCGGCAGAAAAGCATCCGCTCATCATGATATCACACGGCACCGGCGGGGGGCGCTTAACCATGGAGTGGCTTGCCGACGCGCTTGTAAAACAAGGCTTTATTGTAGCAGCGGTTGACCATTGGGGTAACACTTACGATAACAAAATAGCCATTGATTTTTTAACACCCTGGCAGCGCGCCCAGGATATCAGCTTTGTGTTAACGCAATTATTGAATGATGCCGCTCTGGATAAAGTAATAGACAGGCAGCGCATTGGCGCGGCGGGCTTTTCTATCGGCGGCTTTACGGTAATTGCTTTGGCTGGAGCCAAGGTGAGCTTAGATGCCATGGATGCCTTCAACAAAACACCGCAGGGTATCAAGGAAATAACCATCCCCGAATTTCCGGACCTGATCAATAAGGTGGATGAAAAAGAACTGGCGGCTTTGTTTGCAAAAAGCCCGCCCTTAAAAGATAAGCGCATTAAAGCCGTATTGGCCATGAGCCCGGCCGTGGGCCAGGGGTTTGTAAGCCCGGTGCAGTTTAAAGAGGTAGATATACCAATGTATATTATCAGCGCGCAAAGCGATAGCATTGCACCCGTTAAAACCAACGCGGCCCATTACCATCGGCTTATGCCAAAGTCAAAACTTTATGTTGTGCGGGGCAAAGCAGGGCATTACGTATTTCTTAATGAAGCAATACCTGAAGTGAAAAAAACAGGCGGTATCATTTTTAATGATGACCCTGCTGTAAGCAGGTCGGCCGTTCATGAACTGGTTGGTAATATGGCGGCGAAGTTTTTTAAGGAGAGTTTGAAGTGGCAATTATAATTCCCTCCCTCGGGAGGGCAGGGAGGGGTTATTCGCATGCAAGGTATCAAACCCCTCCCTGCCAGCGCACATCCTGTCCCGCCCCTCCCCAAGGAGGGAACTTAAAAAAAAAAGCCCCTATTCGGGGCTTTTCGCGGTTTAGCATTCGCCTTACAATTTGCTTATTTCTTCCTGCTCTTTCAAACCGGAGATATTATTTTTGCTGTTGAACTCGCTGGTTTGCGATGCAAAGTCCTCAAGGATGCTTGCAATCGTATCCAGGTTATCGCTAACGCGCTGGTGCATATCCGGCAGATCCTTTTCCAGGCGTTTGTTGCCCAGGTCAATATTATCTACCTCTATCTTTGTTAGCTTTTGCACTATAGCCTGCTGACTGTTCTTTAAATCTTCTAATTCATGGACGATTTTTTCCATCAATTCAAATTTCCTTATCTTATCCATAGTATCTGGTTTATATACAGGTACAACCGTTAAAGTGCCAATTTGTTTAATATTTGGATATATGATTTATAACTAATAATTTAGTTATATGAAATCCATCGTTACATCTGCCCTTTTTTGCCTTTATTGCGTTGTAAGTTTTGCACAGTCGAAAGTAGACGACGCCCTGTTATTAGACTACTACCAAAATCAGCGTTTTGCCGAAGCTGCCGACTACCTTAAAAGCTCCTACCCCGAACCTGTAACAGATATAAAAGCTTTGGGTCAGCTGGCTTATACCAATAGCATGGCCGGCAGACTGGCTTTTGCCGAAGATTATTACCAGCGTATTTACAATATCGATTCGACTAACACTAAGGTATTGATCAGCCTTGGGGGGCTTAATATGCGCAGGGGCAATATTACAAAGGCCGAAGGTTATTATAAAAAGATAACAGCTCGTGATACCACCAACTTTATGGTGTACAAGCAGCTTGCAAGCATCAGTCGCGACAAAAATGATCTCACATCCTATATTGTTTACCTGCAAAAGGCCAACTTGCTAAACCCGGCCGAACCGGATGTTGCAGCCGACCTGAGCGATATTTACGTGAACATGAAACTCAACACGCAGGCCGAAAAGGTATTAAACCGGGCTATTGCCAACGATAAAGAAAATATTGTTTTGTTGAACAGCCTGATGAAGTTACAATATGCCCAAAAGAAATGGCCCGAAACCATCAGCACCTGCCTTAAACTGGTAAATGCGGGCAGTCAATCCGGATTGGTATTAACTAAACTGGGGATTGCCTATTATAACATTAAAAGTTACGAATGCAGCTTAGCTGCCTTTATGGATATTGATGAACAGGGCCGTAGCGAAACCAGTTATTACTATACCGCGCTTGCCTACAAAGCGCTTAAAGATCAACGGATGGCTATAGTTTACCTGGATAAAGCCATTACCGAAGGTATATCGCCAAACACTGCAGCCTATTACGGCGAAATGGCCGATAGCAACGAAAAACTGCGCCATTATAAAAATGCGCTGACTGCCTACCAAAAAAGCCTTCAGTTTAATGAAACGCCGATGGTATATTACTCGCTTGCAAACGTTTACGACACCAACCTGAAAGATAAAAGAAGCGCTGTTAAATACTACAAAAAGTACCTGGCAAGTAAGCCACCGGTTGATAAGCAGAAGAGCTTCATTGCGTATTCGAAAAGCCGGGTGGCGGTGCTGAGTAAATAATATATAAGACCCTCACGCATCATTTCGGACGAGCGATAACGAAGGGAAATCTTATTCGAAATGCAATGTCAACGACCTGTAATTTGACAAGATTTCTCACTATAGTTCCAAATGACTGGGTTATTGTAAGATGTCATGGTGAGCCTGTCGAACCATTATTAGCGCGTACGGGTCTTCGACAAGCTCAGACTGACAGTTGAATTACCTGTTCATCAATCTTGCAACATACTTACCAATAATATCAAACTCCAGGTTTACTACGCTGCCCTCGCGCACATTGTGCAGGTTGGTATGCTCGTAAGTATATGGTATTATAGCGACAGAGAAATGATCCGGACCGGAGTTTACAACTGTAAGACTGATACCATTAACACATATCGAACCCTTTTCTACGGTCACATTTCCTGCCGAGGGATCATATCTGAAAGTGTACTCCCAGCTGCCATCCAACGCTGTAAACCTTGTACAAGTAGCAGTTTGGTCAACATGCCCCTGAACAATATGGCCATCCAGTCTGGCGTTCATTTGCATACAGCGTTCCAGGTTAATGGGTTCGCCTACCTTAAGCTGGCCCAGGTTGGTTTTATTAAGGGTCTCATCAATCGCAGTAACGGTGTGCATGCCATCGCCAAGGGCAATAACCGTTAAGCAAACACCATTGTGCGCTACCGACTGATCTATTTTAAGCTCGTGGGCTATGGCCGATGCTACCGTAATGTGCAAGTTACCCTGTTCGCGGCGCAAGTCGGTCACTTTACCTAACGTTTCAATAATTCCTGTAAACATACGGCAAAAGTACAGATTTTTAAGCTTGCCATGCGTTACAGAAACATCATAAAAAAAGCGGTTAACCTTCGTTAACCGCTTTTGTGTAAGGTAGAACTAAATGCTATAAAATTTCAACATCATAAGTTTTGCCGCCAAAGGTTACTTTAGCTTTGTGGCCGCCCAAAAACTGGATAGTACCCGAGTAACTGAAATCTTTACCTGCGTTGGTGCCGTTTGAAACGAAAGTTGCGGTACCGGCAGTAATATCAAAAGGCTGTGTGGTAGAGTCTACTACCAATCCGGTTAAAGTGTAAGAGTTATTCTGCACCATATACTCGCCATCTTTTTTGGTTACTGTTTTATAAACTGAAACCTGGTTACCGTCAACCTGCATCCTTGCATATTCGGGTGCTAAGGCTTTCAGCGTATAAAATTCTTTTACGGTTATATCGTAGGTACTGAAAGGGTTAAAGCCGGTATTAACATAGCTGCCGCTGTAAGTGTAGCCATTAGGATTGTTGTTTGCATCGCAGCTGATCACATACTTATTTGTTCCGTTCATTACATCTTTAACCGAATCCCCTTTGGTGTAAATATTATTGTAAGGCTGCTCTATATATTCACCACAGGTAAGGTCGTTAACCTTTTTGCCATTACGCACACTGTTTATAACAGGCAGGCCTGTAAGGGCGTTTTTGCTGGCAATGGTACTACCAAACGAATGATATAAGCTTACAGCTATAGTTTTAGCGATTGCAGCGCTATCGTCTTTTGTTGATTTAGATGAATTATCTTTTTGGCAGGATGAGTACGACAATACAGCTGTGGCTAATAAAGCTACTACAGCTATTGGTTTAAATTTCATTATCATAACAAATAGTAATAAAGTTACTTATATATCCCAAAAGTACTTCATTTATAATCATTTACACAAAAAATTTTCACTTTACTGAAACAAAATTTCAATTTAAGAAATGCGAAAAAATTGCCGTTATGTTTGCCCTTTGATTAAATATAAAAGGTTTAATTAACCATTAATACACAAAAAATGTAATAAAGGCTTATCGCCTGATTTGAGCGTTATCTGTAAAAACGCATCATGTTTATCCGAAGGAAACTTGGCGGCGTTATATACATTCGATGGCAACGCTGTTTGAAGCCGCATTGTATGGCTGGTTCAACTGTCGCTTTCCAGGCGGGAGATCACTGCATCGCCCAGCGGTTATAATAAGCAAATAGCTTTTTTACACTTGCCAAATAGCTGTTACCTGCATTTTCCATCAGTTTTAACTATTTAAAACAAGTATTCAGATCAACCCTTTTGTTGCGCAGGTCCTTGCCTCCTTCTATAACAGATTTTAAATTGGCCAGGTAGAAAGTCCACCCTATCTGGCATTGCACCAGTAAATTTTTTTCCGGGTCGCTCTCCTGCGGTATATCTGTTTGTTCAAGTTCGATGATGGTTAACCCGTTACGGGTTGAAAAAGACACGCTTACGGTAGTACCGCCCGTAAAGGTGAACCTCAGTAAGTCGTGGCCGTTTGCTTCAAGTATCCTCCCTTTTTCAAACACATTGTTGTGGTGTCCGTGCCAGTACCATACATAGGTATCCTCCTTGGCTATTTGCTCGTCATTCGCACGCAGCCGCTGCGGTACGGTATAAAAGTCGGCTTTGCGCAGAAACCATTTTTCGAGCCCGCCGGGGGTTGTCCAGGCTAGGTAAAGGCTGCGCATATCAGCGTTATAATCGCCGCATAATTTAAATTTTTTCCAGCGGGTATCTTCCATAGCTACCAGGTTAATAGAAATGTGTGCATATAAAATTAACCATAATACTTTGTGTTTTGTAATTTGCCACCAAAACAATTTATGCCAAAACAAAGCGCGGGAATATTGCTGTACAGGCGGGCGAATGGTTTACTGCAGGTTTTCCTGGTACACCCCGGCGGCCCGTTCTTCCGTAATAAGGATAACGGCTCGTGGTCGGTACCCAAAGGTGAGTATGTTGACGGAGAAGAACCGCTTACCGCTGCCAAACGGGAATTTGAAGAAGAGACCGGGCAAACCCTCACCGGAAATTTTATAAAGCTAAAGCCTGTAAAGCAAAAAAGCGGCAAAACTGTACATGCCTGGGCTGTTGAGGGCGATATTGATCACGAAAAGATTATAAGCAATGTTTTCGAAATAGAATGGCCGCCCCGCTCCGGCAAAAAAGCTACCTTCCCCGAAGTTGACCGTGCCGGATGGTTTACTATTGACGAAGCCCGGTTAAAGATAATACCAGCGCAGGTTGGTTTGATAGAGGAATTGGAAGGGATTGTATGAACCGATATTACCGCAGTGCCAAGCAACCTCTTTTTGTTCTTCGTTAGGAACGGGCTTGTGTCGTATGACCGTCAGTGGATGTACTTTTTCTTTTCTCTCAACAGAAAAAGTACCAAAAAGAAAAATCGCGGCTGCGCCCTGTTCTGTGAATGTGTGTGCCGAGACAATGTCTGTGCTACCCGAACAGGCCAATGCCGCAGTTGGCGGTTACGTTCCGTTCATCAGGCACGAAATAAAAGTTAAGAGCGCAGGCGTTCATAAAAGCGCAACCTTAAGTATGAGATACTGAAACAAGTTCAGCGGCGAATATATTTGATAACTGTCCTAAAGAGATTGCTTCGTACCTCGCAATGACGTGTAAGGTAAGTCGGGCTTTTCCTTACTTTTGTCCTTTACTTATGAGTATCTTCCTATCTCCTGTTCCTCACCCAATTACTTTCTTCCACTCCCGCAGTTTCGGTGAAGGCTATTTTTTTGGCGCTTAATAACTTTTCCATTATCAATGCAGCTATAAGGGCTTCGGTTTCGTTACCTGTTTGCAGCGATTCGGGGGTGAAATATTTTTTCACAAAATGAGTATCAAAATTACCTGATGTGAACGCCTCATGCTGCATTACAAATTTGCCAAAAGACAGCGTGGTCGTAATGCCGGTGATCATATACTCGTCGATAGCGCGGATCATTCGCTCAATGGCTTCAGTACGGTCTTTACCATAGGTTATCAGTTTGGCTATCATGGGGTCGTAATAGATAGGTATCTCCATGCCCTGCTCAAAACCATCGTCAACCCTAACGCCGGGGCCTTTTGGGGTAACATAGGTTTGTAAGGTGCCTATATCAGGTAAAAAATTATTATCGGGGTCTTCGGCGTAAACACGCAGTTCCATAGCGTGTCCCTGTATCTCCAGATCTGTTTGTTTAAAACTGATGGCTTCGCCGCGGGCAATACGGATCTGTTCTTTTACCAGGTCTATGCCGGTTATCAGTTCGGTTACGGGGTGCTCTACCTGCAGCCGGGTGTTCATCTCCAGGAAAAAGAAGTTAAGCTTTTCGTCCATGATAAACTCCACGGTACCCGCGCCGGTATAAGCAACCGAGCGTGCTACATCTACGGCGCATTTGCCCATCGCTTCGCGAATTTGGGGTGTAAGTACAGACGATGGCGCTTCCTCCACCACCTTCTGGTGGCGGCGCTGTACCGAGCAATCACGCTCGAACAAGTGCACGATATTGCCATGTGTATCGCCTAACACCTGTATCTCAATATGGCGCGGCGACGAAACATAGCGCTCTATAAATACCGAGCCATCGCCAAAGGCCGATATAGCTTCGGATACAGCCAGGCTCATTTGTTCTTCAAAATCTCCGGGCGCGTCTACTATGCGCATACCTTTACCGCCACCGCCGGCAGCGGCTTTTATAAGTATTGGGAAACCCACTTCAATGGCGCGCAGCTTAGCCTCGGCAACATCGGTAATGGATTCTTCGGTGCCGGGCACCATAGGTATGTTGTATTTTAAAGCGGCCGCTTTTGCAGATAGCTTGTTGCCCATCACTTCCATAGCCTCAGGCGATGGGCCTATAAGGATCAGCCCAGCCTCGCGCACCTGACGGGCAAACGCGGCATTTTCGCTCAAAAACCCGTAA
The DNA here is from genome assembly GCF_010093045.1 of Mucilaginibacter sp. 14171R-50. Classification (NCBI taxonomy): domain Bacteria; kingdom Pseudomonadati; phylum Bacteroidota; class Sphingobacteriia; order Sphingobacteriales; family Sphingobacteriaceae; genus Mucilaginibacter; species Mucilaginibacter sp. 14171R-50. Next base: position 3,215,531 of record NZ_CP048115.1, on the reverse strand, counting down.
CCGGGATGGATACCCTCTGCACCTGTTTGTTTACAGGCGGCAATTATTTTATCTCCTACAAGGTATGATTGACTTGACGGCGCTTCGCCAATGAACACGGCTTCGTCAGCATAACGTACATGAAGCGCGTTACGGTCGGCTTCAGAATAAACAGCTACAGTTTTTATGCCCATTTCACGGGCCGAGCGCATTACACGTAAAGCTATCTCGCCCCGGTTTGCTACCAATATTTTTTGCATAGGTAACAAATGTAATTATTCTATCGAAAGGCTGAAATATCGGCGCGGGGTATTAACGTTTTTCTTTTTTGCCGCTGCTTTTTCTGATGACAAGAAATAATGCAAGCACCACAAATATGGCGATGCCTACAAATGCGAATGGTAATAACATAGTATTTAGTTTAATTTATTAACTAAACATTAATAAACGCTATGGGTTTTCAAAAATTTGGATTAGGATTGCTCACCCGCAACAATATGCTCCTTTTCAATCTTCTTTTGCAGTTCTAAGATCGAGCCTATCAAAGCCTCGGGGCGGGGCGGGCAGCCCTGCACATACACATCAACCGGGATAACCCTGTCTACTCCTTTTACCACATGGTAGCCGTGCTGCCAGTACGGGCCGCCGCAGTTGCTGCACGATCCCATCGAGATAACGTATTTGGGGTCGGGCATTTGCTCGTACAGGCGTTTAATGCGCTCGGCCATTTTAAAGGTAACCGTGCCGGCGATGATGATCACATCGGCCTGACGTGCAGAGGGCCGCGGAAAAACGCCAAACCTGTCCAGATCGTACGTCGACGCCATAGCGCCCATCATTTCTATCGCGCAGCAGGCAATACCAAAGCTTAATGGCCATAACGATGACAGCCTTGCCCAGTTAAGCAGGTCATCCATCTTGGTGACAACAATGCCACCGCTTTCGTTGGTCAGGTCAGGCGTCATTAGCTGGTTTTTTAAATGCTGGTTTAAACATGGGCTTGCGTGGTTCGGTTGCAGGGGCTGTAATGCCTGGAGATGTTGGGGTTGCCGCGATGGCGGGCTCAGCTACTTCCAAACTAAATTGCTTTACCTTAAAGTTGCCCTGTTTAGCGTTCAGGTCGTCATATAACGATCGCGGGATGCGCGCGTCTGTTTGCGGCAGTGTAACGTTCGGCTTTATCCAGTTGAGGTCGCCTTTGCGCCATACATAGGCCAGGCCCAGTATCAGTATCCCTAAAAAGATAAACATTTCCGTAAGCGCGATCCACCCCCAGCGTGCATCTGTGGCTATAATTTCGCGGTTACCGAAAACCGTTGCCCACGGAAAAACAAACACCATCTCTACATCAAACAACAAAAATACAAGGGCTATAACATAAAAGCGCGAATTGAACGGCAGCCAGGCGCTGCCTGTAGGCTCTTCGCCGCATTCGTAGGTGGTAAGCTTTTCGGGGGTTGGGTTGCGGGGCGATAAAAGGCGGTTGGTAAAAAATAATCCGCCTATTGCCACAATGCCCGTAATTAAAAAGATAAGTATCTTTCCAAATTCTGATATTTGCGCCACACCATCCATGACAGCAAATTTAACAAAACAATCAAACTTTGACGCTATAATTATTGGCGGCGGCGCCTGCGGATTAATGTGCGCGGTACAAGCCGGCTTTTTGGGCAAGCGAACTTTGGTATTGGAGAAGAACGATAAGGTTGGCGCCAAGATACTGATCAGCGGCGGCGGCAGGTGCAACTATACCAACCTGTACACCACTCATAAACAATTCATTTCGCAGAACGAGCACTTTAGCCGCTCGGCCCTGGCGCAATGGACGGTGGAGGATACCATCAGTTTTTTTGAAACCTATGGGATTGAAGGCAAGGAAAAAACCCTGGGCCAGCTGTTCCCGGTAACAGATAGGGCTAAAGATGTAGTAAATGCGTTTACAAGCCTTTGCGCCGATCTTGAACAGGAAATTTGGTGCGATACAGAGGTTATAAATATTGAAAAGGCTGAAAATGGTTTCAATATCGCCATTAACAAAAATGGTAAACAGCAACTATTGTTCTCGCCCAAAGTGGTTGTAGCCAGCGGCGGGTTGCCTATACCTAAAATGGGCGCTACCGATTTTGGCCTGCGAATAGCGCGCAAGTTTGATATTAGGGTTACCGATACCTCTCCGGCCCTGGTGCCGCTTACCATTACGGGTAAAGACCAGCCCTGGTATGAACAATTATCGGGTAACAGTATTTTTTGCCGGGTTTGGAACGACAGGGCAAGCTTTGAAGAAAATATCCTGTTTACCCACTGGGGATTAAGCGGACCGGCCATCCTTCAGATCTCATCGTACTGGAAACCCGGCGAACACATCTATATCGACCTGCTGCCCGGCAAGAATATTACTGAACTGATACTACAGGAACGCGAGCAAAATGGCAAAAAGATGCTGCTGGCTTATTTGTCTAATTTGTTTACCCGCAAATTTGCCGAGGCTTTGATGGACCATATCCCTGCCGATAAAAACCTGGCCTCGTTAACAAAAACAGAACTGGAAGACCTTAGTGCGCTGCTGCACCAGTTTAAGGTGAAACCTGCCGGTACCAAGGGTTATGATAAGGCCGAAGTAATGACAGGCGGCGTAGATACCAACGAACTATCATCTAAAACCCTTGAAAGTAAAAAGGTGCCCGGCATGTTCTTTGGCGGCGAATGTGTGGATGTTACCGGCTGGCTGGGCGGCTATAATTTTCAATGGGCATGGGCAAGCGGCTTTGTGATAGCGCAGAATTTGTAGTTTTAACTGCAAAGGGTGCAAAGGAAAAGCACAGAGGACACAAAGAACTTGCAATCATAGTTGTTCCCGTCTTCCCGCACAGGTACCCTTCACAGGGCTCGTGCGTGTATGTTGCTCTTAAGTGCTTAAATGAACGTTAGCCCGCTCATTCGCCGCGGAGGGCTATAACTTTGTCTTGATACAAAGTACTCAAAAATCAAGACAAAAAAATCCTTCGCCACACAGGCCGTACCCATCGGCCCCGGTTTTTTGTCGGTCCATCGCTCCTCAATACTGGCCTCGCACGTCGCCGTCCTAATGCGGCCTTAGCGCATTGCGGATGGCACAGGCCCTGCCTTATCACATCCTTTAAAAGCAAGGCGGTACAGCCGCGTGTTTTTTCTTTGGTTCGTTTCTTTTTTGCGACACAAAAGAAATGAACATCCACTGACGATCAATACCATTTACTACCATTCCTAATGAAATACTGATAGCAAACGATTCATCTAAAATTGCCAAGTATAGCTTGGAATGAGCTCGGAGTTAGGTATAAATTAAAAGGCCACAAAGAAAAAATCTTTGTGGCCTTTTAATTTCGGTTCAGCAAAATTACGGTTTTGTTTCCGGGGCAGGCTGCTGCTGTCCTTCGGCAGGTTTGCTACCACCCGGTGCCTGGCCGTTACGCGGCGGGCGGGGCAGTTCAGAAGCCCTTACTACTTCGGGGTGCTGTACGCCGCGGTGGCAGGTATAGCAGTTAACATTGCTCTCAACCACCATGTTGGTGCTGTCTTTTTTGGAGTGAAAATACTTTTTGTTGATAGCTTGGGTCATTTTATACATGTTGCGGGCCATTTCTTTCTCAGGCTTGGCATCGTTGGCCCAATCCATTTTTTTGGTATCCTCGTTGCGTACATGGCAAAAGCTGCAACGCGCGCCTAAAGCATGCTCCCACTCCTCCATTACCTTATGCAACTCTTTATCTGATATATCTTTTGGCAAAACCTTAAGGTTTACAAACTTATCGCCATCAGCCGGTACCGCTGCCGGCGACATAGCCATAAATACTACTGCCGACAGCAGCCCTATTGTGGCCAGTAATTTTTTATTCATTGTCATACAAATATTCAGGTTGTGTGTTTAAACTTCTAAACTAGATTATTTTATTAATATTAACAATACGTAGCATGTTTTTTACTAACCTCAGGTTAAAAAGGGCGCTATAAGTTCCATGCTCAACTCCCACAGCCTGTCGCGCCCTACTTCGTTTGTGGCTGCCGCCGAAGTATTTGCCGGATGCCTGTTTTTAAAATACTTGCCGCTTTTAGCATCAATTCGGGAGGCCGATGCCAGGTAAATACTGGTTTGGGCACCTGTTTCGGCCGATATCATAAACGGCCGTGCCAGCCACATTAATGTTTTACCAATACCGGTAAGCCCTGTACCAAAGCGGGTGTTAACCAATCCCGGATGCACCGCAAATGCACTTATTCCCTTAGGGCCATATTTTAACGCCAGCGACCGTGTAAAATAAATATTAAATAACTTGGCGGTGCCATACGCCTTCCACGCAGCGTAAGGCCGCTTTGTCCATTGCAGGTCGTTAAAGTTTGGTTTAGCCATGCGATGCGCTTCCGAGCTTACATTGATAATCCGGGCCTGGCCTTTCTCTAACAATGGCAAAAGGTTTTGTACCAATAAAAAGTGCCCAAGGTGATTTACTGCAAAGGTCATTTCAAAACCGTCCTTACTTTCGCTTCGTTGGTTAAAAATGCCGCCCGCGTTGTTTATCAATACATTAATAGCCAACAAACTGCTTTTTAATATACCTGCGGCGTTCCTGACGCTTTCCAGGTCGGCAAGGTCGCAATGCACCACGTAAACACTTTTGTTTTTTGTGATAGCTATAATATCCTGCTTAAGTTCCTCGCCGCGTACGGTATCGCGCACCAGCAAGTAAAGCGCATGGTCTTTTTTGGCAAGGGCAATTGCGGTCTCTTTTCCTATACCGGATGTTGCGCCCGTTATAACTGTAGTTGTGATAGGCATAGCTAATTATTAATAGGTTGCTGTTGTAAAACTAAAATAATTCGGTCAAAAGGCAAACCTGCGTAAAACCTGCTAACTGATGTTTAAACGGGAAATATGCCAAAATCTTTTACGGTATCGGTTTTTGCCGAAAATTCTTTTTGTTAAATTTTGTTAAACAATTTGCATTGTTACGAAATAGTCGTATGTTTACGAAATAATCGTAGAAGCATGGAGAAATTATCACAACAGGAAGAAGAAGCAATGCAGGCAGTTTGGCTTGCGGGTACCGGTTTTATTAAAGATTTTCTTGACCAGATGAACGAACCGAAACCGCCCTATACCACCCTTGCATCCACCATAAAAAATCTTGAACGCAAAGGTTTTGTAAAGGGCGAAAAACTGGGTAACTCGTACCGCTACACACCGGCCATTGCTGAAGAAGAGTATAAAAAACGCTTTATGAGCGGCTTTGTGAGCGACTATTTTAAAAACTCGTACAAAGACCTGGTTACCTTTTTCGCCAACGAAAAAAAGATAAGCGCTACGGAGTTAAAAGAGATCCTAAACCTGATAGAAAAACCTAAATCATAATAAAATGCCAGCCTTATTTGTCTTTTTATTTAAAGTAAATATTGCACTGCTGCTGTTTTGCGCAGGCTACTACCTGGTGCTACGCCATCTAACCTTTTATACGCTTAACAGGGCTTATTTAATGGTTGCCATATTGTTTGCAACCCTTTACCCAAAAATAGACCTGAGCGATTTTGCATTGCGCCACGAAACATTGACCAGGCCGGTGCAAACAGTGGTATTAAATTGGCAAGCGCCTGCCCAAACACTTATAAAACCGTTAACCCAGCCTAATTACTGGCAATGGGCAACAGCTATATTCTGGATCGGGGCTATTTTTTTGGCCTTCAGGCTAATGATGCAGTTATTTTCGCTGTTCCAGTTGTACCGCAGGTCGCGGCCGGCGCGCATCCTTGATCATGATGTAAGGGTTATTGAGGGCGAAGCCGCGCCATTCTCTTTTTGGAGGAGCATTTATGTAAACCCTGCCAACCATACCCCTACCGACCTGAAAGCTATATTACTGCACGAGCAGGTACACGTAAATGGCTGGCATACTATTGATATTTTACTGGCCGAGCTAAGCAGCATATTTTATTGGTTTAACCCCGGTATATGGCTCATGAAAAAGGCTGTGCGCGAAAATATCGAGTTTATAACCGACAGAAAAATTTTAAACAATGGTATTGATAGTAAAACCTACCAATATAGCCTGGTAAACGTGAGTTTTAACGCCACTACCCCCGGCATTGTAAACCATTTTAATATTTCAACTATAAAAAAACGTATAATTATGATGAACGCTAAAAGATCTTCGAGGTTTACACTTACGCGGTATGCGTTTGTGGTGCCTGCTGTTATTGCCCTGCTGCTGGTATTTACACTGTCAAAAGCTGATGTTGCCAAACCAATTACCCATAAAATAGCTGTTGCAATAAAACCGGTTACCGCAGCTATAAAAGAGGCGGCTAAAACCGCGATGACCATTACTTTGACCGATACTGTGCCGGTTAAAAAGGCAAAATCAGCGCCGGTTATACAAAACGACAATGAAAAAGTAACCATAAACCAGGTATTTACGGTTACAAAAGCCGATACCGGCAAAAAACGAAAGTTATACATCAGGACATCCACAACAAATAATATCGACTCGATGAACGTGGTATTAAACGGCAAAAAGATAACTAACGGAAAATTCTCGGAAATTGACCCTGAAACAATATCGAGTGTTAACATTGTTAGCGCCAGCAAAATAAAAAGCCTGCTGGATGCCAATCCAAATTACACCTTCGATAATAACGACCAGGTTATTTTTGTTACCACAAAAGATTCGAAAGAAGGAAAAGAACTTGCCGAAAAACTGGGCGTAAACCGCCAGATAACCAACATCAGGATAAACGGTGTAACAAAAGACCGCAACAACCTAACCTTAAAGGAAACAGCGTTGGTAAATTCGTTGCCGGGCCTAAAGGGTACGCTGAATGATGTAGTTGTAATTAACGGCAGCCCGGCCCAAACTACCGACAAACTAAATGAAGTTGTGGTACAGGGCTATGGTACAAACATTTTAACAAACGATACCGCCGTGGTAGTTAAAGGCTATCCTTCAAAAATTGCAAAAGAAGTTTATGTAACCGGCGTACCTTCAAAACGCTATACAGTGGCGACACGGAATGGTTCAGTATATTACCCGTCAGCAATAAACTTAAAGCGCAGCAGTACTATCGACAGGATATCAGATAAGCTGATCGTTATTGATGGTAAAGTGGCCAGTGAAAAAGAAATGAAAAAGTTATCAGCCTTTGATATCGACAGGATGAGCGTGAGCAGGGATAACGATGCGGATACCCTGAAAAAGTATGGCGAGAAGGCTAAATATGGTGTGGTTTATATCTATACCAAAAAAGGAAAATAATCAGATCAGTTAATAGTTAACCATCAGGTTGGTTGGGGCAAGCCCGATCGACCTTTTTTGGTTGAAAATATTTGTCATGCTGAAGATGGTGAAGCATCTTTAATAACCAGAAGCTTAATTTTCCTCCTCGGGGAGGGGCGCTGAGAGCTGTGTAACGGCAGGGAAGGGTTAACCCTTCCCTGCAGCCTCCCGCCGGGAGAGAATCGCACGAGTCCTGCATTAACTTGCTGCCGCCAGCTTCTCGTTCTCTAAAATTTCCAGTAGGGCTTTTTCGGCTTTATTAAGTTCGGCGGCCTTAATATCCTTATCTTCATCAAGCGCCTCGATGTACTTAAATATGGTGCGTTCTTCGTAGCTTTTTATAACAGTAGGGTGCACATAATATTTTTTGCATACCGTGCGGGTATTGCCAAGGTTTATGGCAACCTCGTCGAGCACGCTCACTATCTTCCTTTTACATTCGGCTATGGTATCAAAACCACCCTGGTCTTTAAAGGCGTACAAAGCGCTTACACTGCCCGCCCAGGTACGAAAATCTTTAGCGGTAAAATCTTCGCCGGTAATTTCTTTTAAGTAAGCGTTTATATCGCCAGAGCCTATGGTGCACCTGCTGCCGTCCTGGTTATAATACTGAAACAGCTCTTTACCGGGTATATCGCGGCATTGCTTAACCAGTTTGGCCAGCTTTTTACTTTGCAGGGCAATTTTATGCATCACGCCTTTTTTACCCTTAAACTGAAAATTAAGCTTGCTTCCCTCTATCTTCACATGCTTATCCATCAAAGTGGTCAAGCCAAACGATCCATACAGTTTTTTATACGACTCGTTACCCACGCGAATGCTGGTCAGCTCCATCAGGCGTACCACCAGGGCTACCACCTTTTCGTGGTCGAGGTTTCGGCGGGCCAGGTCCTGGTCAACCTGCTGGCGTATGGCAGGCAAATGCGCAGCAAACGTTTGCAGGCGGTGATATTTGGATTGATTGCGTATCTGGTTCCAATAGGTGTGATAACGGTATTGCTTGCGCCCTGCCGCGTCAGTACCCGTAAACTGCAGGTGGCCATTCTCGTACGGCGATATCCATACATTGGTGTACGCAGGCGGTATTACCAGTTTGTTGAAACGCGAGATAAGCTCTTTATCTTTAACCGTATTACCGTCGGCATCAATATAACGCCAGCCCTTCCCGGCCTTTTTGCGTGTGTAGCCGGGCACCGAGTCTGATACATAGCGCAGACCCACTGCCTTAGCGGTTATTTTTGGGTCGCGGCCAATTTTTTCGAGTTTTTTTAACAGGCGGTTCATGTGTATGATACAACATGCGTGTAAGTCGAAAGTTTTAAGTCCGCAGTCCTAAGTAAAAAATAACCTCTTACTTTAGACTTAGGACTTTAAACTAGAGACTTTTCAGCACATCCACCACATACTCTACCTGACCCGGGTGTACATCCAAATGCGTTACAAAACGGATGCGGTGAGTATCGGTGTTGTTAGCCTTTATACCTTTTAATTCTAATTTGGCAAGCACGGCATCAGCAGGTTCGGCGGTGTCAAATAAAACGATGTTGGTTTCAACGGGCACTACGTTTGTTACCCAGGGGCATTGGGCCAGTTCTTCGCCCAGTATGCGCGCGTGGGCGTGGTCTATCTTTAATCGCTCTACGTGATGGTCGAGCGCGTATATACCTGCTGCTGCCAGGAAACCCGCCTGGCGCATCCCGCCGCCCAATACCTTGCGTATGCGGCGGGCATATTTTATGGTAGGCTTATCCGCCAGCAAAACAGAGCCTACCGGCGCGCCCAGTCCTTTTGATAAACATACCGAAATACCATCGAAGTATTTGCCGTAATCTAAAGCGTTGTCGCCCGTGTGGGCAAGGGCGTTAAAGATACGCGCGCCATCCAAATGCAGCTTTAAGTTTTGCTGTTGGCACAGTTCGGCGATGGGCTTTATATGTTCTAATGTATAGCAGCTGCCGCCGCCCTTGTTCACCGTATTTTCCAGCACTACCAGGCTGGTATGCGGATAATGAATGTTTTCGGCGTTTATTTCGGGCGCTATCATTTCGGCGGTAAGGATGCCCCGGTAACCGTTAAGCAAGCGCGTTGATACCCCTGAGTTAAAGGCGATGCCCCCACCCTCGTAACGGTAAACATGCGCGGTTTGGTCGGCTATCAGTTCGTCAAGCGGCTGGGTAAAACATTTAATTGCTATCTGGTTGGTCATGGTGCCCGAGGGGCAGAATATGGCATCTTCCATACCAAACATAGCGGCGGCTTTTTGCTCCAGCGCATTAACGGTTTCGTCCTCGCCAAACACGTCGTCGCCCACTTTGGCGCTCCACATGGCCTCAAGCATTCCCGGGGTCGGTTTAGTTACGGTATCGCTGCGCAGATCAACTGTTATCATGTCAAAAATTCCATTATATTTGGTTTCAAATCTAAACCATTTATGAGGAAAATATTACTCCTGCTTTGTATTTTAAGCATTACAATTGGCGCGAAGGCGCAATTATTTGGCAAACATTACGACGAAGGAGCTTACTATGATTCAGTTGGTGTAAAACATGCAGGACTAATTTCATGGGAAGTTCCAGCCCCTTCAATTTTTAAAAAGAAAGGCGATCATATATATTACAAACCCAATAAAAACGCTGATGACGTTAAGATTAACTCTACTGCCCTTACTTCGTTTACCATGAGGCGAAATGAGGAAACCGTTGATAGCTTTGTTGTTTCCCAAAATAAAAAATTTGAAAAGGCTCCGTTTTTAAAGGTGGTAATTGCAAATGAGGTAAAACTGTACAGTTGGACTACCATGTCCCAGTCATCCGGAATGTCAATGGGCACAGGCTTTTCTGTAGGGGCCGGTGTTTCAGGCGGCAAAACAACTTATTTTTTCGGTAATGGTCCCGAAGATCTCACCGAACTTAATAAAAAGAATTTCATCGAAATTATGAGCCAGATAATGGCAAACAAGCCCGAAGCTGTTGCAAGAATAAAAAATAAGAAACTGCGTTATGGTGACATGGACGACCTGCTTTATTTTTATAAATACGATGTAATGCCTCCGGCACAGGCCCCTGATCCATTCAGCGGTTCAAATAATTAAACCATGCGTAAAATAACACTGATACTTTTTATCCTTACCGGCTGGCTTACTGCCAACGCTCAGGGGCCACAACGCAAATGGTTCGAGGGTACGGTTTACCATACCAGCGGCGAGATATTCGACGGGCTGATATCATGGCAACCGCCCCACAAAGGCGAGTACGCCGATGGCGACCAGATACTGTACACCGCCAACGAGCACTCGGAGGTATTCCCTATCCCCTATTATAAAATAAAATCGTTTGTAATGGGTGCCGATAGCTTTGTGGTATCGCACAACGTGCTGTTTAAAAACAACCCGTTCATGATCGTATCGCTTGATAACCCTACTAAACTTTTTACGGTTAAAACAGCTAAGAACGGCTTCCCGCTGATGCTTAACACCGGTGGCGGCGGCGGCAATTTTGGCGTAGGCGTGGGCATAGCTACCACTGTTGGCGGCGGCACCCGCACTACTTATTATTATGGCACCAATAAGGATAACGTTACCAAACTGGAGAAGAAACAGTTTATTGAGGTGATGAGCGATATTATGGCCGACAAGCCCGAGGTGGTGGCCAAAATTAAAGATAAAACATTTCGTTATGGTGATATGGAAGACCTGCTGACCTATTATAAAACAGGGCAAATGCCAAAAAGATCATATGACTATTAATTATATACTTCCCGTTAAACATATTTTTAAGGCCGCACTTGCCTTGTTATTGATACTGATAACAAGTAGCAGCGTTATGGCACAAAAATGGCTGCCGGGCTTTTTTATCGATATAAAAGGCGTAAAAACCGAAGGCTTCATCCACCCTAACCCCGGCGGTAAGGGGCCGATAAAAGACGAAGGCTTTATTGAGTTTAAGGACGAGGAAAAATCCACCCCGTATTTTTTGAGCACCAGCGACCTGCAGTCGTTTGTAGCAGGTAAGGATAGCTTTGTGGTGGCGCACGCGCCCGGCAACGAAACCTGGGCCAAAAAGGACTTTGATTTTGTACGCGTAGCCGTTAACGAGGAAATGAAAATTTATGCTACCCGCGGCGCAGGCAGCGGTGGCAGCGGCGGCAAAAAGGTGCGGGTAGCACCATCAATGGGCGTTGGCGCGGGCACTTACGGCGCATCGTACGGCGGCGGTTTAGGTATAAGCATAGGTGGCGGCGAGGGCGGCAGCAACAATACCAAGCTAAGCTATTATTATGGCAGCAACACGGCTAATATGCAGCACCTCACCAGCGAAAACTTTAACGATATCATGAGCGAGGTAATGGCCGATGAACCCGAAGTGGTTGAGCAGATACGCAACAACCGCTTTAGCCTGGGCAGCATAGAAAAATTGATAGCGTACTTTTATAAAGTAAAGGCTTCGCACAGGTAAAATTCTTAAAACTTTTTAGGTGTGCTGTGTGTCGTTAGTACATAATATTGCAGCCTTATGCCCGAAAAACATCCAGAAGCGCCAAAACACCCCAAAAAAGAGCTTACCTATATCGAAAAGGTATGGCACACAGTAGCCATAGTAGCCTTGCTGGTGGTGGCTATTTTAATAGCCCGGGTAGCCTTTAATGTGCTGCTGATGATACTTGCCGGGTCGTTAATTGCGGTATACTTTCATGGCCTGGGCGATATTATTGAACGCCGCACCAAGTGGAACCGCAAATGGTGCATGACCATATCCGTTGGGGGGTCGTTTTTACTTTTGGGCGCATTGTTTTGGTTTATGGGCACTACCATACAGGGGCAAATTGCCATCCTTAGCGAAAGCCTGCCCCAAACCATCAGCAATTTAAAGTTAAAGCTTGGCGAAAGTCCCCTCGGCGCCAAGGTGCTCGAATATTTTAATGATGACAACGGCGACAAGGTATTTTCTACCGCGCGCAGTTTCTTTAGCACCAGCTTTGGTGTGCTGGGCAATATTTACATCATACTGTTTCTGGGGATATTCTTCACCACACATCCCTCGTTGTATAAAGATGGCATCATTAAACTTTTTCCGGTTCAGAATAAGCCTATGGCCCGGCAGGTAATAGACCGTACCAGCCAGGCTTTAAAGGGCTGGTTAAAAGGCACAATGCTTTCTATGGTGCTTATATTTATCATGATAAGCATCGGTTTGTACATCATTGGCATACCGGTAGCCCTGGTACTGGCGCTTTTAACCGGCTTGTTAAAATTGATACCAAACTTTGGCTCATTGGCCGCGATGATACCCGGCGTACTGCTGGCATTAACAAAGGACGTTAATACTGCTATTATTACCGCGTTGCTTTATATGGTGTCGCAAACCATAGTGAGTAATATCGTTACACCGCTCATTCAAAAAAAGATGATCAACATACCCCCTGCTTTAACCATTATCAGCCAGGTTATTATGGGGGTATTATCGGGCGTGTTGGGTATAATATTAGCGGTACCGCTGCTTTCGATTTGTATAATCCTGGTAGACGAACTGTATATCAAAAAGATCAATCCCGAAGAAGCTAACGATAACAAGGTTGGTAAACGTACGGTCGACAGCGATTGAAGCAGTTGGCGGTTGGCAGTTGGCAGTTGGCAGTTGGCAAATATCCGGAATAAAAAGGCCTGTCCGTAACTAACGGACAGGCCTTTTTATTTTGACTTTTAACTTAAAACTTTAGACTTTAGACTTAACTATTGCCCTTGCGCCAGGGTGTATCCTATTTTACCATCAAATTTCATCAGGAACTCTACCGAGCATACTTTAAAATCTTCCGACAAGTCGGCAGCGATATGCAGTATCTCTTTTTGGGTAATATCGGTACCTTCCTTCTTTTCAAAACGCATACGATATTCGTTCACCAACTCGGTAAAAATGGACCCGGTTGGCCATACCTGTGTACCCCGGTTTGATATCATCACCAAATGAAAGTTATCTATCAGTTTACGCTGGGCTATTTCGGCAAGTTCGTTTGGTTGCTTGTTAGATTGTACAAACACATCTACCCCTATCATCTCCTCTTTTGTGTTAGCGTTGGTAACGGTAAGCTTATTTTTTGAAGGATGATCGTGGTTGGCTTTCACTTCCATATCCGGCTGCCCCACCACGGCGCCCTTTGCAGGGGTTTGTCCCAGGTTGCTTATCACCGCGTCGGCAAACGCTTCGGTATTAACCGATGGGGTTGCTTTGTCGCCAAAATCACCGGTATGTACCCCTTGTTCAAGGGTGTAAAGCAGCGAGTTTTCGATAGTCGCGGCAGCGGTAGTAAAACCAAGATAGCGCAGCATGGATATACCCGATAGCAGTAAAGCCGTAGGGTTGGCAATACCACGACCAGCAATATCAGGCGCGGTACCGTGTACGGCCTCGAAGATAGATATATTATCGCCAATGTTGGCAGATGGGGCAAAGCCAAGGCCGCCAACCAAACCTGCGCACAGGTCAGATACAATATCGCCCTGCAAATTGGTTAACACGATAGATTGGAACATCTCCGGCCTTGATACCAGCTTCATACACAAATCGTCCACAATAATATCTGATGATTCGATATCCGGATATTCACGTGCTATCTCATAAAATGTTTCCAAGAACATGCCATCGGTAAGTTTCATGATATTGGCCTTGTGGCCGCAGGCCAGTTTGGTATAACCCTTACGGCGCGCCATTTCAAAAGCATACCGTATTACCTGCGCCGAACCGGGGCGGGTGATGATACGGCGGCCAACAGCAACGTCGTTAGTTAGCAAATGCTCTATACCACCGTAGGTATCTTCAATATTTTCGCGTACTATGGTCAGGTTAATGGGGATACCTGCTTTTGAAAAAACAGTATCAACACCATTTAAAGATCTAAAATCGCGTTGGTTGGCATAAGTATTCCACACCTTCCGGGCGGTTACGTTAATACTTTTTACGCCTTTGCCCTTAGGGGTTTCCATAGGGCCTTTAAAAAGCAGGCCTAAGCGCTCAATAGTTTCTTTAGCCAGGGCGGTCATGCCGGTAGAGTGGCCTGCATCAAAATAAGATTTGCCCATTTCTACAAACTCGTAATCGAGCTGTACATTGGCGGCTTCAAATATGCGGAGAACGGCTGCCATAATTTCGGGGCCTATGCCGTCACCTTTTGCTACTGCTATTTTGGTTTTCATGAAGTTGTATAGAGGTAAGTAAAAACAGCGCAAAGATAGGCTTTTTAAGGGTATTTTTAGCCAACAGCCTACCTATTGCACTTAATTTGTGACAATTAAAACAGCTTTGTTTGCAGATAGTTTGATGGTATATTTTTACAAGCAATAATTCTTCAACCGCTATTTAAAAGATTTAGGTAAATTTGCAGCCTACAATGAAAGCATTTTACGGCGATTTAAAATTAGGGATTTTAGGCGGCGGCCAGTTGGGCCGCATGCTTATACAGCAGGCAATAAACTATAACGTTACCGTTAAGGTACTGGACCCCGACCGCGAGGCGCCCTGCCGCAAGCTTTGCAACGAGTTTGTTGTGGGATCGCTGGGGGACTACGAAACGGTTTACAACTTTGGTAAAAAGGTTGACCTGTTAACCATCGAGATAGAAAAGGTAAACGTTGACGCGCTGGAGCAACTGGAGAAAGAAGGGGTGCTGGTTTACCCGCAGTCGCGTATTATTAGGCTGATACAGGACAAAGGCCTGCAAAAACAGTTTTTTAAAGAGAACGACATACCAACCGCCGAGTTCCAGGTGATATCATCGCCCGAGCAACTGGCGCAAAGTCATATCCCCTTTCCCTACATTCAAAAGCTGCGCCGCGATGGTTACGACGGCAAGGGCGTTTACCGGGTAAACGATGAAAGCTATTTGCCCAGCGCCTTTACGGAGCCGAGCATTATTGAAAGGATGGTTGATTTTGAGAAAGAGATTGGCGTAATTGTAGCCCGTAACGAAAGTGGCGAAGTAAAGACCTTTCCGTTGGTTGAGATGGAGTTTAACCCCGAAGCTAACCTCGTAGAATTTTTGATCACCCCCTCTACGTTCGCTTTTGAGGTGCAGATGGAGGCCGAAAATATTGCTAAACGTATAGCCGAAACACTGAACATTGTTGGCATACTGGCAGTAGAAATGTTCCTGACCAAAGATGGTAAGATACTGGTGAACGAGTTGGCCCCACGCCCGCACAACAGCGGCCACCAAAGTATTGAAGGTAACGTGGTGTCGCAGTTTGAGCAGCATTTACGTGCGATATTTAACCAGCCACTGGGCGATACCGCCTGCCTGAGCAACGCCATTATGGTAAATATTTTAGGTGAAGCAGGCTACGAAGGCCCTGCCATTTACCAGGGCATCGAAAAAATATTAAAATGCGATGGTGTTTATGTGCACCTGTACGGTAAAGCGCTAACTAAGCCTTTCCGCAAGATGGGGCACGTTACCGTTATAGATAACGACAGAGAAAGAGCGATAGAAAAGGCAAGGTATGTGCAGCAAACGCTAAAAGTGATTGCATAAAAGTTAAACAAAAAATTAAACCCACGTCATTGCGAGGTACGAAGCAATCTCTTTAGGACAATTAGACGCCCTGTCTAAAGGATTTGCTCAAAGAGATTGCTTCGTACCTCGCAATGACGGTTTGAAATAAACAATACAACCAATGAGCCAACCAAAAATTGCCATTATAATGGGCAGCAAATCGGACCTGAACGTTATGCAGGATGCCGCGGATGTTTTAAAAGAACTGGGTGTGGAATATGAAATAACTGTGGTATCGGCACACCGCACACCCGACAGGATGTTCAGCTACGCCCGTGCCGCTGCCGACCGGGGCATAAAAGTAATTATTGCAGGTGCCGGTGGTGCCGCGCATTTGCCGGGCATGGTGGCCTCGTTAACCCACTTACCTGTTATTGGCGTACCCGTAAAATCAAGCAACTCAATTGATGGCTGGGACTCTATCCTGTCTATCCTGCAAATGCCAAACGGTATCCCGGTGGCTACCGTTGCCCTTAATGCGGCTAAAAATGCAGGCATCCTGGCAGCGCAGATCCTCTCGACCGCTGATGAATATCTGGTTCAAAACCTTATCGCCTTTAAAGAAAAGTTAAAGCAGATTGTTGAAGCCTCGGCAGCAGAAATGGAGAAGTGAGTCGGAAGTTTTTAGTCGGAAAGTCCGGAAGAGAACGCGCTGTCATACGGAGCAATAGCGAAGTATTCACTAACGAAGAGTTCGTGACCGTTTCGGTGGTTAGATCCTTCAGTATATTCAGGATGACAAATGGGAGATCACAAATCCGGAATCCGGAATCACTTAATTTAACATCGGGTTTTCCGGAAAATTGGCAATATGGGCGTAGCGCTGGCCAAGGCTGATCACTATCTCTTTCCACAGGTTTTGCTCGTTATTGCTGAATATATTATCGGCTTCAAATTTATTGGCCACTATCCAGGCGTCTTCGCGAAGCTCATCATCAAGCTGTCCGGGTGTCCAACCTGAGTAACCCATAAAAAATTTCACCTCGTCTTCTTTTAACTGATAATTGCTTATGAGTTCTTTGATCTGCTCAAACTCACCGCCCCAGTAAATACCGTCCCATATCTCAATACCATTGTCTATCTCGTCGGGGCAGCGATGTATGTAATGCAGTGTATTGCCCGCAACCGGCCCGCCCATGTACACAGGTATCTCTGAGTACGAAATATCCGGCAATATATCGCCCAGCAAATACTCGGTTTGGTGATTAAGAATAAAACCCATAGCGCCCGCCTCTGAGTACTCAGTAAGCAGGATAACCGACCGCTTAAAATTAGGATCGGGCATAAAAGGTTCTGATATGAGCAAACGGCCCGCAGCCGCCGAAATTTGACTTAGCATGGGTGGTATATTTACATATGATTAACAGTAAATTTAAAAATATGTTCTTTAATCGTCAAAATGAACTGCCTGTAGATATGTACGGTATAATTAATTTGTAAGTTTGCGTCGATGGACCAAAAAGATATAGAAAACTTACGGCAGGACTATACCGCGGCTTCGCTGAACGAAACCGACGTTGACGCCAACCCCATACGCCAGTTTGACAAGTGGTTTAACGAAGCTATTAATTTTAAGATACACGAGCCCAACGCCATGACATTGGCCACCGCAACACAGGATGGCCGGCCATCGGCAAGGATAGTGCTGCTTAAAGGCTTTAGCGATGATGGCTTTAAATTTTACACCAATTACCTTAGCCGAAAGGGTAAAGAGCTAAGTAAAAACCCGTTAGGCGCCCTTGTATTCTTTTGGGGGGATATGGAACGCCAGATACGTATTGAAGGCACTATCGAAAAACTGGATAAAGCTTATTCTGAAAAGTATTTCCACTCGCGCCCCAAGCTTAGCCAGATCGGCGCGGCAGCATCGCCGCAAAGCAGGGAAATTGACAGCCGCGAAGAGCTTGAACAAAAGATGGCAGCGTTGGAAGTTGAATACGCTGATAGCGAAGTGCCAAAACCATCGTACTGGGGCGGTTACATTTTAAAGCCCCGCCTGATAGAGTTTTGGCAGGGCCGCCGCAGCCGCCTGCACGACAGGATAGTTTATAAGAAAACGGATAATAAAAACTGGAAAATTGTTCGGCTGGCACCATGAGTTTTGATGATATCAAATTATTGCTTATCCAAAAGTTTGGCGAAACTGTAATTATCGGCGAAGAACGTACCGGACTGCAACCCGCACTGCTGATAAACCCGGACCATATTGCCGGTGTTTGTTTAGAGCTGCGCAATAACCCAAAAACTTATTTCGATTTTCTTTCGTGCTTAACAGGAATGGACTACGGGGCAGAAGTCGGCCGGTTTGGTGTGGTGTATCACCTGTCCTCTATCCCCTACCATTTACAGCTTACACTTAAAATAAGTAAGGAAAATGACCGCACGGCGGATAATTTGCCATCGTTCCCGAGTATCACGTCGGTTTACCGCACTGCGGACTGGCACGAGCGCGAAGCTTACGACCTGGTAGGGATATATTTTGAAGGCCACCCTGATCTGAGGAGAATTTTACTGCCCGATGATTGGGAAGGTTATCCGTTAAGGAAGGATTATAAAGCAGCAGAATATTATAAGGGGATAAAAGTTGACTAAAAATAATAACCGTCATTGCGAGGCACGAAGCAATCTCCTGACTTTGCAGGTTAGATTTGCATGGGAAGAGATTGCTTCGTACCTCGCAATGACGACACGGATAAAACATTGAACACAGAGACATCAAAATATAACCGTGCTTTAGAAGCCTATCACAAAAAGATAGCGGACGCCGCCGTAGAGGATATGGTGCTTAACATGGGGCCGCAGCATCCGTCAACACACGGGGTTTTGCGGCTGGAGCTGATAACCGACGGCGAGATAGTGAAGGAAGTGATCCCCCATGTAGGGTACCTGCACCGTTGTTTCGAAAAACATGCCGAATCGCTCACCTATCAGCAAACCATCCCTTTTACCGACAGGCTGGACTACCTTGCATCAATGAACAACAGCCATGCCTGGGTAATGGGCGTGGAGAAAATGCTGGGCATTGATCAGGATATTCCAAAACGGATAGAATACATCCGCGTACTGGTATGCGAGCTTAACCGCATTGCATCGCACCTGATCGCCATTGGTACCTACGGTATTGATATTGGGGCTTTCACCCCTTTCCTGTGGTGCTTCCGCGACCGCGAACATATTATGGGCATGCTGGAATGGGCCTCGGGCTCGCGCATGTTGTATAACTATATTTGGGTAGGTGGTTTATTTTACGATTTACCCGTCGGGTTTGAAGAGCGCTGCCGCGAGTTTGTAGATTACTTTAAACCAAAAATGGTTGAGCTTAACCAGCTTTTAACCGATAACCAGATATTTATAAGCCGCACTGCCAATGTTGGGGTGTTGCCTATGGATGTGGCCATTAACTGCGGCTGCAGCGGCCCTGTGCTGCGTGGCTCGGGGCTTAAGTACGATCTTCGCCGTATTGATAATTACTCGGTTTACCCCGAACTGGAATTTGACATCCCGGTAGGTAAAGGCGAAATGGGCACAACCGGCGATTGCTGGGACAGGTACAAAGTGCGCGTTGACGAGATTCAACAATCGCTGCATATTGTTGAGCAGTGCCTTAACCGTTTGCAAAACGAATTAAAACGTACCCCCGATTTTGACCCCCGCGCTAAAATGCCCCGCAAACTAACTCCAAAAGTGCAGGATTATTACGCCCGCTGCGAAGGCGCCAAAGGCGAGCTGGGCTTTTACTTTGTGCATAATAACGAACGTTCCGAAATTCCATTCCGCGCTAAAGTACGTGGCCCAAGCTTCAACAACCTATCTGTATTGCCCGAAATAGGCAAAAACATCATGATAGCCGACCTGGTGGCAATTATCGGCTCACTGGATTTTGTATTGGGCGAGGTGGATAGGTAGGATTTTAGAGATAAGAGGTTTGTGATTAGTGGGTAGGTTGACAACTACCTGTCCTCGCGTCATTGCGAGGTACGAAGCAATCTCTTTAGGACAATTCAACACCTTACATCAACGAATGGCTCAAAGAGATTGCTTTGTCGCTATCGCTCCTCGCAATGACGCGTTGATGAAGTGAGCCAAAAAAAGGGAGGCAGTTTCCCGCATCCCTCTTCGCTATATAAATTGTTGATTTTTTACTGGTTGTAAACCTTCACCATAAACACATAGTTACGCAGCTTTTTTATTTGCTGGGTACGGCTAAGGCCGGCCAGGGTGTTTTTGGTGTTAAGTGTAAGCGATTTGCTTAACGAATCGGCAGGGATGTTTTGAATGGCCTTTAGCAGGTAATTTGATTTTACCGCGAAAGCCGCTCCGGTTGTTTGGGTTTGCTTACCGTTTATCACACCAATGATATTGCCCTTATCATCAAGTAAGGGGCCACCGCTGTTGCCGGGGTTAACGGGTATAAATACTTCATATTCGGTGGTATCGCCGCGGAAACCGGTGCTGGCGGTTAGCGCGCCGGGGCCAAACTTGATGTCATCGCCGGGGTAACCCAATGTATATACTACTTCACCTAAATCGCTTTTCGATTTTTTAAAGGTATACGGCACCGGGCCGAT
This sequence comes from Mucilaginibacter sp. 14171R-50, assembly GCF_010093045.1. Taxonomy (NCBI): domain Bacteria; kingdom Pseudomonadati; phylum Bacteroidota; class Sphingobacteriia; order Sphingobacteriales; family Sphingobacteriaceae; genus Mucilaginibacter; species Mucilaginibacter sp. 14171R-50. The sequence continues at coordinate 3,195,142 of NZ_CP048115.1, read as the reverse complement.
ATTTTTGAACAACGTATCGTTGATCTGTAAAATGGCTACATCATACGCCGGATCGGTATAAACCACTTTGGTGTGGTACGATTCGCCGGCAGCATTTTGAACATACACGCTGTCGCCACCGTTTATCACATGATAATTGGTAACAATGTACCCGTTACCGGTAAGGGCGAAACCTGTACCTCTGAACCGTGCAGAAATGCTGGGACCTGTTTTAGTGCTTTTAATAATATTATCCTGCTGCTGCCCCAACTGGCGCTGCTGGTCTTTAACCAGTTTAACCTCCCTGCTCAATTGCTGGAAACGGGGATCCTTGTTGCTCAGGTCGCCGGTGGCGTAAAGTATAAGCAAAACCGCAAATATAGCTACCGACGCTGCAACTGATATTTTTGAGTGATGGTTACGCCACATTTGTACCACCCACGATGGATGCGCCATCAGGTCGTCTTTAAGGGTATGCACATCAATTTCCTCGTGTATCTCGTCTAAACGGGCCTGCATGCTCAAGCGGTCGTTATATTGTTTTAACAGGCCTGTAAAATGTTTGTACTCTGTTATTTTTGCATCAATGGTCGCATCCTTTTTGCGCAATGCCTCAAACTGAGCGCGTTCACCCTCGGGCATTTCGCCGCTCAGGTAGCTCTCTATCATTTCTAAAAGTTGGTTATCTTTCATTTCGTCGCCCCTTCCTTATATTACTGCTGAAAAAATAATTTCTTCAGCCTTTGCAAGCACTTGTACTTCTGTGTCTTCGCGTTATCAGCATTGGTATAGCCAAACCGTTCGCAGATATCCTGCATCGATCTGTTATGCATGTAAAAATCCTCCATAATAGTTTTGCAGGGTTCGCCGAGTAACTTTAGCGCGTCGCCCATTTTGTTAAGCTGCATATCGCGTTCCTCGTGCATCTCCACCTCATCCTCAACCGGCAGGTACTCCTGAAAATCTTTTATATCGCCGCCGTACCTGTTCAGTTGCTTAAGCCGCTTTAACCATAAACGCCTGCATATCGAATATATGTACGTTTTTAATTTGCTGCTCAGCTCAAAATCGCCCCGCTTAACCTTATTATAAAGAACTATTATCGCTTCCTGGTAAATATCCTTAGCTTCATCCTCGTCGCCATTGTTACTGATAACGAGTTGTAAAACCATTGGAAAATAAGCCAGGTATAATTTTTTTAAAACACTATCAGAGTTATTAAGTATCCCAATGATCACTTCCCTATCCGATGGTGCTTCCACATTTAACTGATTATTCACTACTTAATACTTTTTATACTCAATTGTAACCCAATTATATTTTTTATTTTTTCGGTTTATGTTAATAGCATGCTGTATTCCGCATCTTGCCGCAATATCGGTAAATATTTATTAGCACAGAGCGGCATTAAATTTGAGTTAGGTATGGCATAACATAAACAGCTTAGTATGAAAAATTTAATAAAGACAAGTTTTTTAGCGTTTTTTATCGCTACAACATTTGCCGCGTGCAGCGGAAACAATTCTACGCACGTTCCGGATAGTACGCGGGTAGATACCCCGGTAAACAAGAATGCTCCTGATGCCGGCGGCGCCGAAGCTAACGGCGCGCCATCTGCAATCGACAGCGGGATGGATAAATCCGGATCGGGCGGTACGGATAGCGTAAAACAAAGTAAGAAGCGAAAAGAATTTGACCATTAATACCTTGCGAAAGTCAAAAAGCTACAAACGGGGTAGACAGTACTGTAAAAGTTGATTCGACCGCCGCGCCTGTTGATTCAACAAAAAACGACAGCGTAAAAAATAATTTAAATTAGTGGGTTACCTTTTTCAGATCGGCGTATTAACAACCGATAAGAATAAAATAACTTACAAATCATCAAACAACAAAAAATGAAAAATTCATTCAAAATCGCATTTTTAGCTTTAGCTATCGCTGTTTCAGCTGCTGCTTGTAAAGGTTCTGGTTCTGCATCTTCAGCTGATTCTGCTGCTGATACTACTGTTAAAGTTGACTCTACTGTTAAAGTTGATTCTACTGTTAAAGTTGACTCTACTGCTGCTCCAGCTGATTCAGCTAAAGCTGATTCAACTAAAAAATAATTTAACGTAACCCGTTAAATACTAAAAAATTACATTGTTAATTTTTTAAGTTTTTTAATTTTTTAAAGAGGTAACCTGCATTTTTTTTAAAAAGTGGGTTACCTTTTTTTGTTTTGGGTATTAACTAACGAAAAACTATTAAATCACTTAAAAAAAACAAACAATGAAAAATGCATTCAAAATTGGCTTTTTAGCTTTAGCTATCGCTGTTTCAACTGCTGCTTGTAAAGGTTCTGGTTCATCATCTGCTGCTGATTCAGCTGCTATGGACTCAGCTAAAATGGATTCGGCTAAAATGGATTCAACTTCTACTATGACAGATTCAACTAAAATGGATTCTGCTGCAACTGATACTGCTGCTAAAAAAATGTAATAACTTTTTTTGGTAAAAAACGCCCCTGGTTTTCAGGGGCGTTTTTTTTTGCCTTTTATTTACGTGAAAACATTCGAGTGGAAGTTTGTTTATTGATGGAAAAGCGTACACATGAAATATTCTGAATGGAAAAACCTTAGCGACGAAGACAAGAAGAATACCCACTGGCGACATCACCCCCGCATCAGGATCGCTACAATATTCACCTTCCTGTTTGCGCTCCTGTTTTTTGTGGTAATGCTACGTGTGCTGCAAAACCGGCGCGTACATGTAAACCGGAAACCAAATGCTAAAGAAGCGTTTGCTATAGCCAAGGTATTTATTAACGATAAACTGCGTCAGCCGGGTACGGCCAGCTTCCCAAAAAGCAGGTTCGAATCTGATATTGATACCGCCCGCAACACCTACAATATATCATCGTATGTTGACGCGGCAGACAGCGCCGGAAAAATAGTTAAAACCACTTGGCGGGTAAGCCTATCATATAAGGGGGGCGACTGGGCCGATAAAAAGAGCTGGAACGTTGTTGATATGCGTATAAACCGCTAACGCGGCTATTCCCGTTAGTTTTGCGCCTTGCATCAGCGAGCAGTGGCTTAGTTTGCATCGTTTGATGCTGTAAACATAAGATAACGCCGGCATCAAGATTAGTTCTGCGATCATGACTGCCTGCATAAGCTTCCCTAAACAGTCCCGCGGGCAATAAAACTGCAAAAAAAATATTGTTTTAGTTAAAAAACAATATTTTCCAGTAGGTTATGATATAATAAGTACGGCTTATGATCTTCCTCTGAACGCTGATATTATCCAGATGACCAACAGGATCACTACAATTACGGCTATAACGCCTACAGCTGCCCCGGCTTTAAAAATACCGCCGATAACAGAACATCCGCTAAAGGCAACCATTGCCAATGCGATCAAAAATAAGTTAATTTTTTTCATGGTAGATCATTGTAAGATTTATGATTGTAAATCTTAGTACAATAATCAGACCTTGATTATTACAGTAATAAATTCGAATCAGATTCTTCCGTTTCTGTATTCTCGTTTGGTAAAAATTGTACAGCAATCAATACAATAAAGATTGCTAACAGGCTCATGGGTACAAGGGCTTCAACAGCAACTAACAATAGTTCCATACTTAAATTATTGGGGGGTAATAATTAAAACTGGTTAATTCTTGCCGCAGCTCAAATTGGTATTTTTCATTCAGGTTGCTTAAAGCTAAATATTGTTTTCTGAAAAAACCAAGAAATGTTAATAAGTTAATAAAAATGTTACAAGTGTATCAAAGTTAAGTTTGGGGCACAAAATGTAAGTTAGAACGCAATAATCTGCAGCCGATGTGTAAATTCACCGTCCTATGACACTGCCTCTGATCAACATTCATAACGCATCGATAAAACTCCCGGAAAAATTCCTATCCACTAATTTGAATTTTGTGCTGCATCCCGGCCAAAACTGGGCGCTTATAGGTAAAAGCGGCTCGGGTAAAAGTGTGCTGCTGCAGGTTATCGCAGGTAACATGGCCATAAGCGGTGGCAACATTACTTATGGCTTTATGGATGAGGTGCATCAGCAGATGCCACTTACATATGATTTGCTCACGTTTCATCGCTTTATTGCTTTTGCAGGCGCTAAGCACCATTTTAAAACACTATCAAATACTTCCGAATTTTATTACCAGCAACGGTATAATTCGTCCGACGCTGAAGATAGCCTTACCGTACGCCAATACCTGCAATCCGTTAAGGTTAACAACCATCGACCTCCATACTGGACGTTTGATAAAACTGTAGCATCCCTGAATTTAACCGCACTATGCGATAAGCAAACCATTAAACTATCAAACGGCGAAACTAAACGCCTGATGATAGCAGCCGCTTTGCTAAAAAATCCAATTATATTACTATTAGATAATCCGCTAACGGGCCTGGACACAGCAACCCGCAAAGCGTTTAACGATCTGCTAAGCGAGGTATCAGCCTCGGGTATCAGTATCATTATGGCAACATCTGCTTTTGAAATTCCGGATTGTATTACCAATGTGGCCATGTTAGATAATGGCTGCGTGAGCCAAAGCCTGAGCAAACAGGAATATGAAGCAAGCGAGCACTTTACCGCGCCGAAAGCATTCGTCGACGCCGGGGTATTAGGGCAATTGCTTAACAGCCCGGCAGTAACCCATCGTTACAATAAAATAGTAAGCATGACCGATGTTTTAGTTAAGTACGGCGACAAGGTTATCCTGAATAAAATAAACTGGCAAATAAACCCCGGCGAGCGCTGGGCGCTGCTTGGCCCCAACGGTGCGGGTAAATCAACCCTGCTGAGTTTGATAAACGGCGACAACCCACAAGCCTATGCCAATAATATTACACTATTTGATAAAAAGCGCGGCACCGGCGAAAGTATCTGGGACATTAAAAGTAAAATTGGTTTTGTATCGCCTGAGCTTTACCAGTATTTCCCTACCGATAACTCGTGCCTGCAGGTTATTGAGAGTGGCTTTTACGATACATTGGGTTTGTTTAGACCCAGCAGCCAAACCAACGCCCACCTGGCGTTGAACTGGATGAAAGCTTTAGAGATAGACCAATATGCGCGACAGCTATTGAAAAATATCCCCGCCAGCGCACAGCGCCTTTGCCTGCTGGCCCGCGCGCTGATCAAAGCCCCTGCCCTGCTCATATTTGACGAACCCTGCCAGGGACTGGATGATCACCAGCAACAGCATTTTAAGGCCGTGGTTGATGCCATTTGCAGCATAAGCAACGTAACGCTGATATATGTTACACATTACCAGCACGAGATACCTGATAGCGTGGATAGGGTTTTAAGATTGGATAAAGGGTTGGTAGTCGGCAGTTAACGGTGTGCAGTTAGCACATTTGTCAACCCAACAACACCTTTCACCTCTACCCTTTCACCTTTAAGCCACAACAACGTATATTTGTGTATGAATACAGCCGAACTGTTGCAGCGTGCTTTAGCTTTTGATTTTTTGAGCATTGATGAGGGGGTTTACCTTTACAACAATGCCTCAACGGCGGACCTGATGTACGTAGCGAACGAGCTGCGCAAGATACAGGTGCCGCATGGCAAAGTTACCTGGCAGATAGATCGTAACGTAAACACTACCAACGTTTGTATTGCCAACTGCAAGTTCTGTAATTTCTTCCGTCGCCCGGGGCACGAGGATGCTTACATTACCGATATCGAGACCTATAAAAAGAAGATTGAGGAAACCTTTAAGTATGGCGGCGACCAGCTTTTGTTACAAGGCGGCCACCACCCAGAGCTTGGCCTGCAGTTCTATACCGATCTGTTCCGCCAGCTTAAACAGCTCTATCCTAAATTAAAACTGCATTCATTAGGCCCGCCCGAAATTGCCCACGTATCTAAACTGGACGGGATGAGCCATTACGACGTGTTAAAGGCTATGAAAGATGCCGGGCTCGACTCATTACCCGGTGCGGGCGCCGAGATACTGAACGACCGCGTACGCCGCCTGATATCAAAAGGTAAATGCGGCGGCCAGGAATGGCTCGATGTGATGCGCGCGGCGCACCAGCTAAACCTGCCTACCTCGGCCACCATGATGTTTGGCCATATCGAAACCATTGAAGAACGCTTTGAACACCTGGTTTGGATCCGCGAAGTGCAATCAGAAAAACCCGAAGGCCATTATGGCTTCGTGGCCTTTATACCATGGCCATTCCAGGATGATGGCACCCTGTTAAGGAAAGTTCGAGGCATCACCAACAACGTAACAGGCGACGAGTATATACGCATGATTGCCCTGAGCCGCATTATGCTGCCTAATATTAAAAATATCCAGGCATCGTGGCTAACTGTGGGCAAACAGGTAGCCCAGCTTTGCCTGCATGCCGGCGCTAACGATTTCGGGTCTATCATGATCGAGGAGAATGTGGTATCTGCCGCCGGCGCGCCTCACCGCTTCACCGCAAAGGGCATACAGGACTCTATCAAAGAAGCTGGTTTCGAGCCGCAGTTGCGCACCCAAAAATACGACTGGCGTGATATACCGGCCGAGATAGAAGAACAGGTGATAGACTATTAAGTCAGAAAGTTTTTTAGTCGGTAAGTCCGAAAGACGAACCGGCTTTACAATTTTCCTCCTCATTATAAATCCGTCTTCCGGACTTTCGGACATTTTTACTACTTTCGGACGTCACTGACTTTCCCGACTTCGGACTATTATGGAAAACATCGAGCAATACATCGAGGCGCTTATTTTTGCATCTGAACAGGGCATCCGTACCGAGGAAATTATTTATTGCCTGCAAGCATCGTTCGAGCATGACTACACCGTTGATGAGGTTACGGAACACGTAAACACCATCACCCAAAAGTACCTTGATGATGCTTTCGCAATTGAAGTAGTAAAGATCAATAACGGCTATCAATTTCTTACAAAAAAAAAATACCATGCAGCTATCAGCCTGCTTCAATTACAACGTTCAAAAAAGAAACTAAGCCAGGCCGCACTGGAAACGCTGGCTATTATTGCCTATAAACAACCTGTTACCAAAACCGATGTGGAGCAAATACGCGGTGTAAACTGCGATTACTCGATACAAAAACTGCTGGAAAAGGAACTGATAGCCATAACAGGGAAGTCGGAAAGTGTGGGTAAGCCGATATTATACGGCACCAGCAGCCTTTTTATGGATTATTTCGGCATAAACAGTATTGCTGAACTTCCACAGTTAAAGGAGATTACCGACAATAGTTCGGCTATTGGTGAGCAAGTTGAATAAATTTAAAAATGATTTTAATTAAAAATGATTTTAATTATTTTTACTGGTAAATAATGCTGATTATAACGCAGCAAACGAATAATAAAACAAGCAGGTTTATCTGATATAAGTTTTAACAAACATTTATTAAAATGGCAGCTCCAAAAAAACCTTTGAACACCTCTACCAAAAAGATCAGCGATGAGGAGGATGACGATTTTGATGACGACCCGAAGCCGGGCAAGAAAGTGGTGGATGACGATGACGATTTTGATGAGGACATCCCCCTGGATGACGACTTAGGTGTTGCCGGCTTTGACTCGTACGACCCGTACGACGATGATGACGACGATTAACACTTGATGGTGTAAATTATACATGTAAAGCATTCAGTAATACGCTGAATGCTTTTTTTATAGCTGGCCAACCAATTACCTATGATACTTACCGAAGTAAAAAGCAAGGCTGATAAAAAAGCTTTTTTGGATGTTGCGCGCATTATCTACAAGGATGATCATAATTGGGTTTGCCCGTTGGATAACGATATCGAAGCGGTTTTTGATCCGTTGAAGAACAATTTCCATAGCCATGGCAAAGCAACCCGGTGGATATTAAAAAACGATAAGGGCGAGCTGATTGGCCGGATAGCTGCCTTTATTAACGATAATAAAGCTTACCAATATCCACAAGCTACCGGGGGCTGCGGTTTTTTTGAATGTATTGATGACAGGCAAGCCGCGTTTTTGTTATTTGATACGGCTAAAAGCTGGCTTGTGCAAAATGGCATGCAGGCAATGGACGGCCCGATAAATTTCGGCGAGAACGACAATTTCTGGGGTTTGCTTGTTGAAGGCTTTACGCCCCCTTCCTACGGGATGAATTACAACCCACCTTATTACCAACAGCTGTTTTCAGAATATGGTTTTACAACGCTGTATGAGCAAATAACAAATCATTTAGATGTGCACAAGCCTTTTTCAGAACGGTTTACCAGGATAGCCAATTGGGTTATGCAAAAACCAGGCTATACCTTTGCACATTTTAATGCGTCTGAAATAAATAAATTTGCTGCTGATTTTATCGAGATCTATAACGATGCCTGGCAGGGCTTTGATAACTTTGCGCCCATAACCCAGGCCACTATATTGGAAAGCTTCGAAAAGATGAAGGCCATTATGGATGAGAAACTGATATGGTTTGCATATGTAGATAACGAACCGGCGTCGTTCCTGGTGATACTGCCAGATGCAAACCAAATGATAAAGTCGCTTAATGGCAAACTTAACCTGTGGGGCAAGCTGATTTTTTTATACCGCAAATGGCGGGGCGTATCGCGTATGCGCGCCATTGTAATGGGCACCAAACAAAAGTTTCAAAAGCACGGGTTAGAGTCGTGCCTGTTCATTAAACTAAAAGAATATGTATTGCCACTAAAGCAATACGATGAGTTGGAACTATCGTGGGTTGGCGATTTTAACGATAAAATGCTCGCCATACATGCTGCCGTTGGCGCGGTATTTGGCAAAAAGCACTTAACAATGCGGTATATATTTTAAAAGCCCGAATAAATCGGGCTTTTAATTACGCGTTGGCTATTTTTTTATGACGTAGCTCTTCAAAGAGCTCAATAACCTTCTTCTGCAGGTCAATAACTTCAGTTTCACGGTCCATCAGCTTCTTGTTCACATTTTCAAGCTCGGTGGCTATCTTCTGGTCTTGCTCAACCTCGTTATAGGTAAGCAGCTGAACTACCGACATTTCGAACAAAACCGCTATCTGCTCAAGGCGCGAAAGGTTGATATCGGTAATACCGGTTTCAATTTTAGAAAAAGCAGGGATAGAAATGTCTAAGCGTTTAGCAACTTCTTCCTGGCTCCATCCTTTTTGATGGCGCAATAACCGGATCTTTTTTCCAAGTGTCTTCATATATAACGTTAATTAGGTAAGGTTTCTCAATAGTTAATAAAGTTACAACATTTTTTATCAACAAACTAATAATCAATAAATTTTATAGTAAAATATTTTTTAATTCTATTAAATTAATGCCGCCGAAATTGCCCGAACTCATCATCAGCAGGTTACTATGGTTAATATTCAGGTTTTCAAGGTGTTTCAATAACTCCGCCGGGTCATTAAAAAACAACAGGTTTTTGTTCGCAAAGGCTTCTTTTACAGCCTCAGCCGCATACGGATCGATCTTTTTCTGTTCAAATGTTTTTTTGTCGATAAACACGATCGCGCGATCAGCCTGATCCATAGTCCCGGCATACTCGTTCAAAAAATCCTTATTTAAACTGCTAAAAGTATGCAGCTCGATACACGCGATCAGCTGCCTGTCAGGAAACTGGGCCTTAACTGCACGGATAGTTGCTGTAAGCTTCGATGGCGAGTGCGCAAAATCTTTAAATATAGTAGCATTATCATTTTTGCCAACCACTTCCAGCCTGCGTGCCGCACCTTTAAATGTGGTGATATACGTATAAAAATCAGCGCTGCCGATGTCCAGCGCCTCGCATACTAACCGGGCGGCCTGCATGTTCAATAAATTATGCTGCCCAAATACTTCGAGCGCGCACTTTTCACCATCGGCGATAATGCTGGTTATACCGTTATGAATGCTGTATTCGGGCAGGTCATAGGGTATTTTTTCGATAGCCACAGTTAGGTTTGCAACCATCTTGTTCAATACCTCATCGGTTTGGCTGTAAATAAGCCTGCCGTTGGGTTGTATGGTTTCAGCAAATATCCTAAACTGATCTATATAATTATCAAATGTGGGGAATACGTTAATATGGTCCCAGGCTATGCCGCTTATTACACCGATATCCGCTTTATAAATATGAAATTTCGGGCGCCTGTCTATAGGCGAGGCCAGATATTCGTCTCCTTCAATAATCATCACCGGTGCATCGCGCGTAAGGCCAACCATGGTTTCAAAGCCTTCCAGTTGTGCGCCTACCAGGTAATCAAACTTTTTACCGGCCTGCTGCAGCACGTGCAAAATCATGCTGGTAATGGTGGTTTTGCCGTGGCTGCCGCCTATAACCACACGCAATTTATCTTTTGATTGCTCGTAAATATAATCGGGATAGGAATATATCTTAACACCGAGATCCTGCGCTTTAAGCAATTCAGGATTATCTATGCGGGCATGCATGCCTAATATAACAGCATCAAGGCTGGTTGTTATCTTTTGAGGGAACCATCCCACCTCCGCCGGCAATATGCCATATTTGGCCAATCTCGAAGCCGAAGGCTCAAACAGTACATCATCAGAACCTGTTACGTTAAATCCTTTTTTATGAAGGGCAATAGCAAGGTTATGCATAGCACTACCGCCTATTGCAATAAAATGTACGTTCATAAGTATATTGGCAATTGCGCAGCAAATTAACGTAAAAAATACCTGTCGGAACAACAATTTTGCAAACTATAACCCAATAAATTATCATTTAAGCAACAAAACGGGTATAGTGGAGTTTTTTGCTAACTGTTGTGATATGCTGTTATGTAATATGGATTGCAGGAAACTATAGGTGTGTGGCAGAGCGATAACCATCTGGGCTTTTTGTTCCGCGGCAAAATTCAGTATTCCGGTAATAACATCGGGGTTGTTTACGTAAAAATACTTAGGCCGGAAACTTTTTAACATGCCATGCACCGCCGTTTGCTGCGCCAATTGTTCGGTATCGGCATCCTTGCCCGAAGGATTTATATTCACCACCAATAACTTAACCATCTGTTTGCCTAATAGTTTGTGCAAAACATCCATTGGTATATTTTCTTTAACCTTCTTAAAATCGCACGCTAAAACAGCTTCATTAATTAAGTGGTACCGGTAATCAGGCGGTACTACAATAACCGGCACCGCACTCGCCTTTGAAATTTTGATAACATGATCGCCAATACCGGCGCTTCCTTCGCGTACGGTACTGTTGCCGATACTGCCTAATATCACCAGGTCGGCGTCATCTTCGGCAATCACATCAACCACCGCGCGCAACAAGTGCGACCGGTTTAAACGTATGTTTATCTTAACGCCTTCCTTAACCTGCTTGCTAAGTTTGTCGCGTAGTTTTTTTAATCCCTCCACGCGGTCTCTTGCTTCCTCTTCTATCTCCTCCTGGCGCAGCATTACCATATTTGTATCAGGGAGCATTGTCTCGTATGGCGATATGTAATAAGCATTCATCAGGATAATGGTTGTTACATCGCTTTGATGACTTAAACTGGCAGCAAAATGAGCGGCATTCAATGCGGCTTCAGAAAAATCGACGGGTACAAGATAGGTTTTCATATTTGCGAATTGGCTGTTTAATCTATCTGAAACAGATAGCTCCATAAATTTAACAATGTTGAAGTTTTAATTGTCAAATATCCTTCATATTAACATAGAATAATTGCATTTGACTCAAAACACACCTATGTTTGTACTGTAATAAAAAACATTACAATTAATTATGAATGGCCGGTTTCCTATTGCAATGCACATCATGACCCTGCTTTGTAAAGCTGACGGTTTGTTATCATCTGACTACATGGCGGGTAGCATCAATGTTAACCCGGCATTGGTGCGTAAAGAACTGAGCAACCTAAATAAGCATCAAATGGTAACAAGCCGCGAGGGCAAAAACGGAGGGTACAGTTTAAGTAAACCCGCCCGCGAAATTAGCCTTGCGAGTATTTACAAGGCGGTTAAGCCAAATCAAGTATTGGGGCAGGCTAAAAACGAGCCTAACCCCGCCTGCCCGGTTGGTAAACAGATCAACGAACATTTAAATGGCCTGGATAACGAAATTGAACAAACTATGATGAATAAGTTGGGTACCACGAACCTGGCTGAGTTTTGCAAAAAGTTCAATTAAAAAATTTACACTAAACTGTAACAAATTTAATTACATATAACAAATAACATTATGAAAATTGCGATAATAGGCGCTACCGGATTTGTAGGCCCGGCCCTGGTAAAAGAGGGTTTATCCCGTGGTTATGAGATAACAGCTATTGCCCGGAATACTGATAAAGTGGAAAAAGCAGCAGGTATAACCCCTGTGGCAGCCGATGTAAATGATGCAGAAGCTTTGGCATCGGCGTTAAGCGGGCACGATGCGGTGATCAGTTCGTTTAATGCAGGTTGGACAAACCCTAACCTTTACAACGATTTCATGAACGGATCGAAAAACATTCAGCAAGCAGTAAAGAAGGCTGGTGTAAAACGTTTTATAACCATTGGCGGTGCCGGCAGCTTATTTATCGACGGTAAGCAGTTGGTAGATTCGCCCGAATTCCCGAAAGAATATTACCCTGGTGCGTCGTCAGCACGCGATTATTTGACCGAACTTCGTAAGGAAACGGATTTGGATTGGACCTTTGTAAGCCCTGCGATAAACCTGCATCCAGGTGAAAGGACCGCGAAATTCCGTTTAGGTACCGAGAACCCGGTGTTTAATACGGAAGGTAAAAGCGAGATAAGCACCGCTGACCTGGCCGTTGCAATATTTAACGAACTGGAAAATAATCAGTTTGTTAAAGCGAGGTTTACGTTGGGTTATTGATTTTGTAATTCCAAAAGTTTAAGAATGATTACACCAGTCTTGATGAACCGGTGTAATCATTTTAAAAACAGGTGTAATCCTATAAAACAAACTTAGCAGCTACCCACTCTTTATCTTTTTTGTGGGTAATGTACTTCAGGTTGTATTTGCGTGCTTCTTCGGTAATGATATCAAGGTCAGGCGATTCATAAAACCCGCTAAAATAGATCTCGCCGCCGGGTTTAAGCGTTTCGGCGTAGCGCTGCATCTGGTCTGTCAGGATGTTGCGGTTGATGTTGGCCAGGATAATATCATATTGCTCATCAGGGATAACTTCTTTTGAACCGCACAGCGCTTTGATGTTTCCGATGTTATTCAGTGCGGAATTTTCAATAGTGCTCTCGTAGCATACCACGTCGTAATCAATAGCTGTAATATCTTCGGCGCCAAGTTTGGCCGCGAGGATGGCCAATATACCTGTTCCGCAGCCCATATCCAGTACCTTTTTGCCCGCAAAATCATTTTCCAGCATCAGGCCCATCATCATGGCCGTGGTTTGGTGATGGCCGGTCCCGAAAGCCATTTTTGGGTCGATGACGATCTCGTACGGAAACTCGGGCTTCGGCTCATGAAACGTCGCACGAACAAATACCTGGGCGCCTATTTGTATGGGTTCAAAGTTTCCCTCCCACACCTCGTTCCAGTTTTTTTGAGGGATAAGGGTGATGTCATAACTAAAAGTGAACATGTCGCGGTAAGCAGCCAGCGTCTCATCTAATAGTTGCTGGTTAAAGTCGTCTACCGGGATATATGCCTTAAAGCCCAGGTCAATTTCTTCAAAAGTATCAAAACCAATTTCACCCAAAGCGCCTATCAGCAGGTCCTGCTGGTAATCTTCCGTGGTAATAGTGGTAAAAAGGAGTTCGTAGTAGTTCATGGTGTAGATTTGAGTATTGAGATGTGAGATATGAGACTCAACAACCTGTGTAGCTTGTCTCAAATCTCATATCTAACATCTCAAATCTAAAAGACTAATTAAACGCCTTAACAATATCCGTAAAGTCGCGCGATTTCAGGGATGCACCACCGATAAGGCCGCCGTCGATATCCGCGCAGGCAAAAAGCTCGGCCGCGTTTTTAGGGTTGCAGCTGCCGCCGTAAAGTATCGTTGTATCATCAGCAACCTGCTGATGATATTTTGCGGCAATTTCCTTACGGATAAATGCGTGGATCTCCTGCGCCTGGTCTGACGTTGCGGTTACGCCGGTACCAATAGCCCAAACCGGCTCGTAAGCCAATACCAGTTGTCCAAATTTTTCGGCATCAAGGTGAAAAACACCTTCGGCCAACTGACTTTTTATTACATCAAAATGCTGACCTGCTTCGCGCTCCTGTAAGGTTTCGCCGATGCAGAAGATAGGTTTTAAACCGTTGGCTAAAGCTGTATCAGTTTTTTTAGCTAAAAGGCCGTTGCTTTCGCCAAAGTAGTGGCGGCGCTCCGAGTGGCCTAAAATAACATATTCGGCACCAACAGATTTGATCTGCCTTGCAGATATCTCGCCTGTATAAGCGCCGCTTTCGGCCTGATGGGCATTTTGCGCGCCAACCGTTACTTTATGATATCCTTTGGCCAGTTGCGCCAGGCTATGCAGATGAATGAACGGGCTGCAAACCACCACTTCCTGGTTGCCGGTTGCTTCGTCTTTTACCATGTTTATCACTTCGGTAAAAAGGCCAAGGCCTTCCGTATAATCAAGGTTCATTTTCCAGTTTCCGGCTACAATTTTTTTTCTCATCTCAGTTTGTTTAGTCCATGGGCCATAGTCAATAGTCCATAGTATTGATTAATATTCTATTTGTATTTCATGCATAGCTGCCAGCCATTTCGGCGCCTGCTTATTTTTTAACTCCCTTTGTAAGCTCATAGGCTGCCGTCAAAATAGCTTTTTCAGCATCATCAAATTTGCGGTGCGGGCGCCGGGCCACTGCCTTAGCAGCGGTATCTATCATTTTATCAAAAGCATATTCTTCAAAGCCGTTAGCGCCGCCCCACGAAAAGTCGGGGATATAATTGGGCGGGTATCCCCCACCAAAAACATTAGCGCTTACGCCAACAACCGTACCCGTATTAAACATTGTATTTATACCACATTTGGCGTGGTCGGCCATAATTAAGCCACAAAATTGCAAACCGGTTGGGCGCATGCTCTTCGTCGGGTAATCCCAAAGTTTCACCTCGCCATAGTTATTTTTCAGGTTCGAGTTATTGCTGTCGGCGCCAATGTTACACCACTCGCCTACCACGGCATTACCCAGATAACCTTCGTGGCCTTTGTTAGAATAGCCCCAGATAACCGCGTTGTTTACCTCGCCGCCCACGCGGCAATACGGGCCAACCGTAGTGGCGCCGTATATCTTGGTGCCCATTTTTATCTGCGAGTGCTCGCACAAAGCAAACGGCCCGCGTATATTGGTACCTTCCCAAACTTCGCTATTGGCTGCCAGGTAAATCGGTCCGTTCAATGTGCTGAAGCTGCAACACTCGGCTTGCGCACCCTCTTCCGCGAAAAAATCATCACCTATTATCGTATTTGTACTGCTGATATTGGCGCTTTTGCGGCCTTTGGTAAGCAATTTAAAATCCTTGCGAAGTTCGGTGTCGTTTTTACGAAAAATATCTTCAGGGTGGCGAATCATCACCAACTCATTGTTGTAAACTATTTCGTTTGAATACGTGGCAAGTGGGTTAAAAGCTGCAGCGTAAACATCAATAAGCTTCACTGCCACCAAAATATTCCCGCAGCGCAGCGCTTGCCCGCTGCTTAAATTCTTGATGGCTTCAACAACCGCATCATCCGGACAAACCGAACCATTGATAAATATATTATCGTCGTGAATAGCGAGCGGAAACTTAACTTGCAGGTATGCTTCGGTACGAAAAGAGAACGTTGATTTTAAATATTCGGCCCACTTTTCGGCTATGGTTAATATCCCTATTCGCAGATCGGCAACCGGGCGGGTGTATGTTAACGGCAGAAGGGTGTTACGAGCATCGTCGTCAAAAAGAATGATTGCCATGGGCCAAAAATAAAAAAAGTCCCCCGTTTTGCGGGGAACTCATCAATATTTTATTGAAAAAACACTTATTTTTTGTTGTAACGGGTACGGAATTTATCAATACGCCCGGCTGTATCAACTAACTTCATCTTACCTGTGTAAAACGGGTGCGAAGTGTGCGAAATTTCTAATTTGATCAATGGATACTCGTTGCCATCTTCCCATTTTACGGTTTCGCGGCTATCGATGCATGATTTGGTTATGAAAGAATAGTCGTTTGACATATCCTTGAAAACAACTAACCTATAGTTTGATGGATGCAGATCTTTTTTCATTGCTATTGTATACTTTCTTTCTTATAAAAGAGGTGCAAATGTAACAATAAAAGTTTAAAGTAAAAAGCTTAACGTAAAAAGTTTTTAACAGGGTGTTGAGAGGTTTTATTTGGTTAGTATCTTATACAAAAGCAAACGATTGGTTGATGATAATACCTATCACGGCTCCTGAAATTCGGCTGCACCAATATCAAAACCACTTCCCGAAGGGCGTACGCCGCCGTAATAATCGGTATTTATGCCATACGCCGAAACATTGCTGCCGGCATTAATAAGCGGCGACGACGCTTTTAAACGATAGTTACCGCTGTTAAAGTTTACAAACCCGCAGGCATTAACATCAATGTTAACATAATTATTAGCGGTGCTAAGCTTCACATCGCCATTCATCCGGTGGATGGCTACGCCCGTACCGGGGTTGATGATCACGTTATTGATAACCGTATTCATGGGGATAAATACCGAATTTAACTTTATCCCGTCGTCTCCGGGCGAGATGATAGTATTGTTTATAAACTGAAAATTTGGGCCCGGTGTGTACCGCGAATCTGCAAAAATACCGTTATTGCCCGCGTTAATAATGTAGTTATTATAAACCAGGTTATCCCCAAGCCCCAAAACAATGATGCCGTTGCCCGGTGCATTTTTTATCAGGTTGTTGTAACAAGTACCGCCTGTGCCCTCGCCTATTTGTATGCCATTGTTCTGTCCGCTGGCAAAAGGCGATAATCCGGGCGATGTGATGGTATTATTATACACCTTACATCCCGAAACCGCGCTGCCAACCTGTATGCCTTCGCAACCGGTAGAGTCCACGACGTTGCTGTATATATAAACCGCTTTTATATCGTGCGGCAGTACTGTGCCGCACGCAAGCGAAACCCCTTCGGCATAAAAGGAGTTACCCACGTATACGCCCTCACCGCCTGTTTTATGAATATAGTTCCTGTGAATTTTGATGTTCTTCATGGTAAAGTGGCCGCGCTGGGTTGCTATATCGCATGAAGGGTCGGTTTTTGCCATAATACCGGCAAAGCCGCTGTTGCGTACCTCAACATTTGTGATCTCAAAATCCGAGCTCAGGTCGTCCATCGTCATGCCAATGTTTCCGCCGTTCACATCAAATCCGTATTTAACACCCGATTGGCCGTTACCCGATATTTTAAAGAATTGACAGTTTTGGGTTTTAAAGCCGTATGAAGCCGCGGTTGGTGCAGAAAACGTTACTTTACCGCCTTTATTAATGATGATGATTGGATTTGCGGCAGTGCCTTTGAAATTTTTTAACAGCAAAGAGCCCCGCGTTCCGGCCGGCACGTAAACAACAGCGCCCGGAGGGATATTAGTGCCATCAATAAACCATTCGGAGGGGTGTACAGTATATGTAAAACCCGCGTTGGCGCTATCAGATTCTTTTACCGATAGAGTATCACTCGCCGGTGGGTCGTTCTTAGGCTGAATAATTGTTTTTTTTGTGCACATCGCAAAGGATGACACCACCAGCATAGCCGCTATGCCGCGTAACAGATAACTTGTCATTAAAGAGTTAATAAAATGCAACGACCTTTATACGTTGTTTATGGTTTATTGGTTGTTTAACAATTTTTTTTTTGGAGGGCTGTTAAAATGGGATGCAAACATCCTTCAACGCCATATCGTCCGCCCCCCATATAAAGCCACTACTTATAACACTGCTTACTCGTCTTAATGTGGTTATCAACAGCAAACTATTTGATATAATTTCAAACTCCGGCCCCTACTTCGGGGCGCTTCGGGTGTCCTCCTGGCACAACTCTACCAAAACCCCATTCATTCCCTTTGGGTGCACAAAGCAAACCAGCTTATTATCGGCGCCCTTTTTTGGTACATCATTCAATAAAACAAAGCCTTCTGCTTTAAGGCGGGCCATTTCGGCAGCAATATCGGTTACATCAAAGGCTATATGGTGGATGCCTTCGCCGCGTTTTTCAATAAATTTAGCAATAGGACTATCCGTATTGGTGGCTTCCAGCAGTTCTATCTTATTTGGCCCGGCCTGCAAAAACGCGGTTTTAACCCCCTCGGTGGCCACATCTTCTGTTTTATAAACAGTTGTGTTAAGCAATTTCTGGTAGATATCGCCCGCCTGTTTAACACTGTTAACCGCAATGCCTATGTGCTCTATCTTATTCATGTCCAAATATTGTAAATTCTTGGCATCAAAATGCAATTTATAGCTAACCAAAGCTATTAAAGTAAAAGTTTACGTATATTTGTAATGTTAATTTTTTACCATGAACATCCCAATTTATTTAGATAATAACGCCACTACCCCTATGGACCCAAGGGTGCTTGATGCTATGCTGCCTTACTTTACCCAAAAGTTTGGTAATGCTGCAAGCCGTAACCACCCGTTTGGCTGGGTAGCCGAAGAGGGCGTTGATTATGCACGCGAGCAGGTTGCAAAACTTATCGGCGCTTCTGAAAAAGAGATCATCTTTACATCGGGCGCTACCGAATCTGACAACCTTGCTATTAAGGGTGTATTTGAAATGTATAAAGAAAAAGGCAATCATATTATTACTGCCGTTACCGAGCATAAGGCCGTTTTAGATGCCTGCAAGCACGTTGAAAAGCTTGGCGGACGGGTTACTTACCTGCCGGTTAAACCGGACGGCCTGGTTGACCTTGCCACCCTTGAAGCAGCCATGACCAGCGAAACCATCCTGGTATCCATCATGTATGGCAATAACGAAATTGGCGTTATACAACCTATAAAAGAAATTGCTGCCATAGCGCATAAATACGGTGCACTATTCATGACGGATGCTACACAGGCTGTTGGTAAAATACCGGTTAACGTTATTGCTGATGGTATCGACCTGCTGGCCTTATCGGCACATAAAATGTACGGCCCTAAGGGGGTTGGCGCTTTATACGTACGCCGTAAAGGTCCGCGTGTTAAGGTGACCGCGCAAATGGATGGCGGCGGCCACGAACGCGGCATGCGTTCGGGTACGTTAAACGTACCGGGCATTGTTGGCCTGGGCAAAGCCTGCGAAATTGCCGGTTTAGAAATGGAAAGCGAAGCCAAACGCCTTTCGGCCCTGCGCGATAAGCTGGAAAGTGCTTTAACTGTATTGGAAGAAAGCTACGTGAATGGTAATGTAGAACACCGCTTGCCGCATGTTGCCAATATATCATTTAAATATGTTGAAGGCGAAGGTTTGATGATGGCCATGAAAGACCTGGCAGTATCGTCGGGTTCGGCTTGTACATCGGCATCGTTAGAGCCATCTTACGTTTTAAAAAGCTTAGGATTATCTGACGACCTGGCGCACTCGTCTATACGTTTTGGCCTGGGCCGCTTTACAACCGAAGAGGAAGTTGATTACGCTGTTGAAGTAACCAAAAAAGCGGTTACTCACCTGCGCGAACTGTCACCGCTTTGGGAAATGTTTAAAGAAGGCATTGACCTTGACTCGATAGAGTGGGCAGAACACTAAACTGATTTCGGATTTACGATTTTCGATTTCGGATTTATTTTAGAATTTAGAGTTTAGAATTTAAAACGCAAAAAGTACTAAAGCTTTTGACTTTTTACTTTTGACTTAATACTTAAAAAAATGGCTTATTCAGATAAAGTAATTGACCATTATACTAACCCCCGCAATGTGGGTACGTTAGATAAGAGCAGCCACAAGGTTGGTACCGGCCTTGTTGGTGCGCCAGAGTGCGGCGACGTTATGCGCTTGCAGATACAGGTTGATGATAACAACATCATCACCGATGCAAAATTTAAAACCTTTGGCTGCGGTTCGGCAATCGCTTCTTCATCTTTAGCTACCGAGTGGTTAAAGGGCAAAAGCGTTGACGACGCCATGAAGATAGATAACATGGATATCGTTGAAGAACTGGCTTTGCCACCGGTAAAGATCCACTGCTCGGTTTTGGCAGAAGATGCTATAAAAGCAGCTATTAACGATTTCCGCGTTAAAAACGGCATGGAGCCGATCGCGCTGGAAAAATCACATCACTAATTTAGAGATGTAAGATATTAGATGTGAGATTTGAGATACTTGCATCTGGTAAATTATTAATGTTTGAGGTATAATGTTTCGAGCTTGTCTCAAATCTAATATCTCAGATCTCAAATCAAAAACAATGCTAATTTAGAGATGTAAGATATTAGATGTGAGATTTGAGATACTTGCATCTGGTAAATTATTAATGTTTGAGGTATAATGTTTCGAGCTTGTCTCAAATCTAATATCTCAGATCTCAAATCAAAAACAATGGTAACTGTAACTGATAAAGCAAAAGCTAAAATAGATGCATTGATGCGCGATAGCGGGCTGGATAGCTCGTACTTTTTGCGTGTATCTGTACAGGGCGGCGGCTGTTCCGGTTTATCTTACAACCTCGATTTTGATAACGAGGAAAAAAAGGGCGACCAGTTTTTTGAAGACCGCGGCGTACGCTTTGCCCTGGATATGAAATCGTTTTTATACCTGGCCGGTACCGAGCTTGATTTTAGCGACGGACTGAACGGCAAGGGCTTTAATTTCCACAACCCCAACGCCACCCGCACCTGCGGCTGTGGTGAAAGCTTCTCGGTATAAAATTTTATTTAACGACATTATCAAAGGCTGATTATAAATATAATCAGCCTTTTTTGTTTAGTAACATATAGATAGCCTGATAACAATGCTGTATAATAAACGTAAAAGAACACCTGATCGAGAACACGCAAAACGTTGCTACAAACCGAGATATATTATTTCGCAACTAAAACCTAAATTAGCGTCTAACAAAAATCTAATGAATCTAAGGTCAGTTTTTAGCACGGTAGTATGTTTAATTATAAGTATATGTGTTTCATCTGCCCAAACGGCAATGCGCCCAATAAATATTCTCACAGCAGATAAAAGCGGGCAAACTATTCTAAAACAACTGGTTAAAGCAGCTAAAAACCCGGTAACTATATTGCCGGCGAATCAGGAAAAAGCGGACGAAGCTCTTTATCAAACTCAAGTAACAACACGCTCTTTAATGGGCGCTGTAATTTATTTTACAGGTGGTATTTTAATTGACAACGGTTGGATACGTATACTTGGATGTGGGAGTGACAGCAAAATGAATAGAAGCCTACCAAAATGGAATAAAGGCAAAACCTTTAAAGAGTTTGGAAAAAAACCCACGTACCTGCTTATTGGTGACGATGCCATAGGCGGACTGTTCGCTATAAATGGCGGGGCATTGGGCCAAGAATTGGGTAAAGTTTATTACCTGGCGCCTGAAACCCTGAAATGGGAATCGCTTGGCCAGGGTTATTCTGAGTTTTTAGATTTTTGCTTAAACGGTAACCTTGATCTTTTTTATAAAGGCGATAAATGGGAAGGCTGGCAAAAAGATGTCGCCACTTTAAACGGGGACAACGTTTTTAGCTTTTATCCTTACTTATGGAGTAAAGAGGGTAAAGATATCAGTAAATCATTACGAACTATTGTTCCTTTGCAGGAACAATATGACTTGACCATTTCAACTATAAAACAACTTGGACTATAAACAAATAATTGCGTAGATCTTTCGCCACATCATTATTGATGTGAAAGTTTTAATTTAATGATTGAAAAACACTAAAATGTCAATCATCTGATTATCAAGTGTTCATGAATGTTCACGGTGTTCACGTGTGTCGAACGTGAACACCCTGGGCGTACCGGATTAACGCGGCTGGCGTATCTAGCGGTTGGTTATTGGGGCGTTTTTAATTAAAAGCAAAATAATTAGCTTTGTTAGTATATAACCTGATATAAACTTAATGAACATTGTAGCTGAGCAATCAACTATACCGGAACTGATCCGTAATATTGTTGCTAACATACACCCCGAAGACCAGACTTTCCTGATCCATAAGGTAAAGGATACCTGGGTTGAAATATCCTATAAACAAGCGCTTGAGAAGATCGATGCCTTATCGGCCTGGTTCTTGAATATAGGCATCAAAAAAGGCGACCGCCTTGCCCTGATCATCGAGAACGGCCCCGATTATATTTATTACGACCAGGCGTTACAGCAAATAGGCGCGGTAAATACATCGATATACCCCACCCTTTCTGAAAACGAAATAGAATACATACTTAACGATTCGGAATCACGCACCATCATCACGGGCAATCCGTTTTTATGCCGCAAAGTTTTGAAGATTGCCAATAATTGCCCCTCGCTTATCCGCATTATCCCGGCTTTTGAGGGCTTCGAAAAGTTTACTGAAGGCCTGCAGCTAAATGCCGGCGTTGTGGGCTTTAAAAAAGTAATAGAAGAAGGTTTAGCTATTGTAGATGAATACCGCATGGCCATAAATGCCGCCCGCGAAGCCATCCTGCCGTCTGATCTTTCCTGCCTCATCTATACGTCGGGCACTACGGGTACGCCAAAAGGTGTAATGCTTACCCATTACAACCTTACAGAAAACTGTCGCACAAGTTTGATTCAGATACCGATAATTGAAAAGACGGATATGTTTCTGTCTTTCCTGCCGCTTTCGCATGTGTTTGAACGTATGGCTACCTACTACATCTGCATGAATAAGGGCTGCGCCATCGCCTTTGCCCAAAGCCTTGAATTGTTGGCCCGTAACATGGCCGAGGTTAAGCCAACCGTTATGTGCTGTGTGCCGCGGCTGCTTGAGCGTATACATGACAAGGCCATGAAGAACGGCCTTGCGGCCGGCGGTGTTAAAACAAAAATATTTACCTGGGCCCTTAAAATTGGGCGCCAATATCGATTGGAACAAGAGGCCGGTAAAAAGCCCGGCATTATACTCAGCGCACAGCAGAAACTGGCGGACAAGCTGGTATTCAGTAAAATAAAAGAAAAAACAGGCGGCCGTTTAAAAGTGCTGTTATCAGGCGGCGGCGCGCTGCCCAAAAATATCGGTGAGTTTTTTGGTGATATCGGTATAAAACTACTGGAAGGTTTCGGCCTTACGGAGACCTCTCCCGTTATGGCGGTTACCGAGAATGACCGCATTATATACGGCACCGTTGGCCGCATTATACCAGGCATTGAGGTGGGCATACAAAACGTGGATACCAAAAAAATATACACCATACAAACTCACGAAAGCTTTAACCCAAATTTTGAATCAGAAGAGGGCGAGATCATTGTGCGGGGGCATTGCGTAATGAAAGGGTACTGGAAAAAGCCCGAAGAGACCGCCTCCGTTATCGACACCGAGGGGTGGTTTCATACTGGCGACATTGGTCGTTTTCACCGCGGAAACCTGCAGATTACCGACAGGTTAAAAAATATGCTTGTAAATGCCTATGGTAAAAATGTTTACCCCACCCCGGTAGAGAACACTTATTTAAAAAGCCCAAAAATTGAACAGGTATTTTTAATTGGCGATAAACGCGAATACATTACCGCCATACTGGTGCCGGGCCGCGAAACCTTGCAGGATGCCTTTAATATGGGGGACGACTTTTTTGAAAAACCTGAGCTTTTTATCGAGGAAAAGGAAATTGTTGACTGGATAGCTCAGGACGTGAAGCGTTTATCAAACGAGCTGGCCAAGTTTGAGCGTATTAAAAACTTTAAGGTAAAGCGCACCCCGTTCAGCATGGAGGCCGGTGAAATTACCCCAACGCTTAAAGCCAAACGCAAAGTAATAGAAAAGAAATATGCCGATGCCATTGACGACCTGTATAATTGGGAAGATGACACCGAATAGTGCCGGGGTTATCATCACATGTTAAAAGAATTCTTCGCTATTCGGGCTTATCCCACATTAGGTACAGAGCGCCGTTGTCAACAAAAGCTGGTATTGCTGCTGCAAATTTATGGCATTATATTTTTGTTTAACCTGTTAACAGCGCCAATAGCTTTGGCGGTTGACTTTTTTGCAACCCACGTGCTGCATTTTAAAAGTATAACCAAACAGTACCATGTTTCGATGCTGAGGTTTTTCGAAAAATTTGGGTACTTCAAGGCAGTATTATATATCTGCATCGCCGCGCCTGTAATTGAGGAAAGCATCTTCCGTTTGCCGCTATCTTTTAAAAGGCAGCATATCGCTTTGTCGCTTGGTTTTGCACTGGTGCTGGCTGCAAAAATCCTGCCCCGTCTTCAACAACAAGGCCTCGCAGTAAACCTGTTGGCAAGGGCGATACTATTTGTTGTGGGTTATTTAATTTTTAACCGGGTTTTACCCCGGGTTAAGTCGCCCGGCGAAAAACTGCAAAGCCGGCTAATAATCATATCCATCCTTGGTTTTGGGCTCATGCATATTTTCAACTACGTGCCGCTGCAATGGAGTATCATCTACCTATATCCATTCTTTGTGATCCCCCAGTTGCTCATGGGTTGGTTTCTAACTTACATCCGTTTTAAAAACGGCTTTTTCTGGGGCATAGCCCTGCATGCCCTGGTTAACAGCGTATCCATGCTGATATACACGGCTTTCAGGCATTAAGCTAATCTGTTTTGCGGGGGGTGTATTTCCAAAAATCCGTTAGCAGGCCGGGGTTGCCTGTACCGATGTAACCCACACCGTTTATCGCGAAGCTAACCATATCGTAACGGATAGGTCCGGTAAAATTAGTGATCTTCTGCCAACTGTTTTTGCCCGTGTCATACATGTACCAATCGCCAGCGGTTTCGGTCAGGGTAGATCCGAACCCAACATAGCCTTTTTCGCCTATCACAAACTGGCCGCTAAAAGCCCTCCCTTTCCCCGGAAAATCGGCCATCTTCGTCCACTTATCGCCAACAGGGTCGTATTGCCAGAAATCCTTTGCAGCTATGTTAGGGTACGCCCCGCCTGTACCTGCATAGCCTTTGCCGTTACAGGCAAACGCTGCTACGCCAAAGCTTCCGCTTCCCGGGTAATCGGCAACGCGGGTCCACTTATCCGCTACAGCGTCATAGCTCCACATATCTTTAAAGCTGGCGTTATAGTCGTTATCAGTGCCTAAACCCATATATCCCTTACCATCTATTTCAAAAGCTATTACGTTTTCACGCTCCCCCCCGGCAAAATCGGCTTTCCGGGTCCACTTATTGGTTGCGGGGTTGTATTCCCAAAAATCGTTGTTTTGTGGTTTATCGTCTCCGGGTATAGCTAAACGCCTGCCAAAGCCCGTACCTACATACCCCTTACCATTAATGCTAAAACCCTTTAGGTATTCGCCTGCCTGGCCGGGGTAATCCGCCCTGCGTTTCCATTTGTCATTGGCCGGGTTATATTCCCAAAAATCATTGATCAGTTCCGAGTTAAAACCGCTGGCGGCATTGCCACCAATTACATACCCCTTGCTACCTATAGTGAACCCGAAAGAACGCACCCGGCCTACCCCTTCAAAATCGTTTAATTGCTCCCACAAGCCGGGCAACCCGTTTTCGGAGTTGGGCACAAAAACCACATCCTTTTTACAGGACCATAGTGTTAATGCAATTAAAATTACAGCAAAGGTTCTTTTAAGTATCATGTGGACTGGTGCAGATACGTAAATATATCATTTACATTTCACAATCTATATCGCACTTGCGAAGGTATTACGCGGCTTTATGCGCTTCGGTTGCTTATTGAGCTCATTGATCATTCGCTTCGCTGTCATTGGTTCATTGATGGATCTTTCCCACCTGCGCAGCTGTTACTGCCTGTTAAGCAATTCCTGGAAAGTATCAATAAACTCGCCTACGTGGCGCCCGTCCATCAGGCCGTGATGTACCGTAACCGAAACAGGCATAGTCTTTCTACCGTTCAGTTCGGTTATTTTACCTAAAGATATCTTGGGCATGCTGTCCTTAAACGCGAAGTTACGGGCATGCGTTAACGCTGTAAAATTTACCCATGGTATAGCCGATACATGTAAAACATTATATACAGGCCGCAATTCAAGGCCTACGGTGCTTTTTACACGCTTGATTTCGGCCTGCGCGCCAATAATAAATTGGTCCAGATCGGGGTGATGATCTATATACGAAAATCCAAAGGTGGTATCGGGCCTGCTAATGGTTGTTGATGTATTCACCACATCATATAAATATACCTCGCCATCTTCCACACGATACTTAAACTCTTCCACCTTGTTGGCCGCTGTTAAAATACAGTGCAGATAATACAAAAAAAATGATATGCCGCGTTGCTTAGCCTTTTGGTAGGCAATGGTTACATCGATGTTTACAGTAGCGCCGAACAAGGGTTCGTCAAAAGCGTTAAAAAATTCGAAATGGTGTTTGCGGGACCAGGTTTCCAGGTCAATTTTTGTCTTCATGTTACAGGTACGCTAAGATATCCTTAATAGTAACAGCACTCTTAAAGCGCTCGTTATCTATACTATGCTCAATTTGCTCATGGGCCCAGGTGATATGATAAGGCACGTGCACCGCATGGCCGCCGATATTAAGCACCGGCATAACATCGCTTTTTAGAGAGTTGCCCACCATTAATAGTTCGTCGGGTTTAATATCCAGGTGTTTTATCAGTTTAAGAAAGTTGGCATCATCCTTTTCGCTCATAATTTCGATATGATGAAAGTATGGATTAAGTCCCGATTTTTTGAGTTTTCGTTCCTGGTCGAGCAGGTCGCCTTTAGTGGCCACTACCAGCCGGTATTTACTTTTCAACGTTTCAAGCACTTCTTCCACCCCGTCAAGCAGTTCTATGGGCTGATTAAGCATTTGCCTTCCCAGTTCTATGATCTCTCCCACCACTTCAATGCTTAACGTATTTTGGGTGATCTTCATGGCCGCTTCAATCATCGACAGCACAAATCCCTTTATGCCATATCCATAAAGCGACAGGTTGGCTATTTCTATCTTCAGCAATTCGCGCTCCAGTTCGTGCTGCGACGCATACGATGATAACAGCGTGCAAAATTGCTCTTCAGTTTGCCTGAAATAAGGTTCGTTAACCCAGAGGGTATCATCGGCATCAAAAGCGATCACTTTAATATTCATGGGTGCAAATTTAGTCAATTAGTGAATTAGATAAGCTGCTTTTTCGCCTTCTCACACCCTCTTTGCGCAGCAGAGAGGGTCGGCAAGCGGAGCGATGTCGGGGTGAGTAAATTTGCTTTGCCCAATCTTATAACCCGCCTCACATATCTCACCTAAAAATCCTATTTTTGCAGCCTTAATAAATACCCTTTTTACAATATGAGTAATGCACTATCCGAACAGGAGATACAACGTCGCAAATCGTTAAATGATCTACGCGAACTGGGCATAAATCCCTATCCTGCCGAAGCTTTTGATGTGACCGCATGGGCACAGGACATTAATGACAATTTTGAAGCCGAGCCGGATAAGTATAAACAGGTTGTAATTGCAGGCCGTATCATGACTCGCCGCATTATGGGCAGTGCCTCCTTTTTTGAATTGCAGGACAGTACCGGCCGCGTTCAGATCTATATTAAACGAGATGATATTTGTCCCGGCGAAGATAAAACGCTTTATAATACCGTATTTAAAAAGCTTTTGGATATAGGCGATTATGTAGGCGTTAAAGGGTTTGTTTTTTTAACGCAAACCGGCGAAATATCGGTACATACAGAAGAGCTTACTGTACTTTCTAAGTCGTTGAAGCCGCTGCCGGTTGTAAAACGCGAAGACGACGGCACCATACACGACGGCTTTACCGACCCCGAAATGCGTTACCGCCAGCGTTATGTAGATTTAACGGTTAATCCTGAATATAAAAACATCTTTATCAACCGCTCAAAGGTGATCAGCAGCATGCGTGCCTATTTTAACGCGCAGGGCTGGATGGAGGTTGAAACGCCTATACTACAGCCTGTGCACGGCGGTGCTGCAGCGCGGCCTTTTGCCACGCATCACAACACGCTGGATATGCCGCTGTTTTTACGCATCGCCAACGAACTTTACCTGAAACGCCTTATTGTAGCCGGTTTTGATGGGGTATATGAATTTGGTAAGATGTTCCGTAACGAGGGTATGGACCGCACCCACAACCCCGAGTTTACCGCCATGGAGATATACGTAGCTTACAAAGATTATGTATGGATGATGGCCATGGTTGAAGAATGTTTAGAAACCGTTGCTAAAGCTGTGCACGGCGTGCCCGTGGTACAGGTAGGCCAAAATGAGATAAACTTTGCGGGCCCGTACGAAAAGCTGTCGATGTACGATTCTATCTTGAAATATACCGGTATAGATGTATCTGCCATGGACGAAACAGGCCTGCGTAAAGTATGCGCTGATTTGGCCATCGAGGTGGATGCCAGCATGGGCAAAGGCAAACTGATAGACGAGATATTCAGCGCTAAGGTTGAGCATAACCTGATACAGCCAACCTATATTACCGACTATCCCATTGAGATGACGCCGCTTGCTAAAAAGCACCGTACTAAAGACGGTTTGGTAGAGCGTTTTGAGTTGTTTGTTAATGGTAAAGAGATAGCTAACGCTTATTCGGAGTTAAATGACCCGATCGACCAGCGCGAGCGTTTAGAAGAACAACTGGTACTGGCCGGCCGCGGCGATGACGAGGCTATGGCCATGGACGACGACTTTTTACGCGCCCTTGAATACGGGATGCCGCCAACATCGGGCCTGGGCATTGGTATCGACCGTTTAGTGATGCTGATGACCAATCAAAGCACCATACAGGAAGTGTTGTTCTTCCCTCAGATGCGCCCGGAAAAGAAAGCCAAAGTAGCCACCCCGGAAGATTTTATTAAGATAGGCGTGCCCGCAGGATGGGTGCCCGTGCTTAATAAAATGGGCTTTAACAGCGTTGAAGAACTCAAAGCCGGCAACCCAAACAAGGTGTTCAACGATCTTGGCGGGATGCGCAAGAAACTAAAGCTGGACATCGCCATGCCGACAAAAGAAGAGGTAATGAAGTGGTTTGAATAGATTAGTTCTAGATTCATAGTAAGAACTTTATAAAACAAAAAAGTGCGCTAAACAGCGCACTTTTTTGTTTTAACTCTCCGCGCGTCGTTGCGTGCGTAGCATCTTCGATAGAAAAGTCGGCGATATGCACGTCGAAGATTGCCACGTCCCTATCGCTCCACAGTAATGAGGCTATTGGCTATGAACTATGAACCATCAATATGAACTCCCCAGATTTTCCAAATTTCTTAACAAAAAGGTAAAGCAAGCACAACTTTCAATTAATAGTAGTTATTGAATTTTATACCGTACACACTATAATTGAATACCATGACTAATTCAATCCTTGAAATAACCGAAAACGAATACCTGATAAAACTGAACAGGAGCAATTTCGACCTGTCGTTTATCCGCAGCCTGCTAAAAATAGTTGAGGTATCAAAACCTGCCGAACCAGATGCAGATCATGGTTATTACAGCCATATCATCGACAGGCACATCGAGCCATCGAAAACCAGCTCATCAGAGCCTGATTACTTCAGCCACCTGAACGAAAAATAAGCGTTTATTGTTTCTTTTTAGAATTTTTGACGGAACCCGCCGCGCACTACCTGCTGCTTATCCATTTGCGACATCTGGCCCTTCATCATCTTTATCTGGTCGGCAAGTAGCTTGTTCTTGTCATCCTTTGCTGCCTCTTTCAAATACATCTCGGCCTCGCGTTTGTTGCGTTTTGCCATTGATATACCAGCAAGGCTTAATTTGGCCAGCGCAATATTGTGCGACATGCCCATGCCCAGTTGAAGGGCTTTCTTGAAGTATTTCTCTGATTTTAACGGAGCCTTGCGCGATTCTATTAAACCAATTAACAGGTTGTAATAACCATGCTGGCTTTTGTAAAGTTGTTTTTCATAGTCGGTTATTTTAAGCAGGGCTGCTTCGGCCTTTTCTGAGTTTTCGCGGCGCAGATAAAATTGGGCAAGCAGCATATTCTCATTAAAAAAGAAGGTAAGCAACGTAATACCGCCTAATAAAAATATCAGTATCCCCCATCCCCAAAAACCAAAGGCGCAGAATGTAACCCCGGCACCCATTATAACACAAGCAACAATTAACCTAACTATATTCGACATAATTTGTATTAGTATAAAAACAGTGTGCAAATATCGTTATTTGTAAGCTAAATAAAACACCAGTATTAATATTTATGGCAGGAGAATTACACCCATCTTGGAAGGAACATTTAAGCGCAGAGTTTGAAAAGCCGTACATGCACACCCTTAAAGCTTTCCTTAAAACCGAGAAAGACAACGGCCACATTATTTACCCCAAAAATGCCGACATTTTTAACGCCTTTAACATTACACCTTTTGACGATGTTAAGGTTGTGATATTGGGCCAGGATCCCTATCATGGCCCGCACCAGGCACACGGCTTGTCGTTTTCGGTACAACAGGGAGTGGCCGTGCCGCCGTCGTTAAAAAACATATATAAGGAACTATCAACCGATATCCCGGGCTTCCATATCCCCCAAACCGGCGACCTCACCAAATGGGCCGAGCAAGGCGTGCTGTTATTAAACGCTACCTTAACAGTTAGGGCTGCAACGGCCGGCTCACACCAAAAAAAGGGTTGGGAAAAGTTTACTGACGCAGCTATCAAAACCTTATCCGACGAGAAGAAAGGTATAGTGTTTATACTTTGGGGGGCCTACGCCCAATCAAAAGCCGCCCTAATCAACCCTGACAACAACCACCTGATCATTAAATCCACTCACCCATCACCATTAGCGGTTAGCCACGGCGGGTTCTTTGGGTCGAAACCGTTCTCAAAAACTAATGATTTCCTGGTAAAACAGGGGAAAAAGCCGATTGATTGGCAATTGTAGATGTGCGAATTTCAAATGTTCAAATATGCAGATGCGGGGTTAAGAGCTATAAAACTAAAAATGTGCAGGCGAGTTTTGAGTTCACCTGCA
This sequence comes from Mucilaginibacter sp. 14171R-50, assembly GCF_010093045.1. Classification (NCBI taxonomy): domain Bacteria; kingdom Pseudomonadati; phylum Bacteroidota; class Sphingobacteriia; order Sphingobacteriales; family Sphingobacteriaceae; genus Mucilaginibacter; species Mucilaginibacter sp. 14171R-50. Next base: position 3,164,169 of record NZ_CP048115.1, on the reverse strand, counting down.
CATCTGAAATCTGCATATCTGCACATTCAAAACTAATATTCAAGCGGCACTATCGGTTCTTTTTTGCTGGTGCTCATGATCATCATGGTTTGGAAAGTTTTAACCACTGTAATACGGCTTATCTTTTCCATGATCAGTTGTTCGTACGATTTAATGTCCCGTACATACACCTTCAGTAAAAAGTCGCACTGGCCCGTAACATGATGACACTCTGTTATTTCTTTAATGGTTTGTATTTCATCTAAAAAAGTTTGAATAGTATTTTTTTGATGAAAATCCAGGGATATCTGTATAAAGGTTTTAATACCCAGCCCAAGTTTTTCTTCATCTACCAGGGCATGATAGCTTTTTATAAACGCGGCATTTTCCAGTTTACGCACTCTTTCTAAAGTTGGCGCGGGCGATAAGCCTATTTCATTTGAAAGCTGCAAGTTTGTTATGCGGCCGTTCTCCTGTAAAATTTTTAGTATCTGAAGGTCTATTTTGTCTAATTCTTGAGCCATGGTACGTGCAAATATAAAGCATTATGCATCTCACAAAATATAATTTTTTTTAAAACTATTTATGCAAAACTTATTTGATTTTAATTTGTATTTTTAGACACAACTAAAAAAATTATTAGATTTGTATAAATGTATACTTTAGCAGAAGAAAACTACCTGAAAGCTATTTATAAGCTATCAATGATAGCCGAAAGTGTAAGCACTAACCAAATAGCGGCCGAGCTGGCCACCAAAGCATCGTCGGTAACCGATATGCTGAGGAAGCTTGCCGAAAAGCTACTGATCAATTACACCCGCTACCAGGGGGTTACGTTAACCAAAACCGGCGAAAAGGTTGCGGTAAACATTATCCGGCGGCATCGGCTATGGGAATACTTTTTAGTTGAAAAGCTAAACTTCAAATGGGATGAGGTGCATGAAATGGCCGAAGAAATGGAACACATTTCCTCGAACGAGTTAATTGACCGCCTCGATGCCTTCATGGGCTTCCCCACCCGCGACCCGCATGGCGACCCCATACCCGATAGCAACGGCAACTTTAAAAAGAACGATCTGAAACCCATTTCTGCAATTGCTGTTAATGCCAGTGGCACAATATCGGGCGTTAGGGAGCATTCTTCGGCATTTTTACAATACCTGGAGAAACAGGGGCTTACCATCGGCAAAAGGGTTACCGTAAAAGAAATAATAAAGTACGATAACGCCGTGATACTGGATATAGATAACAAGGAAATACAAATTAGCCGCGATGTGGCAAACAACCTGCTGATAGCTTTATGACAACAACACACGATAACCATTCGTTAGGAAATGTTCACAATACCGTAACAACCGAAAACAAGACCGGCTGGCGCAAATTACTCTCGTTTTTAGGGCCTGCTTACCTGGTAAGCGTTGGTTACATGGATCCGGGTAACTGGGCAACCGACCTGGCCGCGGGCAGCCAGTTTGGGTATAAATTGATCTGGGTTTTGCTGTTGTCAAACATGATTGCGCTGCTTTTACAAAATCTGGCGGTTAGGCTGGGTATCGTCAGGGGGCTGGATCTTGCACAGGCATCAAAACATACCTATCCGCGCTTTATTAATTTTTGCCTTTACATATTGGCCCAGATAGCCATCATCGCTTGCGACCTGGCCGAGATCATTGGTATGGCCATCGGCTTAAACCTGCTGTTTGGCCTGCCGTTGATCTGGGGCGTATCCATAACCTTGCTCGACACCTTGTTGCTACTTTTCCTGTTAAATAAGGGCATGCGAAAACTGGAAGGCTTTATCATATCGCTGATATTTGTGGTAGGCATAGCATTTTTGGCTCAAATGTTTATTGTAAAGCCCGATGTGGTAGATATTGCAAGGGGCTTTATCCCCACCACGCTGAATAACCAGGCACTTTACATTGCTATAGGCATTATTGGCGCTACGGTAATGCCGCATAACCTGTACCTGCACTCGTCGCTGGTGCAAACGCGCAAGATAGACCGCAGCGAAGCAGGCGTAAAAAATGCTATACGATATAATTTTTGGGATACCACCATTGCACTTAACCTGGCCTTTTTTGTAAACGCGGCAATATTGATACTGGCTGCCAGCGCATTTTTTGGCCGCGGCTATCACGAGGTTGCCGAAATACAGGACGCGCATAAATTGCTCACCAACATTTTCGGGAAGCTTGCCCCGGCGCTGTTTGCCATAGCGCTGATAGCTGCCGGGCAAAGCTCGACCGTTACCGGTACACTTGCCGGCCAGATCATTATGGAAGGTCACCTGAACCTGCGTATTGCGCCATGGCTACGGCGTTTGTTAACGCGGCTGCTGGCTATTGTACCGGCCTTTTTTACCGTTTTACATGCCGGCGACGAAGGCTTAGGTAAATTACTGATTTTAAGCCAGGTGGTACTGAGCCTTCAGTTGGGTTTTGCCATTATCCCGCTGATACATTTCACATCCGACAAAAAACGCATGGGTAAGTTCGCAACCAGCCTTCCGCTTAAAGTATTGGCCTGGACTTTTGCTACGCTGATAGTAGGGCTAAATGTAAGGCTGGTGATACAGGAAATAGAAACGTGGGCCGCCGCGAGCCCCGGCTCGGCTACCCTGGTTAACTATGTTATAACCCCCGTTGCAGTGGCTATAGGGCTACTGCTATTATATGTATTTCTTCGGCCGTTGCTATATAAACATGCTGATCAGCCAATTTATGTACCGCATGGTATCGCGGCGGCATTAGATAACCTCGACGCCGTAAGCTATAAACAGATAGGTATTACCATCGATTTTTCGCGCAACGATCAGGATTGTATCCGGCATGCATTGATGCAGGGTGGCAAAAAGGCCCATTATACCCTTATTCACGTTGTTGAAACCGCCGGCGCGCGCTATTATGGCAAACAGGTAATGGATAACGAGACCCAAAGCGATGCCGACAACCTGGATAAATATGTGGCTGTATTAATTAAGCTTGGCTATAAAGCCGAAGCTAACATCGGGTTTGGCAGTCCGGCTGCCTCGATAGCCCAAATTGTTAAGGATACTAAAACAGACTTCCTGGTGATGGGGTCGCACGGGCATAAAGTTTTAAAAGACCTTATTTTTGGCACAACGGTTGACGCGGTGAGGCATAAGGTAAACATCCCCGTGCTGGTTGTTAAACCGCAAAGAAAAAAATAATTGCATATTTGCAGCGTAATGGAGCAGAACATATATATCAAGAATAAAAAGGCATACTTTGAGTACCATATACTGGATAAATACACCGCCGGTATAAAGCTACTGGGCACCGAAATCAAATCGATACGCGAGGGTAAAGCCAATTTAAACGATGCTTTCTGCACCTTTATCGATAATCAATTGTACGTGCGTAACCTGCACATATCCGAATATTCGATGGGGTCGTTCTACAACCATGAGGCCAAGCGTGACCGGGTGCTTCTGCTCCACAAAAAAGAACTAAAAAAGCTGCATAACCGCGGCGAGGAAAAGGGCCTTACCATTGTGCCCCTCGCGCTTTTTATCAGCGACAGAGGCTTTGCCAAACTGGAGATAGGCCTTGCCCAGGGTAAAAAAACATTCGACAAACGCGAAACCCTGAAAGAGCGCGACACGAAGATCGAGATGGACAGGGCGATGAAGCAGTAGTTTGCAGGGCCGTATGCAGTTTGCACATTTCACAATGTCAGTAATAGCTACTGCCAACTGAATCACCAAGCCCTATCACCTACCAGCGGCACAAACCTGAAGGTGTCCAGCACGTGGCGTTCGTAATCATTTTCGGCGGTTTTCAAAACGGTTACCATTTTTTGTGATTGCTCGTCGCCTACGGGGATGACTATAATACCACCTATATTTAATTGTTTCAATAACACCTCGGGTACGGTTGGGGCGCCTGCAGTAACAATTATCTTATCGTACGGTGCATCGTATGCTATGCCAATAGATCCATCCCCTAAAAAGAATTTGGGCTTATAACCCATATAAGGTAATACCTGTATGGTTCGCTCGTATAGTTTTTCCTGGCGCTCAATGGTAAACACCTTTGCGCCAAGTTCCATCAGTATGCATGTTTGATAGCCGCAGCCCGTACCTATTTCCAATACCTTATCACCCTTTTGGATGTGTAACAACTCGGTTTGATAAGCAACTGTATAAGGCTGGGAAATGGTTTGCCCGGCCCCTATCGGGAAAGCGATGTCCTTATAGGCTTGGTTCCAGAACGTTTCGTCGAAAAAGTAATGCCGGGGCACTTTACCAATGGCGGTTAATACTTTTTCATCCTCGATACCCTTCTTTCTCAATAGTTCAACCAGCCTTTTACGTGCGCCCTGCTCGCGGTAATTATCAATAAACTTGTACGCCATTACAAAACAAAGTTATACAAAAAGCCGGCAAATTGCCGGCTTCTGTCATGGCTTTACAATAAGGCTTTGGTTGTTAACTACTAATATTTTTAACATTAGCTGCCGCAATATTTTACCACCAGCCGTGCACGTTGTATACGGTAGTTCGGGGTTGCGCGGCGTAGGCCACGGCCACATCGCGCGCGGCGTTTATAATGCTCATATCATTCTTTTGTTCCTGGAGCTTGAAGTTCCATTCGCGGTTATCAATTTCTTTAACGCGTTTTGCCATCTGCGCAACAAAAACCTTTACGTCCTTATAGCAGCTCGCCTGCGGGTCTATCTGCGACAGCACTTCGCTTGCCGCATTAGCACCGTTGATATCCTGGTTGGCGGCCCAAACGTTTTTAGCCTGGTTAAGCTTTGTTGCGCAGTCTTTTTCTATTTGTTTTTTGTAGATAGCAGGTACAGCTGCCATTGCGCGCCCATAGCAATTAACACATGCCTTCGGTACCGATGTAAGGTTGTAAATGGCCTCGTCGCCACGGCCGGTACTTGCCAGCGTTTGCGCCTGTTTAATAATAACATCGCAGTGGGTGTTGTAGTAGCTTATAATTTTCGCTTTGCCTTTATCTACAAAGGCCTGCAAGTTAGGGTCGTTTAGGTTGATGTTTTTAAACGCATTGATATAGGCTTTAGCCAGGTTTTCGCCTACACCTTTAACCGATACGGCTGTGCTGGCAAACTTGGTGCCCTCGTAGCCGTCGCCAATGTACAAGTTAACATCAAGCGTAAGCGCGGTCATTGGCGGCGCTGTCGACAGCATGTTCTTTGTAACTACCACCACGTTGGCGGTTATGATAAAACGTTCGCCTTCCTCGCCGCCAAAACCATTCTGGCTTATGATCTGGTTAAGTTTATTCGCCAGCATATTGCGGGCTGCATCAGGCAGTTCATCGGCCTGGTCGGGTATGTAAGCCGCAAGGGTAACCCTACCCCGGTCGTTTGACCGAGCAGGGGCGTTTTGCGCGTAGGCGCCTGCAAACATCAGGAGCGACAGGCAGCTTATGATCAGTTTTTTCATGTTATATCTTAATTATTTTTCACCAAGTACTATTACAGCCTGGCCAAGGCCTTTGGCCGTTAATTTATTTACAATAGAATATGGAGCGGCGGCAAGCATTTTTTGCAGGCCGCGGGTAAACGCGCGCGCATCTATGGCGTTACCGTTTGCATCGTATAACGGAATCCGCACCTGTTCAAACAACATCATGTTTTCGGTAGCATCGCTATTGCTGAAACGGCCTTTAACAGAATTGGCACGCACCCAATCTTCAATGATCACGTTCAGCTCTTTACCCCCGTACTCGGTTTCAAGATCGTTCTTCCACGAATCGAATTTTTTGATGCGGATTATAATTTCGCGGCCATTGGCAAACATATCGTCAAAATGCCTTTGAAGGCCCGCGTTAAAGTTGTCTATCTTATCGGCAACAGCTTCTTCTAATAACACGGCTGTTTCTGCCGAAAACGACGGGTTGCCCGTACCGCCGGCGGTAGCCACCTCTTTATCGGTGTAAGCATCAAGCCCCTGCAGGGTAAAACGTACCGATTTTTTCGGCCCTGTTCTTAACACATCCCAGGTAAGCTGGATAATGATATCGGCCTTGGCTACTTTCTTTAACTTATCCATCGGGCTTTCGGATACGCCGGCGCCGCTTTTTGAGGTAAGCACGGCATCTTCGGCACGTTCCGATTCCAGCGTTTTAACAACCGACTCCATATTTTTCACAGTGAAGCCACGCTCGGCCATCACGCCGTTTATCTTACTTATAACGGCCAGCAGATCGCTGTTTTCCTGGAACGCCCTTTTATAATCGGGTATCTTTACTTTGGTGCCCTGGTCGTCATACGTTTGCATATAACCATTTGTATTGCACCACACGTCGCTTGGCACAACCATCAGCGTTGGTTTTTTGGCCTGCGAGTATCCTGATGTTATTGCACCTAATATCATCAGGGATAAAAGGGCTGCTTTAATTATCTGTCGTTTCATTTATAAGGGTTGAGTTTTATTGATTAGGAATTATACCGTCAGAGATCATTTTTTGCTTTAAGCCCTGTCGGTTGATGCTGAATACATAGCCCGTGCTTTGCGCCACGTTTTTCACTTTTTGATTTTTTGCCTTTTGCCCTGCACGCTCCTCTTTGAAAGTTGCAAACGGGCGGTAATCATTCGCAAAAAACCGGGTAAAATATGCTTCGTGGTTAACGTAGGCGTTTGCTTCGGTCACCACAGGCTTTACCTCGCATTCCGGTTTACCTTCCGTTAATCCGCTAAACAGTATATCACGTATAGCGGCCCTTTTTGCATCCTCAATAGCATCCTCTTTGTTACGCTTATCTGAAAACGATATCACGTTCTGCGATCCGTCGAACTCAACGCCCAGGCACTGGGTTTTATAGGTGTAGCTGCTGTTTAACTTCTTTTGCTCGGCGCAGCCGGTAAATGCCAGCAACGCGGCAAGGCTTAAGTACAGTAAATTTTTCTTCATAATAGTAAACTTTAAAACCCTGCGCTTAATGATTTAATAATACCTGCATCTTCCAGGTCCTTACGCAGCAGGGCTACGTTAACAGAAACCAGCACACCAATTTTGTATTGCTTACCAACTTTCATCCGGTCTTCGGCAGCTACGGCACCATCGCTTGCCAGCGAAACAAATTTTTGGTATTTACCCCCATCGGCAAAAAATTCTTTAAACCATTCGTCTTTCTCCTGCTCCAGGTTGGAGTTGGTGGTAAGCGGCGGTTTGCCCAGTATACCCTGGTCGCCTGCAAAGCCTTTGAATATAATACCGTGCACAGCATTCTTTTTAGCCTGCTCAATAGCCACGTTTGGTTTTTTTGAATACGACCATACTTTTAAAAGATAAGTGCCCTGTACGCCAGTGCCTGCTACTTCCAGTTCGTAGCGCCATGCTTCGGTATCGGCATTTGCCTTTTTGTTTGTTTGGGCGTTAACTGCCGACGAAAAGCCAGTTATCAGCAGCAGCATCCATATTGTGGTATATTTCTTCATTGTCATGTTTTATTTGGTTTTATTTTATCTGTCTTAAAAGCATACCGGCATAAAATTTACCACCGCCTTTAAAGTATGTCCTGTCAAGTTCTGGCTGGTTTTTATCCTTTTTGTCTTTTTCGTCCTTTTCCGAAACTTCTTCGCCCGCGTTAAACCTGTTATCCCATATTTTCTTCTTATCCACGGTTACGGTACCGCGTTTTACGTAGGTGGTAAGGCCGGTTTTAGGGTCTAAGGTTTGCTCCAGCACTTCAAATTTTTCGCCGCCCTCAAGCCCCTCCTTCATACCAATTTTAGCGGTAACGGGTTCGCCGGAGTATATAGGTGTTTTGGGTTTAAACACTTCGTATGCTTTTTGCAGCTTGGCAAAAACATGCTCAACGTTACGCACGGTTGCCAGTTCAACAATCTGATCTTCGGTACGGGTTTGCTTTAGCGAAAAAGTAACCAGGCTGCTTGACTTCTCGCTGCCGATATACTCCATCTGAAACAGGTTGTTGTTATCAAAAGCCGCTTTCTTCTTCGCATCTGTCTTTCCCTTTTCCATCCACATATCATTATAAAAAACGGCTGCGATCGAGTCGTTCCACTTCAGGCGGTACAGGTAAGATGTGGTCCATACCGAGTAGCCTTCTTTAGCCTTATTATAGGCCACATCCAGCAGCTTATATGCAGCCGGCTGGAACATGGCAGGTAAATTATTAGCTTTTAGTTTGGCTACCTCGCGTATGGCAGCGGCAATAGGTTCGTTACTTATAAATTTAAGGCGTGTTAATACAACAAAGGTGTTGCCTATTAACTCTTCACCTGCGTCTGATAAGGAGGCTGTGCCCCTTGCGCTGCCCTTGGCAATGTTTGCCTGCATTTCGGTAGCGTCATACGATCCGCGCTCGCCAACAAGCTTCATGTCAAAAGAGCCATCGGCCTGGCGGTTAAACCACTTGGCGACTAACTTGTTGGCTATCTTTTTGTCTTTAATGATCTTATCGGTTATAACCGGCATGTCGGCCGCGTCTTTATCAACAATACCCGCGGTTGCGCCCGCTAACATGTTAGCACCCAAAGCAGCCATGCCGGTTTTTTTGGTACCCGCTGTGATTTTCTCCGCGTCTGTAAGCGCATATGGGGTCGGGTCCACACTATTTACGTCAATTGCATGGTTATTATATTTATCCGGGAACGGGGCCTCGTGGTAGGCTTTCATTACTACCTCCTTACGCGGAAAGTCTTCTGATTCCAGCAGGATAAGGTGTAACGAGCTGCGACGGTATTTCAGCTCTGCTTGTTTATCGGCAGGCGCCTGCGCATTCGCAGCAAAGCTCAGCCCTAAAAACAAGTTTAGTACAATAGTTAATTTGTTAGTTTGTTTCATGATGGTGTAAGTGTGGTTTAAGTATCATTTTAGCTTTAAAATTACCCGGTTAACAGGGTGGATTTTCAGGATTAAAAGTAGGTTCAATATGTGTTGGCGGGCCGAGTTATAATCACATATATTTAGGGTGTTTTCACCCACGCATAATATTATTATGCAAACAATATTTGTTATACTGCCGGTATGATATTTTACCCAACCTTATTTGATAATGCCGACACTATCACTTTAACAATGATCTGTTATTTGCCTTGCAATTTTTATCGGGCAGCAATGAGACACCTTTGGGGACCGATGTCGTGAGGGTGATGTTTGTATCAATAGTTTCATAATTAAGGATTTAAGCTTCGATAAATATATACGTATTACCCATCAACGACAATAGGATTTGGCGTTAACAAGCAAAAATACCCAATACTGGGTATGCAAACAGGCCTTTAAGAAAATAGACTTGCCATATAAAACAATTTATAAACCTTTAATTACCCGACATAATTTTATGAATAATATATTTCATAAGTATCACTAATAATTAATGATACTTAACCGGTTTTTATTGGAAAAAATTGAAAGAAATTGAAAGAAATTGAAAGAAATTGAAAGAAATTGAAAGAACTTGAAAGATTCGGAAGAAAATTTAGTAAGGGTCAACATCAGGCTGTATTATACTGCCTTTGCTTAGTTTGGTGGTTTGGAAATTTGTAATAACATCCCTGATAATGGCTTTTGCCTTAACAATGGAAATGGTATCACGCTCGAACTTAAGCATGATAGATTTAATGTAATAATTGCGGATACGATTGATAAGCGGCGCCTCGGGGCCAATAACGCGGTCGCCAAAATGGCTGCGTAATTCGCCGGCCAGGTACTCGGCCTGGTTGTACAATATCTCGGCGTTTTTGTGTTTGATATCCAGGCTAATGATGCGGAAATAAGGCGGATATTTAAAACTTTTGCGTTCCTCCATCTCGGTAAAATACAGGTCGCTGTAATTATTTTCGATCACTTGTTTTATCACCCGGTGGTTAGGGTCGTAGGTTTGAATAACCACCTTGCCTTGTTTCCCGCGGCGCCCTGCCCTGCCGCTAACCTGCGCCAGCATCTGGTAACTGCGTTCGTTGGCCCGGTAATCGGGGTACTTCAGCAAACTGTCGGCATTAATGATACCAATAACCGTTACATCTGCAAAATCCAGGCCTTTGGCAACCATCTGGGTACCCACCAGTATATCTATCTTTTTTTCTTCCAGGTTGTTCAGGATGTTTTGCAGCGAGTTACGCGAACGTGTGGTATCAAGATCCATACGTGCCAGCCGAACATCCGGCATCAGTACAGACAGCTCGTCTTCTACTTTCTCTGTGCCAAAGCCCTTATATTCTAAATTGGTTGATCCGCAGGCAGGGCAAACGGTTGGGTTATCTTCTTTGTACCCGCAGTAATGGCAATGCAGCTTGTGGGTATGCTTATGGTAAGTTAGGCTCACATCGCAATTAATGCACTTTGGGGTATAAGCGCACACCCTGCACATGAGCACGGGCGCATATCCCCGACGGTTCTGAAACAGGATCACCTGCTCTTTATGATCAAGCGCAAGCTGTATATCCTGCATCAGCACACTGCTAAAATGCGATTGCATGGTTTTGCGTTTGGTTTCTTCGGATATGCTTACCACCTCTATTAAGGGCAACTGCACGCCACCGTAGCGCTCGGTTAATTCAACTAAGCCGTACTTATGTCCCCGGGCGTTAAAATACGTTTCGAATGATGGCGTCGCCGAGCCCAATAACACCTTGCCTTTATACATGTTGGCCAGGTAAATGGCAGTATCGCGGGCGTTGTAGCGCGGTGCCGGGTCAAACTGTTTATACGATGTTTCGTGCTCTTCATCAACAATTATCAGCCCCAGATCGCTAAAGGGCAAAAACACCGATGAACGGGCGCCAAGCACAACTTTATATTCGTTATTCAGCACCTTTTGCCAAACCTCTACCCGTTCGTTATCGTTGAACCGCGAATGATAAACGCCAATGGCCCCGCCAAAATATATCCGTAGCCGCTCTATGATATGCGTAGTTAAAGCGATCTCGGGCAGCAGGTAAAGCACTTGCCTGCCGGTCGCTATCATATCTTCTATCAGCTTTATATATATCTGCGTTTTGCCCGATGAGGTAACACCATGCAGCAGCACCACATCTTTTTGCAAAAACTGCTCTTTTGTTGCTTCGAGTGCTGTTTGCTGTGCCGGGCTTAATACAAAATTGCTTAACTGGTCCTCATCTTCATGGTAGCCAAGCCGGCTAACGGTTTTATCCTCAGCAAAAAAAACCTCTTTTTCTATCAGCGATCTGATGCTCGCGTCGCCGCTACCGCTTTCCTCTATCAGTTCGCTTTTCGATACCGCTTTTTGCCCACGCGATAATTTGATGAACGCCAGCACGGCATCAGCCTGTTTAGGGGCGCGTTTTTCAAGAATAACAAACAGCTCGCGCAGGTTATCCTGATTATGATAGGCCGGGTTAAGCGTTATATAAGTGCGTTTGCGGGGTTTATAACGTTCGTTTACTTCTTCGGATATATTGATGATATTTTTTTCGAACAGCGATTTAAGGATAGGCATTACCGTTTTTTGCCCTAACAGCTTCGCAATATCGCTTATGGTAAGGTCGGGCTGTATATCCAGCGCTTCGGCTATCAGAAATTCTTTATCATTTAGTGCCGACTTGTCGTATTCAAAGTCTTTATTCAGTATGATCCGGGTTTCGCTGGCCAGTTTCAGCGCCGATGGAAGCGCCGCGTTCATTACCTCGCCTGTGTTGCACATATAATAATCGGCAAGCCAATGCCAAAACTGCAGCTGCCGAGGGGTAACTACCGGCTGTTCATCTAAAATATCAATAATGTATTTGGCCTCGTACTTTTGGGGCGCAAGCTCGGTTATATTTAATACTATGGCTGTATAAAGTTTGCTTTTGCCAAACTGCACCACCACCCTTTTACCTGCAGCTATGGCGCTGTTAAGTTCAAAAGGCACGCGGTAAGTATAATTACGGCTTATAGCTAAGGGCAAAATCACTTCAACAAAAAGTGTTTTACGTGTAGGCTGCAAGCCATCGGCAAATTCTAACATTGGTTTATTTGTTTCTGAAAGCAGCGAAAGCTAAAAACGCCCATCCTATAATAAACAGCAAACCACCTATTGGTGTTACGGGGCCTAATGCCGATAAACCAGGCATTCCTAAAACATCGCGGCAGGCCAACAGGTAAAGCGAGCCTGAGAACAATATGATGCCAAAGGTAAAAAGGTAATATGCGCTTACAATAACCTTGTTTTTAAAACGTGTAAAGGTTGACAGGAACAGCAGGGCAAACACATGGTAAAATTGGTATTGCACGGCTGTATGCCAAACTTCGAGCTGGTACGGAGATAACGAGGCCTTTAACGCGTGCGCGCCAAAAGCACCGGCAATAACGGCCAGGGCGCCAAGCAGCGATGCCGTAATGATGATTTGTTTGTTCATGCAAATATAAAAGGCTAAGTTAACCAAATGAGGTGAAAGGTGAGCGATTTTCAATCGTTCAATCAATAATTACTCATAAATTGCACACGTAAATACGTAATGAAACGATTAATAGTTATTACTCTATTTTTACTTGCCGCAACGGCATTTATAACCTTTAAGTATTTTAAAAACTTAAATACCTCTGGTATGCACGCCGGTAATATTATACGCACCATTCCGGATAATGCGGCGGTTGTATTTGAATTTACCAACGAAAAAAGTTTTTATGATATTTATAATGGCAATGATCTGCTCAAAAACCTGATAGGCGGACAAAAAATAAGCGAGCTTGATACGGTGCGTAAGGTTTTGTTCGGGAGCGCCGAACTTGGCACATCGTTCAACGGACGTAATGTTTTTATATCGGTACACCCTTTAACTACTAACCAGCCAGACCTGCTGCTCACCACATCGGCGGCTAAGGATTTTGACATTTCCCGTTTTGATAATCTGGCTGCAAAGCAAAAAGCGGGCATGCTGATAACCCCTTTAAAAATCGGCGAAAAGCGGGGCTATAATATTTATTTTAACTCGTTAAAAAAACGGTTTTATATCATCAACATTGATGCTAATATATTTTCGGGCAGCTTTTCAAAAGAGCTGATAACCCTATACGCCAACTACAAGGCCGACCGCGACAAACAAGCGTTTATGCTGCTGCCCGATCAGCAAAATTCAAACTCGCTGGCCAATTTGTATATCAATTACCAACGGTTGGGGCCGCTTTTTTCGCAATTGTTCAAAAACAGCAATACCGATATTTTTAAACCTTTCAGGCTGCTGCCCGCGTTAGCGGCGCTAAACCTTAATTTTAAAAATGATGCCATTATGTTTAGCGGTTATAGCAATATACAAACCAATAAGCCTGGTACTTATTTAAACATTTTTACTAAACAACAACCGGTAACCAACCAGTTAAAAGACCTTTACCCGGCTACAACAGCTTACGCCGTAAACCTGGCGGTATCCGATCCTGTTAAATTCTCCGCCGATCTGTCTGAGTTTTATACCAACGCCGGCCTGCATGCTGAAAAGGATGCTTTGTTCGCTAAAATTAAAACAGAAACAGGCCTGAGCCTGCAACGCGAGTTTGCCAATTTGCTTGGTAACGAGTTTGCCGTTGTAACCACCCGCTACCAGGAAAGAATAGCCATTATATCGGTAAAGAACGGCTCAAAACTTAAGCCCTTTGTAAACAACATCAGCCGGATGATAACTGATGATGCCGGGCAGTTCAATTATTTAAAAGTGCCCTACTTTTTATTGGGTGATGTTTTCAGCGCTTTCAAAAAACCATATTTCAGAGTTATCGATAATTACCTGATATTAGCCAACAGCATAAAAGAGCTGGATAGTTACAACGACACTTATTTTAACCGTAAGTTTTTGAACAAAACCCAGCAGTATGTAAAATTTGACAATCTGCAGGCCGAGCGCAGTAATGTCGCCTTTTTCATGAACTTCAAAAACGCGCAGCAAATATTAAAGAACGGGTTAACAGACGATTATTATTCTGCATATAAAAACAACCCGTTATCCTGGAAGAATTTTTACGCCGCATCGTATCAGTTTGCCGCAACCGACAAGAATTTTTATACAAATTTTTGCTTACTACAAAATCAGCCGGATACTGTTGTTAATAAAAAAAGCGATTAAAAAACACCCGATCACACAACCTAAATACAACAAATACGTTAAAGCTTAAAATATTTGAAAAGTTTTTACAAGGCTGCCCCGGCATCCATAAAGCAACAGGCATCGGGAACGTGTATGAAGAATTTTTTACTGGTAATTTGTTTTCTATTCATTTCTGTTGAAACTTTTGGCCAGCAATTTTCTCAGTACAATACTGGCACACTATACGATTCGTTCGAAAACCCTGCCCAGGCCGCCTTTATCCCCGATACAAGCAATAAAATAGCTTTCAACCTCTTTATCCCAAATTTTAACAGCAATTTATATCTTACAGGCAACGCACAAGTGCCGCTAAAAAACCGGGCTTTCGACGGAAGGTACATCAACACCGGCTTAACAATAGAAGAAGGCCGATTTAGCAGGGCCAACGCAAACGCGAACATATACTCTATAATGTTTAAGGTTTTCAGCAGTTTAGACGGAAACCAGGAAATAGGCTTTGCTACCCAAACCCGTGGTGAAGGCCGTGGACTGTTTACCGACGAAACGCTGTTGTTGCTTGCCGGCAGCCAAAATTTCGACAGGGACGATTATTCGAACATATTTAATAGTAATTATACGTATCAAAGTTATCACCAGATAAGCGCCAGTTATCGCGAAAAAATAAGCAAAAGCTTTGCTTTTGGTGTAAAGTTAAGCGCACTGCTTGGTATACAATATCAGCAATTACAAATAGACGGGTCGCATATTACGTTTGACAGGGCCAATGATGCCGCCATCATCACCTTGCAGGGGCGCAACCGCAACAATTATTTACCGGGCGGTTTCAGTAAGCACGATCTTATCCCATCTTTTAAAAACCCGGGGGCTTCAATAAGTATTGGTACTATTTTTAAAACACGCGATAATTACAACATCCAGTTTAATGTAAAAGATGTTGGTTTTATACACTGGAGCGCACAATCTAATGTTGGCGAGTTTAACACTACGCGCACTGCACCGGCCATTAGCAGTAACCGCCGCGAGGATAATTTGTATGGCAGCGTTTACGATATTGTACACTCGGCCGACGTTGAAAAGGCCTTTACCAGCCCCACCAACGGAAAAATAGAACTAAGCGCCAACAGATCGTTTTGGCTGGATTATGAAAAGCGCTTTAAATACTCGCCAACCGCTGTATTACAAAAAGAGATTTTTTATGATGGCTATACAGCCGCGCTGGTTAACCCGTTGCAATACAATAACCTTGTGGGCACCCTGACCACATCGTACAATAATTACGGCATATTTAGCGCGGGCCTGCAGTTTATGGTAAAATCGCCGAATATCGAGTTTTATATTGGCAGCGATAGGGTTATGCAGTCGGTAAGTTTGCTGCGGGCTGCACGCAAAAGCAATTCACAGATCAATAAAAACGCCGGGTTCTCGGGCGCCGATTTCTATTTGGGCTTTTCGATAAAATTTGGGGACATGATTGAGCACCCATTAAATGCAAGCCATGTGCCTCTTGGCGACAGGCCGGGTTTCCTGAAGCGCATGTGGAACAGCGTGTTCCATAAGGATTAGTTCTCCCCGGCCTTTTTGCCGGCAATAAAATCTTTAAGATAATACGGTTCAAAGTACGCAACATCTTCAAACTCGCCACGGTTGAACTTTTCTAACGCAAGGCCGGTAAGGTGGGTTGCCGAGTTTACAAAGTTTCGCAGGAAACGGGCATTAGGATTATGGCCCAGGGTATCTATACATTTATCTGCCCCATCGCCAAAAAATAGAACCTGCCGGGCAGCAAGTATATCGCTAAAACTATTCGTATCTATGATCTCGGCCGCTGTTGGTTTTATCATTTCACCGGTGGCAGTAAACACGGCAGTATAAACCTCCATACGGCGGGCATCTATCATAGGGCAAAGCAATGTATTGCTATCAATGCCGTTTTCGGCAGCTGCCCCGCCTGCCATAGCGGCTAAAGTTTCCACAGCTATCAGTGGTTTATCCAGCGCATAGCACAGCCCTTTTGCGGTTGATACGCCAATGCGCAGCCCAGTATACGACCCGGGCCCGCAACTCACGGCAATGGCATCAAGCGATGCATAGGTGCCGCCTGTTTGCGCTATCAGCTCATCAATATACACAGTTATTACCTGTGCATGCATATTACGGGCGTTTATCTCTTTAAAAGCCAATACCTGGCCGTTTTGCGCTAAAGCCACCGAACATGATGTGGTTGCCGTTTCTATCTGTAGTATCATTCTAAGTCGTAAGTTCTAAATCTTAAGTCTTAAGTTATGGTTAAAAAGTTCAAATATATGACTTTTGACTTTCGGCTCAAGACTATGGACTTAATCAGGTACCGGGTCGTGCCCGTGGCCGCCCCAGGGGTTGCAGCGGGCTATACGCTTTATGGTTAGCCAACCGCCTTTAAACGCCCCGTGCTTTTTTATGGCTTCGATGCCGTACTGAGAGCAGGTGGGTGTATACCTGCATGCGTTAGGCAATATAGGCGATATAAGGTATTGGTATATTTTTATCAGCAGCAAAAAAAAAGCCCCTGTAATGCTTTTGATTATACCCCACAAAAATTTCATTTAATAGCCTCCCCTGCAAGCTGTTTTAAAAGCTTAAGCATTTTTTTTTCAAAAAAATCATAAGGGGATATTTCTTTACCAATGTAGCTTACAGAAAGCACCAGCTTTTTACCGGCGCCGTTAAGCACATCGTATAACTGTACCTGCTTATTTAGCCGGTAGGCTTCGCGCATGCGGCGTTTAACCAGGTTACGGTCCACAGCGCGTTTGTAACGCTTCTTGGCTACAGAAAATACTATCTGTACAGGGAACAGCTGCCCGCTATCGGCAGGCATCCACGAAGCTTTAAAGGGATAACATAAAAAAGAAGAACCGTTATGAAAAAGGCTTTCGATAAGCTTTTTGTTACATAACCGTTCTTCTTTTTTAAAAGTGTACATAGTTGTTGTTGCTGAACCGAAAAAATGTTTACACAGCCGGTTCGGCTCCTTACAAAAGGAGTAAACAACCGTAATTATGCTTTGTGGCTGCGCTCGTCAGATACAGTTAATCTTTTTCTGCCTTTTGCTCTTCTTGCCGCAAGTATCCTTCTGCCGTTAGCAGTTGCCATACGCTCACGGAAACCGTGCTTATTTCTTCTTTTCCTTTGTGAGGGCTGAAATGTTCTTTTCATGATATATTTATTCTGTTATGCTATCGCCGTTTTTAAAAACAAGAGCGCAAATGTAGCCTTTTTTTAGTACTTTTCAAATACAAATGTTGTTATTTAATAGTGTATATTTATTAACTTATTAACATACCTAAGCACAATATGAAGTTTTTGACCAGCTTTCTACTATTATTATTACCTGCCATTGCCTTTTGCCAGGACCCTATGGCACAAAACTACAAAATATACAATACGGCAAAACAGCGCCCGGCAACAGTCGACGAGATCATAAACGATCTTGATAAAGCCGACGTGCTGTTTTTTGGCGAAGAACATAACGACAGCACCGGCCATTACCTGGAAAGCCTGCTTTTTAAAAAAATAGCAGATAAATATGCCGGCAAAACAGCCTTATCGATGGAAATGTTCCAAACGGATTGCCAGACGGTGCTGAACGAGTACCTGGCAGATATGATACGCGAGAAAAATCTGATAACGGAAGGCCGCGCCTGGAAAAACTATAAGGATTACCGCCCCATGATAGAAACCGCAAAGGCGGCTCATATACCTGTGGTTGCCGCTAACGCCCCTACCCGGTACACCAATATGGTTACCCGCAACGGCTTAAACAGTCTTGATCAGCTTAGCGCTGCTGCCAAAGCATGGCTGGCCCCCCTGCCTATTGATACAGCTACTGGCCCTTACTACGAAAAATTTGTAGCTATTATGGGCGGGCACAGCGCAATGGGCAACTTAAAGATATACCAATCGCAAAACGTTTGGGATGCAACTATGGGCTGGAACATTGCACAATTCCTGAAAGCGCATAAAGGCTACAAAGTGTTCCAGGTGAATGGCGGGTTTCATAGCGAAGAAAAGATGGGTACCGCGGCACAGTTAAAAAAGTACCTGCCAAAGGTGCGCATCATGAACATCGCCGCATATGCCGACGACAGCTTTGACAACCCCGACTGGACAAAATTCGCTAAAATGGGCGACTATGTTATACTAACCAACCCTAAGCTGCCGAAGACGTTTTAGTCCATAGTCCATAGTCGATAGTCCATAGTCCATAGTCGAAATTAGAAGACCAAAAAAGGGTTTTATCTACTCAAAAGTTATCAGCTCTGCTAAATGTTTGGGCGCTACTTCGCAATAGGCGGCCTTTAATATTTCGGCAAGCATTTCTTCTTTTACGGTGGATAGGTTGATGTGCGTCCATCCTTGCTTGCCCCATTTGTTGGGCACGGGGTATATTACCGAACTATCAAACGTGCAAAAGATATCCTGGTCGGCAGGGGAAAGTTTAACCGTAGCCCGGCTGTGTTCAGATACCATCGTAGCAAATATCTTTTTATTTACACGATATGATGTTTTATCAAAGTGCGGCTCTTCGGTGGCTTCGGGGAGCGAAAGGGCAATTTGCTTTACCTTTCCAGCGTCAACCATTAAGCTTTCTTAGCTAAAATATCGCGTATTTCGGTTAACAACACTTCTTCTTTTGATGGTGCAGGCGGTGCCGATGGCGCGGCTTCTTCTTTTTTCTTGAACCTGTTAATAGCCGTTATTATAATAAACATCGATAAGGCTATGATAATGAATGAGATAACCTGCGATAAAAAGTTACCATATTTAATGGCCGTGCCGGGCACCACTAACTGACTAAGATTTGATAAATGGGCGGCTTTTAAAGCGGGCGTTAAAACGGCCGGCGTAATAATATCATCAACAAGCGATTTTACAATGCTACTGAACGCCGCACCAATAACTACTGCAACGGCTAAATCTAATACATTGCCTTTAACAGCAAATTCTTTGAACTCTTTAATAAATCCCATAGTGTTGTGTTTTGTATAATTAAAGTTAACAATAAATGTGTGGCTCCTCCAAACAAAACAAGCGTAAAAGCATTTAAACAACTTAAATGCACCTGCGCAAGTAATTTTAAACTTCAAGGTAATTGGTGTATTTTTGTGCTCGTCTATAATTATGCTTAAACAAAATCTTCAACAGAAACTTTTACAAAAATTATCGCCCCAGCAAATACAATTCATAAAATTGCTGCAGGTGCCAACCGTATCGCTTGATACCCGCATAAAAGAAGAACTGGAAGAGAACCCCGCACTTGAAGATCTGAGTTTAACCAATCTGAACGAACCCGAAGAACAATACCCGGACCGCGACCCCGACGAAGACACCTACAACAGCGACGACGACCAGGGCCCGATGGATGAGTTTAATATTGACGATTACCTGCAGGACGATAACGTGAACGATTACGGCAGCCGTTATGACCAGAATGGTGATGATGACGACGACCGTAAAGAAATACCAATTGCCGTGCAGAGCTCGTTTTTTGAGAGCCTGCAGGCGCAGTTAGACCTGCTGCCCCTGTCAGACAAGGACTTTAGCATAGGTAAACAAATTATAGGCAGCCTTGACGATGACGGATACCTGCGCAGGCCTATCATGTCGCTTACGGACGACCTGGCCTTTTCGCAAAACGTAATGGCCGATGATGAAGAGGTGGAAGACATGCTGAAGGTGATACAAGGCTTTGACCCGCCGGGCGTTGGCGCGCGCAGCCTGCAGGAATGCCTGCTGATACAGCTACGCCGCAAGGACGCGAATGACCCGATCATCAAAAAGGCTATACTGGTGGTTGAGAACTACCTGGAAGAGTTTACCCGCAAACATTACGATAAGCTGGAAAAATCATTAAACATGAATTCGTCCGAGCTGCGTGGCGTGGTGAATGAAATTTTAAAGCTTAACCCTAAACCCGGAGATAGCAACGAGGTGAGCACCAAGCAAATGCAGGTGATACCTGATTTTCACATCAAGAACAATGATGGCGTACTGATACTTACGCTTAACTCAAAAAACGCCCCCGAACTGAAGGTGAGTCGCTCGTACCAGGAGATGTTCCAGCATTACGATAAGGCATCGCAAAAAGATAAAAAATTAAAAGAAGCGGTACAGTTTGTAAAACAAAAGCTCGATTCAGCTAAATGGTTTATCGATGCTATAAAACAGCGCCAGCAAACGCTGCTGAAAACCATGAACGCCATAATGCAGTATCAGTACGATTTCTTTTTAACCGGCGACGATAAGAACCTGAAACCGATGATCCTGAAGGATATTGCGGACAGAATAGGTATGGATATCTCCACTGTATCACGTGTGGCCAACTCTAAATACGTACAAACAGAACATGGCACCTTTCTGCTGAAATCGTTCTTTAGCGAAGCCATCCAAACCGAAAGCGGCGAGGAAGTATCAAATAAGGAAGTTAAAAAGATACTTGAAGAGCACATTGGCAAGGAAGACAAACGCCACCCGCTGGCCGACGAAAAACTTACCGAAATATTAAAAGACGCCGGCTACAATATCGCCCGCCGTACCGTAGCGAAATACCGCGAACAAATGAACATCCCGGTAGCGAGGTTGAGGAAGGAACTGTAATCCCCCCCCTGCCCCCTGAAGGGGGAGTTCTTGAAAAGCATAACGCTTAACGTCTAATAATAAATGCAGAAACACGAAATAACTTGACTTTCGCGATTTGACATTCATTATTGGGTGTTCAATATTTTTTACACTCCCCCTTCAGGGGGCCGGGGGGCTCACCACCCATGCTGCGGGCTGGTTAGCCTGTACCGGTTGTTTAGCATAATACCTACTACAATTTCGTGAGAACCATTGCTTACGGTGCGTAGGGCCGAAGTTGTGGCGTCGTACGAGTAGCTCACATTAATGAATGAGCTTAAGTTAAACCCTGCCAGTATGCCAAACGAATCGTCCTTACGGTACGAACCGCCAAACCAGAACCTGTCGCGAAAGGAAAGCTTCGCATTGATATCGAATGTTGTTGGGGCGGGTTTTATGAATTTTATCAACGCCGAAGGCAGCAGGGATACATCGTCGGTTAAATAAACCTTATAGCCGCCTGTAATAAAATAATGCGGAACGGTTTTGCTTAGGTTTGAATTGTTGCCGGTGGTTATATATTGGTTTTGAGGTAAAATTTGTTGTGCAGATAACCCGAAAAAGTAATTTGACGAATACGCCCAAAGGCCTACGCTCGCGTCGGGTCGCCACTGATTATTATTGATATTATTCAATACGGGGTCGTTCTGGTTCTCTAAGGTTATCAACGACGTATTTAAATGCAGCTGATTGGCACCCGCTGATACACCCACCGCAAGGTTAAGCTTATCGGTGATACCCAGGTGATAGGCATAAGTAACGGCCAGATTGGTTTGATCGATAGGGCCGGCTTTATCTGTTACCAGCATAAAGCCTATGCCATGGTGTGGTTCGGCAGCCCGGTAGTCCCGCGAATACATCCTGCTATACGGGTTATCATCACCCGATGGGAAGGAAGTAGCGTCGCCTTGCGTAAAATTGGTACCTAAGGGCGCGTTTATGCTAAAGTAAGCCGTAACGGGGGCTCCCTCAAGCCCTGTCCACTGGCTGCGGTAGCCCAGCTTTACATCGGTATAGTTCTCTATACCGGCAACTGCCGGGTTAAGCAGGTAATTATTAAATATATATTGCGTGTACTGCGGTTTTTGCTGCGCGTAGGCGCTTGTTAAACAAAAACATACAACCGTAAAAAGTAAAGCTCTCTTCAACATTTATTTAATAATAGTAACACTGCCCGAAATTATTTTCCGGCCGTTTTTAGGGTTTATAATATAATAATATGTACCCGTAGGTAGTATACTACCGTTGTACCTGCCATCCCAGGGGATTGCATAACCAACAGACGAATATACTTTTTCTCCCTGTCTGTTGTATATGTCAACTGTATTTCCGGGGTAAGTTTCTAAATATTTTATTGTCCAGGTATCGTTTACCCCATCGCCGTTAGGTGTAAAGGCATTTACAATTACCGGTTTTTTAAGCACTGTAACAACTATTTCGTCGCTTGACGCGCAACCGGCGTCTGTGGTAACAGTAAGTTTATATCTCTGGTTATCAATAGCGGAACAAACCGGGTTAAGTACATTTGCATCGTCGAGCCCTATAGCAGGTTCCCATTTATAGGTTAAGCCGCTGCCGCTTGCCTTAGCAGGTAAAACCACGCTTTCGCCCTCCAGCAATGTCAGGTCGTTTCCGGCATCAACAGTTGGTAAAGGCGCTACAACAAGGTCTTGCGTAGCAGTAGCCTGGCATCCGTTCTGCCTTATAAAAGTATAAGTTATGGTAAATGTGCCGGGGCCTGAAACCGCCGGATCAAACAAACCTGTTGAAGTAATCCCTGTGCCGGTGTAAATACCATCGCCAATAAAGCCCTTATTATCGGCTACAAGCTGCACAGGCCCATCTCCCTCGCATATCGGGCTGACAGCGGCAAGCGAAACTATCGGGCTGCCCTTAACCGTTATCTCGTGTTCGGCCCCATTGTCGCAAAGCCCATCCTCCCCTGTGTAAACCATCATTTTTACGGTGTACTTTGCATCAGTAGCCAACGGCGGGTACCTGTGGTGATAATTGCTATCTGCCGGGATCTCGTTCTTATTGAATATCTCAAAGCTTTCGGGATGGTTTATAAAATCAAACCATATCTTCACTTTGGTAATACTACCCGGCTCTGCAACAGATCTGTCGTGAATAATCACATCGGCCGCGCTGCATAAACTTGGCGCATACGAAAAATCGGCGGCAGCATAATCAGCGATCGAGAAATCAAAATCTATATCCCTGTTAGACCCGCACTCATCAGTTAAGGCTACAACCGTGGCCGTGTAACTGTAATTACCTCTTGGATATTTAACATAACCGGGGTAATCATACCGGTAAAGTGTCTTTCCATCACGCTGAAAAGGCACTGCAATGGGGCTGTTAAAAACCTGCACCGGCGAGCCGTCGTTAAAGTTCCATTTTATCTGCGGTGTTTGGTAGGGCAGCACCAGTTGTAGTTTATACTCGATACCGCTGCAGCCATTTACCTGGGTAGTATTAGTTTGCGGGTCTACAAACGTTATGTATTCATCCAGGTTTCTCAAGTTTGTCCCGGCCGAGTACCCGTACGATTCATGGTCGCCAAACCCATAGGCTATAGCATTAAACCCATCATCGGCGCTGATGTAATGTGTACCTTCCTGTACGGGTATCTGTGCATATGCATAACCGCCGCCATTTAATATCGCTGTAAAATTAGTATAAGGTGCACCGTCAATTTTAAAGCTTGATGCCTTATTAGCTTTAATCACCACATTAACGTAATGTTTATTTATTGCATAATAGCCTGACGAATAGAGCGTCACATGGTCAAGCGTTTGCTCAATGGGGTTCAGGTATATCATCTCCGGGTCTCCCCTGTCCCGCAGGTCAAAATCGCAGCTGTTGGGCGTTGTTTTGCCCTGCGATACCGCGTACTGTACTACCTGTATGGGCTTATTGGCTGTAATGGTGTTTGGCTCGTTTGATGAAAACTCGTACACATTATTGCTTTGTATAGCAGCGGCGGTTATAGCTTCCCCGTTAACTGTAAGCATAGTGCCGGGATCGCTTAAAAAAACGCGGAAAATATCATAATGCCGCCCTTTTAATGGTACCGTTATATAATTTTTGCCCCAGGATGCCGTTGGGTAAACCTGTTGAAAAAGATTATCAGATGTAAAATTGTTATCGTGGCATCCGATGCCGATTTTTGAACTGCCCGAAAAGACCGCGATTTTTTTACACTGTCCCACACTGCGTATTTTGGTGTTGGTTAGGTCGGTTGCCGAAAGGCCCTGGTAAACTTCGCCTTTATTTAAGCTGATCGACAAAACCGTTCCGGCGGGTGTTCCGTCTATTAACGTTTGCGATAGCGTTACTTCAACCTGGGTGTTATCTTCGGTTGCAATGATCATAAAGGTAGAAAATGCGGCCCCTTCAGCGCCGTTAGATTCCTGCTTATAATTTATGGAATAATAATCTTTGCCTAAAACCGCGACAGGCAACAAAAGGGTAGCGCCCGATACGCTTGACGCGTAAATATGAGCGTAAACAGCAACTCGTTTTTCGGCAGTAATGTGCAGGCCCTTTAAAAACTTGCCCTGGGTTGCCAAAAACGACGTTTTAGGAACCGAAACAATAGTAACCTGGTTAGCTGTAACGTTAAATGTAATTGGTTGAAAACTACCATCGGCTATCTCAACCTTCCCTGTGGTATTTTGATCGCCGGTGATGTAAAGTGCCATCTCGCTTGGCCCGTTATCTTCAATATGCAGCATGTAAGCCGTCCAGAACTCCTTGCCCTGGTTGGTAGTATTGCCCTGCGCAAAGCCCGAAAAACTGCAGCAAACAAATATGAATGTTATTAAAACACGTAACGCCTTTACCCTATTCACCTTAACAAACGTTTATAATCGCTTAAATGTAAGCAGATTTATCGTAATGATGAACAGCAACACAGCAGTTAGTGTTACCATTGCCTGTTATGTCAGTTCCTTAGAAGAACTTATCCGGGTTAGGCACCAGGTTCAGGAACTTTTCAAACTTCTCTTCGTAATGTGATGGATCAAGGCGATAATAAAAGGCCCCTTTTTTTGACGACTGCTTATCTTTTTCGGCCAGTTTTACCAGTAAACCCGTAGATAGGAGTTTGCGGCTAAAGTTGCGGTCGTCAAACTGGGTTTGGTAAACACCCTCATATAAGGCCTGCAGCTGGGGTATGGTAAACCTTTCGGGCAGCAACTGGAAAAGTATAGGGTGTAGCGCAGCTTTATAGCGCAGTTGTTTTTTTGCCAGCTTTACCATTTCGCTATGGTCAAAAACCAGTTCGGGCATTTCATCAAGCAGGAACCACTCAGGGTGGTTTTCGCTGGTAAGCTGCTTTTCGTATTTCTGAATATCAATAAGCGCAAAGTAAGCAATAGATAGGGTACGTTCTACCGGGTCGCGGTCAGGCTTGCCAAACACCCGGAATTGCTCCATGTACACATTTTTCAAGCCCGTACGCTCTTCAAGCACCCGGTTAGCCGCATCCTCCGGACTTTCTGAAGGGTGTATAAATCCGCCCATTAAGCTCCATTTGCCAATTTCGGGTTCCAAATTACGCTCTACCAGTAACAATTTGATGTTCCAGCCATCAAAACCAAATATGATACAATCTACTGCAGCCAACATTCGTTGCTGCCCGGGATATTCTTGCATTGTGTACGTTTATTTACAAGTGTAAAGAAATAATCGGCATTTTAAAAACAGTAGTGCAGTGTAATGCTTTTGTAACTAAATATATTAAACCTGCCCCTTATTAATAAATATTTGATATTTACTTTATTACAGCAAAAACAAATACCGACTTTGGAAAACATCTTAAACATATCAAACCTAAACAAAACTTATAAAAGTGCCGGCCGGCAACTTACAATTTTAGATGATATAAATTTCAGCATCAGCGCGGGTTCTACAAACGCAATAGTTGGCCCGTCGGGCAGCGGCAAAACCACCCTGCTTGGCCTTTGCGCCGGGCTGGATAGCGCAAGTGCCGGCACCGTTGAATTAAACGGCATAAACCTGGGCAGTTTAAGCGAAGACAAGCGGGCACAGGTGCGCAACCAGTATGTGGGCTTTATATTCCAAAATTTTCAGCTGCTACCAACGCTAACTGCTTTAGAGAATGTGATGGTGCCGTTAGAGCTGCGCGGCGAAAAGAACATTAAGGCGCGCGCGCTGGACCTGCTTGATAAAGTGGGCCTGGCCGACCGCGGACACCACTACCCTGCCCAGCTATCGGGCGGCGAGCAGCAGCGGGTATCACTTGCAAGGGCTTTCTCCAACTCGCCTAAAATATTGTTTGCTGATGAACCAACCGGTAACCTTGATGCCGAAACGAGCGAAAAAGTGGTAAAACTCATCTTCGACCTTAACCGCGAAGCGGGCACTACCCTGGTGCTGGTAACCCATGATCTTGAACTGGCAGCAAAAACACAACGAATTATTAAAATAAAGGGTGGCAAATTAGTTGCCGACGACAAAACCGGTAATGTATAACACACCCATGGATAATTTGACTTTTAATAGAAAAATAACTTTATCGTGGCTGTTTAAAATGGCGCTGCGCGATAGCCGGCGTAACCGTGGCAGGCTGCTGCTTTTTATTTCATCAATAGTGTTCGGCATAGGCGCGCTGGTGGCCATCTACTCGTTTAGGTATAACATTCGCAACGATGTTAACAACCAGGCTGCCACCCTTATAGGCGCCGATCTTTCCATCAGCGGCAATAAAGAGCCTGACGCAAAACTGCAAAAGCTGCTGGATAGCCTGGGCGACGACCGATCGCAGGAACGCAGTTTTCCATCTATGGTGCTGTTCACCAAAAGCCAAAACACCAGGTTAGTGCAGGTAAAGGCCCTGCAAGGCAGTTTCCCATATTATGGCTCTTTGGAAACCACACCCGCACAGGCAGGTATATCTTTCAAAAAAGGCAAGAACGCGCTGGTTGATAAGACGCTGATGCTGCAATTTAACGCTAAGGTAAACGACTCGATAAAAGTTGGTAACGAAACCTTTTTAATAGCGGGCATTCTAAACAAGGCACCCGGTCAAACGGGCATTTCATCGGGAATTGCCCCGGTGGTTTATATCCCGATGCAATACCTTGATAAAACAGGATTGATAACCACAGGCAGCCGCATCAACTATAGCTATTACTACAAATACAACAGCAATACCGATGTAGAAAAACTGGTAAAGAAACTGGATCCTACACTTGATAAGGCCGGGTTTGGGTATGATACCGTAGAAGGAAAAAAGGAAGGCACCAGCCGCTCTTTTGCCGATCTGTCGAAGTTCTTATCACTGGTGGGTTTTATTGCCCTGCTGCTGGGTTGTGTGGGCGTAGCAAGCGCCATCAATATTTACATCCGCGAAAAGATACAATCCATCGCTATTATGCGTTGCCTGGGCGTAAAGGCATCCGAAGCCTTTCTGATCTATCTTATACAAATAACCGGCATTGGCCTGATAGGTTCGGTAGCCGGAGCGGTATTGGGTACGGGCGTACAGCATTTATTGCCGCTGGTGTTAAAAGATTTTTTGCCCATAACCATATCCGTTACCATATCGTGGATGGCTATATGGCAAGGCATTGTATTAGGGCTTATCGTTTCCATATTGTTCGCTTTGCTGCCGCTCATCTCTATCCGCAATATTTCACCGTTAAACACCTTGAGGCTATCAGTCGACAATACCACAACCCTGCGCGATCCGTTAAGATGGGCGGTTTATATGCTTGTTCTGGTATTTATCACCTGCTTTGCTTACCTGCAAATAGGCGACTGGGCCGGCGCAATATTTTTTACCATGGGTATGGGCGTAGCCTTTTTGATATTAACAGCAATTGCCTGGCTGCTTACCCGCTTTGTAGGCCTGCTGATAAAAGCATCGTGGAGTTATACCTGGAGGCAGGGTTTTGCCAATTTATACCGGCCAAATAATCAAACCATTATCTTAACGGTTTCTATTGGCTTAAGTACCGCGTTTATTTGCACGCTATTTTTGATACAGCAGCTGCTTATTTCCCAGGTAACGCTGTCAACCGGCGATAATCAATCCAACATGATATTGTTTGATATTCAGTCGGGCCAGCAAAAAGCCGTTGCCGACCTCACCCGCAAACAAGGGCTGCCGGTGCTGTCCGAGGTGCCTATCATCACCATGCGGCTTGAAAAGGTAAACGGTAAAACCGCTGCGGATGCCAAAAAAGATTCGACCCTGCATATATCTGAGCGTGCTTTTAACTATGAGTACCGGGTTACCTATCGGGATGCGTTAACCGCGTCCGAAAAAGTAACTGCCGGCACCTGGCAAGGCTCGGCCACGCCCGGTAAAGACATCCCTATATCCGCCGAAGAGCGCTTTGCCGGCCGCATTAATGCCAAAGTTGGCGATAAGCTGGTTTTTAATGTACAGGGTGTACCTATGAATACCTACATCAGCAGTATCCGTAAGGTAAACTGGAACAAGGTTTCAACCAATTTCCAGGTGGTGTTCCCCACTGGGGTTTTAGAGGACGCGCCGCAGTTTCATGTATTGCTTACGCATGTGCCATCAAACGCAGTATCGGCAAGGTATCAGCAAGTCGTGGTAAAGCAATTCCCCAATGTTTCAATGATCGACCTGGGCCTGATACTGAACGTACTGGACGAACTGCTTGGTAAAATAGGCTACGTGATCAAATTCATGAGCGGCTTTAGTATTATTACAGGTATCATTGTATTAATATCATCGGTACGCATC
This sequence comes from Mucilaginibacter sp. 14171R-50, assembly GCF_010093045.1. NCBI lineage: Bacteria > Pseudomonadati > Bacteroidota > Sphingobacteriia > Sphingobacteriales > Sphingobacteriaceae > Mucilaginibacter > Mucilaginibacter sp. 14171R-50. The sequence goes on along the minus strand of NZ_CP048115.1, from coordinate 3,135,772 downwards.
AGCAAATACCAGCGCATACAGGAAAGTGTTTTGCTGCGTACCCTGGGCGGCAGCCGCAAACAGATATTTACCATTACCGCGTTAGAGTATTTGTTCCTGGGGGCACTATCGGCGCTTACTGGTATTGTCATCGCTGTTGGCAGCAGCTGGTTGCTGGCCAGATATACTTTTGACATGCCGTACTCCGTTAATTTTTTACCGGTAGGCATTATCTTTATTGTTATTACATCGTTAACTGTTATAATAGGCCTGTTAAACAGCAGGGGTGTATTAAACAAACCACCGCTGGAAATACTGCGGTCAAACTCATAAAAAATCATGCACAATAAATTCAGGATAATTTTAGCCATAGTGCTAACCATTACCATTGCGGGCTGCGGCAGCAAATCGGCCAAAACAGATACCCTTGCAACGGACAGCGCTAAAACAGCGGCCCCGGCATCAACCAAAAACATTTTAGTTTTTGGCGACAGCTTAACCGCGGGCTACGGACTGGATGACCCATCACAATCTTACGCGGGCGTTTTGCAAACTAAAATAGATTCCGCTAAGCTGCCTTATACCATTATAAACGGCGGCGTTAGCGGCGAAACATCTGCCGGGGGCAAAAACCGTATCGACTGGCTGCTGAAGCAACCTGTTGATGTATTTGTGCTGGAACTCGGCGCAAACGATGGGCTGCGCGGCATCCCGGTAAAAGAGACTACCAAAAATCTGCAAACCATTATTGATAAGGTAAAAGCCAAATACCCCAACGCTAAACTGGTAATGCTGGGCATGCAGGTGCCCCCAAATATGGGGCCTGCATACGTAAGGGATTTTAAAAATATGTTCCCACAACTAGCTACCAAAAATAATATGGCGCTGGTGCCTTTTCTTTTACAAGGGGTTGGCGGCGTGCGGGCGCTTAATCAGCAAGATGGCATCCATCCCACTGCCGAAGGCGCTAAAATATTAGCAGCTAACGTTTGGGATATGTTAAAAGGGGTATTGTAGACTCAACTTCATCTATCATCTTCGTTAGGAATGGCTTGTGATATATAACCGTCAGTAGATATACTTTTTCTTTTCTCTCAAAAGAAAAAGTACCAAAAAGAAAAGTCGCGGCCGCGTCCTGTTCTGTGATAGTTGTGCTTAATCATTTAATGTACCATTCGAACAGGCCAATGCCGCATTTTTGGTGTCGTTAGGGCGGTGCTTTTTCCTGGCGGCTCACTTTTCTATCGAAGATTGCCACGCTACGCTCGCAATGACGTTAGGGGAGCGAGTGTATTCCCGTCAGCAAACCAGCTTCGGGCGAAAACGGGCAGAACAATGGTGGGTTGTGCGTGGCAAGGGCATTAGGAAATTTTGCTGAAGCGCTGGGCATGTGCGGCGAAGCGTGGGGCAAAAGATTCCAGCCCGTGGTTCTGCCTGCTTTGCAGGGTAAAGGCCTTGTGCGCAAAGAAGCCTTTTTGCTGACTTGAATTTTTGCTTCTTTTGTTTCAAGACAAAAGAAGTAGCCCTCCGCGGCAATGAGCGGGCTGGCGTTCATGAAAACACAAAGCTTCATTTGTTCTTCGTTAGGAATGGCAGTGTTACAACCAGTCGCCAGTGGATGTACTTTTTCTTTTCTCTCAAAAGAAAAAGTACCAAAAAGAAAAGTCGCGGCCGCGTCCTGTTCTGCGAAAGGGTGTGCTTTATCAGTGTTGTGCTATCCGAACAGGCCAATGCCGCATTTTGAGGCGTCGTTCCGTTTGTCAGGCTCTATTCAAGAGCGCGGGGCTTCCTGTCAAAGTGAGCAGAATGAAGCACCGCTCTGACTTGAATTTTTGCTTCTTTTGTTTCAAGACAAAACGGCGAAGCCCTCTTGAGCACCTTAAAAAAAAACAAACAACAGCGAAAAACAAGTAGCCTCCGCGGCAATGAGCGGGCTAACATTCATCTATGCACCTGCCAGCGCCCTGTCTAAATGCACATACCCACCATCCACATACACAATTTGCCCGGTGGTGTGGCTGGAACGGTCTGATAGCAGGAATATAACGGTATTAGCAATTTCCTGGGTGGTGGTCATGCGCTGCCCCAAAGGTATAGTGGCTTCTATCTCTTTCCGCTTGGCTAAAGGGTCAGGCAGGGTATTTATCCAATTTTCGTAAAGCGACGTCCAGCACTCGGCAACCACAACCGCGTTAACCCGTATGCCATATTTCAGCAACTCAACTGCCCATTCGCGGGTAAGCGCATTGCGGCCGCCATTTGCAGCGGCATAGCCCGATGTATTACCCTGGCCTGTATCTGCCACTTTAGAAGATATGTTGAGGATAGCGCCCTTTGATTTCTTTAGCAAAGGCAAAGCATAATGCGCCACCAGGTAGTAATGCACCATATTTTTATGGAGCGATGCCATAAAATCAACATAATTGCCATGCTCTAAGCTAACGCTATCGTTTATACCGGCATTGTTCACCAAGCCATCTATGCGGCCGTATTTTTCGGCTATGGCCTTCACGGCCTGCTCGCATTCTTCAGGGCGGGTTAGCTCGGCAACAAACTGTCCTGCGCGGCCGCCTTTTGTGGTTATATCATTTACAACTACCAGGTTGTCTGCTTCGCTGCGGCCGATGATCACAGGGATGGCACCTTCTGCGGCAAGACCGCGTACAATACCTTCGCCAATGCCCCTTGCACCTCCGGTTACTACTATTACTTTGTCCTTTAAATTCAGATCCATAGTGTATTATCTTAAGAGCCTGGCCTCAGTGTCCGGCTACTATCTCTACCTTTTTTACTCTCAGGTTCTTTAAGGCAAACCTTAAAATCCCCACAAAACAAACGCCCGGCACGAGGTACGAAAGCTGTATGTTCGACGCGTCAGATATCCTGCCCATTATTGGCGGCAACACTGCGCCGCCTACAATACCCATGATCACTAATGAGGACCCCAGCTTGGTTTTTGACCCCAGGTCACGAATGCTTAACGAGAATATGGTTGGGAACATGATAGACATAAAGAACCAAACGCCCATCAACGTATAAACAGCGGCCGGGCCTTTTAAACTAACCGCCGCGCCAATTAATATAATGTTGATGATTGCATAAGTAACCAGCAGCTTAACCGGGTTAAAAAACTTCATCAATAAAGTACCTATAAACCTGCCGGCCATAAACATGCCAAAGGCTATGGCCAGATTAACCGAAGCAGGTTTTTCTGCAAAGCCGGCTACCCGCTCGCTAAAACGGATGAAGAAACTGCTAACACAGGCCTGCGCGCCAACGTAAAAAAACTCGGCCAATACGCCCGACATCAGGTGCTTATCCTTGGTAAGCTCAAGTATGCGTGCACCTAAAGGCCTGCGTTCCTCCGCCAGCTCAACGCTGCTTTCTTCCTTTATTTTGGGGAAAGCAGTACGCCACACCATTATCGCCACCAAAAAAACCACGATGCTTATGATCACAAATGGCATCTGCACGGCAGATGCTTCATGATTTAAATACTGGTTCAGTTGTTCAGGCGACATGGCTTTTTCCTCGGCCGGGCTCAAGGTTTTCCCCGAAAGGATAAACATGCCCCCAAAAGTAGTTGCCGATACCGCCGCAAAACCATTGAACGACTGTGCAAGGTTAATGCGGATGGCAGAGCCCCTGGGGTCGCCGATAAGGGTGATCAACGGGTTTGCAGCTGTTTCCAAAAATGCCATCCCCGAAAAAACGACAAACAATGCGCCTAAAAAGAACGCGTAGTTGCGCACCGCTGCAGCCGGGTAAAACAGCATAGCCCCTACCGAGAACAGCAGCAGCCCTAATATAATACCACCCTTGTAACCATACTTTTTCATAAACTGCGCGGCCGGTATGGGCAGCAAAAAGTAAGCTATGTACGATGCAGAGTCTATCAGCGACGATTGGAAATCGGTAAGCTGGCAGGCTTTTTTTAGATGAGGAATTAATATGGGATTAAGGTTTAGTGCGAAGCCCCAGATAAAAAACAGGGAGGTAATAAGCGCTACGGCAGCTAAGCTTTTGTCTTTTGACATTTATACAAGTTTTAAAATTCAGGAATTTGGTGGCTCAAGATAAATTATTTAAAGGCAGCTTGTATATCCTTTAATGAAATTCCGAGCGTTTTTAGCGCGATCTGGTTCAATTGTGCTTCATCGCCGGTAAAATGGAATACACTATGGTTATGCGTAAGCTTTTGGCCGGGCTTTAAAAATGCTGCCGGCGAAACACTTTCGATCTCGTAAAACGGCCCCATTTGCCCGCCCGTTGCCAGCGGACCATCGTTATAGGCGTTTACCGCATCGCCAGTAAACGGGGGCTTATCGGGTGTCCACTCCTGGTTAAGGTAAGTGCCTTTGCCGTCTACATCATACATAGTAATGGTTAGCACTTTGTTTTGCGGATCGTAGCTGCCCGCCATGTTTTTGGCCCGGTTTGGCGGCATGCCCAGCTTGCCCCTGCTTTTACCATCGGCCTTAAAAAGCAATATGCCTTTATTATATTTAACCCTGTCGGGGGGTATCTGCCCAAAATAATCGGTGGTGGCAACCTTGCCGGTTGTATTTTCGTGGTAAGGCACTACAATAACCGTTTTTTCAGATGGCGAAAACATATCCAGGTTCCAAAGGCATGGCGCGCCGGTAGTTTTATCCCAGGCTTTATCGCCGTTATTGGTAATGGTATTAGTTGTGCTGAAGCCCACTGCTTTTACTTTATGTTCCGCGTTGATACCCAGCATTTTTTGGATATCATCCGTACTGAACAATTTCACTGTACGGTCTAACTTTATTTTTAGCAGCGTGTTAGCATAGTTAAGCATTTCGGTGGTTTTGCTCATGGCAACCTCGTTATCGCTTTTTGATACCAGTTGCCAGCTTTCGTTATCAATAGCCGGCGGTGTGTGCCAGTTGGCAAATTCCATTTTGGTGCCGGGCTTAAAGTAAAGCGAGAATTTGCCACCCTCGGGACCAAGCCACAGGCGGTCTTCGCCGCCAAAGGCATTCATGTGTTCATCGGGTTTGGCATCAAAGGTTTTATAATTCACCCAGCCAAAGCTGCGGCCATCGGCACCATTAGCGGTCGAGGTAAATACCTTTGCCTGGTACTTTGGCGATACGATGATCTGCGCCATACTATCGCTGCTTTTTAATACAATAACGCTGTCGTGCTTTTGCAGAAAGCTCAGGTCGTAACCAAACGTGCCGTTGGCCAATAGTGCGGTGTCGGCGATATTGGCCTGCTCCTTTTTAGCGTTTTGCGAGCATGATACAGCCAATATTGGCAACGCAAATAACAAATTGCGAAAATGCGTCATAGGTTTACTTTTTATGTTTCGGGTTGATGGCAACAGTGTTTACCATGGTGCCAATATGATCAATGCTTATTTCTACCACGTCGCCCTCCTGCAGTGTAAAGGTTTGCGGCGGTACCAGGCAAGTGCCTGTCATTAAATAGCATCCCTGCAAAAAATTTGTCTCGGCAAATAAAAACCCGGTTAATTCGGTGAACGAGCGTTTGATGCGCGACACGGTAGTCATGTCGCTGAAGGCCGCCTGCCCATTCCTGCTGATGGTCATTTTTATAGCTGATTCTGCGGGGATAGGCGTTTCGCTTACATACAGGCAAGGGCCAAGCGCGGCGCTTTTTTCGTAGATCTTAGCCTGCGGCAGATACAAGGCATTCTCTCCCTCGATGCTGCGCGAGCTCATATCGTTACCTATGGTATAACCCTGGATATTGCCGTTTGCATTTACAAACAGGGTAAGCTCCGGCTCGGGCACATCCCATGTTGAATCCTTGCGGATATAAACTTCTTTTAAATGCCCCGATACCCTTGATGCCACCGATTTAAAAAACAGCTCGGGCCGTACGGCATCATAAACCAAATCGTACAGGCTGGCCGCGGTTTCAGATTCTTCCATCCGTGCGTCGCGACTTTGCAGATAGGTAACCCCCGCGGCCCAAACTTCCTGACCGCCTATTGGCGGCAAAATACTGCCCGCACTTAGCCACAGTCGGCTATCTTCGTCAGTTAATTTTTTTGCCGTGCCTGCAAGGCTTTTTAGGTGGGTTTCCAACCGGTCGCGGTTAACAAGGGCATCCCATTGGGAATCTATTACAAAAAAACCGCCTTCGTGCTCCAGCAGGATGCCATTGATGGTTTTGTATAATTTCATATATCTCAGTTTATCTCCAGTTCGTCTTTCGATGGCAGCTTAGGGAACGGCCCGTGCGGCCCGGTCTGGTACCAAAAAACCACCGAAGCAATATCATCCTGCAAGGGCAGATACCTGCCCCCGCTGCGCCATCCTAAGGCTTGTATGGTTACTTTTAAATTCTTCTCGAACCGTATGGGGTCGGTGATGTGCCAGCGGTACATGCCAAAGCGCTGCGCCACGTTATAATGCCCATCGCCGCGTATCACCTGGGGCAAACCGGTATAAGGGCCACTAAACTCCGTGTATTCAGTTCCTTCGCTGCCATCATCGCGCTTTTTACGGGTATCAAAATCATAAGATCCGCAAAAATAATCTTCGGTACCGGTGCCTATAATAGTTGGGTACTTGGTATCCCCATCCATAAAAAACTTGATCTCGCCTTCGCCCCACCAGCCGTTCTTGTTTGAACCATACGCCATGTAAGTACCAACGTACTGGCCTTTGCCTTGAATGCTATCCACCAATACATAATCCTTTTTATATGGCAGCGGGTTTATGCGCCTGAACTGGGCGTGAAAATAAGCGGCATCATCGGGTACTTTGGTCAGCGTATAATCAACCTGGTAGTACAGTACCATATCCTGGTCGTCGATATTTTCCATGGTGATGCGGCATTTTTTGCGGAACGGCATTGGCCAGTAACAGTTAAAGGCGCTGCCGGGGTTTACCACTACGGCCAGCGAGGTTACCGGCGCGTACTTGCCCCAGCCCATGCAAAAGAAATCGCCAACGGGCGACTCCACCGACGGCGTGGTTTCATCATCCCAATAAAAACGGATGATAGAATTGCGCCAGTTGCCGGTAGGCGTCATCCAGATATGCTGTATAGCGCCTTCGCCGTTAATTTCGGCAACGGTGTAGGTGGTGTGTTTTTTAATGATAACGCTCGGGCTCACCTTCCAGGTTGGGCCCAGGTCGCGCGAGGCCGCGGCGCCGGTGCCGGTAGTAGCCATGCCGCCTTTGCCCTTTTCACCGTTAAAATTTTCGGGGCTGATGGAGCGGCTCACCGCATCGGATGTGCGGTAAATGTTACCCAGGTTAGCATCTAAGCCATTAAACTTTTGCTGCGCGCGCGCAGTGATGCAAAGGATGCTGAGCAGCCCTGCTAATAAGAAAGTCTTCTTCATAATTGTAGGTTTAACGGTTAAAAGTAGTAAATATCTTTTTTACTGTATTAATAAGTATCGCGCTCTTTACCGGTTAGTTTTATTAAAAAGCCCCCGCCCGCCGCCATGTGTATGGGCAATTTATCTTTTTTGGTGAGGTGTTTGGTATCGATACTGTAATCTGATCCGTAATGATCGGCATTGACACCGTCTGTACAGATAACAGCATCGTAAGTTGCGCTGTCCAGCAAATCCAGATCAACACTGATATCCCTGGCATCGACAGTCATACCGGCTATAAACCATTGATTGCCCTTTTTACGGGCTGTTACAATGTAGCTGGCTACTTTTGCATCCAGGATGACGGTTTCGTCCCAAACGGTAGGCAGGCTGCCCAGCAGCTCCATAAATTTTGGCTCCAGGTATCCCTGCGACGGGTTGCCCGAAAATATTTGCAGCGGGTTATCGTACACTACAAACATGGCCAGCTGATTGCTTCGTGTGCCCTGGCTCATGGGGTTGCCTTTTTGCTGTATAAACCGGCCCTGAGCGGCATTATTGAGCAACCCGGGTTCGTAATCCATCGGCCCGGCCAGCATGCGGGTAAAGGGCAGCGTTAAATTATGCGCCGGCGTGGGCTTGTCCGACCAGATATTATATTCACTGCCCAGCACGCCTTCGCGGGTAATATTGTTCGGATAAGTGCGGTTAAAACCCTTTGGCGGGTAAGCGCCATGAAACATGGTCATGATATGCTTATCGGCACAGGCCTGTGTAATGCGTTTATAAAAATTAAGTACGGGCTGGTCGTCGCGGTCGATAAAATCGGTCATGATAAAATCCACCCCCCATTTTTGAAACTGTTTTAAGGCGCTGTCCAACTGGCGGTCCAGTGTCATGGATAGCGTCCACATGCTTAGCTTAACACCCTGCTTTTTGGCGTAGGCGGCAAGCGTATCCATGTTGATGGCCGGGTTTATCTTAAACAGGTCGTTGTTATCGCTCCACCCGGCATCCATCATTATCCGCTCGAAACCAAAGCGTTTGGCAAAATCAATATAGTATTTATACGATGCCGTGTTTAGCCCGGCCTTGAACGGCACATTAAAAAGATTGATATCTATGATCCATTCATCAGTGCTTTGGCCGGGGTGGATCCAGGATGTATCCTTAATTTTTGATGGTGAGGCCAGGCGGTAAACCAGGTCGTTACCCGGGAGTTCTTTATCCTGCCGGGCTATGATCATTACCCGCCACGGGAAACTTCGCGTGCCCTGTGTTGTTGCAATATAATTTGCACGCTCCGCTACAACCTTTTGCGGGTAATCGCCCGGTTGTACTCGCTCTTTTAGCGGGTATGGTGCAAAACTGGCCGTAAGGGTCGAAGCACTATTTCCACGCAGGAACATCCCCGGGTAATCATCAAGATCAGATTCGGTAAGGCCTACCTTAAAACCCTTGTCTAATGCTACCAGCACCGGCGAATACATAAAGCTATCTGCCGAAAGGCTATCCAGCGCCTTGTATGGGTACTGTTCTTCAAAACTGGTGTGGTACACATCCTGCCCCTCGCGCTTGTGAATGATGGGGGCATAAGCATGTGCCCCGGCGGGGAAACTGAATTTTGCGGTTTCGTCCTTTACCGTTATCTCATTTTTAAAACCGGTTGTTATGCGGTAGGCCACCCCATCGTTATAAACCCTGAAGATAACCCCGAAGCCGTTTTTAAACTGTATGGTCAACTCATTATAAACCTCGGGTATCTGTTTACGCTTATCGGGTACGGGCGCTGTTATCACCTCGTTTACCCGGCGGCGGCTCATGCTTTTAATCCGTAAGCCCTGCGATAGCTTTTGGCTGGTTAGCAGTTCCATATCAATTACCGATGGTAAAATGATACGTGTACCATCTGCATAAACTGTGTAGGTAAGCCCTTTTACAGTATTGATATCCACACGGATATTTTTATCGGGCGAATACAACTGTTGCTGCACCGTGGCGGCATAGCAGTTTGCAGCCGCAACGGTAATGAATAACACGAGGAACGATCTAAGCATACAATGTTAATTGGGTACTAACCCTGCGGCGGCCACGGGTAAACTAAATTAAAAATATAAAATGTAAACGCGTTAAAAAGCTATAGTTTAACATGATAGCAATGAACTGTTAACTCACCCTGTCGTTGCTTCGCTCGACCACCCTCTCTCCGCAAGCGGAAAGAGGGTTGGCACCTTTTTTACCCTCTCTGCTGCGCAAAGAGGGTCGACCAGCGCAGCGCAGTCGGGGTGAGTAAACTAAACGCCAAACCTACCGCCTCGTTTTTACCCACCCGGTCATCCCTTGCCCGACCACCCTTTCTCTCCGCAAACTGAAAGACGATAACGCCTTCCCCACCCTCTTTGCGCAGCAGAGAGGGTCGCGCACGCAGTGCCGCGGGGTGAGTCAACCGTACCCCAAACGCATTACTATTTATCCCATTTAACCCATACTGTTACAGTACCGCAAAAGCGGGATGGTTTTGGTATCTTTGCGCCTCTTTAATAATTAAAAAATGGTGTGGGCAGAGAAATTTAAGCTGAACAAACAGCTGGTACGGTCGGTAACCGAGGCAGGGTTTGCTACCCCGAAAGAAATACAGCTAAAAACACTTAACCGCATTATCGGCGGACAGGATGTTGTTGCCATTGGCCCCGGGGGATGCGGCAAAACCACGGTTTTGGTACTGGCTACCCTGAACCGTTTTAAGCATAGCGCCGATGGCGTACCCAAGGCGTTGATACTGGCCCCCGACCAGGAAAAGGTATTTGAGATACTGGCCCAGTTCGACCGTCTGAACCGGAACAAGTCTATCCGCATAGTAAGTTTGCACCCCGGACAAACCACAGAGCAAAACATGGACGACCTTGCCGACGGCGCTGATATTGTAGTAGCCACGCCTGAACGGGCCCGCGCCATTTATCTGAAACTTGGTTTGAACCTTAATAAGGTTGATTTTTTTGCCGTGGACGATGCGCAGCTTATAGTTAAGAAAGGCCTGCAACTACCTGTTGTTGAACTGGCTAACAGTATAGGTAAAGCCCAGCACCTGGTATTTACCGAAGTAATGCACGACAGGCTCGACAAGATGATAGCGCCCTTTATGGAATTACCCGCTACTATTGAGGTAGAGGAAACGCCCGAGGCCCAGTTGCCCGTACACCCGCAAATGCTATATCATGTTCCTAATTTCGGTACAAAACTAAATTTGCTTAATTTGTTTTTGTACGACGAGGAACTATTTACTAAAGTGATAGTTTTTGCCAATACCCGCCTCACTGCCGAAACCATTTATAAAAATCTTACTAATCGCCTGCGCAAAGCGGTTGCCATGGTAAACCCATTATCATTCGAGTATAATAAGGTTAATGATGTCAGCGAATTTAAAGCCGATAACAACCTGCGGGTGCTGATCGTAGCTAACGAGGGCACCGGTGATATCGATGTTACCGGGATTCCGTTCATTATTCATGTCGACCTGCCTGCTGAACAGGATGTTTACATTAAACATGTTGAAGATCATGAAGTTGACGCAGATGATGAAACCTTAGCTTTAACCTTTGCTACCGATCTTGAACTTGACCAGGTACGCCGCATTGAACAGGCAACCGGTCAAAAAATGCAAAAGGCCGACCTCCCCGAGGACCTGGTTATAGACAAAGACCGAAAACAAAAGGAAACCGAAAAGGAGCAGAAAAAGAAACCCGCCAAAGCCGACCCTAACCAATATGTTCCGGGCGAAGCCTTCCATCAAAAAAAGCCCGAGAACTCAAAAACCTACAACTATAGCTCGGGCACCAAGGCTAAAATGAACATGAAGAAAAAGCACGGGTAAACGTCCACCACATTCCCTCCCAACGGGAGGGGTGCGGCTGTCTGTGTAGTGGCAGGGAGGGGTTGAACGCCATACATTAAGGAACCCCTCCCTGCACCCTCCCGTTGGGAGGGAATCGCAGCAGCCACAGCTTTCGGTGCTATTATCCCATCTCCTTATAAAACTCAATATACAGGTCCTCTACCTTTTTGCGGGCCCAGGGGGTTTTACGCAGGAACTTAAGGCTGGAATTAATGCTGGGGTTATCCAAAAAACAATTTATACGTATGCGGTAGCCCATTTCGGCCCAGCCCAGGTGAGCCACTAAGGCGTTAAGGATGGCTTCTAAGGTTTTGCCGTGCAGCGGGTCTTTTGATATTTGCTCCATACTGCAAAAGTAGCGTTTCTTTTTACTTGCTTAGCTGTACCAGTTCAAGCGCCTTCAAGGTATCATTATATAATTGCGTGTACAGGCGTTTATCGAGTACATTACGACTAATAAGCTTGCTGCCCATGCCCACAGCGCACACGCCTGAGCGGAACCATTCGGCAATGTTACCAGCCTCAATCTCTACCCCGCCTGTGGGAATAAACAACTGCCCGGGGAATAACTCCCTGATAGACGTAATGAACGCGGGGCCAAGTATATTTGCCGGAAATATCTTTATCAGCCTTGCTTTGTAATGCTGGGCTACATGTATCTCGGTAGGGGTCATGCAGCCGGGGATCCAAAGCTTGTGGTAATTACCCGCAACCAGGGCTACCTCGGTATCCACCACCGGCGACACAATGAAATCGGCGCCCGCGTCAACAAACGCCTCGGCCTCCAGGCCGGTTTTTATGGTACCTGCACCCAGGTACATATCCGGCATATCTGTTGTTAACGCCTGTTTTAGCCTGTAAAAATTACTCAGCGCTTCCTTGCCACGGTTGGTGTATTCTACCACCCTGACACCCGCACTGTACATGGTACGAATTACCTCCAGGCTAACTTCGGCATCCTCGTAAAAGAACAAGGGCAGCATCCCCTGCGATAGAATGGCGTCAAGTACGGTCTCTATTTTATTCATCACTCAGACTTTGGCAGATGGGTGTATAACCAAATCAATGCGGTATACCTTACAAAGTAACAACAAAAAAGCCCGTAATTTCTTACGGGCTTTAGATAATATCGAAATTATGCGCTACGCTTATTTAACCACCAGCACACCATCCGCCATAATAGAAATATCTTTCTTTGGCTGGTTTATCATGGCTATTTCTTCTTTGCTTTTACCGGCATCAGCCGCGTAGTGCTTTAAACGCTCAACCGAGGTTTCCTTCATTTTGGCTTTGCCTTCAACCACTACGGTTTTGCCAACAATGTTTTGCGGCATAAAATAAGCGTAATCAGTAAACTGAACCATTATGGGCGCACCGTTAGCCTGCTGCAATTTCATAAAGCAGCCTTTTTTGGTACAAACTTCAACAACGGTACCCGTAATTTTGCCGTTGTAAACGCTATCGGTACTTAAGGTCTTATTCAAAGCGTCGGTGTTTACAGCGTTATCTGCTGTAACGGTTTTGCCGTAAGTTACGCCTGCTTCCGCAGGTTTAATAGTGCTTTGCGCAAAGGTAACGGTGCTTAAAGCTGCACATATCGCAAATAAAATTAATTTCTTCATATCAAGGGTTTTAGATTTTTCTACAACAAAACTAACACTTTATTTTTATTTACCGGTAATAGCCAATAATTAGCCCATAAATTCGCTATTCACATTAATTTTTTGTTTATATAAATCCTATGAAAACCTGATTATAAACTAATTAAAATTTATATTTCGTTTAAGTTAAATTCAATCATAGCTATGTTTATATGTTCGGCACAAAAAATGATATACCTTTTGAAACAAGATATCATCATGAGCTCAGCATTTGTAAAAGAAGGTGAAAACCAGTGGCTGCACGAGATCGGCCCATCTATGAACGCGTTGCTTGTTTTCCTGCAACGGGAAAACGGCGGATTAAGAATTTACGAGCGTAAGAACTATTACAACGCCACCGAAGGCCGCGATGTTTACCAGATGAGCGACGGCCTCAGCTACGCCAAAAACGACGAGGGCAAGTGGTACATTGTGTGGGATTAATTGTACCCTTGCCCCGCCGTTTTAAAATATTCCTGTTAGGTAATCAAAGCTTCAGCTTAATGCCCCCATTTACTACAAACCCGTCAAGCGGCGCGTAAATATCCCTGAAAACAGGATTGCTGATACTGCCGGTGTAAATACTGTCGAAACGGGTTTGGCGGGTATCTGTCAGGTTTTCGAAATTAATAAACACAGAAAAACGCTCCCAGATCCGTTCGGCCATTATACCGGTGGTCCAATAGGCTTTGCCTGTGGTACCGTCATTTAGTTTTTGCCTGCTAAAATAATAGGCCTCCGCCCCTATTTTCCACTTCTCGGCTATTTCGTACATCAGCACATTGTTCAACCTGTGTTTTGATACCAATGCGTATGGGCTTATGTTATTACCGGTATGCTGGCTTACATCTGCCAGTGTGTAGCCCACAAATAGCTTAAGATCGCCATAGGTAAGCTTAATATTCGTTTCCAGGCCCCTGGTGTTCAAATCGCCTGGCGGTTGCATGTACTGCAGGTTACCGTTTGCCAGCTGTGTAAGTAATATCGGGCGCTCTATCCGCGTATAAAAAAACAGCTGGTTTATGCTAAAGCTGCCCTGGCCGTTAAATATGGGCGTGCGGTAGTTGATATCGTAATTAGCGCCATACGAACGCTCGGCCCGGGTGTTAGCTACATCCAGCGGTAAAACGTTCCTGAACTGTATCCGCTCGGCATCCTCGGTAAATACGTTTGGCCCTTTATAGCCCAGGCCACCGCCCAAACGCGTTGACAAACGCGGGTTTATTTTCCATAAGCCTGATATGCGCGGCAAAAGCATAAAGCCGTACCGGTTATGATAGTCGCCCCGCAGGCCACTCTCTAAAGTAAAAGCCGCGCTTATATCCCAGGTGTTTTGAATAAACGCGCCGATGGTGTTATTGGTGTAACTCCGCAGCGGAAACGAACTGTACCTGTTCTCGTTAAAATCGTCCGTCAGGAAGTTAAGGCCCGCTACCCAGTCAACTTTGCCGGTACTGCGCGTATAATTGGCTTCGGTGTAGGTTGATGTTTGCCCGCCTGAAAAACGGTAGTCAGGCAGGTTAATGGTCCGGTCAAAATAACTCACGCTGTTCTTCATTATCAGTTTGGCGCTGCCACCCAATTTATGCACCAGTTCAGCCTGTGTGCTGTAACGGCCTGTTTTATTTTCTTCAAAATACGAATGCAGGACATCGCCATCGCCTTCAATATAGTGCAGGTCGCCCCCTATCCTGTTCTCCACGGTAGCGTTAATACCTGCGGTAAGGGTAGTGTTATCGTTAAAATAAAAAAACAGCTTAGGATTGAGTGTAAACCTGTTGAATTTCGGGATAGCCGTGAGGTCAATATCCGAAGGATCATATGCGCTGCCATGGTTGTAGGCCGCATATACTGTTGAGCCTATTTTGTTGAACTTTTGCGCGTAAAAGATGCTGGCATCAAGCCCGCATGCCGAAGTGCCGTTTAGCAGTACATTCAGCTGCCTTTCGTCCGTCGGCGTTTTTGATACCAGGTTTACCAGCCCGGCTATAGCGCCGCCGCCGTACAAGGTAGACGATGAACCTTTTACCACTTCAACCTGTTTCAGGTCGAGCGGGGCCACCTGCAACAACCCCAAACCGCCCGAAAAACCGGAGTATAGCGGGAACCCGTCGCGAATGATCTGCGTGTATTTACCGTCGAGCCCCTGGATGCGGATACTGGAATTACCGCTTGTGGCCGAAGTTTGCTGGGTTTGTATGCCCGTGCTTTCGGCCAGCACCATGCGTATATCGCCGGGCTTCATGTTGCTCTTCTCGTCAAGTTCCTCGCCCGATATTACCTCCACACGGGTTGGGATATTGGCGATGGTGCGGCTGCTGCGCGTGGTGGATACTACCACTTCGTTAAGTTCATTCTCCCGGGGATGAAGCAATATTTCTAAAGGCTGTGTTTGCTTCAGCGGGAAAACGATAGTATCCTGGCGTGTTATATATCCGATGTAGTTAAACCTGATAAGCTGCTTACCATCAGCGATTTTGATGAGTGTTACTAAACCTGTGGTATCGGTAGTTGCACCTATTGTTGTACCCGGTACCGATGCTGTGGCGCCAATAAGCGGCTGTTTGGTTTGGGCGTCCTTAAGTATGGCAGTAAATGTATTTTGTGAAAATGCCGCAGCAGTATAAAGTACCGCCGCAAAAAGCACGAATAGTTTTTTCATTGAAAATGTTGTAGTTAAAATAATACCTGTGAATGACCCCATACGGGGGGACTTGTAGCGTATTATCCTAATTTAGGCGGCTGCCAGATAGATGACGATATCTCTTTTACCTCCGGCTGCTGATAAGGCGTATAAACCTGCGCTGCCCTGGCTGCAAAAAACAGGAGCGTTGCTGAAACCGGCTTTGTAACGGTAAAGCCTGCGCAAGTGCCGCAACTAAAAAACGGCGAACACCCCGCACAGCTTTTAGCTTTGCTTTTAGCTGCCTGTTCTGTTTTTGCAATAGCATCGCAATCGCTATCTGTGCAGCAAGGCTTTACTGCCAGATACACAACAACAAACGCGAACAGGATGCAAAGTAGTTTCATCACCGCAAAAGTAATTAAAAAACCGTGTTTTTGGCAGCCTGCTGCATTTCGGCATAGCTGTAAAATTTACGAAGGGGTAAGCTGTTATTGTACAATATTTTAACGCGCATGGCTTTAAGTCCGGATACACCCTGCAGGTCCTCTATACTTAGCATTTCTACTTCTTCGTCAAACAGGTGCTTGGCCTGCAAAAAGCGGATATAGTTGCGGTACTCGGCCTCTTCCTCATGGTTCGAGTAAACGATCGTGATCTTCCCTACGGCGGTAAGCCGGTCGGTTGTTCCTTTTATAAAGGCTTTATCAATGCGTTTTTTTACGATCTCGAACCGTGCGTTGTAGGTGCCGTCCACATCAAAGCGTTTCTCATCCATCCTAAAGCGGATAGACATTGGAAGGCTAAACGCCAGGATCAGCGAGGTAACATCAAGCGGGTATGGCAGGCTGCTTTTCAGAAAATGGTGTTCAAGTTCCATCTCGCACAGTACCTGTAGCTGCCATAAACGCAGATTGTATAAATAACTGATATCAAATTTTTTAGACGGGGCAATTGCAGCGCCTATATACAGGTTATGCTCAATACCATCGGTTTTAAAACGCTCGTAATAATGCGGGAATACGGCCTGCGCCTCTGCCTGGGCCCTATCCAGCAGCAGCGCCATCTTTTCGTTGATGAGTGCAACGGTTGTTTCGTATTTACGACGGTGCTGATGAAAATCGCCGTTCTTGTCCGCCCGTTCAAAGTACATGGCTATCGCGGCGTTATCAGTCCCGGCGTCCCTCAAAATCGGGTGTAGCTGCATTTCCAGGTAGTTTTGAATAAACTGCTCAGTATCGGCACGCAGCGAGGTTTGAACATCCATCACCAGTTCCTGCAAATTTCTTATATTTTGTTCCAGGCCGGCATCGTTACTTGTAGCGCGCAACTGCTCAACAAGCGGTATAAGCGCCGTTAACTGGTCTTTAAGATCAAGCTGTACGCTATAATTACGGGTTTCTGACGAGCCTTTGATATCAATTTGCCCGTACAGCGGGTACACATCCTGAAAGGTCACTTCCTTTAAAGCATAATCTTTTTTAAGCCCGCGGTATTTAATAAATTTTACCGCTTCTTTTTTAAACTTCCAGTAAACGCTTGGGTGTATGGTAGTATACTCGTTTTGTATAAGCGCCTGTATCTGGTTTTGCATATAACTGTACTGCCTGTCTATAGTGTCGGTAATGTAAGGCATTACTATTTCCAGTTGGTTGGCGTTAATACTGTTTAACTCACCAACGCGGCATGATACCAGTTCAATTATACCCAGTAAGTGTCCGTTCTTTACCACGGGGGCCAATATCAAACTATTAATACCCTGCGCCAGAAAGCGCTGCGCCATCATATTGCCGGGGCTCTCCAGCAAAAACGCGGAAACATCTGATACCGCGAAGTAAGCTTTTTCTTCCACCACCTTAACCAGCGAGTTTACGCAAAAGGCGTCG
Source organism: Mucilaginibacter sp. 14171R-50 (assembly GCF_010093045.1). Classification (NCBI taxonomy): domain Bacteria; kingdom Pseudomonadati; phylum Bacteroidota; class Sphingobacteriia; order Sphingobacteriales; family Sphingobacteriaceae; genus Mucilaginibacter; species Mucilaginibacter sp. 14171R-50. The sequence goes on along the minus strand of NZ_CP048115.1, from coordinate 3,118,425 downwards.
AAGCACTCCTCTTCTACATTATCAGGCAGCAGGTAACTTTTAAGGTTGGGGTTAAACGTGGCAATACTGAAGGTGTTTTCAGCATCGTTGAAAGACGTAAACCCGATATCCATATCGGGTATTTTGTATATCGACCGGAATACATCAAGGATATTATCCTTTAAATTATTACTATAAGTTGCACCCAGCAGCGTTCCCTTTAGCGCCGATACCGCATTCTCTACCGTAGCATCAAAAAGGCTCACGATGGCAAAGCCTTTTAATATCCAGCTGTTCTTGGGGAAGTATTTTTTCCAAAGATCAAGGTCGTGGTAATTATCGCGCAGCAGCTCTATATCTGCGGCGGTAATTTCAGGTGCCCCCGGTGCGGGCATCAGGTCCATAAAATCTGCGTTATATAAAATGCGGTAATGTTTCATTATCCCCCGCGCATCCGGGATATCATAAAACCACGGCCTGGAAAAATTGAAACTGGTACCGTAAAACTCATTCAATATAATGCAGCAGGTACTAACGTATACCTGGTGTTCGGTAAAATCGCGTATGTTAATATCAAATGCCGAACCCGCCGCAGCAAGTATGTTTTGCAGCCGTTGTGTTTGGTTAAAAAGCACATCCTGAAAAGGTACCGTAATGGCCTTTATCTCGTTAAGCGTAAGTGCCTCAGGGAAAATATCGGCGGTTAGGCGTTTAATGAGAGCAGCATGCTTAACCAGCTGGTCGGTATCGGTGATCCCTTCCCTCAACTCGGGATAGGGTTCTATTTCATGCAGTATTTCCCGCGCCATGGCCGACCGCATACCGTTGTTTAAAGCGGCTTGCTCTTCCAGTTTCGCTATCAGTAAATGAAACGAGATGCGTATCTGGAACGGACTATCGGCAAAGGGTTTAAGATTCATTGTGTAATGGCCTCACCTGCTTCCTCGTCAAAAGGGAGGAATTGAGTAAGGCTTCAAATTTAATTATTATATTAATTGTTGGTGCATACTGCATTATTTATGACTTTGGCAAGAAAGTGCCGCAATTACTTTTTTTAAACCTACCAGCGTTTTACCGGCTGTAACAGTAATGCTGTGCCTGTACCCAGCGCTGCACCGGCGGCAACGTCGGTAGGATAATGCACCCCCAAATACATGCGCGAGTAACCAACCGAACCGGCCCACAAAAATGATGGCGCGATAACATACCATTTAGGGTATGCGTTTGATAAAGACATTGCCGTAGAAAAAGCGGTAGAAGTATGCCCCGAAGGGAACGACGTACCGCCGGCCATATAAACCGGTACAATATTTATGTTTTGCACAAACGGCCGTGGCCGCTTTATCAAGTGCTTTAACAATAACATTACTCCCACTGATATGGCGGTGCTGCTTGCCACATAAGCCGAATTTTGGCGCATTTGCTTATCGTTGCTGATGATACCGCCTGCCAGCAAGGCAACGGGCACACCTACGTTAACATATTTGGACGTATTGGATAAAAACAGCATTACGCCCGTTTGTTCGGGCGTGCGGTGCGCGGCAAGGCTTATCATCACTCTGTCATCAAACTGTTGAATTTGCGATTGGGCCGACACCTTTACAGCAAACGGCACAGCCGTAAAAAGCTGTATTGCAGCAAAAAAAGCCACAAAGTATTTATTAAAGCCGAGTTTCATGAATACGCTGGTAAATATTTAATTTTACTTTTATACCAAAGTAAATAATATTTACGGTTGTAAAGGTCAGTAACTGGTAATAAAAGCCAGCGGCTGTTTTCCGCTCATCTAAACACACATCATGAAATACCCCGAACTACTGCGCCAGATAAGGGAATACGCATTGGCGTACCACAAAACCCACGCTGATGCCAAACTGGTATACCACGATAAGGCCCACACCGAAGGCATGGTGGCTGCAGCCGCGCAAATTGGCAACCACTACCAGCTAACCGACCGCGACTTTTTTATTGTGCAGGCCGCAGCCTGGTTTCACGACCTGGGGTACATGGTAGATATTGCGCATCACGAGGCCCAGAGCGCAGTGCTTGCCGAAAATTTTTTGCGCAAACACGATGCCGATGAGGCGGATATTGAACAGATAAAAACCTGCATACTGGCTACGCAAATGCCGCAAAACCCCGTTACGTTGTTAGATAAAATTGTTTGTGATGCTGATCTTTTCCATTTAGGTACAGATGATTTTTTTAACACCGATAAGCGCCTTTTAAAGGAAATAAGGGCCTTGTACCATAAAGATATAAGTAAAACAGAGTGGCGCCGTAAAAGCCTTAAGTTTTTAGAGGATCACCGGTATCATACCGATTACTGCCAGGTATTGCTTAGCAGCGGCAAACAAGCTAATATACAGGCGTTGAAAAGTAAAATAGCAGCCGCCGAACAAAAAGAAGCCCAAAAGCCTGCCGAAACGATGCAAGAAGCAACTTCAACGCCAACCATTGCTGCTGATGAGGAAAAGAAAAAAAAAGCGGACCGGCCGGATAAAGGTATCGAGACCATGTTCAGAATAAGCAGTGGCAACCACCAGCGTTTGAGCGATATGGCCGATAACAAAGCGCACATCATGATTACGGTCAACTCCATTATCCTATCGGCTATTATCAGTTTGCTGCTGCGCAAACTTACCGAATATGAATACCTTATCATCCCAACGTTTATATTATTATCCATTAGCCTGCTGGCCATGACGTTCTCAATACTGGCTACACGGCCGTCTATCCCCCCGGGTATTTTTCAACGCGCAGATGTTGACGAAAAGCGCGTAAACCTGCTGTTTTTTGGAAATTTTTATAAAATGCCGTTGGAAGATTATACCTATGGCATGGTAAAAATGATGGACGACAAAGATTTTTTATACGGCAGCCTGATCAAAGATGTGTACGCGCAAGGAGTAGTATTGGGTAAAAAATACCGTTTACTGCGCGTGGCTTATAACATTTTCATGTTCGGGCTTATTGCCGCGGTTATCGCGTTCATCATCGCATCAACCGTGTATAACAGTAAAGGGCATCACTAAGTATGGTAAACGCCAAATACTTTAACAGGGATATCAGCTGGCTTACCTTTAACCGCCGCGTACTGGAAGAGGCCGCATCGCCTGCAGTTCCGCTGGTAGAGCGTATCAGGTTCCTGGCTATCTATTCTTCCAACCTCGATGAATTTTACAGGGTGCGGTTCCCGGTGCTACGCGCCCTTAAAAACATTGGCCGCAACAGCAATACGATAGATGCCGGCGAGCAGGAAAATATTTTGCAGCAGGTTGGCAACATGATACTGCAGCAGCAGGTGCGTTACGGCAAATTGTTAACCACCCAAATTATACCCGAACTAAAAGCCGACAATATTACGCTGCTATACAACACGGATTTACCCGAGGATTTGAAGAATGACCTGTCGGATTATTTCCTGTCGCAGGTGCTGGCATTTTTGCAGCCGGTGGTTTTAGATGAGGATACCTCCTTCTTCCCCGAAAACAATAAACTGTATTTTATTATTCAGCTGCGCGATGCGGATGATGCTGAAAAACTGGTAGTGCTGAACATCCCCTCGGATGAGCTGCCAAGGTTCTTTACTACCCGCCGGGGTAGTGAACAATTCATCGTTTTTTTGGATGACGTTATTCGGTTTAACCTGGAAAAAACTTTAAAAAATTCAAGAATTTTCGGGTGTTTCAGCATCAAAATAACCCGCGATGCCGAACTTGACCTGAAGGATGAATATCCGGGAGAACTGTCTGAACAGATAGAAAAACAATTGCAAAAAAGGGATAACGGCCTGGCCACCCGGTTGCTTTACCAGGCAGATATGCCCCTGCGCATATTGCAGCAGGTAACGCAGCAGTTGGGGCTGCAAAATGCAAGCACGGTTGAAGGCGGGCGATATCATAACCTCAAAGACCTGTACAGCATACCCATAAACTCCCCTGCCCTGCTATATGATAAATGGCCGCCCATTAGCTTAGCAATACCTAATAATGATCCCCTGGTATCGGCAATAGCCAATGGAGACTTGCTGGTAAATACGCCCTATCAATCCTACAACACTATACTGCGTTTTTTTAACGAGGCAGCCATTAACCCTGATGTAGAGGAGATTAACATTACGCTTTACCGCGTGGCCAGCGATTCAAAAATTGTGAACGCCCTTATCAGCGCGGCCAAAAAAGGCAAACGGGTAAGGGTGGTTGTTGAGTTAAAGGCCCGGTTTGATGAAGCCAATAACCTTAAATGGGCCAAAAAAATGAAGAATGCCGGCGTGCAGATCATTTATAGCGTTACCGCCTTAAAGGTGCATGCTAAAATCGCCCTTGTTAAAACCCGCAAAGGCGACCGCATAAGCTACTCCGGCTTGTTGGCTACCGGCAACTTTAATGAAGGCACCGCCCGTTTCTATACCGATCATATATTGCTGACCACCAACCCGGATATACTTCGCGAGGTGGAATTGCTGTTCATTTTCCTGGCCAGGCGCGAAAAACCGTCGGCGGATAACCAGATCAAATTCAACCACTTACTGGTGGCCGGTTTTAACCTGCAAAACGGTTTTATTGCCTTGATAGACCGCGAAATCGCCTTTGCAAAACAAGGACTGCCTGCTAATATTACGATCAAAATGAATAACCTGGAAGAGAAGGTGATGATCAACAAACTTTATGAAGCATCAGAGGCCGGAGTTAACATACAGCTAATCATCCGCGGCATTTGCTGCCTGGTACCGGGCGTAGAAGGCATGAGCAGCAACATCACCATTAAGCGTATTGTGGACCGCTACCTGGAGCACGGCCGGGTATTCATTTTTAACAATAACGGCAAACCAGAGGTTTTTATGGGCTCGGCCGATTGGATGAACCGCAATATATACCACCGCATCGAAGTTTGCTTCCCTGTTTACGACGAAGCTATAAAACAGCAAATTATCAACCTGGTTGATCTTCAGTTAAATGACAATGTACAGGCGGTAGAGATAGATGCGCATCTGGATCAGGTAAAGCCCCAAACAAAGCGCCCCCTTGTGCAATCGCAACGGGCTATTTATCAATACCTAACCCATAATACCGCAATATGAAAACAGCTATCATCATTACTTTATTGTGTATCGGCATTGCGGGTACTTCGTGCAGCCAGGGTGGTAAAAAAAATACGGCTGATAATAACTTGCATAGCAAAACCGCTGCAGGTGGCACAAGCCCCGCCGGTTATGATCTTTCCAGCCCTGTTAAATACACCATGCCTGCAGACTTGCTGGAAATATCGGGCATTGCTTTTGACAATGGCGACAACAGTACCCTGTACGCCGAGCAGGACGAGGACGGCAGGATATTTTACTTCCGCCCCGGCGATGATAAAGTTAACCAGGTAAAATTCGGCAAAGCCGGCGATTATGAGGATGTAGCCATATTGAATAACCAGGCGGTGCTATTGCGCAGCGACGGCAGCCTGTTCAGTTTTCCGCTATCGGAAGTAAAAGCCGGAGAGGTAAAAAGCGTAAAGGAATTTAAAAAGCTACTGCCTAAGGGCGAATACGAAGGTTTACACGCGGATGGGGACAAGTTATATGCGCTTTGTAAACAATGCGCGGGTGCGGATCATAATAAAGAATGCAACGGTTATATATTAAATTTAGCTGCCGACGGCAACATAACCCAAAGCGGCATTTTCACCATTGATGTGCAAAAAATTGCCGCGCTGATAGGTAAAATGAAATTGAAATTCCACCCATCAGCGTTAGCGAAAAGCCCCGTAACCAAACAGTGGTATGTGCTATCGTCGGTAAATAAATTACTGGTAGTGCTCGATAGCCAATGGAACGCCCTGCAAGCCTATCCGCTAAGCGGCAAAACATTTTTACAACCCGAAGGCATGGCCTTTGATAAACAGGGCAACCTTTATATTTCGAACGAGGGAGATAAAATTACAAATGGCAATGTGTTGCTGTTTAAATACAAAAAAGGCGAAAGGTAAATGCTGAAAGAAAAAGTGATTGTGCGATTTCCTCCCGTTGGGAAGGTGCAGGGAGGGGTTTATTAAAGCGGACTGACCCCTCCCTGCCTTTGCACACATGCCAGCCGCACCCCTCCCTAAGAGAGGGAACTGAACGCTTTTTTGACATTTAGGGTTTAGGATTTAGAATTTCAAGAAGATGCTTAAAAAACTACTTATCATAATCATAATATTTCCGGTGGCGGTACTAAGTTCGAACGCACAGGTTGCGGCCCCTAAGGCTGTTTTTCGCGATAGCATGGTGGTTAGCGTGCATTCCAAATATGATAAGGTAAGTGGCATCCACCGCTGGTTTTTTGGCAAAAATTACCGTAAAGAATGGGCTACACCGGTAAAATTGCCGGTGATACGCATTTCTGAGATCTACGGCGGCCTTACCCCCGAAAAAGCAGGCGGGGGTATGCAGTCTAAATCGTTACGGTTAAAAGATAAGAGCGGCAAAGAGTGGGTACTGCGAAGCGTTGAAAAAACACCAGACAAGCTTTTGCCGCCGGCTTTGCGCCAAACCTTCGCGGTAGACTGGCTGGACGATGCCTTGAGTGGCCAGCACCCGTTCTCGGCGCTGGTTGTACCGCCCTTAGCTGCCGCAGCGGGCGTACCGCATGCCAACCCGGTTATCGGGATCGTAGCCGACGACCCTACCCTTGGCGAATACAGAAAAACGTTCGCCAACCTGGTATGCCTGCTGGAAGAACGCGAACCGATAGGCGAATCGGATAATTCTATCAAAATGTTAGAGAACCTGGTGAAGGACAATGATAACATTTTTGATGGCGAAGCATTCCTGCGCGCCCGCATGCTCGACTTGTTATTGGGCGATTGGGACCGCCACGAGGATCAGTGGCGCTGGGCCGAAACAAAAAAAGGCAAGGGTAGCGCTTATGTAGGCGTCCCGCGCGACCGCGACCAGGTGTTTCACCTGGAACAGGGCTTGTTCCCGGATATCGCAGCTTTGCCATATATAAACCCTGCTTTAGGCGATTTTACTGAAGAGCCGAACTATAAATACGGTGTTTTTAAAACCCGTTTTATAAACCCCTATCCCAACGCGCAGATGAGCCACGCTAACTGGATGCGTATTGCTAACGAATTTGTAGCCGCGGAAACCGATGCCGTACTGGAAGAAGGTTTACGCCGCCTGCCCGGTGATACCTATAAAATGGGTCACGATGTTTTGCTGGCTAAACTAAAGGCCCGCCGGGCCGCCATACCGGCAACCATGGATAAGTACTATCGGTTTATTTACCGCATTGCCGATATACGCCTGAGCGATAAGAACGAAAAAGTAGTAATAACCGGCATGCCCGATAAAAGCCTGTGGATACAGGTTAATAAGATAAATAAGGATGGCGAAGTAAAGGACACTATCATGTCGGTGGTTTACAATTCGGAATACACCAAAGAAATAAGGCTTTATACATCCGCCGGCGATGACCATATAACCGTCAACAACAGTACTTCGCCTATAGATTTACGCCTTATAGGCAGCGGCGGCGATAAAGTTTACACCGTAACGCGGTCGATAAATAAAATACGTCTGTACGATACCAAAACCGCAAAGTTTGAAGGCATGACCGATAGGCTAAGCAAGCACTTAAGCTCGGACACCAGTAACACCCATTTTGTGCGTACCAACCCTTATAATATATGGATGCCGCTGGCTACAGCCGCTTTAAACTCCGACGACGGCTTTTTGCTTGGGCTGGGTTTTAAATACACCAAAAACGATGGTTTCCGTAAACTTCCGTACACCAGTTCGCAGCAGCTTATGCTTACACACGCTTTTGCTACCGACGCCTTTCGCATTAATTACAAAGGGGAATGGATAGAAGCTATTGGCAAGGCAGACTTTACGCTGCAGGTTAATGCACAGGCGCCTGATAACACAGTAAACTTTTTTGGCGTGGGCAACAATACAACGTTAAACAAGCAACAGCCAAATTACCGCAGGTTTTACCGCACCCGGTTTGATACCTACCAGGTTGACCCTGCACTGCGCTGGCATACCGATACCAATAGCACCATTAGCGTTGGTCCTTCGTTCCAGTATTATCGTATGGACATAAGCGATAACGCGGACCGGCTTATCAGCAACAGTTCGCTTATCGGATCGTACGATAGCCTTACCGCTAATAAAGACAAAGCGCACCTGGGTTTTGCGGTTAACTTTAACAGCAACAACCGCATTGGCGGCGTTTTACCTACCGGCGGCTATTACATTAATATTGATTTGCAGGGTTACAAAGGGCTAAACAATTATTCCGAAAGCTTTATACAGTTGCGGCCCGAGTTTTCCTTTTACCAGAAACTTACAGATAACGGCGCGGTGGTATTATCAGACCGTATTGGCGGCGGCATAAGCTTAGGTAAGCCGGCCTTTTACCAATCGATGTTTTTAGGCGGGCAAGGAAATTTGCTTGGCTACCTGCAATATCGATTTGCGGGCAAGCACATGATATATAATAACCTGCAAGGCCGGGTTAAGCTTTTCAACATAGCGAGTTATATTATACCCGGGCAATTGGGATTGAGCGGCTTTTATGATACCGGCCGTGTTTGGGCCGACGAAGATAAGTCTGACAAATGGCACCACGGTATTGGCGGCGGGTTGTACTTTTCACCTGCCGGGCTCACCATATTACAGGTTTTAGCAGGACATTCTGACGAAGGATGGTATCCATATATATCACTAAACTTCCGGATCTGACATTTGTCAAATCCGTATCTAGCCAAATAAATGCACACTTGTGTGTAAAATATACACTATATTATTTTACATACCATTTAGCTATAAATACATGTGTAAATCTATTATGTTTTTATACCCATCAACCCTCACCTGACTTTTGTCATCAAAAAGTTAAATAGTAAATTTAGTTGACGATATTAGTCAACTTGGTTTACATTTGTGCTGTTATTATCACGCACAATGAAAACGTTAACTATACCTCAGCCAAACATCAGCTCTCTTTTCAAAAGAAATACTGACCATACCGCTGTTTCGCAAAACCCCATTTCTTCGTCAACAGCGCATGCAAATCAGAAGCACGTCATGTCTGCCGGGGAATACATCATCAATGTTTTGGGCGAAGGGTTTAAGCAAAATTTTTTAGGCGCTGATATCAACATGGAGTTTTTAACCCTAACCGTACGCAGCTATGCAACATCAACCGCAAAGGCGCTGCGTAAACTGGTGGTTAAACCCGCCGCGAAACAACACCATATTAACCCAACCTCTATCTAATCCATAAGCTTATAATGAAACGTTTACTCACCCCCATTTATAGTGCAAGCATTTTACTGATACTTGTACTGCTTAGCTTAACTGCAAGCCTGCATGCCCAAACCGTGGTGCGCGGTGTAGTTACCGATGCAAAAACAAAACAACCCATGTCGTATGTTACGGTAACGTTTGCCGGCACCACTCAAGGCTCGGGCACCAACGGCCAGGGCCGGTATGCAATATCAACTACTGATAATACCGTATCGCAAATAAAAGTATCGTTTGTAGGTTACCGTACCGCGGTGCGTAACATCACCCCCGGGCAGGACCAAACCATCAACATTGCCCTCGCGGAAGATAACCACTCGTTGAACGAGGTAGTGGTAAAATCGGGCAAAAAGAAAAAATACAGCAATAAGAACAACCCCGCTGTTGAGCTTATCCGCCAGGTTATTGCCCACAAAGCACAAAACCAGGTAGAAAATTACAATTACGCTGAATACCGGCAATACGAACGTATGAATGTTTCGCTAAGTAACCTGAGCGATAAGTTCCGTAATAAAAAGATCTTTAAAAATTACCAGTTCTTATTCCGCGAGCAGGATTCTACAGCCATTGGCGGTAAAACCCTGCTGCCCATGTACCAGGAAGAAAAAACCTCTGATAATTACTTCCGTAAAGCGCCGTATGCTAAAAAGCAGATCATCACGGCCAGCAAACAGGTAAAATATGATGAGAACTTTGTAGACAACCAGGGACTTACCGCGTACTTTAACCGCATGTATCAGGATATCAATATCTATGATAACAATGTGTCGTTATTAAGCAACCAGTTACTTAGCCCTATTGCCAACAGCTCGCCAGATTTCTATAAATTTTTTATTACCGATACCCTTAAGGATGTACAACCAAACCTTATCGAGCTGAGCTTTACCCCGCGCAACACCAACAACCTTTTATTTGAAGGTAAAATATACATTACCATGGACGGGAACTACGCCGTACAAAACGCGCTTTTAACCGTTAATAAAAACATCAACCTTAATTTTGTGCGCCAGATGCAGGCCGCGCTATCATTTGAAAAGAACAACGATGGCCGCTATCACCTGAGCCAAAGCGACCTGAAAATTGAGTTCGGCATCAACAAGAACAAGGGTGGCGGTGTGTACGGCGAGCGTTTAGTTACTATCAATAATTTTGTAATAAACAATGCCCGTACCGACGATACTTATAAAGGCCCTGCGCAGGTTATCGCGCTAAATGCAGAAGATAAAGACGATACCTTTTGGCAAATGACCCGCCCTGATACGCTTGATGCAGCATCAGCAAGTATCTATAAAAACATCGATAGCCTGCAAACCATCCCATCGTTTAAAAAAACCATGGATATCGCCACGCTGGTTTTGGCCGGTTACAAAAACTATGGCGCATTTGAGGTTGGCCCTGCCAATACCTTTTACAGCTTTAACCCGGTAGAAGGTTTCCGGGTACGTTTGGGCGGCCGCACTACCCCGCAGTTAAGCAAGCGGTACTATTTTGAAACCTATGGGGCTTATGGCGCCAGGGACCAAAAATTCAAATATTTTTTAAGCAGCACGTATTCGCTTAACAACAAATCCATCTATTCTTTCCCGCAAAATTACATACGGGCAAGTTTTCAGCACGATACCAAGATCCCGGGCCAGGAACTGCAGTTTGTTCAAGAGAGCAACTTCCTGCTATCCTTTAAGCGCGGTGCAAACGATGTATGGCTTTACAATGATATCTTCAGGTTAGATTATGTGCACGAGTTTACCAACCACCTGTCGTATTCGTTAGGGTTCAAAAAATGGAATCAAACACCCGCTGGCGCATTGCTTTACCAAAGCGTACTGCCCAATGGCGTAATCAATAACGTTAACCTTATTCAAACTACCGAGCTTTCGGCACAACTGCGCTGGGCGCCGCACGAAAAATTTTACCAGGGAAAGCTTTACCGCACGCCTATACCTGATAAGTACCCTATTTTTACCCTGAACTATACCCAGGGCGTTAAAGGCTTATTTGGCGGCGAGTATAACTACCAAAACGTGGTGGGTAACATCAGCAAACGTTTTTACATGTCGCAACTGGGCTTTACCGATGTGACTACCGAGGGCGGCTACCTGTTTGGCAGCGTGCCGTTCCCGTTGCTGGATATACACCACGCCAACCAGACCTATGCTTTCCAGCTGCAGTCTTATAACCTGATGAACTTTCAGGAGTTTGTAAGCGACCATTACGCCAGCATAGCCATCGATCATAACTTTAACGGCTTTTTATTTAACCGCATACCGCTGCTTAAAAAGCTAAAGCTCCGCGAGATCATCGACGTTAAAAGCCTTTGGGGTGGCGTACGCAGCGAGAATAATCCGGCTAATAACTCGTCATTATTACAATTTCCGGGCAGCTTAAATGGCGGCGCGGCAGGTACCTATGCATTGGGCAATACGCCGTATGTAGAAGGCAGTATAGGCGTAGGTAACATATTTAAGTTACTGCGTGTAGACTTTGTTAAGCGCTTTACCTATTTGGACCACCCGGGCGCACCAGAGTACGGCATACGGTTTTTTGTGAAATTTGATTTTTAATTTATATTCGTAAACCTGGTTGACATTTAATTGTTATCATTTAAAACTATCATGGCAGAAACTTGTGTAATGACGGAAGAAACCAAAAAGGTTGCCCCAAAGCTGGTATACCTGCTTAAGCGCCTTTTGGATGAGTGGATGGGTAAAAAGCTTTGCCGTATAGATCAGCCTGGCTTTAACAGCGCGCACCTGCCCTTGTTTATGAGTATCGGTAAAACCGGCATTTCTAATAACGAACTTGCTGCCAAAATGAACGTGAGCAAACAGGCTACCAGCAAAATGGTGAAAGAGCTGGAGGCCATCAATATGGTGAGGAGCGAAAAAAGCCCCGACGACGCACGTGTAGTAATGCTTTATTTTACTACCGAGGGCGAAGCCTTTTATTACAACCTGAAAAACCAGGTAATGGAACTTGAGAACCAGTACAAAAAGGTGGTGGGTAATAAAAACTACGAAATTGCCATTGAGGTGATGCTGAAGCTGGTAAAGTTTCACGAAGAAACTAACTGCATCGAAGATAAAGCATAAAATAATCTAAGTTTACGAAGCAAATGACATTAAGATGAAACGGTCCGTTAAAATCTGTTATACATTTGCTTAACACTGTTAAATAATCTAATAGGAGTAAAAAAAAACGCCATGGGCAGCAAGGAAAGGATATTACGATTGAAAGAGGAAACACGGGTTAACATCCTGGAGGCCGCTCTGCAAATTGTAAAAGAAGAAGGATGGCAGGCACTGAGCATGCGGAAGATTGCCGATGTGATTGAATATACAGCTCCTATTATTTACGAATACTTTGCCAACAAAGAGGCAATATTATTAGAACTAACACGCCAGGGTTATTTAAAATTGGCGAAGCAACTGCAGGAAGCTAAGGACAAGCATACCTCGCCGGCTCTCCAGCTGGAAGAGATGTGGCTGGCCTACTGGAACTTCGCCTTTGCCAATAAGGAGCTTTACCAAGGTATGTTCGGGATAACTACCAGCTGTGCCTGTAAAATGGTAAACGAACTACCCGAGGCCGAATTGCCATGGGACATCATTTCGGCATCCATCGGCGAACTGATGGGGATAGAGGATATGGAATCGGACGTTATATGCACCAAGTACTATACTTTTTGGTCGGTAGTGCACGGGTTGGTTTCTATTAACTTGTTAGACCGCGGCGACTCAGATAAAATAAACAGGCAGGTGTTACGCGATGCCATAACCGGCATTATACGTTCTATAACTCCCTAATTTTTTAATTATGTTTTAACATTGTTAATTTATTTAACGATGTTAAATACAATTGTTCAACTATAAAACTCACAGCTTATGAAAACAATATCATCGTACGTGCCGAAGCGCTTAACAGTGTTAAATTATCTACCAATGTTAATAAATTTTTCATTTAGCTATTAGCATAGTGATATTTCTCTCAGCTTAGCACACTATATTATCGAATAAAACAATACTTATAAAAATGCACCACACCACAAAAACGACAGACACCATATATATTAACAGCCTCAGGGCTGCATTAACACCCATTAACTCACCATCAAAATTAATCATCATGAAAATCATCTTAGCAGCCATCATCGCTATATCATTGTTCAGTTGCGGCCCTAAGCAGCAAGCGCAGCAGGCACCGCCCCCACCGGCGTTACCTGTAGCGGCAGTTGAATCAGGCAACCAAACAACTTACCAGGAATATCCTGCATCTGTTGAGGGTACCGTTAACGTCGAAGTTCGCCCGCAGGTTAGCGGCAGCTTGGATAAGGTATTTGTTGACGAAGGCGCCTTTGTAAGCGCAGGGCAGCCTATATTTAAAATAAACGACCAGCCGTACCGCGCCGCGTTAAACAACGCCTTAGCAAGCCTGCACGCCGCCGAAGCGGCCCAGGGCAACGCCCAAATAGAGGTTGACAAGTTAACCCCGCTGGTTACCAACAAAGTAGTATCAGACTACCAGCTAAAAACCGCGAAGGCGACATTGCAGGTTGCCAAAGCCAATATCGAATCGGCAAAGGCCAACGTTGCTACGGCAAAGATCAACCTGGGTTATACGCTTATTAAAGCGCCGGTTAGCGGTTACATTGGCCGCCTGCTGAAAAAACAGGGCAGTTTGGTTTCGCCACAGGATGCGGAAGCTTTAACCCAGCTTTCTGACGTGCACGACGTGCATGTTTACTTTGCCCTTGGCGAAAAGGATTTTGTAGACTTTAAAGATCAATACGCGGGTAACACCATTAAAGACAAGTTAAAAAGCCTACCCCCGGTTACTTTACTATTAGCCGACGGCAGCGAGTACGCTAAACAAGGCAAGATAGACGTAATTGACGGGCAGTTTGATAAAACCACAGGTGCTATTACAGTACGGGCAAGTTTTGCCAATCCGCAAGGCTTATTACGCTCGGGTAATACAGGTAAGGTACGTTTAAGCCTGCCGCATCCAAACGCCCTGATCGTGCCGCAGTCGGCCACTGTTGAAATGCAGGATAAAGTGTTTGTGTATGCACTTGCCGACAGCAATAAGGTAAAAAAACAGCCAATAACGATCATCGGTACCAGCGGCGAAAATTACCTGGTTAAAGATGGCATTAAAGCCGGCGACCAGATTGTACTAAGCGGCATGGACAAATTACAGGAAGGTACCGTTATCGCTCCGCAAAAAACCGTTGATAAAGCTGCTGCGGTAGCAAAAAACTAACTCGACAAAAAGACACCAGATTTAAGAATCAAGAACCAGGACTTAAGGCACAAGAACATACCGAAGGCGATATTTTCGTCTTGGCTCTTGACTCTCATGTCTTGATTTCTACTCAAAAATTACTACAATGTTTAAAAAATTCATAGAAAGGCCGGTACTGTCAACCGTTATCTCCATACTGTTGGTGATAGTAGGGATACTGGGCCTTACCAAACTGCCCTTAGAGCGTTTCCCTAATATTGCCCCGCCGGCAGTATTGGTATCCGCTGTTTATCCGGGCGCTAACGCCGAAACCATTTTGCGTTCGGTAACACCTTCTCTGGAAGAAGCAATTAACGGTGTAGAGAACATGACCTACATGACCTCGACCGCCAGTAACGACGGTACCCTGGGTATCACCGTTTACTTTAAGCAAGGTACAGACCCCGACCAGGCTGCTGTAAACGTGCAAAATCGTGTTTCGCAGGCCACAAGCCAGTTACCCGCCGAGGTTGTGCAATATGGTATCACTACCACTAAGCAGCAAAACAGCTTTATTGGTGCGATGGCCATTTATACTGATGACCCCAAAAAATACGATGCTACTTTTATTGCTAACTATGCACAGATCAATATTGTACCCGAGATAAAACGTATCCCGGGCGTTGGTTCGGCCAGTGTGTTTGGCGGCGTCAAAGATTACAGCATGCGCGTGTGGTTAAATCCTGCTCAAATGGCGACCTATAAAGTTACCCCGGCCGAGGTAATGGCAGCCATACAGGATAAAAACCTGGAAGCAGCCCCCGGCCGCTTTGGTGAACGCAGCGATAACGCGTTTGAGTATGTGATAAAATACAAAGGTAAACTTACCAAACCCGAAGAATACCAGAACATTGCTATCCGCTCTAACGCCGACGGTTCTGTACTGCATTTAAAGGATGTGGCACGTGTTGAATTGGGCGCCTACTCATACAATAGCTACAGTAACCTTAACGGAAAAGATGGTGTTATCATCGGTATCATACAGTTATCAGGATCAAACGCTAACCAGATCCAGATTGAAATTGATAAGCTGATGGCAAAGGTATCGAAAGATTTTCCCGTAGGTATTAAATATAACCAGTTCTATCGCACCAAAACAGACCTTGATGAATCGATCAGTCAGGTTGAGCATACGCTGATAGAGGCTTTTGTGCTGGTGTTCATCGTGGTATTCATCTTCCTGCAGGATTTCCGGTCTACCCTTATCCCGGCCATAGCCGTTCCGGTGGCTATCATCGGTACGTTCTTTTTCATGAGTGTATTTGGATTTTCAATCAACCTGTTAACACTCTTCGCGCTTGTGCTCGCCATCGGTATTGTTGTGGATGATGCGATTGTTGTGGTAGAGGCTGTGCACGCCAAAATGGAGCACGACCCCACCCTTACGCCAAAAAAGGCAACAACCGAAGCCATGCACGAAATAACCGGCGCTATTATATCTATTACCCTGGTTATGGCGGCGGTGTTCCTGCCTGTAAGCTTCATGACAGGTTCTACAGGTATATTTTACAAACAGTTTGCATTAACCATGGCTATAGCCATTATTATATCGGCTGTTAACGCATTAACGTTAAGCCCCGCCCTGGCGGCCTTATTCTTAAAAAACAAGCATACTGCCGATGGGCAGGCAGCCCCTAAAAAAGGTTTTGCCGAGAAATTTTACGCGGGCTTTAACGGTAGTTTTAACTATATCACCAACCGGTATATAGGCGGTATAAAATTGCTTATCAAAAATAAATGGATAAGCATGGCCGGCCTGGCCTTAGTTATCGTGGTTACCGTTTTCCTGGTGAATCGGACCAAAACCGGCTTCATCCCTACCGAAGACCAGGGCTTTGTGGCAATAGCGGTATCAACCCCATCCGGCACTTCGCTGAGCGGTACCAACAAGATATTTAAACAAGCCGAAGATCAGTTGAAAACGCTGCCATCTGCAAGGTTTGTTACGGCGCTGTCCGGCTTTAACTTTTTAACACAGTCAAGCAGCCCGTCGGCGGGTGTAATATTCCTGCTGCTGAAACCTACTGATGAACGCGGCGATGTGAAAAACATCGACGAGATCCAAAACATTGTGAGGGGGAAATTAGGCGCGGTACCCGGTGGTACATTCTTCGTATTCAGTTTCCCTACCGTTCCCGGCTTTAGCAACGTGGAAGCGCTGGATGTGATGCTGCAGGATAAAACCAACGGCAAACTGGATAAGTTTAGCGGCATAGCCAATAACTTTATAGCCAAGCTAATGCAAAAACCGGCAGTTGCCTACGCCTTTACATCATACAAAGCCGATTACCCGCAATTACAGTTAGAGATTGACGACGAAAAGGCTAACCAGTTGGGGGTAAACGTTAAGGATATCCTATCTACCATGCAAGCATACTTCGGTACCGCACAGGCTTCGGACTTTAACCGTTTTGGTAAATACTATCGTGTAGTAGTACAGGCTGATGTTGCCGACCGCACCGACCCAACCACTATCGACCGTGTGTTTGTGAAAAACAAAGCAGGCGAAACGGTGCCTATAAATACCCTGGTTAAACTAACCCGCGTGTATGGTTCAGAAACGGCTTCGCGCTATAACCTGTTCAATTCCATCGAAGTGAATGCCATTCCTAAACCCGGCTACAGCTCGGGCGACGCAATAAAGGCTATTGAAGAAACTGCAAAAGAGGAATTGCCGCAAGGTTTTGCCTACGAGTTTTCGGGCCAAACCCGCGAAGAGATATCATCGGGCGGGCAGTCGGCTGTCATCTTTGCTTTGTGTTTGGTGTTCGTGTACTTCCTGCTATCGGCACAGTACGAAAGTTATATCCTGCCGCTGGCCGTGATCCTTTCTATCCCCACCGGTATTTTGGGTGTGTTTGTGGTGCTGGGCTTAACCGGTATCGAAAACAACATCTACGTACAGGTAGCGCTCATTATGCTCATCGGTCTGTTGGCGAAGAACGCTATCCTTATTGTGGAGTTCGCGGTGCAGAAACGCAGGCAGGGATTAAGCCTGGTTAATGCGGCTATTGAGGCAGCAAGGCTGAGGATACGTCCCATTGTGATGACATCCCTGGCGTTCGTGTTCGGCTTATTCCCGATGAGCATTGCCACAGGCCCCTCTGCACAAGGTAACCACTCCATCAGTATTGGTGCAGCAGGCGGTATGGTATCGGGGGTAATATTAGGTTTATTCATCATCCCGGTATTGTTTGTGATCTTCCAGCATTTGCAGGAAAAAGTTACAGGCGTGCCGCTATCAAGGCACCTTGATAAGAATTACAATCCGGATGCCAAGCCTGTTGAAACATTAGAAGCGCATTAAGGCCTCACCCTGCCCTCTCCAAGGGAGAGGGTTCAAAAATGCTTCAGCCCCTCTCCTTTGAAGAGGGGTTGGGGTGAGGCCAAACAATATGACAATATACCCCCCTTACTTCTTAGCCCCTCTCCCTCGGAGAGGGGGTTGGGGTGAGGGCCAAATACAAAAACAATGAAAAAATATATAAACACATTCGCATTTATGCTGCTGCTGGCATTAAGTGCATGTAAGGTTTCAAAGGATATTGAAACGCCTAAACCTGAGTTGCCCGCCACGTTCAGGAACGCGGCAACAACAGCAGATACGGCCAGTATAGCCGATATACAATGGAGAAACTTTTTTACCGAACCAACCCTGCAAAAACTGATCGACAGCGCCATAGCCAACAATTATGACATGCAGATAGCGGTTAAAAATATTGAGGCATCGCAGTTGTTGTTTAAACAGGTTAAATGGAATTACACCCCGCAGGTAAACCTGAACGTAACGGCCAGTACCAGTCGCCCGTCTGATAACAGCCTGAACGGTTTAAGCCTTGATCAATATGATATCAAAACCAAACATGTCGAAGATTATTCCGCTAACCTGGCGCTATCGTGGGAAGCCGATATCTGGGGCAAGATACGTAACCAGAGCAAAACAGCTTTGGCTCAATACCTGCAAACTACCGAAGCAAAAAAGGCTATTCAAACCAATATAGTGGCAAGTGTATCGCAAGGGTATTACAACCTGCTGATGCTTGATGAGCAGCTTAATATCGCTCAAAAGAACGTTAAACTAAATGATAGCACGCTGCGCATTATCCGTTTGCAATTTGATGCGGGGCAGGTTACCTCGTTGGCCGTACAACAAGCCGAGGCACAACGCCTTGCAGCAGTACAGTTGGTACCACAATTTGAGCAAAACATAACCATACAAGAAAATGCCCTGCGAATACTTACCGGTTCACTTCCCGACAGGATAGAACGCAGCAACACTTTGGATAACATACAACTGGCCGATAACCTGCCTGCGGGCTTACCATCAGCTATTGTAAGCCGCAGGCCCGATGTTAAAACCGCCGAGTTGGCCCTAAACATTGCCAACGCGCAGGTGGGGATAGCTAAGGCAAGCATGTACCCGTCACTAACCATTACTGCCGCCGGTGGTGTTAACTCTTTTAAAGCAAGTAACTGGTTCAATATTCCGGCATCATTGTTCGGTACAGTGGCGGGCGGTATTACCCAGCCATTGTTTAACCGCAAAAGGTTAAAAACACAATATGAGGTGGCTAAAGTTGACCGCGAAAGAACCGTGCTGCAGTTCCGCCAGTCGGTGTTAAATGCTGTCGGCGAAGTATCTGACGCACTGGTCAAGATCGAAAAGCTGAAGGCCGAGCAAAGCATAGCAGCAACAAGGGTTGCAACACTGCAGCAGGCTACCGGTAACGCCAACCTGCTGTTCAGAAACGGTATGGCTACCTACCTTGAAGTTATAACCGCCCAGGGCAACGTACTGCAAAGCGAACTTGAACTGGCAGCTATTAAACGTGCGCAGCTTAGTGCCATATCAGATCTTTACCGCTCATTGGGTGGTGGCTGGAAATAAGAGCAGTGGGTTTGTGCGATTCCCTCCCAACAGGAGGGTGCAGGGAGGAGTTAATGTGGCACGGGTATTTGCACAGCCACCCTCCCTCCCCTACAAAGGCCAGCACACCCCGCCCGAGGGAGGGAATTATTTAGATACTAAGAGCAAAGGATGAGTGATGAGTGAAGCCGCTCCTTCGATATTTCGAAGGGCGGCTTTTTACTTAATTAATACTATGCGCCGCCATCGTTACTTAAGTTAATAAGCTTTTTACCACGTATCACCATTTTCATACGCTGGCGCCTCAGTGATATTTTTACATGCAGGTTCTCATTTTTGTGGATATTGGTCTGGTAGGCCTTGATAATATCCTTATATGACAACACCCCTATCACTTTACCATCGCCCCCGGCAGATAAAATAGGAAGTACTTCGGCATTGTTTTTCGACATGATCTCTACCGCTTGGTGTAGTGTATCGGTGCTTTTTATCACCGGGCCCGGGCCGGGTTTTACCAGGTCGTTCAAACTTTCGGCGCCCTTGGCATCAGCGTTGTACAGATCGGTTATCTTCAACGTTCCGCCGTAATTATTTTGGTTATCTATCAATACAAAATAGTTGTTATCTACCTTGTTTTTATTCAACCAGTTTTTCACCTCAGTAATGGTATTTTCGGCGCTCAGTACGATGGCATTATCATCTATTACATCGGCTACGTACATTTTCTGCAAAATATCCGGCTCAAACGAATCGGGGGTGGCGATCCCGCGACGGGCGATCTTTTCTGTCATGATGGTGTTTTCCATCAAAAAGAACGATACGATATATGCCGCTGTACAGGCGCCCAGCAAGGGCAACAGCGCGTGCGATTGCATGGTTGCCTCGAGTGCGAAGACGATACTGGTAATAAACGCCCTTGACGCGCCCGCAAACATAGCCGACATGCCTATCAACGCCGCCATCGGCAATGTTATACCCGAGTTGGGAAAGTAGGTTAATATGGCGTAACCTATTATCGACCCCGATGCGCCGCCAATAGTTAACAATGGTGCAAGCGTACCGCCGGATGTGCCGCTGCCCAGCGCAATGGCCCATGATAAAAATTTGAACAGGCACAGGCTGATTATAAGTGTTAATGGCCAAGTACCTGATAAAATGCCGGTGATATTATCATACCCCACACCCAGGGTATGAGGCGAAAAATAGCCTATAACACCCACCGCCAGGCCGCCAATTGCAGGCCACCACATCCAGTGTATGGGCAGTTCTTCAAAGGCATCTTCAATAAAATAAACTATTTTGGTAATGCCTAATGATAGAAGACCGATCAAAAGGCCGATAAAGCTGTATATGCCTAACGCCAGGTTTGATGGTATGGCCATATCCGGCATTGGGAATACCGGCCCCGATTCGAACAGCAAATGGTGCCCTGCCGCGCCCGTAATACACGCCAGCGCCACCGGCAATATCGATTTTGGTGAAAACTCAAACAATAAAAGCTCTATCGCCAGAAACACAGCGGCAATGGGGGTGCCAAATATGGCCGACATACCTGCTGTTGCCCCTGCTGCCAAAATAATTTTTCGCTCGTTGGCGGTAACTTTAAACAATTGCCCCAGGGTTGAGCCCAAAGCCCCGCCGGTGGCAATAATAGGCCCTTCCGCGCCGAAGGGTCCGCCCGTTCCGATGGCAATTGCTGATGATACCGGCTTTAAAAAGGTTATAGAAGGCTTGATATTACTCTCGTTAACCAATATCTGCTCCATAGCCTCGGGTATGCCATGGCCACGTATGGCCTTTGAACCGTATAGCGCCATGAAGCCAACAATAACGCCCCCGATGGCAGGTATGGCAATAACCCATAAACCCAGGCCGTTGGCCGCCGGACTATGGAAAGCTACACTTAGGCTACCATAAAAAGATATATTAGTTACCAGGTTGATAAGCGATACCAGCACTTTAGCAATAAAGCTTATTGCCACCGCAACAACCACCGCGTAAACACATATGCGTAAAAGCCGTGCTTTTAAAAAGGTTGATTTGTTTACCGGGTCTGTAGCATTATCAAGTTGATTTAATAGAGGCGAAATGGGAATACCGTTTTTTAGATTACTTTTTTTCATAAATTAATGTACATACTGTAAGCCATATTTATTTCAATAAATAACGGCTTAATCAGAATAATTTTATTGTTTTAACAATATATTTACAAATATATAAGTAAATTTACATTTTAAAACATTGCTAAAGCAATATTTAATCAACATTAGTTTGCCGGGCACTGTATTCCAATAAAAAGCCGGCGCTAACCGTTTAGTATTAAAGAACTTTAAACCTGCAGGCATGAATGTTATTAATAAAGTTGAGACCTGGGGCGACAAACACCACCCTGCCATCCTGGATATACTGCGCATTTTACTGGGGATATTCCTGTTTTTAAAGGGGCTCACCTTTATGCAGAATATAAATTATTTACGTTGGATCATTGAAGACCAGCAGGTTATAAACCTTTCACCGGTTTTTTTAAAGGCGGTGATGTATTACGTAATTTTTGTACACATGACAGGCGGCGTGTTGATTGCGCTGGGCTTGCTTACCCGTTTATCATCAATTTTACAATTACCCATAGTCATATCGGCTTTATTCGTCATTAACATATTCAAATCAGAACCGAACAATGATCTATGGTTATCTATTTTTGCCTGTGCGCTGCTTACAATTTTTGCCGTTATAGGCTCGGGGCCATTATCGCTAAACAACCTTTTGACTTCAAAAGACGAAAATAACGCCGCACAGTAACCCGCTCCAGCTAAATATTACCTGCTTTTAGTGATATTGCAACCGCAACCTTAATGTTAAATGAAAGAAAGTAAAGATGTATGCAATTTAAATAATTGCTTTTTATGTACTAACAGTGTTAAAGATTGGTTACCCGCTATCGGCGCCCATAAAACAAACTTCATAATAAAAAAGGGCGAGAGTATTTTTAAGGAAGGCGACCCCGTTAAGGGTGTTTACTTTGTTTTTACAGGCAAAGTAAAAGTACACAAACGCTGGAACAACGATAAGGAGCTTATTATTCGTTTTGCTAAACCGGGCGATATACTGGGGCATATGGGCCTGGGTAATAACCCTGTTTATCCGGTAGCCACAACAGCTTTAGAACAAACCACACTGTGCTATATCGACCTCTCCTTTTTTGAATCAACACTTAATGTAAATCATAAGTTCACTTACGCCTTAATGAAGTTTTTTGCGGATGAGCTGCAAAAATCAGAAAAACGCATGCGTAACCTGGTACACATGCCTGTTAAAGAACGCATTGCGCTTGCTATGCTCAACCTCAAAAATTTGTTCGGCACCGATGCAGCCGGCGCGATAAACATCGAGCTGACCCGGCAGGATCTGTCCAGCTACGCGGCGGTATCCTACGAAACCTGGTTTAAGGTAACGCAGGATTTCATTCAGGACGGGCTGATAGCGGTAAACGGCAAAAGCATCGTACTTTTAAATGAACCGGCGCTTCAAAAGCTGGTGGACAACGCCAACGAAGGATTTGAATAGGCAACTAAGCCCTTACTACCCCTAACAACCGGGTGCACCGCCGCGCCAACCGCGCATTGGCTGGGCATAGACGGGGCCGATACAGCAGCAAACATCTGGCTTGCTTGTCGCAAAAAGGTAACGTTAGCACAAATTGCTGCTCGTGCTATTATAAAAATTGCGGCAGATCAAGGCTAAAGAAGATGCAGGGCACGTGGGATTTAAGGGCGATGAGATGATTAAAAATATCTAAATTAGCATCAAACATTTATCGTTATGAAAACAGATTACGGAACGCTATCTCAAACCATAAACGGTCTTAAAGCAGAGGGCTACACGCTTGATTTTAATGTTCAAAAAGATTGTCTTATCTGCCATAACACGAATACCCAGCTATCTCCGGAGGAATTTGAAATAGACGGCGTTTTCCGTTTTGAAGGAGAATCCGACCCGGACGACGAAGCTGTGCTTTACGCAATATCTTCTACTAAAAGCGATGCAAAAGGGGTACTGGTAAACGGTTACGGGGTTTCAAACGACGACGCGTCGGCCGCACTGGTACAGAAACTGAACAGACATAGGTAATACTCCTATTTACGTCATTTTTGGCAGGTGTTCATTTTCGGTGCACGTGAACACCGTGAACAAACATGAACACCTGATAATCAATCAGTTGAATTTTTATGTTTTGCAAGTAACTAATAATCAATTAGTTAATAAAACACCCCTTTAGGCGGCTGTAAAAGAGTATTTTAAGGGCTTCCGATACTCAATAATCACCAAAAATCCAACAATGTTGCGGCTTTTTATCTAATTATTATTCGTTCTAAATTGCTAAAAATGTGCAATTTATATAAGTAAACGTTTATATAGTACTTAAACTTGCACTATGGATAATTTTATGGCCGCGCGGTCGCAAATGGCGTTGTCCCTGGGCTTCCACATCATATTTTCATGCATAGGTATGGTAATGCCCTTTTTTATGGCAGTATCACATTTTTTATGGTTACGTACCGGCAACCCGGTGTACCGCAATGTAACCAAAGCCTGGAGCAAAGGCGTGGCCATCTTCTTCGCAACCGGCGCGGTATCAGGCACGGTATTATCTTTTGAGCTGGGCCTGCTTTGGCCAACCTTTATGAAACACGCCGGGCCCATATTTGGCATGCCCTTTTCATTAGAGGGAACGGCCTTTTTTATTGAGGCCATCGCGCTCGGCTTTTTTCTTTACGGGTGGAACAGGTTTAACCGATGGTTCCATTGGTTTACAGGGATTGTGGTGGGGATAAGCGGGCTGTTGTCGGGCATATTGGTGGTAGCTGCCAATGCCTGGATGAACACCCCTGCCGGTTTTGATGTGGTAAACGGCAAATACATTAACATTGACCCTATCAAGGCGATGTTTAACCCAGCCTGGTTTTCGCAAGCGTTGCACATGTCCATAGCTGCATTTGCGGCTACCGGCTTCGCTGTGGCGGGCGTGCATGCGCTCATGATCATGCGGAAACAAAATGTAGGCTTTCATGCAAAAGCGTTTAAAATAGCGGCAATTTTTGGGGTTACAGCCAGTATATTGCAACCCCTTAGCGGCGATATATCGGCAAAAATGGTGGCCAAAACACAACCCGCCAAGCTTGCCGCCATGGAAGCTCATTTTATTACCAGGCCCAACACTCCGCTTATTATTGGCGGTGTGCCCGATGTAAAGAATAAAAAAGTTGATTACGCCATTGAACTGCCCGGCCTATTAAGCTTTATGGTGCACGATGATTTTAAAACACCGGTAACGGGCCTTGATAAGATCCCTGAAAAAAACCAGCCGCCTGTGGCCGTCACACATTATGCTTTTCAATTAATGGTGGGCCTTGGTATGCTGATGATGGCCTTGGGGGTGCTGTACCTGGTAGCCCTGTTAAAAAAACGCTCCTGGTTCGACAAACGCTGGTTCCTGAAACTATTTATAGCGGCTACCCCTATTGGTTTTATTGCCGTTGAGGCCGGATGGACGGTTACCGAGGTTGGCCGCCAGCCCTGGATAATACAGGGAGTTATGCGTACTGCCGACGCTGTTACCCCTATGCCGGGGGTGGCTTACTCTTTTTACCTGTTTACGGCAGTCTACTTTACTTTAAGTATAGTAGTCATATTTTTGCTGTACAGGCAAATAAAAATGGTACCGGTAATTTACGACAAGGATACACCTAAACCTGTAAGCGCATGATATACGTGGTCATTGTTTTTTTGTGGGTAGCCCTGCTGTTGTACCTGGTTATGGGCGGCGCCGATTTTGGGGCGGGTATTATTGAAATGTTTACATCAAACAAAAACAAATCGCGCACGCGCAAAATCATGTATAACGCCATTGGCCCTATCTGGGAGGCCAATCATATGTGGCTTATTATTGCCATTGTAATACTGTTTGTGGGTTTCCCGGTGATATATGCAACCATGTCTACCTACCTGCATATCCCATTAGTAATCATGCTTATGGGCATCATCGCGCGCGGCACGGCCCTCACCTTCCGCAATTATGATGCAGTGCACGATAATATGCAGAAGGTGTACAATAAGATATTTGTGTATTCCAGTTTTATCACACCGTTGTTCCTCGGCATTATAGCCGGCAGCACCGTATCAGGCCGGGTTGATCCGCTGGCAACCAATTTTATGGACGCCTATATTTATAGCTGGCTAAACTGGTTCTCGGTGGCTATTGGTTTCTTTACGGTGGCGCTGTGCGGTTTTCTGGCAGCCATTTACCTTATTGGCGAAACCGAAGACGAACGAAAGCGATTCATCCGCAAAGCAAAATTGATGAATATTGCAGCGGTAGTTGCCGGCTCGGTTGTTTTTGTCGCTTCGGTTAAAGAGGGCATTCCGTTAGTGCAATGGGTTTTTGGCAGCATCATCGGCGTAGTTGCGGTAAGCGCGGCTACCATATCGCTGATAGCGCTTTGGTATTTGATAGCGAATGGTAAGCGCTTTATTATCCGTGTGCTGGCGGGTTTTCAGGTTACCATGATACTGATAACCACTACCTATAAGCATTACCCGAACATCATTATTCTAAAAAACGGCGGGCATTTATCGCTCATCCAGCATCAGGGCGCCGAAAAAGCCATCCAAATGTTGGGGGCGGCATTACTTATAGGCAGTGTTTTTATATTGCCTGCCTTGTTTTACCTGGTGTGGAGCTTTCAATACAAACCCGAAAAAACGGAGCATGAGGGCGGTGACGAGCAATAGATCGACCTAAAGGATGACAAAAACTTTAACCATCCCGAGACCGAAGGCCAGGTGCTCATCAACAGCGCCCCAAATTTCCGGCAGGCCCGGAAAACCCATGGTCAAATCCGTATAACTAAGCCGATACTAACTGCATCCGGCATGCAAGTACAAGGTTACTGATATCGTTAAAGTATACACCCGCCAGTTCATCCCAACTCAAGTGCTTACTGTATTGTAACCCGTTGGCCGCAAAGCTGGCGCTAAGCTGCCGGTTGTGCAATAATAATTCTATCTTTTCTACGTATTCATCAGCATTGTATGGGCTGCATTTAAAGCCGTTAACACCCTGGTCAATAAAATCTTTTGAGCCGCCCCCATCGGCAATCACACATGGCAAACCAGACGCCATGGCCTCTATTACCACATTGCCATACGTTTCGGAAACCGACGGGAACAGGAAAACATCCGCTGAAGCGTAGAGTACCGATAAGTATTCATGATCGATATCGTTGGTAAAGACAGCATTGGGCATTTTAACTTCACATGCCTGTCGGGCCGTGCCATTACCAACTATCAAAAGATTTACAGGCGTTTTAAGAGCTTGCAACTTATCGTATATATTAAAAAGGGTTTCCAGGTTCTTTTCCCAGACCAGGCGGCTGGCAAATATTACGGTTGGATTTTTGTTACCCACCACTTTTTGTATCCGCCTCTTATCTTTTTTATATGGCGAGAATAAAGCGGTGTCTATGCCCCGCTTCCATATTTTCATGCTATCGGGATAAATACCCATTTCCGTCAGTTCATTCCTGATGCTGTCAGATGGTACGTAAACTTTATCGCAACGGTTATAAAAACTTTTATGAGCTTTAGTTAGATGGTGCTTAACATGCCTGATAAGCAACGGAGCCCGCTTAAAATAATAATCTACATACGATATAAAGTGAGTGTGATATATGCTGATAACAGGTAAACCGGCGCGACAAGCATAATCTAACCCGAATGACCCCAAAAAAGAAGGGGTGGCAATGTGAACCACATCAGGATTAAATGCCTGTAACTTTTTTATTAACCTGCCTTTTGCCAATAAGGGTATGGCGATTGAATAATTTGAGTTTACAGGTAAAGATAGCGCGGGTATCTGAAAGCTCCCGAAATTTAATATGCTTTCGGGCCCCTCGCCATAAATAAACAGGTAATCGAACCGGGCGGCATCAATACGGTGTATAAGCTGATACATAGTGCGCACTGCACCATCAAAATCCACGGTGAGTATATCAGCGAAAAACGCCACCTTGATCTTTTTCATATCCTTCTTGCCCGTCGCCGGCAGGCAGCGCGATACATTAGGATATGGCATGGGTTGTTTTTCTTCCGCGCTTAAATCCGGGCTTACTATTCTTTTTTAAATTGACGTTAGTTTTTACCGGCACGCGCGAAGCGGCTAATATTACCAATGCAGCTATCAGCAGCATGGCAATGTCAAGTGATGAATATCCCATTTCCATATATTTTATATTATATACAGTAAAAGTGCTGCCAGTGTTTTACTGGAATGTCAAGCGTGGGTTATCGTTAAAACAACGTTATGGTATTTTAATGTTAAATGCCGGGGATAGCAGCACCCATCCAATTGTAAATAAATTGCCTATAAAACAGCTTGTTATGCCCAAGTGGCAAAAAATGAAATGATTTTTGTATTTACGGCTACATTTTTACATATTTGCAACCTCGAAAATAACAACTATTTTCAGCGCCTATAGCTCAGTTGGTTAGAGTAGAAGACTCATAATCTTTTGGTCCCTGGTTCGAGCCCAGGTGGGCGCACGATGTAAGGTTTTTTTGAAAACCTCAACCCTCTAAGTCACTGATTTAGAGGGTTTTTTCTTTTTTAGTAATCCTTCTCAGTCCTTCTGAATACAACACTTGCGAGACCAATCTGGCTACCAGTTCTCTTTTTTTACATTTGGTATCCAAAAGTGGGTTAAGTATTTGACATACAGCTATTTGAATAAATTAAATATAAATCGAAAACGACTCAAAAAGACTGCAAATCTCAAATCTAGCCCGCGATCAGGATACCTAAAATAAAGGAGCCCTGGATGGAATTAATCATTTTATTCATTCAAAAACTGTTAAAAGATGAAAACATCGCAGTCGTTTGGTGTCAACTTCACCATCAAAAAACAAAAGGCCAACAAGGACGGAAAGACCAACGTGTATGCCTGCATTATCGTCAACAAGGAAAAAATATTCCTCGCACTCAAAAAGCAGGTTGCCGTAGAGGATTGGGATTACGGGCGTGGCAGCCTCAAGGTCAAAGCCGCAGAGGCGAGGGACACCAATAGTTATTTAGAGCAGGTCAAGTTCACCATTACTACTTATTACCAACAATTGCAGATCGCCGGTAAAGAAGTCACCCCGCAGTTATTAAAGTCCATGTTCCTGGGCGAGGACACCGATGAAACCTATACCCTTAGCAAACTGATGGACTATCACTACGAAACCGCTTCGGCCGCATTAAAGCCAAGTACGCTGATCCATTACGGCGTGACCAGGCGTTACCTGGAAAAGTTCCTCAAAGAAAAATTGAAAACGACCGATATCCGCCTCCATGATATCGACTACAAATTCATCATCGACTTTGAGACCTATCTCCGGAATCACAAGCCCGCAGACCACTTTCAGCCGATCAATAATAACGGCGTGATGAAACACCTGATCCGTTTGCGCAAGATGACCACCTTGGCCTTTAAACTGCAATGGATCACCAGAGACCCGTTCAAAAATTACAAGTTCCGTTATAAAAAGGTCGAAACGGCCTTTCTATCCACCAACGAATTAAAAGCCCTGGAAAATTACGAACTGGCCTCTGAGACGCTTCAGATGATCCGCGACTATTTTCTTTTTGCCTGTTACACCGGCCTGTCATTCGTTGACCTGATGAACTTACATGAAGGAAATGTCGTGCGCGGCGAGGATGACGAAAAATGGCTCAAGCTCTTCCGCCAGAAAAGTAACGAGCCGACCAACATACCGATCCTTTCACCGGCGCTGGCCATAATGGATAAATACAAGGATAATCCGCGTTCCATCAGCTTAGGAAAGATATTCCCGACCATCACCAATCAAAAAACTAATGTTTACCTGAAAGAGGTCGCCAAGATCGTCGGCATTAGGAAGAAACTGACCTTCGGCGTGGCGCGTCATACCTTCGCCACCACCATTACCCTGGCTAACAACGTTCCCATCGAAACCGTGAGCAAGATGATGGGCCATACCAAGATCGCTACCACGCAGATCTATGCCCGGGTGCTGCTCAAAAAGATCAGTGAAGACATGAGCGTACTGAAAGAAAAATTGGAGCCTGAGCCCAAACGTCCGACAGCGAAAAAATCGAATGTTAAACCCGTGATGAAACGCGTCAGCTAATGGAACAATTAACCAACGACAAACTTTTCAGGTCAGTCAGGGAACTGATCGAAAAGTCCCGGAGCGAGATCGTCCGAAATGTGAATACGGTAATGGTTTACACCTATTATCATATAGGTGAACTGATCGTCAACGAAGAACAAGCCGGTAACAAGCGGGCAGCTTACGCCGAAACGATCGTTAAGGATCTCAGTGAAGCGCTGAGCCGTGAATATGGCAAAGGCTATTCTCATCGTAACCTGGACTATTTCAAGCAATTTTATTTATTGTATCGGGAACGAATTGCGAAATCAGTGATTGCGCAATCTGATACCGTTAAAAACATTTCGCAATCACTGATTGCGTTTTCTGGACTGTTCAAAATAAGCTGGACACATTACATCCAGCTAATGAAAATTTCCGACCCCGGTGAACGGGAGTTTTATGAAAGGGAATCCATCGCCAATAACTGGTCCGTCCGGGAATTGCAACGTCAGTATCATTCATCGCTCTTTGAACGATTGGCACTAAGTCAAAATAAAAGAGGGGTTTTGAATGATGCGAATACAGCGCAGATCAGTGAAGCACCGGTACATGCTTTAAAAAGTCCCTTTGTATTGGAGTTCCTGGGCTTAAAGGAGGACAGTGGCTATTCAGAGAATGATCTTGAAACCGCGATTATCAATAAGCTCGAACACTTTATGCTCGAATTGGGCAAAGGCTTTTTGTTCGAGGGGCGGCAACGCCGAATCACGCTTGAAAGCGACCATTTTTGGATAGACCTCGTCTTTTATAACCGGCTGCTGAACTGTTTCGTCCTGATCGACCTGAAGATCGGAAAACTGACTCACCAGGACATCGGGCAAATGCAAATGTACGTCAACTATTATGACCGGAAGATCAGGCAGGCCCACGAGAAACGCACGATCGGCATCATCCTGTGTAAGGAAGACAACCAGGCGGTCGTAGAGTTTACGCTGCCGCTGAATAACGAGCAAATTTTCAGCAGAGAGTACAAACTTTATTTACCCAGCAAGGAGGAACTTAAAAAGCAACTATTATGATCAGGCATCACCAGCAGGAAATCCATCAAATCAGCACCATGATCCGCATGGCGCGTTCAGCGCAAAAGATGACCCGGCACTAACTGGCCGATAAATGCGTATACCGAAGTACCGGATAGCGAAAGCAGAAAATGACAGTGGCGATGTGCCTGTCTCCATCTTGCGAACCATTATAAAAAGGGGTTGTCAAAAGCAATGATCCGAAAGTTGGCCACTCATTTTAAAGTAAGGCAAGAGGCTTTTTAACCGGCCCTATAGTTTGCATTAATTGCCTATTTGTTTCAAAATTCCGAGACGCTGTCTCGGAATTTCACATCCTCCAAAGTTTTCGATCCTTTTTATTCTTTTCGGATTCACATAAACGCTAAAAACCCACCATATACCCAAAGTTGTCATTTCCTGAATTTGAACCTGCACATCTTTGCAGTCCACAAAAATTTAATTATGGAAAAGGCAAGTGAACAAAGATTAAGAACAACCATGGGTGTGGTTCCGACACGTAACCAGCTATTGACCCTAGGTGACCTGGACGATTTCAAAAACGATGTCCTCCAGGAGGTAAAACGCATTATTAAAGAATGCGTTAGTGGTGCTCCCGGTAAGAAATGGCTCAAGTCAGCAGAAGTTAAAAAACTGCTCGGTATTTCGCACGGTTTCCTCCAATCCCTGCGCGACAGCGGCGTATTACCCTTTACCAAAATAGGCGGCTCGATCTATTATGATTACGAAGACATCACTTTCATGATGGCCAGCCACAAGAGCGCCTGATGTTGAACCGGCCGGGCCTGTTTGCCAGGACCCGGCTATAATTTTTACCTTATGCTATTCCAAACACCGAAACGTAAAGCCAGGCGGGTGCAGGTAGAACGCCGGAAGTCCGAACCGACCATCCAGAATGGATTTGGCATCGAAATGCCGCCGCAAAGGCTCCTGGTCGAAATTTACTTCGACCAGAAAGAGTGCCCAAATCAGGCAAGTGTATTTTATGAACATTACCAAAAGGCCGATTGGGCCAGCCCCAAAGGCACACCCTACCGTAACTGGAAGCTATTGGCCGGAGACTGGATCTACAACTATCAGCAGGCGGTCAAGCTGGCCAAACGAATACGAACCAACGCATTGAGCAAGCTATCCTTATAGCAAGCTATCATTCTATCAACATAGCAAAATAACATCATGGCAAAGATCATTACCATCGCCAACCAGAAGGGCGGCGTAGGCAAAAGCACCCTCGCGATCAACCTGGCTTTAGCTTTCCGGGACCAGTTAAACGTCGTGCTGGTCGATACCGACCTTCAGGGCAGCCTGTACCATATCCGGGACGAATTCCCCAGCCTGCCGGTCATCGGGCTAGATAAGCTCACAGACATTCAGCAACTGGACTTTGATCTGGTGGTCGTAGACACGCCGCCCTATCTCTCCAGCCGACTGCCCGAGTTATTCATTTATTCAGATTTTATTTTGGTGCCGACCAAAGCCGGTTTCTTTGATGTCATGGCGATTCGGTCGACGCTGGCGCTTATTAAAGAGGCCCAGCATAAAGCGCCGCGTATCAAAGCCGGTATTGTATTAAATATGATCAAACCGCGTGCGGGCATCACACAGGAAGTCTCCGTTCTACTGGAGAGTTTAGGCACCCCACTGTTGCAGACCAGGATACATGACCGCGTAAGCATTGCCCGCTCCTTCATGACCGGTGGCGTTTTAAACGGCCATGATGCCCGCGCCAAAACAGAGATCATGTCGCTTACGGAGGAAATCGTTGATCAGATTATGGCGGGATAAATGGATAGCTTTTTATTTGAATAGCATCATAGCAACCTCGCAAACTATGACAATAGCAGCTTAGCATGATAGCACAGTTTGATAGCAAGTTAGCATGATAGCCCACTCATAAAATTTGATAGCAACCTAGCATGATAGCCACATGGATAATTACAAAAACAAACTCGGCAGCCTGGCCGACAAGCTCAAAAAGGAAGCGCCAAAAACACCGATACAGGAAGTACTACCGGTCAAGGTCGCCGCACCGCAGGAACCCAAAGTGCAGTTCAATAACCGGATCCCCAAAAGCTTGCTGAAACGGCTGAAGGCAGCAGGCCTAGACGAAGATGTATCCTTGCAGGAACTAACGATACAGGCACTTGAAATGTATCTCAGCCAAAAGGCGAAGCCCGAATAAACGACAAAAATACCAATGGAAACACTGATAGCAGGTTAACCCTGCCCGCTGCGCAGCAGTGAGCAAGATGTACAATTGTGTCACAATTGAAATCTTGCCCCGGCTTCCGGGGATGACCGCTTTTAGGTAAAAATCCGCCGGAGTTGGATTTTTAATTTTAAAGACGATGAGCAAAACAAATAACCGAACCCGCTGGAAAAACCTTCGCTTTCAACCGGAGGAATATCAATTGCTGGAAGGCCGTTTTAAAAAGACACCCTTTCGCAAGCTCAGCGAATACATGCGCAGCGTGCTTCTGGAAAAGCCGGTAACCGTCTTTTACCGTGACCGGGCCATGGATGATATATTAGAGGAAATGGTGTTGCTGCGACAAGAGCTCAATGCCATCGGCAACAATCTGAACCAGGCGATGCATAGCATTAATAGTGCGCACGGGAATGCTGATACGCGATTGTGGATGAATTTAATGCGTGTTATCAATAGCACACTGGAGCCATCCATTGATCGCATCAAAGAAAGAATGAACCAATACGCGGATATATGGTCGCAAAAATTAAGAGCGGCAAAAGCCTGATCGGCGCGCTCAACTATAACGAAAACAAAGTAAAACAGGGAAAAGCTAGCTTGATAGCAGCCGTAAAATACCCCAAGGAAAAGGAACAGCTTTCATTTAACGACAAGCTGTTCCGGCTGACCGATTTGGCTGGGATGAACCAACGGGCCAAAACCAATACCGTTCATATTTCCCTGAACTTTCCAAACGGTGAGCACCTGGCAGACCAAAAGTTAACCGAGATCGCAAAGGAATACTTAGCAGGCATCGGCTTTGCAACCCAACCCCATTTGGTCTACCGCCACGAGGATGCCGGGCATCCGCATATCCACATCGTCACCACGAACATCAAACGGGATGGAGAACGGATCAGCTTGCATTACCTGGGACAAAACGAATCGGAAAAAACGCGTAAGGCCATTGAGGTCAAATATAGTCTGGTTAAAGCCGAAGAGCAACCCAAGCAAAAGCCTTCGTTAAAAGCGGAGATAACCGCAGCGGAATACGGTAAAGCGGAAACCAAGCGAACGATCACGAACATCCTTGGCTTTACCCTAAGGGCCTACAAATTCACCAGCGTTCCCGAGCTCAATGCCATCTTGCAGCAGTATCATATCCAGGCCGACCGGGGTTCTAAAGATTCCAGTATGTATGCCCGCGAGGGTTTGGTTTATTGGATACTGGATAAAAAAGGGAACAAAATTGGTGTGCCGATCAAAGCCAGTACGATCTACGGCAACCCTACGCTGAAAACGCTGGAAGAAAAATTCCGGCTCAACCAACAATTGCGGAAACCATTTAAAGCGGAACTCATCAAGCTCATCGACCTGGCACTAACCAAACCGCAAACCAAAAGCAGTTTCCAAAAGGGACTCCAGGCAAAGGGTATCCAGGTGATCCTGCGCCACAATGAGGAAGGCCGCATTTACGGTGTGACTTTCATTGACCAGCCAAATAAGGCGGTATTCAATGGCAGCGACCTCGGCAAAGCTTACAGCGCGAACTTACTATCCGCCAAATTTCTGCCGGAGTTCCAAACTAAGGTGGTCACGGCTCAACAAACCGAAAACGAAGCGGTCCATCCAAGCGCCGCCGGTAATGATGAATTGTTAGACATATTATTCACGGCGGAGCGGGAGGACCTGGCTGCGCTCAGCAAATTCAAAAAGAAGAAACGTAAAGGATTAAATCTATAACGCCATGCAAACCGGAGAAAACGAACAAGCACTCCGTAAGATCATCGATTTTACCAGGCTGTTGAGTATTGCGATACTGCTCATTCATTTTTATTTATGCTGTTACCAGACGTTTCAGAGACTGCAATTAACGCACACTATCGTCGACCATGTCCTATTACCACTCGCTAAAATGGCGATTTTCAAAACGCTGCTGATTGCTAAACTAAGCGCGCTGCTATTGCTGGTGGTATCCCTGGTTGGAAGCAAAGGCAAAAGGGATGAAAAAATAAGGCTTAAAACGGTCGCCACTTACTGTGCGACCGGCTTACTGATCTACTTTTTCAGCAATTATCTATTGCATCTTGGGTGGCTTTATATCACAGCTACCTCGTTTGGCTACTTATTATTTATGACCGGCGGCGGAATGTTGTTCCGGATGTTAAAACTGAAATTTGGCTCAGATATTTTCAATAAAGAGAATGAGACCTTCCCGCAGGAAGAACGGTTGCTGGAAAACGAATATTCTATCAACCTGCCCGCCAAATATCAATTAAAAGGTAAAGAGCGTGATAGCTGGATCAATATTATTAACCCCTTTCGCGGCACGCTGGTTGGCGGCAGTCCAGGCGCAGGTAAATCCTATTTTGTGATCCGGCACATCATCACGCAGCATATCCGCAAGGGCTTTAGTATGCTCATTTATGATTTTAAGTATGATGACCTTTCCCGGATCGCCTACAATGCGCTTAGGGAACATGGTAGTCGCTCATTCTATGTCATCAATTTTGAAAACATTATGCACCGCAGCAATCCCCTCGAGCCGGAAACGATGACCGATATTACCGATGCGATGGAGGCCGCACGGACGATCATGCTGGGTTTGAACCGGGAATGGATCAAAAAGCAGGGCGATTTCTTTGTCGAATCGCCGATCAATTTTGTGACGGCGCTCATTTGGTTCCTGAAGAAATATGAGGGCGGGCGCCATTGTACCCTGCCGCATGTGATCGAATTATCGCTGGTGGATTATAAAGACCTCTTTGCTGTGCTGACCAGTGAACCGGAAATTGAGGTACTGATCAACCCTTTCATATCGGCCTGGAAAAACGAAGCTTATGAACAGTTGGAAGGTCAGATCGCCAGTGCCAAAATAAGTTTGGCGCGCTTGTCCTCACCCCAATTGTATTACGTCCTAAGCGGCAATGATTTCTCACTGGATATTAATAATCCCAACAACCCAAAAGTGGTGTGCTTAGCCAATAACCCGCAAAAGTCGCAGGTATATGGCGCGGTCTTATCACTTTATGTCAACCGTATCAACAAGCTGGTCAACCGCAAACAACAGCAGAAATGCAGCCTGATCTTTGACGAGTTCCCGACCATCTACTTTAATGGTATTGATAACCTGATCGCTACCGCGCGCTCCAATAAGGTGGCCGTAACTTTGGCGGTGCAGGACTACTCTCAATTAAAGAAAGACTATGGTCGCGAGCAGGCCGAAGTGATTATGAACATTGTCGGCAATATTATCTGCGGTCAGGTGACCGGTGATACGGCCAAACAGCTTTCCGAACGCTTTGGCAAGATCAACCAACAAAAGGAAAGCGTTTCAATCAATAGCAGTGACACCTCCATCAGCCGCTCGACACAACTGGACTATGCGATACCTGCATCCAAGATCGCCGGGCTGTCATCCGGCGAATTTGTCGGTATGGTTGCGGATGACCCGACGAATCCCATAGATCTGAAAACTTTCCATTGCCGCATACAAAATGATCACGAAGCGATCGGATTGGAAGAGGCAAGCTATGAAGCTATCCCCACCGTCCGCAGCATTTCCATTTTCGAGGCTCAAAGTAACTATCAAAAAATCAAAGCAGATATCCGGGAGCTTATTCAAACCTTCGTCGAATAATTAGTCAGCCCGCCTTTTTAGCTAATCGTTTTTAACCGTTGGTGCTTTGCCGAATTTCTTTTTAAAGGAATGAGAAAAGTGCGACAGGCTTTCAAAGCCCAGGTCCAGATAGATCGCAGACGCTTTTTGGTGCTTGTTTTCGATCAGGTGTTTAGCTTCTGCCAGGCGCCTGTCCTGCAGCCACTGCCGTGGCGGTATGCCGAAGGTCTTCTGGAAATCGCGTTTAAAACCGGCGAGGCTGCGGCCGGTCAACTGGGCGAACTTCTCTACGGGTACGTTGAATTGGTAATTGCTGCGCATGAACCGTTCCAGATCGATCTTATGCGGTTCAGAAAAGTCGAACAGGAAATTACGCAGTCCGGGCAGCGCATTCATTAATAGTTTGACGCCTTCTTTTATTTTCAGGATGCCCATTTCCTCCGTCAGTGCCGCTGATGTGCGGCGTGCGTAAGGAACAATGGATTGAAAATAACCTTGCAGGAATTCATCGACCGGAATCAGCATATTGGGCGGGCCTACATATTTTTGATCCGTTTCTATCTTTTCTTCCAGGGCGATCTTACGCAGCAGGTCTTCCTGCAAGGATATGATTATAGTTTCATAATTACCACCCGGCAAAGGTGTTTTAGTGATCGTACCCAGTTGATTTTTTCTGATCAGCAGCATCGCACCGGCAGTCATACCTATGGTCTGTTCTGTTGTTTCCAGGCGAAATTGCCCCGAAACCTGCAATACTAAAGTATGGTGATTCCAAAAACAGACCTTCTCTTTCCGCTCGGTAGAAAGATAAGCGTAGAAGATCACGCCGGGCAATATTTCTTCGGGATTGGTCATTTTAACGTTGCAAGTAGGTGCCGCCTAAGATAGCGCCTGGTGCAAAGGTAGTATTTAACGTTTCCAACTCGTTAGCGGTGAAGGTAATTTCCATAGCGGCGGTATTCTCAGGCAGGCGCTTCCTTTTGCTCATACTTACTAATGGCATAATATGCTCGCCCTGGGCATTTACCCAGGCAATGGCCAGCTGCGTCGGTGTAGCGCCTTTTTCCTGAGCCAGTTGTTTCAATACTTCCACCTTCTCTAAATTTTTGATAAGGTTATCTCCCTGGAACCGGGAAAAATGACTTTGATAATCGTTCTCGGCCAAAGGTGCTTTCATTTCCCCGGTCAATAGGCCTTCAGCGGTATTAGCAAAAGCCACTACTGCAATTCCCAATTCTTTAGCGGTCGGCAGCAAGTCTGTTTCAATTTGACGGTCAGCTAATGAGTAACCGATCTCTAATGCACTGATAGGATAAACGGCGTTTGCCTGACGCAGTTGCGCTGCTGTAATTTCAGATACGCCGATATGTTTTACTTTTCCTTCTTTGATCAGGTCAGCCACGGCACCAATAATTTCTTCTACCGGTACGCTGCCGTCCATACGGCATGGCTGGTACAGATCAATGGCGTCTATACCTAAACGGGTAAGCGAGTAATTGATGAAATTCTTAATGGCAATGGGGCGCAGATCTAATCCCAGCCAATGGCCGTTATGGAAGATGGCCCCAAATTTCACGCTGATAAAAGCATCGTCGCGCCTGCCTTTGATGGCTTTGCCCACGAGCATTTCATTGTGACCGGCGCCGTAGAAATCGCCGGTATTTAAAAAGTTGATACCGTTATCCAGCGCTTGTTGTATAGTGGCGATGCTTTCTGTTTCGTCAGGCGTTGGGCCGCCCCAGATCGAAGACATGCGCATGCAGCCTAATCCCAGTTTGGAAACCAACGGGCCGTTTTGGCCCAACGCTATTTTTGCTATATTTTTCATAGGACAAAAATCAACAAAATAAAAGGGCTCAGGTTTCGTATATGGCTCAATTTAGTTGAGTGTATGGCTCGGATGGTTTAGCGTTCATTAACGGACCATAAATCATTTTCCAGACTATTGTTCACTTTCCCTTGTTCGTTAAAAGCAATGAGCGCATCTTTGGGAACAGTGTTAATCGTGTCAGGCGCTATCAACGCTTCGATATATTTTACATCACTGTATGCGGGTTCTTTCGTACCCGTACTCGCCCACAGCAATTTCTGAGGCTTCCCGCCAAGTTTTTCCAATTTTTAAAACGTTTGCTATGAAAAGCGTTTTTATAAATCTGATACGCAATTTTGGCTGACGCCACCGCTACTTTACCCTTTAGCTCGCGAAGTCCTACTTCTTCTAACAAAGGATCAACAAGCGTATCTATGCGGCTGAGAAAGAAACTGGCCACCGAATCAATTCCGTCTATTGCCTGTTTTGCGGCTAAGCGATATTCTAAACCGGAAAGGTATGCTTCAACGACCTGCTTGTACTAAATCAAATAGTAGGTTGATGTTTACATTTATGCCGTCACAGGTGCATTCGTAAATAGCAGTCAAACTTTCTTTGGTGGCAGGTATCTTGATCATCCCGTTTTGACGCTCGACTGCTCTCCGTAACTCTTTAGCCTGCTGAATCGGTCCCTGGGCGTTTCTGGCTAATCTAAGAGACAGCTGAAGACTGATAAATCCGTCGGTACCGCCACTTGCCTGGTAAACCGGATGAAGGATGTCAGCCGCCCTCTTAATATCGCTGACCGCCAGTTCCATAAATATTTCTTCACCGTTCTTTAGGGTATAGAAAATTTTGCGATATCGGCATCGTAATCAGTATTACTACTTATTGCTTTTTCGAATATGGAAGGGTTCGACGTAACGCCGGTCAAAGCATATTCAGCCATCATTGATTCAAGCTCGCCATTATTAAGTATCCGCCGCTCGAAAAAATCCAGCCAAATACGCTGATCCAAACGCGTTATATCCTTTACCTTATTTGATTTCATAGTTTTATGCTTTTGTCTCTTAATAATTTAGAACATATCGGTCAGCGCATATATCAACTATTAGAGAATCGCAAAAGGAAAAGGGTTACAAAATGAACAGGATCATAAGTAAAAGCATCCGGATGACCGGGTATGAATAAAAAATTCGCTTCACTTTGTAACCCTTTTTCTGCGGGCATACTCTAACCTATAAAATATCATCATGGCACTGCAATCACCCATAACTCCGGGCTGTTGATTGGCCATCGATCAAAACACAATTATTGAAAGTAAGTGAGGTCGTGCTGTGGCGCGCGACTCCACTATGCGCAAACTTTAAATTTAAATGATATGAGACCTTACAAAAAAATTTCAGTGGTAGCTGTTTTACTGCTATTTGTATTTATTCTTACCAAATGTAAAAAGGAGCACAAGGAAGATAAGAAAGACTCCGATGTTCAATTGATCAATGACGGCAAACAGGTTTTTCGCTTCGATACGTTTGGTGACGAAGACTTTTGGAGCGGTACATTGCATCTCGACAAAGCCATAGCGGGTGCAGCGAATGGCGGTTTCGGTCCCGGAGTAAGCCCAAAAACAGCGTTGGCTGTCGGCTTGAAGGTAGATGCGTCGGCTTTACCTGCAGACGTAGTTGCCGGCATCAAATCAGGAACTGTAAATTTAGATGACCCGGCCACCACGCTGGCACTTTTACGCTTAAATGCAGTAGTT
Source organism: Mucilaginibacter sp. 14171R-50 (assembly GCF_010093045.1). Classification (NCBI taxonomy): domain Bacteria; kingdom Pseudomonadati; phylum Bacteroidota; class Sphingobacteriia; order Sphingobacteriales; family Sphingobacteriaceae; genus Mucilaginibacter; species Mucilaginibacter sp. 14171R-50. Next base: position 3,078,385 of record NZ_CP048115.1, on the reverse strand, counting down.
GGTGTTAAGGGAACATTTGCATCAGATGGCAAGCTGCAGGCCATAGGCATCACTTGTGCTTCCTGCCATTCTAACGTGGACGATTCCTTTGCTCCCGGAATAGGCAACCGTTTAGACGGCTGGCCTAACCGCGACCTTAATGTAGGGACTATTATCTCACTTACAGATAATGCTAAGCCTGTTGCTAACCTGCTGCATGTCGATGAAGCCACACTTCGGGCAGTGATAAAGCAGTGGGGGCCCGGCAAATTTGCCGCTGCTTTGTTTATGGACGGAAAAGCGTTAAAGCCTGATGGGACCGCAGCCGCAAATTTGATCCCCGCCGCGTTTGGCCTGAAGGATGTTTCATTGACTACATATACCGGATGGGGTGATATCAGTTATTGGAATAGTTTTGTCGGTAACCTGGAAATGCACGGGAAGGGAAGCTTTTCCGATCCCAGGTTAAATAACAGCGCCAAATATCCAATTGCGGTTGAAAATGGTTTTTTTAATGTCGTAAACAATCCAGACCAGATCACCTCGAAGCTACCTGCGTTAAAGGCATACCAGCATTCAATACCTGCGCCAAAACCGCCTGCAGGAAGTTATGATGCAGCGTCAGCCGCTTTAGGAAAAGGAATTTTCATGAATAAGGCGAAATGCTACAATTGTCATACCGGTTCTTCATTCACTGATAACATTTTGCATACACCGGACGAGATCGGTATTGACGATTTTGAGGCGAAGCGATCACCGACCGGTAAGTATCGCACCACACCTTTAGCAGGCATATTCGCAAGGATGAAGGGTGGATTCTACCATGATGGCCGGTTCGCTGCATTGAGTGATGTGGTAAATCATTACGATGCAAAAATGTCTTTAAATCTCACTACAACAGAAAAACAGAATTTAGTTGAATACTTAAAATCATTATAACAGCAAACGGTTGGATTAATACCATGCCCATTATCAATAACTTATTTGTAACCCTTTTCCATTAACAAATCTCTAATAAATGTTCACTTACCATAAATCAAAAAACGTTATGAAAAAAAAAACAAACTTTATCCCGATCATTCTGGCTTCATTACTGGGACTTTCTTTCCCCTCATTTGCACAAAATTCGAAACTGACCGATCCGGAGATCGCATCTATTGCTGTAACGGCAAACCAGGTAGACATTGACCAGGCCGCCGTGGCACTGAAGCTTTCCAAAAATCCCGATGTGATACATTTTGCAGAAACAATGGCCAACGACCATAAGGCGGTTATCGGGCAGGCAGTAGCACTGGTGACCAAGCTAAAGGTGACACCTAAAGATAATGCTGTCAGTAAGAAGCTGACTGCCGATGCCACTAAAACGATAGCCGACTTAAAAAAGAAAAGTGGCAAGGCGTTCGATAAGGCTTATGTTGACAACGAAGTCGCTTATCATAAAGCGGTTATTGGCGTTGTAGAAGGTACCCTGATCCCCGCGACCGCAAATTCAGAATTGAAGGACTTGCTGCAGAAGGTCGTACCGGCGCTGAAAGCACACCTGGAACATGCCGAAATGATACAAAAAAGCCTGACTAAATGAAAAGACTGATTTTCGCAGCCGGCTCCTGCCTGTTATGGGCCGGACTGCTTATGATACAAAGCTGTTCCTCAGCACCGGAGAAACCTTCCGCTTATGTTGTAGAGATCAAGGACATGAAATTTGTGCCCGAGGACATCACGGTTAAAAAAGGCGATACGATCACCTTTATCAACCGTGATATGATGGCCCATGATGTTACTGAGGAAACAGCGAAATCATGGAGCTCCGGCAAAATGGAAGCGGATGTATCCTGGAAGCTGGTGGTCAGCGAGGCTGCCACTTACTATTGCAGTATTCATACGGTCATGAAGGGTAAGATCGAGCTGGAATAGGAATAGCCATTGTGTACATGACATGATTGCAAAATGTACGGTTGAATTTAACGTCGGAAAAGGCCACTACGGTTATCTTTGTTCAAACCATTCGAGGATGATGCTATCCAGCCGCTATTTGGACTTTGAATATGATGCCAGCCAATTAATTAAGTTTATTGCTGCAGGCGATTTTTTTTCTTGTATGTTAAAAACCGGGGATATTATTCATTATACGCCGACGAACCCCGATTTATTTCTACAGTGGCTGGTTGCTCATGATATTGAAAATATCAGAAGGATAGAACGAGATACTTTTAACTGAACAGACGGGGAACAAGGTGAAGGCTTACTGACATTTACTGATCAAGCTGTACACTTTTTTAACGATAAAAGGCAGCCGGTCAACCGGCTGCCTTTTGTTTAAAATGGAGCCGGCTGATCGGACCGCAGGTAAAGAACCGTTTTGTTGATATAAGGTAAAAGCGCAATGAGCGTGATCGTAAGGAATAGCATAAGACTATGGATTGATAGTAGTCCATAATGAATCTCACCTGCCCCTGGGTATTCGCCGAATGAATGATCAGCTGATGGGCCAGTTTGCCCGCTTGCGCATTTTTTATACCCTTTGCAGTAAAAATATGAGTTTGCTTCACGACAGTTTGAGTGGCTACCAGATTGGTTCGGCTGACCTGCTCCTGGAAGATATTGTAATGTTTACTTTTTGAAAAAAGCTCAAAAAAATTGATTAGCGCGATACTTACCATAAAGCCTAAGCAGCGGACAAATAAGCATACGCCGGCGGCGGTAGTACCTAACCTATGAGGTACCGCCGCGATGGCAAACACAATAGTTGGTGTCATTAACATACCTGCCCCCAGGCCCTGAATGACCAGCGGTAACGTATACTCCGACTCATTAGCTTGTATATCGAGGAGGAAAAACATCCCGGTATGATAGATCAATAGCAGCAGGAAACCGCTGATCAGGATCAACCGGACCGGCCGGTGTACGCATTCAGCACAAGACCCTCGTTGTCCATACTCGGCATTACTTCTGGATCCCGGCCGGCATCGCACATGTCTTAACGGTGAGCAACTCGGCCCCTGTATTGAGGTCTCTATTCTTCTATACGTTTGATGACGAGAAGCATCCGTTTTTTTTGAATGTCGGTATTTATCCCATTAATGAACTCTTGCTTCAGATGATCAAACATTCTGATAAGTGGGAAGGTCAGATTCGAACAGCGGATCAGCGTTATCAATTTTTGGTGACCGTCAAGAACATTTTGCCCGAGATCAGCACTCACATTATGCCGATGGCGTTGCCAACGACGGATAATGAGCGTATGCTTCCGGTGCTATCCTTTATGGCAGAGCACTTGTCAGAACCCCATAATCTGGAAAATATCAGTAAAAGATTTGGTTTCAGTAACCGGTCGCTGTCCAGGCTATTTAAAGCCACACTCGGGGTTTCATTCCTGCAATATCTAACGTTACTCAGGATGGTTAAAGCCTTTGAAAGATCCTTGGAACTGATCACTCCTTATCTCATATCGCTTATTCCGTGGGTTATCACAGTTTGTCGGCCTTTAGTACAACCTTCTATCAGATCACGAAAATGTCACCATGAAGTTTTAACCGTTACCGGTCATGATAAAGGAAAGTATATGGAATTAACGCTGATTCACCGGGGGAGAAGAGCGCCGCATCTAAATAAATGCGGCGGCTCACTATAGCTTAATGACATTGATAGCTGACCAACTCGCCATCCCGGGTTTTGGCTTGTGCTGCGGAATGGGTAGTTGCGGGACCTGTATGGTACAGGTTGCAGATTCGTTTTCTATGGCGAAACGCCCCGTATTGGCCTGCGGTACACCTGTTGACGGTACACTTTCCAATGTCTGTATTTTTATCCCGGACAAAATTTACTGAAATCCCTCATTTATCCAGGTATCTCAAAAATTCATCCCTTGTAGCCTGGTTCTGAAAGATCCCGGAATATTCTGCGCTGACCGTGCTGCTGCTGATGTCTTTTATGCCCCTGGAAGAGACACAAAGATGAACCGCATCGATTACAACAGCGACATCATCAGTGCCCAGCACAGCTTTTAATTCTTCGGTGATCTGTCGGGTCAAACGTTCCTGTACTTGTGGGCGCTGGGCATAATAGCGGACGATCCGGTTGAGTTTTGACAGGCCGATCACTTTTCCACTGGAAACGTAGGCGATATGTGCCTTACCGATGATCGGAACAAAATGATGCTCACAATTGGAATAAAGAATGATATTCTTTTCCACCAACATTTGTTGATATCCGTATTTATTGTCGAATAAGGCGATGTCAGGTTTATTCCGGGGGTCCAAACCGCTGAAAAGTTCCTTTACGAACATTTTCCCGACACGTAACGGTGTTCCCTTCAGGCTGTCATCATTGAGGTCCAGACCTAGGATCTGCATGATCTCTTTAAAATGGTAAGCGATTAACACTGTTTTTTCTTCGTCCTCCATATCAAATGCGTCGGCACGTAAGGGGGTATCCCAGGAAGTAGCGATATGTTCTTCACCCAATTCATCGGCCAGGTGATGTTCCGCTATACTCGACGAAGTTTCGTTCTGTTTCATATAATATTATCATTAGTTTTTGTAAAATATGGGGTTTCAGCAGATCATAAATAACCACAGCGATATTTTCTGCCGTAGGATTTAAAGCTGCAAACTCGGGCAGGTCGAGATTTAAATTTTTATGGTCGAAGCGCCCGGTTACTTTTTCTTCGACCAATGATTTTAACAATTTAATATCCATGACGAAACCGGTATCAGGATCGATCTCACCCGTGATCTTGACGATCAGTTCATAATTATGGCCATGGTAATTCGGGTTACTGCATTTTCCAAATATCTCCTGGTTCTTCTCCGGGGTCCAATGCGGATGATGCAAACGGTGAGCGGCATTGAAATGAAATGCCCTGCAAATAGTGACGGACATATTATTGCTCGATAACGATCTGCTCATCTCCAACGTTCAAATCGTGCAACATGCCGATCATATCCGAGGTAAACGTTTCAGGGCCGCAGATGTAATAATGTGTGGTATCCTCAAGAATGCATGCATCCAACAGTTCCTTATCGATCAGCCTCTTTGCATTGCCGAAGGGAGGGGTCCGTATAATGTCAATATAATGTTCCCCCAAAAGTGACTTCAATTCGTCCTGCAGGATAATATCGGCAATGGTGTGATTGGCTAACAGTAAAGTATTGCCTGCCAATTGGCCTGACGCTTTCAGCTGCCGGAATATCGCAATGAAGGGCGTAATACCGGCTCCGCCGGCGATAAAAACACCAGGTCCCTTATAAGCTATAGCGCCGAACACGTCGTGAATGACAAGTTCATCGCCCGCTTCCACCTTTGCTAATTGCTCCGTCACGCCATTATGGCCCTTGTAGATCTTAATAATGAATTCAAGGTGATCCGCATCCTGCGGGGAAGTAAATGTGAAGGGCCTCAGTTCGTTAATGAGATCCGGACTGTTGAGCGCAACATCTGTAGCCTGCCCCGGCGCATAGGTATAGCCGGCTGGTTTTTCAACCACAAATCTTTTTACATTATGGGTTACAAACGCTGTCGCCAGTACTTTTACAATATGCTTTTCCATTAGATTGATTTTAATTGGTTAACAGATGACAGCCTTGCTAATGTGTAAGCACCGATCGCCATGACGATATCGCGTACGGCAACATCAAGATAACTTCCCGAGGCCAGTAAGTTTAGGGCGATCAGCAGCAACCAGAGGCTGACGATAGCGGCACCAATCCGGGGCTTCGCCAAAACTATCAGGCCTGCAACAATCTCTATGATACCCACGATTACCATAAAGACATGGACATCAAAAGGAAGGATTTTTTTTAAAGAGGGACTTAGATATTGTTCCCAATTGGTTAACAGGTTCGTAAATTTGTCAGCGCCTGCGACAATCGGTACCAGTCCATAAGTGAACTTTAATAAGGTCCGTGTGCTGTTAAGATTTTTTGTGTTTACTTGCATAAATTTCGATTATATACCTATTAGAGTCGCCTGTTTAAAAAAGGGTTACAAAAAGTTACATACATCGCCGCAGCCCAATTAACCTGATAATATTGTAACCCCTTCCCCTTTTAAATACTCTAATAGTCATAATAGATAAATTATGGACGGCCCTTTAATAAGCGATTTAAATGATGAGGAATTGGTTTCCAGGATAGTGAATGGGGAACCACGCCTTTATGAAGTGTTGATGCGAAGGTACAATTCAAGAATGTACCGCATAAGCATGTCAATCATAAACGATGATGCGGAAGCGGAAGATATCATGCAAATCAGCTACCTTAATGCCTACCGGCAATTGGAAAATTACCGCGGGCAATCGAGCTTTGGTACCTGGCTGACCCGGATACTGATCAATGAAAGTTTACTACAGAAAAAACGAAAAACAAAAAAAGAAAAATTACTGATGGAAACCACGTTTGTTGAGGAGCATCATAACACCCCTTTAAGCGGCTTGATGAATAAGGAATTAAAAGCCATCCTGGAACAGGCAGTAGCCAGCCTGCCGGAAAAATACCGCCTGGTATTTGTCATGCGGGAAGTGCAGGGCATGAGCACAAGCGAAACAATGGAAGTACTGTCGCTGGGTGAGTCCAATGTTAAAATAAGATTGGCACGCGCCAAGGAAATGTTAAAAGCCGAACTCAGTAAAAAATGGATGCCGGAGCAGATTTATGATTTTAACCTCGTACGCTGTGACGTTATCGTCGATGCGGTAATGTCGCAGATCTTACAATCACAATAACATCCCACCAAATTCACAAAGAGGAACAATTCCCTTCCAGGGGTAGCGTTTCTTATTTTTGTTGAATAAAAAGATAAAAAAGTCTTTTAATATTAAATTTTACCATTACCTTTGTTGCGCAATGAGCATATTTTCGAAAACATGCGAGTATGCGATGAGGGCTGTATTTTTCATCGCGCATAAAACTGCTGATGGCGGCCGGGTGGGTATTAAAGAAATAGCCACAGGCATCGATTCACCTGAGCATTTCCTTGCCAAGGTGCTGCAGGACTTAAGCCGACGCGGTGTAATTCAATCCGCCAAAGGGCCGAATGGCGGCTTTTATACGGATGCAACCATCCTTAACCGGCCGATCAGCGATGTGGTTGAAGCAGTAGATGGTAACGGCATTTTTGTCGGCTGTGCTCTGGGTTTAAAACAGTGCTCGGAGATCAATCCCTGTCCGTTGCATCATGAATTCAAAGCGATTCGTAACCAGTTACATCACATGCTCAACAGTACGACGATCGGCGAATTCAACACCGACCTGATATCGGGGCTAACGGCACTAAAAAAATAAAAAATTTGAGATAATAAAAGATAAAAAGGTATTAATATATTATAAATGAAAAAATTTACCCTTTATTTAACACTAATCCTGTTGTCAAAAGCAGTGCATGCCCAAAGTGGTTCACCCGGTTCAATGCCTGATTCCCCGGACACTGCTTCACCGGCAATAACCTTAATCTTAATTTTAGTATTCCTGGCCATTTTTATCGGCTTGGCATTATGGCTTTTCGGAAGCAGCAGCCGTTTGGAAAAGCTATCCAACCGTTCCGAAGATGATGGCCATTCCTGGCTAAAGAAACATTTAAAAGATCTGGAAAAATATCAGCTTGATCTCATCATCAAACGGAAGAACATAGAAGAAGAACCAGACCGGAAAAACGAGCCCGGCCAGGCGGCAAGCGGAAACAATCTAAAAAAACCGATTCTTCTCTTGCTCTTCCTTTTCCAGGGCCTGAACCTGTTCGCGCAATCCACGGAAGCTTCGGGCAGCGTTTGGACAAATCCCGGCGTGCTGATTACTATTACTCTGATCCTGATCCCGCTATTGATCGCGGTTTATATTGTTTCGCTAAAAGTCAGCCACCTGGCAAAAAACATCCGCGGTTCTCAGATCAGGAAGGATGCGCGAAAACTGGCGAAGTCGATCAGCGAGTTGACCAACGATGAACTGAGGGAAGAACTGATTGAACGGAAAAAAGCACTTGATTTTCGGTTGAGTAATACAGAATTAGCGGGAGAACAGTTGCCCGCAGACAAAAAAGGCTTGCTTCATCATATTGCGGAAGTGGATTCCCCCCGTTTCATCGCGCCGAAAAAGAAAGCCGTTAAACGTCCGGATATCGATCCCGCACTGTCCAAACTCATTTTATGGTATTTGGGAACAGCGGCGTTTTGGCTGGTGTTGGGAACGTCGGTTGGCGAATACCTGGGCATTAAATTCGTAGCCCCGGATGCCGATCATGTCAGCTGGCTTAGCTTTGGGCGGCTAAGGCCGGTACATACCAATATGGTATTTTGGGGCTGGTCCTCACTGGCCATGGTCGGACTGGGGTATTATGTCGTTTCTACGGTCAGCAATACGGTTGTCGCCAGTCTGAAGCGCGGCTGGTATAGCCTGTTCCTGATTAATGCCGCTGTTATTGCCGGCAGTATATCTCTTATGGCGGGCGTTAATAATGGCGGCGGCGAGTACCGGGAATATATCTGGCCTATTATGCTGCTGTTTGCCATTGGGCTGGTTATTACTTTGATCAACTATTTACAGACTATCGCGCGGCGCAAAACGAAAGAGATCTATATCTCCAACTGGTATATTGTTTCAGCAGTCATGTTCACCATTGTCATAGCGCTGGTAGGCTACCTGCCCTTCTGGCAAAACGGACTTGGTGAAAGTATCGCTCAAGGTTATTATATGCACCAGGGCGTAGGCATGTGGTTCATGCTGTTTAACCTGGGGCTGATCTACTATTTTTTGCCGCAGCAACTCAATACCCCTATTTATTCTTATAGCCTGGGCATCCTGGCCTTTTGGACCCAGATCCTGTTTTATACCCTGATCGGGACCCACCATTTTATTTTCAGCGCCATCCCGTGGTGGCTGCAAACCGTGGCCATCATCGGTAGTATGGGTATGCTGATCCCGGTATTCGCCGGTACCACGAATTTCCTGATGACCTTTCGCGGCAATTTTCATAAGATCGGTTCCAGCTACACACTGCCGTTTTACCTGGTGGGTATCATCTTTTATTTTACCGGTTCGTTCCAGGGTACCGCCGAAGCGTTCCGCTCCGCAAACCTATACTGGCATTTCACTGATTTCACAGTGGCGCATTCCCATCTGACCATGTACGGCATCATCGCTTTTATGCTTTGGGCGGCGATTTATACCCTCGTTCCCCGCCTGACAGGGAAAGAGCCCCGGCAGGCCTGGGTAGGCGCGCATTTCTGGATGGCGCTGATCGGTCTGCTGTTTTATACGATTCCGCTGATGGTTGGCGGTACACTGAAGGGTATGGCATGGCTGGAAGGCAAACCCTTTATCGATTCGGTTGTGCTGATGGCGCCTTATTGGTTATGGCGTGCCATTGGCGGCTCCCTGATGTGGGCGTCTCATCTCATTTTTGCCTATAATCTTTATTACATGATCGCCGGTAAGGCAGAGATCGATCTGCAAAAAACCGTTTTTGACGAATTGGAAAAATTACCTGTTACCGAATAAGCAATGGATATTTATAATAATCATAAAAGACTCTTTGGTGCCGCAATAATCCTTTTTATTGTATTAACAATGTTTGCGGCCGTACTGCCGGCGCTGGATTCCCAAAACAACAATGCGCCCCTTCCTGAAAGTAAACCGCTGACCAGCGAGGAGATCGCCGGGAAGGGCATTTTTATGCGGGAAGGTTGTATCGCCTGTCATACCCAACAGGTACGTAATGTAGAGATGGATAAAATGTGGGGCATCCGCCCCAGCATCGCCGCTGATTACGCGCGTAATGTTCGTACCGATATATGGCGTAATACGGCCAACCTGATGGGGTCGGAACGTACCGGGCCAGATCTGATGAACATCGGCAACCGTCAGCCAAGCGAAGACTGGCACCTGCTGCATTTGTATAATCCGAGATCGGTGGTAGCCCAATCCATTATGCCCGCTTATTCCTGGTTATTTGAAATTAAAGATTACGTCTTTCCGGATGATGTCGTCGTCAATGTGCCTGATGAATTCCGCAAGGGCGTTACCGGTAAGATCATTGCCACTAAAGAAGCGCTTGAACTGGTTGCTTACCTGAAATCCTTCAAACAACTGAAGCTGCCGGATGGCAAACCGACACCGGTTTTCTTATATGGCAAGGAAAACCGACAAATATTGCCCGGCACAACCAGTAAACTGAATACCGAATTAGACGGCGCGGCACTTTATGCCTCCAACTGCCAGAGTTGCCACCAGGAGAACGGCGAAGGATTGAAAGGCGCCTTTCCGGCGCTCAAGGGCAGCGCGGTCGTTTTGGATAAAGACCCCAAGGTACAACTGAACATCATCATGAAGGGTTACAATGGACGCGCCGGCGAAGGCTATGGTGTGATGCCGCCGGTCGGCACAAATAATAACCTGAAGCCCGAAGAAATCGTCGCCATTATGAACCATGAACGGACCAGTTGGGGCAATAACGGCAGGAAGGTAACCCTAACCGAAATCAAAGAATTATTTAACCAGGTCAAATCAGGACCAGTAGCCAAATAGATATGAAAAAGCGTTCATTTTATGTAAATACTTTATTAGTGACGGCAGTTCTTACGGGGCTTTATTCAGAAGCGCTGGCCTGCGATGCCTGCAAGGCGCAACAACCTAAATTCCTGGCCGGGATTACCCACGGGCCGGGACCGGGCAGTAACTGGGATTATGTCGTGGTCAGCTTGATGGTCTTGATTACGGCCTATTCATTTTATGCCATGGTGAAATGCCTGGCCAAACCTGCTGAAAAAACGCATGAGCATATTAAAAGTATCATTATAAATCCATAAGCAATGGAAGAAAAAAGTTTTGTAACGCTATTTATTGATGATGATCCCCAACCCATAGGGATATTCCCCGCGCCGGTTTCCTTCGAGCTGGATACAAAAAAATTGACCGACGGAAAGCACACGTTGAAGGTGGTCAGTAAGGATCATAAAGGGAAAGAAGGTATCAAAACGATCCCGTTCGTGGTCAGAAACGGGCCTGCCATTGCCGTTGAGGGTATCCGGAAAGACGAAGTGGTAGACGGCGTGCTTCCCTTGATGATCAATGCTTATGGCAAAGGCGACCAGAAAACGTTTATGCTACAAGGCAGCGAAACGCCGCAAAGTATCCCTTTCTGGATCATCATTCTATTAATTGCTTTTACGGCCTGGGCAGTATATTATCATATCACCTCCGGCCAAACCCCGTTATCCAAATGAAAAAAGAAATTGAAAATATCGAAGATATCAAGGTGTTCGTTGATGACTTCTATACCAGGGTCAGGACCGAAGAACTGATTGGCCCCATCTTTATGGAAAATATCGAAGATTGGCGGCCCCACCTCGACAAAATGTATGCGTTTTGGAATGCGGCGTTATTTGGCGTACACGGCTTCCGCGGTAATCCCTTTGCCAAACATGCGCCGTTAAATATCGGCCGGCCACATTTCGAGCGCTGGCTGGAACTATTTTATGCGACGATTGATGAACACTTTGAAGGCTTTATAGCGGAAGATGCCAAGAAGCGCGCGGAGCTGATGGCGAGTATGTTTTTAACCCGTTTGCAGCAGTTAAACGGTAACAGTGACCGGGTAATCGTGTGAATATGGAAACACAACTTCATGATATGGAAACCGAAGCTGATGTACGGCTATTAGTTGATGCATTTTATGGCAAGGTACGTCAGGACGAGCTATTGGCTCCTGTTTTCGAGCCGGTGATCGGCGGTAATTGGGATCATCATTTAGCACGTATGGCCGACTTTTGGTCCACCTTGCTGCTTTACACCAAAAAGTTCAGTGATGACCCACTGACCAGGCATTTGCCGCTGGTATTAACCAAAGCGCATTTCGACCGCTGGTTAATGCTCTTCCATGGCACCGTGGATGAATTATTTCAGGGTGATATCGCGGAAAATGCCAAAAAAAGGGCCTATAGTATAGCCCGGATCATGAAAGCAGTAAAAAACATCAATCAATAATCATCATGTATCATCGCGTCGCACTATCGGTTAGGAGTATAACGGCCATCTTCTGGTTAGGTTTTTATATGGCTATCAGTTTTATGGAAGCACCGCTGAAGTTTACCGCCCCCGGCCTGAGTATGGCCGAAGGATTGCAGATCGGCAAAATCATTTTTAAGTCGTTGAACACTTGTGAATGGACTTTTTTTTTGATCCTTATTATTACTTGTATTGTTCAAAAAACGACCCGAATGGGTTTTTACCTCATTACGGCTATCAGCTTAATACTCGTCGTTGAAACGAAGTGGTTGTTACCTATCCTGGACCACCATGCGAATGAGATCATCAAAGGAGGAACAGTTACTGATCATAACGCGCACTGGTTGTATATCCTGTTGGAAGTGATTAAAGTACCCGTCTTACTATTGATCGGGATCGAAAGCGGCAAAATGCTCTGGAAGAAAAAACCTATAAAAGAATCATGATCATGCAGGAACTTGAAAAAAATACGCATTATAAAATCCTCCAGGTCGAATTACCCGCGGGAACCAATATGCAGCGTCATTATGCCACGTCGGAAGCTTTTGTGATCGTTGAGTCGGGGAACGCTTTATTGATCTGCAAGGGCGAGACCGCCGAACTTGTACAAGGTTCCAGGATCGCTATCCCCTCCCATGAGCCGCACATGCTTAAGGTAATACGTGATTTTAAGGCATTGGTCGTGATGGCAGGCGATGCCATCATCACTTACTCAGTTCTTTAAGATGGGAGCAGGAAAAAACAAACCGATCAGGCGAAGCGAGCATATTGTCACCCTTTCCCGTGACCATCACGCGGGCCTGCTATTTTGCTGGAAAATCAGAGAAGGCCTGAAAAAAGAAATCCCGCTGTTCAAAATATTGAAATACATGAATTTCTTTTGGGAGGAGCATTTGAAGGCGCACTTTCGTGAAGAAGAAGCGTTGCTCTTTAGCCGGCTGGATGATCCCCTGTCCCGGCAAGGTAAAACGGAACACCTGATGCTCGAAGAGCGGCTGCGCCATCTGAACCATTATGAAAATAAGAGTGCGTCGGAATTCATGTCTTTCGCCGATCTGTTGACCAGGCATATTCGCTTCGAAGAGCGCACTTTGTTCCCGCATCTGGAAAATACCTTACCTGAATCCGTTCTGGCGCCGATAGGCAAATACCTCGCTGAACAGCACAGGGAACCATTTGTAGAAAGCTACCCGGATGAGTTTTGGTCTAAAAACTATGTATGGTCGTGACCAGCCTGAAAATACCGGTGAGGGATATTACGGTCACTATAGATCACGACGGCGAACAGCATGAATTGCGTACGTATAGCAAGGAATACCGTAGCCTGATGATGCTGATCTATGACCGGATAGGTATAGAGGGATTTGGTGAATGCCTGGGAATGGTTAAATGCGAAACCTGCCTGGTGGAAATCACAGAGAAGCAAACGGAGCCGACAGCTTATGAAAGAAATGAGCAGGCCACTCTTTTTAAAGCCGGTCATTCAGATAACAACAGGCGGTTGTCCTGCCAGCTAATGGTCGATGAAAGCCTAAATGGATTGAAGGTGAAGATACTATTATAGCGTAAAATTAATCAGATATAAAATATGGTCATACAAGATGTAGTGAAGGCAGTTGCACAGGCGGCAAGCCCGGTGGTTAAAATATTGGTTAAAGGCGAGGCAGCGAAAGTGATCGTACTTGGCTTTAAAAAAGGAATGACGCTCAAGGAACATAAAACAAATGTGAACACCCGCCTGGTGGTGCTTGAGGGGCAGATCAATTATTTCAGCGCAAATAGCAAAGTAACCATGAATAAATTCGACGATTTGGATATTCCGGTCAACGAACCGCATTCTGTCGAAGCCCTGGCGGATAGCATTTGCTTTTTGATACAGGGATAACGCGTGATGAACGGAACGGAAATAATGATCGAAACCGATATATGTGTGGTAGGTGCGGGCCCGGTGGGGTTTGTTTGCGATATTCGAGGCCGGCCTTCTGAAAATGCGCTGTCATTTAGTCGACGCACTCCTGCTGACGGGGCTGATCATGCCCTTGCTGATCAAAGCATTAAAGAAGTGGCTGAGGGCGTTGATTACGATCAGATTTTTTGTTTTACTAAGCCAGGTAGTTTAAATTTGATTATGCTTACGATGGAACAATACGATGCGCTCGATGAGGCTGAAAAAGCCGCGTTCATTTTACAAGGCGAATTTTTAGCTGATCGGGAAGAGAGCGGGCTGATCGTCCAATTGTACAGCGTCGGTTCCTTTTATGGCGAATTGTATTATGATCCTTTAACCGAAAATAACAGCGACTCGGCGGACTGGATACCTCTTCTAAGCAAAATTCGCCGGTACATCAGACGCCGGTCGACCAGACCTTGGGAATCCGGGAGTTTTATGTGGATGACCCGGACGGAAATACTTTGTGTTTTGGAAAGTCAATTCATTTAATGGAAAACTTGCATCGGGTCAAATCCTAAATTGTCGATCAGCTGTTGATGAGTAACCTTTCGTTGTGCTAAATGGGCCCTTTTTTCTGTCGGCAGGTTGGGCATCCAGTAGCACAGCAATTCGTTATCGTACTTGATGATCTTATAATAGTGGGTAGGTACAGTAACTGTTAACTTGCCTTTAGTATAGGAATTCGCACTGCCGAAGGTACCGCACCATATTCGCACGCTGTCGGTTTTATCTGTAAGCTTGCGGCATAGCTCCTCGGTGGCGATCTCTGTGCCAATGTTTTGCCCCTGGTACTCCATGCCCGCGTTAAAGGTGTAGGTATCCGAAAGGATTGCCGCATCGGCGCACCAGGCTAACAAAATCCAGGCCTGGCAATGGCCTTTGGCGATCATATTCACCGACTGTGCGTTGGCCTCTTTATAAACTTTGGTTTCATCAGGCTGCCCGTAGGCCGGGTGCCAGGCGGCATAAATGCCTGTTCGTGGAACGTTTGCGGTTTCCTGTGCTATCCGGTGGGCCCTGGTGTAGACATAGTAGGTGACCAGCGGCATATGCCGGGCTGTATCGGCGATGGATCTGTAATAAGGGTTTACCCAAAGCTTGCAGGAAGGGCAAAAGTCTGACGGAAGTGTCGGATACTGCTGGTAAAGCGCTTTGACATAAGCTGAATTGATCGTCTGTGCGCCAGCATGCAGACTGATTACCAGTAACAATAGATTGATTATTGTTTTTTTCATTTTACCAAAACTGCTGCCACTTCTTTTTCTTCGGTACTTCCCATTCTCTATACTTTAACTCATCCGATTCCTGGTAAGTGCCGTTGTCCTGGTTAATTTTAAAAACGTCTGCCTCCGGGCCTATATCGATCACCCGGTCTTTGTGCGTGATCACTTCAAACCCGTGCTCCGGATCCCAGCGGCATCGGAAATGCCATTTGATATAGGCCACTTCATCTTTCACATCTTCTTCTATGCTGATGGATACGGTCCGATATAATCTTTAAAGTCGAAACCGGGCGTTAAGTCCGCGGATTTTGGAAAGTCTCCGTTTTCGTGATCCCATGAAGCATACTCATCGGCAAGCAAACGGGGGAATTCCTCCTTTAGTTCCTGGATAATCGCCCGTTGAATCTCTTGCTGTTGTTCTACCAAAAAGACGTACGCATTGCCCTGTTCCTGATTAGTAGAGAAACTGTGATCTAAACCGATCTCACCGTCTACCCAAAGATCGATCCGGCCGTTGGTCACCACCTTGGTCTTTATTAAATAATCCGGTTCTTCGATCAAGAAAAAACCTGTCCAGCAAGGCAGCTCAATAAAACCTTTGATCACCTGGAGGGGCTTTTTCGACGATCCGATATTCTGGATTTGAATGTTTGGTATCGTGTTCATTCGATATTTAGGTCTTTAAAGATAAATAAAAGTCCCCAAACACTCGCTGCCGGGGACTTTCAACCTAAACCTTATCACAATGGAAGACAGGAATACCTTCCTTAAGATGAGGCAAAGATAGGGATCAAACAGTCATTTTTTTTCCTTTAGATTTTTTTTTTGACGCTTCCTGGGTTTGGGTTTCGGCCTTTTTCTGGTCGTTCTTCAACTCCGGTTTTTTATAATGTTCCAACTGCTGCGCTTCGCCCTTCCAGTTAGTTAAATTGACGCGGTGCTCAGCGGGGTTGGCTTCGAGAAAAAGCTTAACCTCTTTGCCATCCTTCATGGCGGTAACCTGGTGGCGGTTGCCTTTTTCCAGTGACTTCATCAGTTTATCACGGGCACCTTCTTCATTGATACCGATAATATCTAGTTTGTCGATCGCCCTTTCGGGTTTGTAGTTCCAACCATTGGTAAAAGGACGTAGTTTGAAATTGCCATTTTCTGTTTTGTTTTCCTTGTCCAAAATGATCCAGGCATGGTATTTTTCACCCTCCAGGTTTTCGAGTTGCTTATGCACAGCACGGCCTTCCATGAGGTTATAGGCCTCCTTCGCGGTAATGCCGCTGCCTTTATTTAGGTAAAAGGTCTGTCGCATATCTTTATCCCGCAATGAGGCGTCGTACTTATTAAAGAAGTACATATCGTTCTGATCGCCGGCTTTGTAATGCAGGGTGTAATCCACGTTTTGTTTATTGTACTCCTGAGCGGTAGCTAAGGTAAATTCCTTTTTGCCCGACTTGATATTTTTTTCGAGCTCGTCGTTTAGTTTCTCGCCAAACCCCAGGTTTAGCAATTGCTTTTGCAGGTAACTTAAATTTTGATCGTTCATAACATGATTTGTTTTTAATAAATGAATATAGGCTTGTGATTCTTCGAGGTTTAATGGCCTAAAAGGGTCGTGATCATTTCTGACCAACAGGCGTAGCCGGAGCAATTCAAGTTCGGTGGCTACATTAACATCAGGCTGAAAGTATTGCATAACCTGGTTATTGACCTTACCGGCGACATCCATCGATGCGTCGATGCAATACAATTGGTAACCATCTTTGGTCATTTCAAAGGACAAGGCGAAATCAGCGCCGTCCTGTTGGATATAGATATCATGCAAAGTTTTTTCACCGGTAACCATGGTGCGCAACTCATTCAGCAATGCATCTTCGTTGAAGCCCAGCGCTGCCAGTTGGGTCCGGAGTTCGTAAAAGTTAATGGCCTTATTCATATCGATATGGTCCAAATGATCCGTCTCCCTTGGGTCGATGTTCAGTTCGTCGTCCATTATTTGTTGATCTTTAAGAGCACCGGGTATTTGTTTTGTAGTTTGACCTTGATTTTCTTTACCTTTTTGCTGAAAAGGCGCTTTGCAGCATTCACGCCACCGGCTGCGGCTTGTGCGCCTAAGCTTTGATCCATGGATAGGAACTGCATACTTTGGATAGCGTCATCAGCGCCGGAACCTGCCGCTCCGCCTAATTCGACATCAGGCGCAGGTATGCCCGGCATGCCATCCAGACTGAACACAGTGAGGTTAACCGGAATGATCTGTTTGTCCAGGCGGATGTTTTGGATCGTTAACAGCAATCGTTGGTTGGTCACCTGACAAACGCCGAAAAGTTCCTGACCTTTAGGTAATAGCTGGTTTTTTAGGGTAACGGTATCGGTCAGCTTGAGTTTAACAGCCGCGCCGTCCATGACCTTTTGTTTGCCATCGATGATCGCTGAAATGGCACGGAAGGGTTTGGAGGGTTCGGCTGTCGCTGTTTTAGGCTGTACCGATCCGGGATTTTGAATGGCCTGTATCTTATCCAACATCTTATTTAGCTGCTGCATTTCCGGATCAGGCTGGTTTGCGCCGGCGTTCATATTGCGCATCATTTTTTTCAGCTGTCTAACCTGCTGCGGATCGGGTTCATTATAAGCTATTGGTTGCCGTGTTTCCTGCGGCTGGTTAAGCTGCCTGTTCAGCTGCGCCAGTTTGACCTGTATCTTTTCGGCCTGGTCGTCCGGCGTGGCCACCGAATCTTTGGCGAGGCCCATAGACCTTAAGAAAGCCGGGCTTACCCCGTTTTGTAAGGAATCATGCTGCGCCGCCAGGTAAACAGCCATTTTATCGGTTTTACCTTTGTCCTTAAACTGCGCTTCCGGCAGGTCGGTATCCAAACCGCGGTGACCTGCGACACGCTGATTTTGGTTTTTGCCGCCACCTAAAGCCCAAAAGGCCATAGTCATAAATGGGATCACCAATAGCGGTAATACCAACAGGAATTTTCGTTGCTTATCCATATTTATCTGTTTTGAATTCTGGGTTGTTGAATTGTACCGGTGTTGATCCGCATTTGCTGATAGCGGATGCTGAGTATCAGCAGCACCGAGAACAGCAGACAAAAAATCACAAGGGCTATTTTTTGCTGCTTGAGCGTTAATTGATTGAACTTTTTCATGGGTTGATAGTGGTATCACGGTTGGCGATGGTTTCCCATTTTTCAATCAGAAAGCCATGTGGGTTATTGTCCGAGCGGCTGACGTTACGCAAATAGCCTTGCGTCACCAATAATTTATTGATCGTACTGGTGGATCGGATCAGCTTCTGCGTGGCGAAACATTTGAAATAATAAGGCTCGGAATTGATATTGAGTTGTATGCTGTCTACAGTAATTTGCTGGCTGATATTACCCGAGATCAAGTTGTTATAATAGCTTTTTTCTTTCAGCCCGTTATACTGGTTACGCGCGCTTTCATCAGCCAGGTACAGGGCTTTGCGGATGTTGTTGTCGATGACTTTTTCATCGGGGTCAAGTGTGAAAAAGTAATGATGGAACATCTTGATATGGTCTCGGGCTTCCACCGGGATATTGTCTTTACGGTCAGCAGCGATGGCTTCCAGTGCTTTTCCGTTGGCGAGCACGTAAATATGCGCCGAAGCTTTTTGATAGGCTGCAAAAGAAAAGTAGATCGCCGCAATGGAGATCAGGGCGCTGGTTAAGATGACGAGTGCCACGATCCGTTTGTTTTGCTGAAAAGCGGTTTCGATATTTCTGAGGTGTGTGAACATGATCTTTATTTTTTAGGATTCCCGTTTAATTTTTCTTCGTGGTAGCCTTCTCTGATATGGCCCGGCGCATTAATGATATTGGTCGCACCGCTGGCGGCGCGGTTACTGACTGAACTCAGGCTGATAGCGGTCAGGTTGGTGACTTTGTTCAATAAGCCGTTTCCGCCACCGGGATTGATGATATAACCGGCCACGGCAGGCACGGTAAAGTAACCGACGATACCGATCAAAAGAAATATCAGGTAAGCGGTATCGGTGCTGGAAAAAAAGGTATCGCCTGCATTGCCAATTTGCTGGATATCCAGCTTGAGCATGTTCTCCTGGACTTTACCGATAATACTGCCGAAGATGTTAGCTACCGGCAGCCAGAGGAACACATTGAGGTATTTGGCCAGCCAGGTCGTTAGCGTATGCTGAAAGCCATCGAAGACCGACAAGCCGAATACCAAGGGTCCTAATATGGCCAGTACGATCAGGTAAAATGTACGGATGGTATTGATACAAAGCGCTGCGGCTTCATACGCTACTTGCAGGATTTCCGACATCCATTGTTTGACGCTGTTGCGGAATTTATAACCGGCCTTATCCATGGCGAACTTGACATCATTCCCGAGGCCGGAAAAAACGCCCTCCTTATCACCATTAGGGTCGTCGGGATGCGTGTATTTGTACCATTTATCCCGGTCGCCTTCACCGTCATCGCCGACATACATTTGCCAGGTATCCGTTTTCTCGATAGCCGCTTGCTTTTGGGCCAACAGCTTCTCGATCGCGGCATCAGAATTTTTGACCATACCGCCGGTAGCGGTCACGACCGGGTTCATGATACCATTGATCACGGCAATGACCGTAGGAAACAGTAAAATAGCCATGCCCAAAGCGAATGGCCGCAGAAGCGGGTAAAAATCCACAGCTTCCGTATTGGCGAGATGCCGCCAGACACGCGCGGCGATATACCACAAAGCGCCAAACCCGGCAATGCCACGGGCAACACCGATGAGTTGGCTGCACATCGGCAGCATCTCATTATAGACATTGTTTAATACGCCCTGAAGACCCTGAATATCGTCTGCCAGGCCATCGGCCCGTACAATTTGCGGCAAAGCCGTCCCGGTGATCGCCAGCAAGGCGATCATTATAGCTTTCTTTTTCATAATTTTTTAGTTGATGCCGTAAAGCCGTTTAAGCGTTTGGGTGTCGCTGAGATCTTTACTGCGTTGTAAACTCAGCATCACCGCTTTACGGTTGAAGTATCGTAAAAACTGTAGTTGATCGGTGCTGCTTACATAGATGCGATCGATGGTCCGCAGCCGGTCATCATCCGACATGCGCAGTTGGTTCGCGGTCATTACATTAGCCAGTTCGTCCAGGTTATTGTTGCCTTGCTTGACGAGTTGATTAAATACATTGTTGATATAATTTAATTCATCGCCTTTAAAGGAGCCGCTTTGCCGGAACAGGCTGGTGTAACGCTTGTATTCGTTGATCAAGTCATTCTGCTGCGCCATGATCTGGCCCACTCTGGGGTTATTCCGCACCGCCGGACTAACCGCCATCAAGCCGGTTAGATAAATATTATGCAGGTTGAAATTGCCTTTTGATAAATTAGAGACCATTCCATAGCCTTGCTGATAGATCTGGTAACCTTGTTTCATATCGGACAGAATGGCTTTGAACTGCGTTAGCTTCTCAATGTTGAGCATTAATTGCTGCAGTTCATCACTTTGGGCCTGGGCGCTGATGCTAAAGCACAGCATAGCTATGAATATTTTAATGGTTCGCATATAAGTTCCTTAAAGTGTTATTGTCTTGTTGTTCCTGTTGCTTATTACGCGCGTAAATTTGAAGTTGTGAACGAAAATTCGCGGCGAAGCGATAGTTATCCTGCATCGCTATGTGCAGTCGGCCAATTTGCCGGAGGCGTTCCTCATCGCTCATTTCGGTCTTGTTATCCGATAAAATAGTCTGCAGGTCATTGATACGGGCATCGCAATCGCTTAACAAGGCACTACAAACTTTACCGGCATAATTGTTTTCATTCGCTGTTAAGCCAGTTTGCTTCTTTATAGCCATAGTTTGCTTTAAAATATCCTGCTGCCAGCGAATAATGTCATCAACGCGCGGATTATTCTTAACGGCTATACTTACTGTGTTTAAGTGCTTGTAATAGCCATCGTGCAGACTAAATTCATTACCAACATAGGAGGTGATGGAACCCAGGCCACCCTTAGCAATGCTATAACCGGTTTTCAGGTAGCCGCTGTAAACCTGTAAAGCTGCGATCTGCTGGAGCAGGTATTTCTTTTGCGTTTTCTTTTGGCTGAACCATTCCGCGAATGTTTGTGCCCGGACGCTGCCAGCCAGCAGCAATGCGACCAGTGTTAATTTAATGCAATCCATAATAATTTTTGATCGTTTGTAGTTCATTCAGATCCTTGCTGCGGTGCAGGCTCAGGATCATATTTTGGGTATTGTATTGTTTTAGGTCGCTGTAATTCTCGTCCAGCCGGTCCCCGGCCTTGTTGATGGCCTCCAGTCTTTGCTGATCAGTCATTTGGGTTTTTCCCGGATTAATGACGAGCATAATCTGATCGATATTTTTAGCGCTGGCATCCAGAATGCCCACGTAAACCCTTTGCATTTGGATAATTTCATCGGGCTGAAAGTGCTCATCGGATTGGAATAGCTTCCAGGCCCTTTGGTATTCGCCCACCATGGCTATTTGTTTTACGGTCAGGTCCTTGATGCGCTGGTAATAAGCGACGGTGGATTTTACTTTCCATAGCTCGTCATAATAGTCCCTATAGAGTGCATTTTGCTTTTCCGACCAGTTGGAGATCTCGGTCAGGCGGAACTTGGACTGTTCGTTCTCGATGTTCTTCTGCGCGTTTTGCAGCCAGATGGTTTCGTTCTGCATCCGCTGCACCTTCAGGTCGATAGCCTTGATCACTTTTTTAACCAGCGAGGTGACGATCTGGTATTGCGCCTGGGTGCGGGTTGCAAACAACAGCAGGATAATGACAATTAGTTTTTTCATGGCAGTTTATGATAAGTAGTGTTGCCGATCTGGATTTGATCGCCCTTGATCTGCATTGGCGATGCGTCAGGACTATTTAGTATCCATTTACGGCTTTTGAACGCTTTTCTTAAGGTTTGACCATTCCTGATCTTTTGGTAGCCGGTATGGTTAATAACTACAGTGTCATCAATAATCAGCGTATCATCAGCTATAGAAAACTGGCCCTCGTTATGGCTGACGTAAGTGCCATCGTGATTCGTGCTCGCTTTGCAGGCTGCAAAGAGCAGCGCGATAAAAATGATCTTTTTCATGCGGGGTTGTTTTTGGTTTCTTTTTCGTCCTGAACGATCACAGCGATCGCTTTGCGGATATCGCCATACTTCTTTTTGTAAGCTTTCACTTTAGCCTTCTCCGCAGATTCTGTGGTATAGGTCCAGTATTCTTCCCGGCTAACTTCCGTGCGGTAAACCCTCGATAACTGGCCGTTCAGGCTGATGAATACTTCTTTGTAGCGGTATCTTTCATCATTAGCACGGTTCATACTCATGATGAGCGCCGTTTCCTTATCGGTGATGCCAAGCAATTGTTGAATTTTCGGGAAGTCGTTTTGATACTTCCGTTGGTCGAGCAGGATCTTGCAATCGCTATTATTGATAATGGCTTGCTTCACGACCGGTGAACTGATGATATCTTCGATATCCTGGGTAACGACCAATGCTTCCCCGAAATACTTACGGACCGTCTTGAACAGGTACTTGATGTATTCAGCCATACCTTCACGGGCAATGGCTTTCCAGGCTTCTTCGATCAGGATCATCTTTCTGATATCCTTCGATAATTTTCTCATCTTAGAAACGAAGGTTTCCATGATGATGAGCGTAACGACCGGGAACAGGATCGGGTGATCCTTGATATTATCCAGTTCAAAAACAATAAAACGACGGTGCAGCAGATCCAGGTTCTTCGTGGCATTTAGCAGGTAATCGTATTCACCGCCTTTATAATAAGGCCGCAAAACGAACAGCAGGTTGTCGATGTCAAAGTGCTGGTCTTTCACCTTGCTTTGTTTCATGGTTTCGTAGAACGTCCCTTTCAAAAATTCATAGAAGGAATTAAAGCAAGGGAAAGCAGGTGCGGATTCATAATAGTGATATAGCGCATCGGAAATGGCTATATATTCCGAGCGCTGTACACCTTCATCCTCTTTTTTCCAAAGCGCCAGGATCATGGCCTTGATACTTTCACGCTTTTCGGTATCGAGTACGTCCTCTTTACCCACATAAAAAGGATTAAAGCTGATGGGACTTTCTTCGCTGTAAGTGAAGTAATAGCCGCCGACAAATTCGCAAAGCCCCTCATAGCTGTGACCGACATCGACCAAAACAATATGGGCGTCCTGCTCGAAATAGCTGCGCAGCAGGTGGTTGGTAAAAAAGGATTTACCGCTGCCGGACGGCCCTAGAATGAATTTGTTTCGGTTGGTCGTGATGCCGTTTTTCATCGGCTCATCGCTCAGGTCAACATGCAGCGGCTTGCCTGATAGCCGGTCACCGAGGCGGATGCCGCAGGGCGATAGTGAGCTTTTATAAGTAGTTTCTAAATTGAAGAAACAGCAGGCTTGCTCGGCAAAGGTGTCGAACGTGTCATTCATCGGGAAGTCGCCGCTGTTGCCGGGCAGGCCCGCCCACCATATCTGCGGCGCGCCATCGGTTTCCTGTTTAGGTGTCGCATCCAGTTGGGCGAGTGCCGAGCTGACCTTGTTTTTGATCTCCTTGGGTTCGCCCCAGGCCAAAATGTTGAAATGTGCCTTAACCGGAAGCCTTTGCTGGCTGATCGCTTCGTGCAGGAACTCGTGGGTGGCATCCCGGCCTATCGCGTTTTCGCGGGAGTATGCCGACAGGGATTGCAAGCGCAGCTTTTTGGCTTCCAGTTTCTTAAGGGTCTTGGCACTGTCTTCAATGAATATATACTGGTTATAAATGTGATTACAGTTCAGTAAGGCACCGATAGGAGTGGCAAAGCCGGTGCTGAATTTGGTTTTATCGGTACTGTACTGATCGTAGGTGATGCGCGGTCCAACCAATGCAGGCAAGTGCTCCGCTTCGGCTAACGTATATAACTGGCAATGGTTGTCACCGATCCTGATGCCATCGTTAAAATGAATGTCCTTTAATACTGGCTCATCATGAGCACTAACCAAAAAACAGTATTGTTCAAGGATACCCGGTGTTACCTGCGTGCCGGCAAGGTCTTCATTGGTCAAGCGGAGGGCACGGACCAGCCCGCTGTCTTCCAGGATGCGTTTGAATTGGCCGGCGCTGTCCGTGAAATCGCAGAACAATTCTGTGGAAGTTGTTTGTGAAGGGGTGATGTGCTTGCGCAGCAGGCTGCTGCCCGCACTGGTCAACGCTTTAAAATTGTCGGGCCGTTTGGTGAGCATAACGAGGCAACGATGTGCCAGGAACGGCCGTTCATGGAAGAAACGTTCACTGGCATGGCTTAAGAAGGTTTTATCGCCGAAAGAAGCCTGGCACTTATCTTCGACAAACCAGTCCTGCTTATGAAATATACAGTTCCGGGGTAATAGTTTAATGGCTTTAACCCAGGTCTGGTGAAAGGCCAGGTATTCATCGTTCGATAATGTAAATACCTCGGGCAGCGTGAGCTCGAACGCAATAGTCAATTCACCCTGCATTGATACGAGCGTATCATGCTCGATTTTATAGATCGGGAAAACTTGTTCAGCGCTTTTCATGAAATAACCTCCTTGATTTGAATTTTAAATAATCCGGCAGATACCGCTTGGCTCGACGTTTCATCCAACCATGTTCACCATACTTGTGGCTTAACGAGAATACTTTGTAGAACAGTCCGCTGCCTAAGCCCAGGATGATCAGGATACATAAATACACAGCCATGCCAATCAAATAAAGTGCGGCGAACAAGACAAGCAGGCCGACTAAGCCGCCACCCAAATAGCCAATGTATTGCGCTTTCAGCCCCTTGAACTCAATGGGCCGGTTGATGCCTTTATTGATTTGGTAACTCATACGCCGAAGAATGATTTGAGTACGGTAGCTACGACGACCAGGAAAATGCAGGAGCCGAACCAGCTGGAGGCGACTTTACCGGTATCATGTTCGCCGTCATTCCACTTTTTATAGACCTTGATCGCGCCGACCAGACCGACAATAGCGCCGATGGCATACATGAGGTTGGTGCCGGTGGCGAAATAACTTTTGACCTGGTTAGTGGCTTCATTGATGCCTGCATTGCCGTCCTGGGCCATTGAGACTGTTGCGATGAACAGTAACGCGATGAATACTTTGATCTTTTTCATGCTACAAAAGTTTGCGGCCATTCTTCGGCCTGGATTTCAAATGGGAGTTGAAGCGATCTGATGACCGCAGACAAGCTGATCTCATCAGCGAATGCCTCGTATTTGGACAGCAGGAGCTTAAACAAGGAAAGGAACTCGGTCTTGTCAGAGCAGGCGCCTGCCAGCACCTGGGCTTCGGCCAACAGGTCATCCGAAGGCCCTTTGGGCAGGGTCTGGTCGCTGATATCATCCGGCTCACTACCGGAAAAAAGCAGTTCTTCGGGCGGATACAATCCGGTGTCGGCTTCGGGTTTGGCTTGCCCCATCACGGCGGTCAGTTTGCCGGCCACGGCTGGCATGGTGCGCTGAACCGAAGGTTTGATTCTGAGCAGGGCGGCTATCTCCGGGCGGTAATAACGCAGGCCGACATAGCTGTACCAGGCAATAGCGAAAAGGAAAACGGCAGTCACATATTGCTGCCAGGAAATAATTTGTATCATAATGCTTGTGATTTGTTGAAAGCAAAGGTGAACAGAGCGAAATAACTTGTTTCACCATGTGGCGGCAGGTGGTGAATTATTGCTCAAGCAAAGGACTGAAAGCGATAAAGATGAACTGAAATTCAACGCTTCGATTCCGGAGCAAAGCGCTTATCACTCAAATTTCTCCCGGATAAAATTCCACAAGCTGTCCCTTAACCTGACCAGGAACACGAACATTTCTTTCTTGCGTTTGCTGATGTCAAGGAGTTTATGATAGCTCTCTTTGAGCTCGATCTGGAAGATAAATTCCCAGATGGCCACAAGTTCGGCGATGTCGATGTTGCCATTATTGACGGCGCAGCCAGTTTTGAGGGCATACAGGAGTTCGACGGCGTCGGTCTGGCTGGCCGTCCATTGAGGGTGTCTAAACGGGAAAGGTTTCCCTAAAGTGCTGAGGTCATCGCGGCCGGTCCTGGCGAGTTCGTATTTGAAATAAGCCTGGAGTTTCTCATTGGCCATGATCTTGGATATCTTGTAATCGTGCGAAGTGGAGTAGTGTTCGTCCTCTTCGAATTCCTCGGGTTCCATCGCCAACTTATAGCCATCCCGGGTAAAATAGCTATGGTCCATTTGCTCGCTCCCGGAGCGGTAATACTGGTAAAAGGCCTTATTGCTGTCAAAAAAACGTTGAAGCTCAGCCAGGTGAAAGCTGACATAGGCCTGCAGAGCTTCCTCGCCGCCGGGAGGTCGCTGGATAAGATATCTGTAAATATTAACGTAGTAAATGAACTTGCTGTAAAATAAGGGCTTGGTGTATTTGAAAAAGTAAATTTCCGCTTCCGGGGTATCGAAGACATTTTGATAAACACAGGTCCGGATTATTTTCAGGGCCTTTTTACAGTAAATGATGGATCGCTGTACGCGTTCCAGCTCGGGCATATCTTCTTTATTGAGCAGGCCCAGCATTTTGTCCAAGGCCGTCAAAAGCCGCTGTGATGTTTGATTATGTATCATGGCTGAGATAATAAAATTTAAAAATAAATGTTAACTATTAAGCATTGGTTTAATCACAAAGAAAATTAATTGACCGGAACATCGTTTTGATGATTGTCAAATTCTTAAGCTAAGCGCTTTATGAATGCAGAACTGCTTATACAAACACTCAATTTTATCTCGCCCTTGTCATCCGCATTGGACCAGCGCTTCCGCGAATTGCTTAAAGAAGAACGCCTGCCAAAGCGTACGTTGCTGCTCCGCGCGGGGGAGGTTTCTAGAAAAATATATTTTATCAATGAAGGCTTCGCCAGGGCATTTCATTTGACCCGGCATGGGCGCGAATGCACCTCCTGGTTTATGGGCCGGGGCGATCTGATGATCTCGGTTTATAGCTTTTACACACAAAAACCGGCGGAGGAAAATATCGAATTATTGGAAAACAGCGAATTACTGTCCATGACCTGGAACCAGTTGCAAAGTATCTACGCGGAGTTCCCGGAATACAATTTCACAGGCCGCCTCGTAACCGAAAAGTATTACATGCTTTCTGAAGAGAGGACGATACTGCTCCGCACCTCCTCCGCCCGGGAGCGGTATGAAAAGCTGTTGCAGTTGCACCCGGGCATTACGCAGAAAGCTACGCTGGGGCAGGTGGCCTCCTATCTCGGCATTACACCGGAAACCCTCAGCCGCGTCCGTGGAAATAAGACGGTTTTGACATAAATCAAAAAAATGAAAAAGAAAGTAGCCTTGTTATTCCTTGTTTTGGCAGCGCTGGCTTCCTGTCAAAAGGATCGGTTCGAAGAAAAGACGAGCGGGTCACACCCCCCGCCCGTTGACCTCACCGTTGCAGAGGTGAAAAGCTGGTGGGAAAGCAATGCAAATAACCGTGCAGATAAGGCCATGCTGATCGACTGGTCCGGGGCACAAAGTGAAGCAACGGATTCGGCCGCTTTCCTAAGCATCCCGGTAAAAGGCCAGCCAGTTTTTCAGCAGATCGGCCAGGGTTTCACCAAACTTGTTTTTCGGCGTAACGCTGGCGGAAGTATCACCGCTAACCTGGTCGAGATCATCCCCGACGGGCTGCATTACCAGCGCGAGCAAAAGATTGAGCGCAGTACCTTTACCGGTCGTATATTCTATTATACAACGGATGGCGGATTCCTTGGGGGGCTGGTCTTTGGAAAGGGTAAACGCATCGGGACGATAAAACCAAGGCCGGGCGATACGCGAAATCTAAAAACCGAGCTTGTACAATATATAGAAGACTGCCAGTGGGTAGACCAGAATTACATCAATTCATCTGGTGAGGTCGTGATATACTCTGAACGGATCTGTACGTATACCCCGGTCGATGTCGGGCCGGATACACCGCCCGGTGTGCCGGATTCCGGTGGCGGCGTCCCCGGTTATGCCGGTGGTGGCGGAAGCAGCGCGCCTGCCCCGCCCCCGATGTCAAACCTGCCGGGGGAAGACGGTGACAAGATCGATCCGAAAGCCTATATGGACTGTTTTGGCACGCTACCGGATGCGGGGTCGAAAATGACGATCACGGTATTCGTACAAGAGCCCGCGCCGGGTCTGCCCTTTAATATCGGACCGAACTCCGTCGGCCATACGGCTATTGGCCTTACCAAGACCTACAAAGGGCAAACCATCACGCAGGTTGTTGGCTTTTACCCGGACGCAACCGGCAAAGCCAAAGCGCATGCACCATCACGGATATTGGACAATAGTGATTTAAAATACTCTATCAGCATCAGTTATAACATTATCGCTTCAGAGTTCAACAAAATAGTGAATTATATTTCCGATCCACCAGAAATTTATGATATACTCACAAATAACTGCACCAACTTTGCTTACAACGCTTGTTTGGCTGGAGGGATTAAATTGCCCGACCCTACGGGTAATATGGGCTTAGGGCAGACCGGCATGACGCCAGCAGCGTTGGGAACTAGTTTGAGAAGCCTAATACCCGATAAAAACGTCGATTCTAATGGGGGCCTGGTACAGCCCACACATGGACCTTGTAAATGATCAAATATGAAAACCATTAAAATAATCGCAGGTACATTTGTAATACTCTTTATCTTAAACTACACACCTATTGCTTACATTCTAAAAGAAAATTATAGGTATCGTAATTTTGACAATAGTTTTGTTATTGATGAAGCCGGAGGAAAAGGCTTTGACTATGAAATAATTAAAATTAGGTATAAAAGGTTTTTAGATCAACACCCGTCAAAAGCTGCCCAAGACAGGCGATTATACCGCACTTTTTCCATCAAACCGTGGTATGTCTGGCAGTGGGGGGACTATCTATTCCACAACGAACGTTTTCGACTTCCTTATAAGGAACCGTTAACAAGCGCCCACCCCGCTTCTTAAGCTTGCTATCGACTCACGCGGTGATGTTGCTGTGTTATCAATTTATCATTAAAGAACCCGCCGAAAAAGCCGATGAACCCGGCGCTTGCCCCCCGCCCGCTTAATAGGATATTCAATCAAAAACTGCCATTTAAGTCTAAAATAAAATATATATTTTGGGGCCTAGTGCAACGATATGAGCCAAAAATAACTATTTGGCTTGTTCAAATGAACACTGTAACGAACAATAACTAGTCCTGTGGGGCAATAATGGAAGAAATAAAGCATATGGTTAAAATTACCGAGCCAGGAAATTGACTATTTTAAAATTGGCAGGATGCTGATAAGCCGCTGGTACTGGATAGCAGGTTCAATGATCCTTTTTATGCTCAGTTCGTATGTTTTCTTGTGGTACACCCCAAAAACTTATGCCACACCGGGTACGATGAAGCTCGAGGAAAAAAATCAAAAATATCCGATCTGGTGAACGTGATAGGGAGTTCGAACAGGGCGCCATCAAGGTGATATTTCACTAATGGGAATTAGTGAGGATGCGTTCAAAAAAGCCTAAGTGAAAAATAAGGTCCACCCGCACGGACCAGGCGTTTAGCGTCCGCAAACTGGCCTTGCTTGCCGATAGGGAACATCACCAGTTATTGCGGATCGAGCAGGGACTGGTGGACATCCGGTTAACGACCCTGCGGAAAATCGCCGCGGCCTTAAAGCTGAAGGAAACCCAGCTATGGATATTTGAACAGCCGCTGTGTACTGGCTATTTCCCGTTATTGCACTTGGCTAAGCGTAAGAAGCTCCTGAAAAAATCCTTATTCAAACCCTTATTCCTCCTATGGTCTTCATAAAATACAAATTCGATCATCAGATTTGCCGTTCCATGTTTTCAATACGCTCTATACCCGGGGAAGATTGATTTACCCGGTAAAGATGCCGAATATCAGAGCATTGACGAGTATACGTTAACATACTTAAAGCTGATCTGAAGCTTCTTGCACCCGCCTTAACAATAATGGTGTATACTCCACTATCGCTGATGCAAATTTAAAAACAGCGATTGGTATGATGCGGTTGTAACCTATACCGTACCGTTGGTTATAAAAACGCGTGGCAGCAGGCGCAACTTTTTCGATATTAAACTTTAACGCATAGATTTTTACCGGACTATTAGTGGAATTAGTTTGAAGTTCGAAACATACACGTTTATCCAATTCGCCTATCAAAAAAGCGTTTGAAAGAATCGCTTGCAAATGCCTTTAATCTAGCGTAAATAACAAAGTCCGGTCATGCCGGGCTTTGCTTAAATTGTATAATGATTTAGCAATCCTTATTTTATTAATTATGGAACGCGCCCACCAACGGGGATATTTAGTGATAAAAGCAAGTTCAATCAATCCTCCAGTTTAGGTTTATAGGAAATCATATTATGTTGATAAGACTCTGCAATAGTTGACAGGACTTTTAACATGGCTCTGTTTGTGGCATGATTACGTTTAAAGAAGTCTAAAACGGATTGAATTTCATCGGGCATATCTTTAGTCGGTAATAAAGCGATCCCCTTGCCATCTTCTAAAGCAATATAATGCTTTCCATGAGCCGAATTAGAACCAAAAATATATAAAGTTGCTTTATTCAACTTGTTGCCAAATGTCGCGATAACACGATCAAACATATAGCCTTCTAATGTTGCAAGGTGGCTCGTATCATCTACGGTTGGCAATTGTTTTTGGGCAATTAGAAACGTTATCATTTTAACATGTCTTTTTTCCTTTATCTGTTGAGATAAAGTTTGTTTACTGCATAAAAGCAAAGCTGGTAGCAGTAGTATAATAAATGTCTTCATCATATGTTTATAAACAAGGAATTTTTTTTACTACATCTTTCATAACCGCCCTTTCCAATATCTTTTTTTCGTTGGCATTGGGGGCAGCTTCAACGTCTTTATTTGTTCCCTTTTTATTATTTGAACTAATATCTTTTTGATTTTGTGGATCAGTTCCATGTATTCGTTCATGTCCGGCGGCACCAGCAATAACGGCATCTTTATCCCCCAATTGCAAAGCAACCGTTTGCAAATGACCTTTGTCGCCTGCATAGGTTTTTCCGGCCTCAACATTTTGCTGCATTTCATCCACGCTACCACCAAAAACAGTAACAGTTGCTTTTGCAACCTGATCTGTGCCTGATATAAAATAGTTATCTGTATGTCCCAATTCATCACCACCATTCGCGGTTGAATAGACCAAAGATACTTTAACTTTAGAATCCCTGAAAGCATCCAAGTCGCCGATTGCGCCACTTTTTGCTAACGCATTTCCGATAGTCATTGCGCCAGATGTGGCATTTGGCGACCAGGCGAGTGAACCATCTTTGTTTACAGTATAAGTAATAGGCTTGCCGTTTGCATCCACAATTTCAGCCCCATTTGGATCAATACTTCTAATCGGGTTATTATTAACGTAATTATACGGAGATAAAGACGGATATTTTTCAGATTTGGGATCAATCGTTGTCCATCTCCCTACTGCCGGATCATACAGCCTTGCGCCGTAATCGTACAGGCCGGTTTCGTCCTGCAACTCCTTACCATTGTAAAGGTACTGATTTTTTGGGCTCGGTACATTCGGCTCCAGTGATTTTATCGATAAGCCGAAGGCGTAGTAGTCGTTCTGCTGCAGGATCTTGGGCGTAAGTTGCGTAGCGTCCGCCGCATCCCAGGTCACCGTTGTGCGCGTGTTGCCCAGATGGTCCTTGAGGTCGTACTCATATTTGTACACCGTCCCCGATAACCTGGCCCGCCCCTCTTCGTTCTGGATGAAGTCTATCGCCCCGTTCGTGTACTGGATCCCGCCGATGTATTCCGTCGTGGTGATATTGCTGCCCGCCGTAAACACCTTCTTGAGCTTTCTGCCTGACGCGTCATAGGTATACGTTACCGTATTGCCGTTGACCGTGATGCTTTCCGGCAGGTTCAGCATATTGTAGTTAATGCTGGTGATCCCCTTATTCAGGTCCTTGCGCATGTTGGCATTTCCGTCATAGGTGTACTCGTTCGCCACCTGCACGCCGTCCGTGAACCCCGCCAGCCCATTATAGGCCGAGGCATCGTCCACGCGCGTCAGCCGGTTCCCATTGTAGGAATAGCTCAGTGTATCGATCTGCGTCTTGACCCCGCTGACCTTTTCGTTACGCCCAAGGGCCGTGATGTTGCCCATCTGGTCATAGGTGAGCGCTTCGTTATAAAAGCCGTCCTTGGCAGCGCTGCTGGTCGATACCGCCGCCGTCAGCCGGTTCAGCCGGTCGTAATCGTAATCGTAGCTTTGCTGTCCGGGCAGCGGAAGCGACAGGTCCGTGCGTCCCTGCTTCCATTTGACCGTCGAGATGTTGCCGTTGTACTGCGGCCTGCCTGTGCTGGTGCCCTGGTAGGCGATCTCCATCCCGAAAGCGGCATTGCCGGCGCTGTTGGTGTACCCGCCGTCATCGCTCAGCGTACTGTTGTTGATGCTGGTCAGCCACCCCCGCTCGTTATAGCGGTAGTACACGCTTTGCAGGTAGGCTGTGTAAGGGGTAAGCGAGTGCAGCCCTTTTTGGATCACCTGCCCGATCCCGTTATAATAGAACCGGTTCAAAGCCACCTTCGCCTGCGCCGTCAGCGCCTCGTGTTTGAGCTGGTTGTAGCTCCGGATCTTCCTGCCCATATGGTCATAAGAATAGGTGTCGGTCGAGGTCAGGGACAGCACCCCCGCCGTACCCGCCGTGTTACGGCGGTAATGCGCGCGGGCAACCGACATGGGCTGGTCGTTAAAGTTATAGGTGGTGGTCACCATATCATAGTTGTACTTATTCAATGCCGTGCCGCCCCCCTGGTAATGCTGGCTGAAGCTGCGTGCCGGCCGCCCTTCCTCATCATAATAGTTCACCGTCCACAGCATATCCGTGGTCCCCAGTACGTTGACCTTGCTGGCCGTCAGCAGCCCGGTCGTGCGGGTGCTGTACCCGGTGGATGAATAAAGTCTCCCGGGAATATCGTAATCGTCATAATAATTGACCTGCAGCGTAGCGGACAGCGTTGCCGGCCAGGCTGCACTGGTATATCCATCACCCGTGCTTACCCGGCTTTCCCATAAGGTCGTAACCGCATTGACCAGGGCTTGTACGCCAGCGCGGTTGTCCGCCCCCGCAACGCTGCCCGGGTGCTGATAGATACCCGTCAGGATCACCCTGCCCATCGCATCGTATTTGCTCACCGTCCACTCCTGCGGCGCTTTCATCCGCTGCACCGAATCCTGGGTGGCCACCACCTGGTCGAGCTTATTGTACACCATATACTCCCAGCCTTTGGCCGGCAGCTTCTTTTGCATCAGCCGCCCACGTTCATCGTAGCGGTACTGGTAAACATAGGCCGCCAGGTTGCTTACGCTGATAACGGTGGTATTATCCCCCTTCGAGGCCGGTGGCAATACAAAGGCCAGCTGCCCCATATCATCATACACATAATACGTCGAGAGCATCTCCAGCACATAGCTGCCCCCGCTTTTGATCTTGTTATACGTCCGCTTGAGCACTACATGCCCCACTTTATCCTTATATTCTTCCGTGGTGCCCAGGCACCCGTCCGCCGGCTGCCAGTTCTCGTCCCGCGTGATGGTCAGGTACAGCTCCCCGCTACTATAAGTAGCCGTATTCCCCGTCCTGGCCAGCGTCCGGCTCCCGTCCGCATTCACCGCGGCCGTGTACAGCGCTACCTTATGGCTCCCCATATTGGTAGCCGATACCGCTGTGCTGAAACCGGACTGGTCATTGGTGCTGTAAACCATGCGCAGCGTATGGCCCGTGCTGCCTCCATCCCCCGTGCCCGGCAGCTGCCAGGACGCGCCCGGGGCTCCCTGCTCTACCACCCGGTTCTGCGGCGAGGGCTCAAAGCCCGTTACTGCGTACGGGTACGCCGTCCGCACCACGCCGTTGGTCTGCTGCGGGTTCGTGTTGCCCGGCGTGGGATCATAATACGCCGCCTGCTTGACCAGCGCGTCGCTCCGGTAGGCGCCCGTGCCTGTCCCCGAATAGGCAAACGGCAGGAACTTATACGCTTCCCTGCCAAAAGCGTCATACACAAATGGCTGAACAATGTCGTTCGAACTGCTCGTCGCCTGGACCTGAACCGTTTGAAGCGGACGCCCCAAACCGTCAAAATACGCGACCGTTCGCATCACACTGTCCTTGTTCCCCGTCAGCGAATCCAGCTTCCCCTCCGCACCGATCCCCCGACGAGGTACCCGCGTCATAACATAGTTCTGATCCGTTGATTGCGCTATAGCCGCCTGATGCGATATTACCACCAGCGCCGGTAAAAAAACTACATATTTTTTTATCTGCAACATTTTCTTTCGTTTAGTTATCACCTTCACTCCACGTTCCCTCCATATGTACACGTTCCGAACTTATTGACATAATTTTGCGCGTTAGCCAGCAGGTCCGCCTGGGCATAAGCATCCGCCTCGGCCTGCGTCGCGCCTTTGTATTTGCCGGCCCCTACGGTATACGTCAAACTGGACCCCTCCTCATAAATCCCGCAATTGTTCCGCGCAAGGGTAACTGACACGGCAGCATTGCTGAAAGGGCCTGCGCCATAACCAACCAACTGGTTGCCCGCATAATGGTACTCCAGGTTTTGCCGGATATTGCCTTGACTGTCTTTGACATTTTTGAGCCGGTTGTAAAGGTCATATTCATAAAAAGTCGTCAAATTTTTGGCATCTGTCATGCTACTGACCCCTATGCCCGGGATATAGGTATAGGTGGTCAGCTGCGCATCGGCAGGGTATATCCGTATATCGTCGTAGGCGTCGCCACCCGCAAGCACAAAGGATGATGCCGCATAACTTTGCGGAAGGCTAAATTTCCACACTGTTCCGCTTCGGTACCAATAGCTGATGAGATAAGCGCGGGCATTGGGCCGCGTCCAACTGACCGTAAGATTTCCGTCATGGAAATGGCTGCCCGTATGCCCGGGACCCACAGCCGCGGAGGCGTCATCCTCAAACCCTTCGTAATAAAATTCGGTTTCCGCCGCGTTCCTGCATTCGGCGATCACATAAGTTTTGTTCGTACTGGTATTCGGAAAGTGCGGCACGGTGGAATAGGCCCATTTATAAGAGAGCGCCGGCCCGACGGCTAACTGCTGCCCCACGACCTTGCCAAAGCTATCGTAGGCATAATTGACACGCCCTTCAAAACGCGTGTCGCTGAGCAGTGTCAAATATTTTCCGAGCCCGTCCTTCCCCTGGTTGTTCAGTATATGAATATTCTGGCCACCCAAGGTACTCACGCTGACCGGCTTATATACCAGGCTGTCATACTTGGTAACCACTGCGGATAAAAGCAAAGAATCAGTGCCGCTTTTTCGCCATTTCTGCTGTTCAAATACCGGCGCCAGGACATTTGCGGCCACAAAAGGGGCAGCAAGGGCGGCGGCATAATCTTGCGGATATTTATACCTGGTGATCTGCCGCAGGCCGCGGCTGTCTGTGGTTTGCACGGACACCAGGTTTCTCGTCCCATTGACATCATACTGGTTTTCCGTCAGAGTTTCCAAGGTATCGTTGCCTTCATAGCTCATGTTGCGCTGCCAGGCAAGATAACGCCAACCCGAGACAAGGTTGTAGCGGTTCATATCATACGCGTAGAGTGGCAAGGGCCCGGCATGGGCCTCCATTGTTTTTTCCGGGTGCAGCGCGTGAAAATAATTTTCCAGCTTCCGCTCATAATGATATTCCACCAGTTGCGAAGGCACAAGCTGATTGCTTGCTGCATTTTTGTAAGTGGTAATACGGACCGGTTCTATGCCCATCG
Source organism: Mucilaginibacter sp. 14171R-50 (assembly GCF_010093045.1). NCBI lineage: Bacteria > Pseudomonadati > Bacteroidota > Sphingobacteriia > Sphingobacteriales > Sphingobacteriaceae > Mucilaginibacter > Mucilaginibacter sp. 14171R-50. The sequence continues at coordinate 3,042,435 of NZ_CP048115.1, read as the reverse complement.
ACAGATCTTCGAATGATTCAAAATCGGTCCGGGTGCTGAATTTGCCGGCCCCGGAACTGACCGATTCAAGGACGGACTTATAATATTGCGGGACACCCATCTGGTAGTTTTCGCCGATCACGGAGGTGGAGATCAAAAAAAAGTTGCTGTACCAGGACATCCCGGAAAGTGATTCCCGTTCTTCCATGTTGCGTTGATTGTAAGCACCCAGGTTGGTAACGCCGCTGGAAAAGCCATCCGGCCTGGTATAGCTATATTCTTTACTACTGGGCTGTCCTGTCAATGGGAATGAAGTGATCTTCCTGATCCGGAGTCCGCCTACCTCTTTACCCTCAATAGGGGTGGTCGTTTGTTGTTTATAGTCCAGTTGGCCCGTGACCTGATTTTCATTCGCGTCACAGTAAAAACGGATACTGTAAGTACCGGCGGCTAAAGCATAGGTAAACGATTTACCGCCATTGTCCGCCTGCATGGCGATCCAGGTCGAAAGCGTCGTGTCTCCTCCGATCTCGAAATCCTTATAGGGGTTATGGACGATACCATCGCCTCCGCTTGATTTCGGCGTCCTGCTGATCGTCACCGTTACCGTTTGCGGTGTCGTGAGTTGAAAGTGCTTCGGCAGCGTGCTGATCAGCCCATTCGGATTGTTGGATGGCCGGGTGATGGCATCGTTCAAAGTTTTTCCGTTCATTACATAACTTTGACCGTCGTAAACTTTGTTCAACTCGTACTCGAAGGTACTGTAGCCCCCGGTCGGGTAAGTCACCTTTGTAAGCGCCCCCTGTTGCGTCCCACCCAACACGGGAGAACGGTCAACCCCGCTCTGATAAATTGTATTCGGGATCATGGTCCCGTTAAAATCCCCCCTCCCGGTATAATACCCATAATGGTCCACCCACGCGTTACCCCAGTTCGAGCCGCTGGCGGGCACGTAATCAAAAGCGTACTTTCTCGCGTTTGCTGTATCGTACTGAGCCGGTCCGTCGTCACCGGGCAGGTAGTTCGTTTCAATGAGCGTATCCAGACGCAAGTTGGACAGATCATTATGTTTGAGTAAGAACCGCTTAACGGCCGCCATATCGCTGTTCGTGATGGTTACCCAGCTCAATGCCTGGGTGCCCGGTACATCCAGCCGGGGCGTACCCGAGAAACTGACCCTATATTTTTCCGAAGTGATCGAAACCAGGCGTTTGGGCGTTATGTAAACCCCATATGGGGCAACGGGGGGAAACAATTGGTCCGATGCGCCGGGCCCGCCGTAATTATTGCTGCTCACAAACTGTTTCAGTGTTTGTACAAATGAACTTCCCCGGATGATCGTTGACTCACTGGCATAGTCGAGGTATATGTTTTCCGTGTTGGCCGCGTTGGTTACCTTGGTCAAATACCAGGAAGAGGTGTAGGTCGGCAAATTATAAACCCCTTGGGAACTTTTTTGGCTGCTGGTCTCCGTTTCCGTGAAAAAATACTGAACGCCGTCATCCGTTACGATCTTAAATCCGCCCGCCAAGGCACTGATCTTAAACTTTTGGGCCGGAAAACAATAAAACTGCCCCTGAAAACGGATAAATTTTCCGGAGTAGTTGCTGAAATTAAAGCTGTAGATATCTGGCTCAGAATCGATATGGCCGATAGCGATTTGATTGAGGAATTCCACTCCGGGTCCGAACGCCAGGTTAATGGAATCCTGTATGGCAAGGTCGTCATAGTCCCGGTTGAGGGACGCTGTATTATCCAGTCGGTCCTTGACCGTTAGCGAAATGACCCCTCCGGCATTGAGCGACCAGCCCAAGCCAACCCAACCCACGGGCTCTACCGGGCGATAACCGCTGTAATTATAATTTAAGGTTACTGGTAAGCTAAGGTCGTTTCCCGATACGGTAAATAGCGGTATGCTTAAATTGGCCATACCGGTTGACATATTCACCGGGATCTCGCCGTAACGGCCAATACTGGAAGCGTTCGGTGACGCCGGTACCAGGTCCGTACGGATGTAGTTTGTAGGGTCGCCGTTACCAGGTGGCTGTGCCAAACCCATCCGGATGATCAACATAAATTGCAGGTAGAAAAATATTTTTTTCATAATGATAAGGTATGGCGCTGAAGCGCCAGGAATTGCGAGGTATTTGGAATGGGTTTGGAATGCCGGACTAGCGGTGTCTATGACACCATCTGGCGCTTTTTTTTCGGCTGTTGTTCATATCGTGATATATTAGGTTTATAAGCCGAAATATAAATCAAAATAAAGGACCGTACAACTTTTTATAAAACTATCTGCAATATTATAGTATCCCGCAGCGCTGCGGAACCTTAGCAGGGCAGCCCGGGCGCTATACTTTTGGTGAATCTTTGAAGTCGTCCCCGAAAAACTCCATCAGGGACACGTTCAGCGCCTCCACAACATATAACAAATTGGAATATTGGAGATTCTTGCCGTTCTCATATTTGGCATACTGCGCGCGGGACAGCCCCCGCTCGTTGGAAAATGCTTCGGCGCTGGTAAAGCCCTGGGCAATGCGAATGGTCTTTATCCGGTTGCCGAGCTTTTTATACTCGCCTTCCCAGACATCGATCTTTTCCGTACGGGAACCCTTCTTCGCCATACGGTAAAATAAATTAAAACAAAGTGTAAAAATAACTCCATTAATGACGTCTCTATTAAAGGAGATTTATTATTTTTGATTATAAAAATTTTAATATGATATCAGCCGAACAGCTTTTGGAGCAACCGGTTGCAGGCGCAGGATTCAGTAACAACTTTACGCTGCTTTGCGGGAAAATGGGTTTTGAGAAGATCGGGGATATTGCGGCCCTGACGCCCGAGCAGCTGCTACACCGCGATGGGTTTACCTTTCACTGGCTGAGCGAACTGATCACCTTCCTGGAAGAAAACCAAGCGCTGCACCTGCTGCAAGCCAGGCCACCAAAGGAAAATACAGCCGGTTGATCCGGGCGATCATTTGCTGCAGCATGCCCTGCACCTTGGCCGCGGTAACCTGTGTCGTGCTGTAATATTCCTTGCTCAGGCTCCTGGCGGATATGTTTTTCTGACGCTTAGCGCTGAAGTGACCCGCTACGAATTGAAACAAACGGGTCAGGTTTAGGTCCGCCGGGACACTTTCGCAGCAGAGGAGCTTCAGGAAGCAAGCCAAGTGGGCTACCGACAGGTTTAACGGTACCTTTTGCGGTGGCATGGAGGGGTTTCCTGCTACCTGCCGCGACTCATATTCAACGGCCGCTATCTCTTCCGACAACCAGCCGCAAAGCATAAAACCCAAAGAGGGCCAACCAGGACGACAGGGTGCTACAGGCGTTTCGGATAGCAGCATCAGCCGTGCCTTCTCCGCTTTTAAGTACCGGATTTTTTCCGCCGCAGGCAGCGCCTTACCGCCGTAAACCCCTTGTCGGAAATTCAGGTACGAAAGGTCATTGAAGTTCAGCGATTCCAGCGCAGCATGAATAGCGGACTCCACCTCCGGTTGTTGGAAATCCAGATCAGAAAGCCGGTAGAGCCAGGCCTGGAAATAGTTAAGGTCGTGAAAACTTTTGGGGATGCCGGCACTGGTCATCCCGCTCATAAAGTTTAGCAGGCAGTCCTTCAGCTTACCGCGTACCCGGGCGGCCCTTAGCTTCGCGTTTACATTTCCTGTTGTAAGCGCAATTGCCGCGATATATTTTTTTTGATATGCCGGCGGTGCGGTGATGTTCCCGTCAAGATAAACGCTGTGGTTCATCCATAGATGATCTATCAACGCTAATAACTCTATCGACAGGCAATGGTCCACTGCAATACCACTATCTGCGGCGTTCGTAATTACCGTAAGTTCCTGCAAGTGATAGTTAAAATACCTTTTCAAACACCCGTCTGAAGATGCCGTAAAGATCGCAGCCCGCCACACATTGCGGATACGTTCACAATCCCGTCTGGCTATGCATGGTACGGTCTGGGCCGCATCCAGGGTTTTATCCACCTGGGATGCGGCCGTTCGCCGTAAAAAATCAAGCTCATCCTTCAGCATAACGCGTAGCAGTTACGGTAACGAAGAGAACCTTACAATTGTTGGAGATGAGTGGTGGTTAAGATCGTGATCACCGTTGTAGTTGGGTCACAGGTTGCGCTGGTTTCAAACAAGACGGATGACCTTTCATAGTTATACAAAGGACATGTTCGTTGCTGAGGCAGTTTGTTAGTTGTTTTTTCCATGATTTATGATTGTTTTTACTAAATTATGCTTATCAGTAATTTTACACCATTTTGTTACACGAACGACGGTATTAGGATGATAAATAATGAAAAGACCATTCAAAATTTCAGTTGCAGGGATTAATAGACGTACGGTCATGTTGCATGTACTTTGTTGGGGCATTTTCATCCTGTATGAATTATGTTTCCTTTATTATGCCGTGCAAAAGTTTTCCATTACCTCGGGCGCATCATTTCTGCTGTATTATATGGTAAATATCTGCGTATTTTACAGTGCCCTTTACTTGTTGAATGGAACATTTGAGAGAAAAGAGCGGTCTTTCGCGAATGTGCTGCTATTCCTCCTTTTGTTTCTTTTCTTTACCCTGACAAAAGTGGCCCTGGCCATAATGCTGGATCCTGCACCACCGTCAACATTTCGCCAAGTGCTGACGAGTGTCGGCAACCTGATCGCTATTAACACCTTTAGGAGTATTTATTTCTGCGCACTCGCTTTGCTTTACTGGGTGGCGGGCAATATCGCCAGCTACCGGAAAAAAGCTGCTGAATCCGAAAAAAAGCAACTGATCGCCTTAAAAGATAAAGCAGAATTGGAGCACCGGTTGTCCGAAAGCCGGAACGCCTACCTGCAGCAGCAGCTCAACCCGCATCTGCTGTTCAATTCCCTGAGCTTTATCTATAGTTCCGTTTACGCCCATTCTGAAGATGCTTCGCGGTGTGTGCTGCTGCTTTCCGATATCATGCGTTACAGCCTGGACAGCACCAGCGCCGACGGTAAGATACCACTTGCAGATGAACTGCAGCAAATCGGCAACCTGGTCGAGCTGAACCGCTACCGTTTCCACCAGAACTTGTACCTGCATACCGCTATTGAAGTAGGAACGGATGACCTGCGCATTATACCGCTGGTCTTGCTTACGCTAACGGAGAACCTGTTCAAGCACGGTCACCTGACGGACAGGTCTTCTCCCGCCCTGCTCGAGATTGACGTAAATGCAAGCGGCCAGCTCCGCTACCATGCGCGCAACCGGAAGGCAGTGAAAAGCAGCGTCCCCCGGCGCGGTGGCCTGGGCCTCCGGAACACCCGGACACGCCTGGAGCATACCTATGGCGATCATTACAAGCTGGAAGTAAAGGAAGACCAGGATTTTTTTGAACTCACGTTAACAATACCCTTATGAAAAACCTCACCTGCCTGGTTATCGATGATGAGCGGCATGCCGCGGAACTGCTGACCACTTATATCAGCAAGACGCCCGGCCTGGAAGCGTTTGGTTTATATACGGACCCGCTAAAGGCGCTGGAAGTGTTCGCAGCAGGCAGGGGCATACCGGATATGACCTTTCTCGATATCGACATGCCCGAACTTTCGGGGATCGACCTGGCGGGTATGATCGGCGGCCGGAGCACGGTTATCTTCACCACTTCTTACCGCGAGTACGGTCCGGAAGCCTTCGAAAAGAACGCCGCGGACTACCTGCTCAAACCCATCAGCTATGAACGCTTCCTCTATTGCATCCAGAAGATCCGGCAGGAACGCCCGGTAAGGGAACTCAATGACTATTTTTTTATAAAAACCGATATCAAGGGGAAAATGCTGCGGATCAATACCACGGACATCCGTTATATCGAAAGTAACGGCAATTATGTCCAGCTTTTTCTCGCCAAGGAAAAAGTGATTGCCTACCTCACGTTAGGCGAGATCCTGGCGCAGCTCCCGCAAGCGGATTTTTCCAGGATACACCGGTCCTTCGTTGTTGCGCACGCCTATATCCGGTCGGTCGAGCATGGCCAGGTGCGGCTGCAGGACCGGGCCGACACCTTGCCGGTCGGCGAGGCATACCGGGAAGCGTTCCTGCACAAGATGGAAGCGGCGCTGATCGTCAGTAAACGAAAACTACTTTAGTCCCTTTGTCTCGCTTTCAAAGAACGCAGGTATTTAGACAGGCAGTACCAGACCACCAACTCCTGTTTCCGTCCCTCTGTACTGAACGTCCGGTTCAACTGCATGTGCACCAGGTCGGCGGTTAGCTGGCGACGTCCGTCTGCGTTCCTGGCAGCCGCCCCGGCAATCTGGCGCAATGCGCCCATAAGGTCCTCATCTGCCCGCCGGGCACCCAGCACTTCGTGTAACCCCGCCTGCAATTGTCGATATTTGCCGTCCAGGCTGATCCGCAGCGCCTTATCCGCTTTATATTCCGCGAGGAACCGGTCAGAAACCTCCCCCGCAAAACCGGCCGCCCATTCTCTCCCGGCCATGATGAAAACCATGTCCAATGCTGTGGCAAAAGCAATATCGAATTCACTTGGACCGTTCCCGCGTCCCGCGGATAACAGGCTTTTCAACACCAGCTCGCTGCCTCGCCAGAAAACCTGTTCAACCCGTTCGATAAGCCTGGCGCCATACCGTTCCAACTCCCGGTTGTAGGTGTCAGCCTGCAAGGCATGAACAAGGCGGTCATGCCCCGTTTTTGCCAGCGCATCGCAAAGGTCCGCCAGCATCTTGCCACCGTCGCGCTTCTTCACCTTAAACCGCAGGCGCAGGTGATATCCCGGGTCGGTGTACCGGATAAAGAACCAGCAAATGATCAAATCCGCGGATTTCTCCAGTAGCGGACCGATCACTTCGCCCAAAATGCGGTCAGCGGTAAGCGGCGTGCAGTAAAGCTTCAGGTACAGCCAGTCACTGCCCGGCGGGAATACTCTTTTAACGGCCCTTTCCGTTTTCGGCCGCCATGCTTCCAGCGGCTTGTAAACAGAACGTTCATGATACAAAAAACCGATGTATTGTGCCGCCAGCGGCCGGTGGCCGGCGGTTACTTCCTTGACGGGCGAAAGGTATTCCAGCAGCGTCATCTCCTTTAAGCCGGCTGCGCAATCGAGAAAGAACGCCGCATCCCGGCGGTCAGACAGATCAAACACCAGTTGCTGGTCATAGCTGCCCGTACTTACCCATCGCGGCAAATGGTGTTTTTTGCGGAAACGATCTACAGCCTGTTCCTTTCCATCGAATAACGGCAAAAGGTCCGCTGCCTTAAATCTCCATTTCGCTGCGCTGAGGATCACGCGCCCAAAGCAAATCCGGGGATAGAACGCCATGCCCGGGAAGACGCGTTCAGGATCCAGGGAAAGTCCTGCGTTCAGCCCCTGGTATTGCACGTCGCAGAGCAGCCGGAAGAGCCCCAGTTCGTTATTTTTATAATTGTACGCGCTCGCCAGCCGCGGCACCACCCGCTTACCAAGACGCGCCGACTCCAGGACCAGTTCATCCCCCAGTAATGAAATCAGCAGATCGCCCGGCGGCAGCTGCGCCTCGCCGGCAGATGCTGAAAAAACATTCAGCGGGATCTCATAGGGATAAATGTGCTTCCTCCGGTTGATATTGTCCACATGTTTGTCCGAAAATAGCGCGATATCCGCGAACAGCACATCCGGATTGGCCGCGCATTCCAGCGCGGCGATCTCCCGGCAAAGGCTCGCTGACGCCTCGCTAAAAACTGAAAAACGGCCCGTAAGGGCGGCGCCTGCCGGCCCGCCCGACTGTTCCAGCAAGATACCTTCCGCGCACTGGCGGAAAAGGATCGCCACCGTATTGGCAAAGCCGATATCCGTCGCCGGCTGCAATCCCGCCGCCTCCAGGCCCTCCTCCGTCAGCTCTACAGGCGCATAGGCGTCCCGGCCGCCATTTTTCCAGTGATCCAGCAAGAGGCGGTGCAAGCCCGTCCACGGGAGCGCGGCTCCCCGCTGCCTCACGTGCGGAAAGCGGACGCCCTGGAGCGTGTCCCCTCTTCCCGCCGTCCCCGCCATATTTTCATAGGCAATGCCCGCGTCCGGGTCTACCGCCAGCAGCAAGGGCACCTTTTGCCGGTCAAACCTGGCCCGGAACGCCTCTTTAAACTGCCTCAGCGCATCCGGGATGCCGGGCGACGCCAACCGCTGCAGCAGGCGCACTGCGCGTTCCAGGTCTGCTCTATCGATTTCCGGGGGCCCGCCCGAGATCAAAGGCCGCTCGGCCGCGGCATAAAAAAAACCACTGTCTGAAGATAGGCTTCCGCTCAACTCCGCCGACAATGCGGGAAGCGAATAGGGGTCCGGCAGGTTCGCCAATGCGGCACGCTCCCAAAATCCGGGCGGCCCCATTGCTATAAATTGCCCGCCGGTCACCGAACCCCGTCCCGATGCGTACAAGAGCTGTTCTCTGATCAAAAAGGAAAGGTGGTCCGCAGCCTCAAGCTCCGTACAACCGCTCTGCCGCATCATCCAGCAAACAACTTTTTCTGCGGCCACCGGCGCATTTGCAAACCACCTGAAGATGTTGTTATAGAACGGATCAGCCTCCACACTATCGAGAAAGAAGCAGCATTTGCCGCTGGGCCCGTATACCGAGCGGATATACCGGTAGTGACCGCCAAGGCGGTAAAGCATCGGGTTTACCCGGAGCAGCTCTCCGGCGGCAGCAATTGCCGCTGTCCCGGTTCCTCCCTGGCGCAGCCCTTCATCCGGCTGCAGGTGCAACCGTACCCCGCTGTCCGCCGCCAGCTTTACGCGATCGCCCTCCCCCCACTCCACCAGGGTAAAGGTCGAAAAGCTGCCGAAGGGCGTCGGGCGGAAAGCCATCCGGTTATAATATTTGCGCAGCGTATGCCGCTCTTTTTCCGATAAACGGTCCCAGTCAAACCCTTTACGTTCCAGCAGGCCGTAGAACACCGGGCTGGCCAGGAACACCGCGTTACGAAATTCCGCACGCGCCAGCACCTCCGGCATCCGCCCGAGATCATAGGCCGCGTAACTGTAGAACGGCGCCCTTAAAAAAAGCCAGGGCAGCAGCCGGTAATTCGGACAGGCATTCATGTCCTCTCCTCCCGCAAAGGGTATACTACCCATTTGCCACTGTTTGACGCTGCACCCGCGGCCTTACTTTGTGCCAGACAAACATCAGCCGCCATGAAAACACTGCTCAAGAACACCGCCCCCGCACTGCTTATTTTGCTTTTCGCGTACGCCGCGACCAGCAAGCTGATGGACCTCAACCTGTTTCGCCACGAGATGTATAACCAGAACTTTCCGAAAGAGATAGCCGGCGCGCTCATCGTCCTCATTCCCGCAGCCGAGATCCTGGCGATCCTGCTGCTGCTTATCTCAAAATGGCAGGTGGCCGGGCTGTTATTTTCGGTGCTGCTGATGACGGCCTTTACCGGGTATACCGCCTTGGTGCTGGCCGGGTACTGGGACCGTGTGCCTTGTTCCTGCGGCGGCGTGCTGCAAAACATGTCGTGGACGGCGCACTTCTTTTTTAACCTGTTCTTCCTGGCCCTGGCCGCCGCGGCCCTGGCCCAACGATATAAGGGGAATGCCGAAAACCTTCGAAAAGAGTAGGCAGCATTATTTTTCACTAAAAGTTTTCGTTCGTTTTTGACTCTAAAAGCGTTCATGTTTATGAAAAATTTAAAAAGCACATTCGCCGCAGCAGCCCTTATCCTGGGCCTGGGTTCCGCCTTGCTGACCAGCGCTGCTACCCAGCAGCCCGGCACCAAAACCTGGGGGCACCGCACGGACGGCAGTTATGTAGACCTCACCGGTGAAAACCCGGCAGATTACCGTTGCACCGGCTCCATGCAGATCTGTAAAGCGGTTTACCCGGACACGCAGGACCCGAACGTGAACCCGGCTAACCCGATCAGCACCGTTGCCGGCGAGTTCAGCGGTTTGTAAAGCCGCGCCTTCGCGAAAGCCGCCCCCGCCGGGCGGCTTTTTTTTACCGTTCGTTCTGCACCACGCCGCCCAGCCGGACCTCTTCATCCGGGACCGGGTAAACATAGCGGGCGCTGCCCGGCTCCAGTGTGTAGGTATGCCCGTTCACCGTCCTGCGCAGTGTCACCCGGAACCGGGGGTCCCTGTTCAGCCGCCGCAGATCATTCCAGCGCAGGTTCCTGCCCAGCAGTTCCTTTCTTCTTTCCGCCAGCACCTGCCGCAGCGCATCCTCCGCATTAGCCGCCGTATAAGGGACAAAGGTCCCCGTCAGCCAGCGCTTGATCAGCAGCGTATTGAGGTCCGCCATCGCACCGGCCGCGTCCCCCGCACGGGCCCGGCATTCCGCCCGCGTCAGGTACAGCTCATCGTTGGCCAGCCCGCCGAACAGGGTGACCGAACCGGCGTAGTTCCCTCTGAAGCGGAAGTCCCCGGGCGTCGCTTCTTTGAAAAAAAGCTTTTTGCGCAGGTCGCCGGGCGCATAGGCATCATAGAGCTGCCGGTCCACATAGGTCGGTGCCGAGGGGCCGTCAAAGCTGTAAGGCAGCAGGGCCGAATAGTACGTAACCTCGTCGTTGCCGCTGGGCAGCGCGCGCGGGAACGGCCGGTTTGCGGACGCGTTCAGGCTGTTGTAATCCAGCAGGGTGTGGTTGATAGACAGCGCCGAATCCGCATACCTGCCCGCAGCCGGGTAATCTTCCATGGCCAGGGCGACGCGCGCCTGCAGGGCCAGCAGCGCGGATACCGTCGACCGAGTTTTATAACCGGCCGTTACCGGCAGTAAGGGCCTGGCCGCCGATAAGTCGGCCCATATTTGCGCGTAGGTCGCCGCAAGGGTTGCCCGCCCCGCTTTCAGCGTCACATCGGCATGAAGCCGCAGCGGTACGCCGGGCGCGCTGGCCGCCGTTGCCGCGTCGTATGGCACGGCGAACTGGCTGACCAAGTTAAAATAGGCGAAGGCCCGGTAGAAAAGGGCGGTGCCCCTGATCTCTTTCACATCGGCCTCGGGCAGGCGTGCTGCGGCTTCCAGTACCACGTTCGTATAAAAGATCTGCTTGTAGGGTGTGTTCCAGTCACCCGCGACGGCGCCGGCAAAAATGTCCTTCGACCAGGCATAGCTGTTCCGTTCCATGTCCAGGCGGTAAGTGCCGTAGCCCGCATCCGTCGTGTAGTAGTCGCCGTCCGCCAGCGGCGTCAGGTTCGGCCGGATATTGAACACGTCGTTATTGTCCAGCAGTACCCGCAGGTCGTCCGGTGTGGTGGGGACCAGCAGCGCCTTGTTCGGCCGCGCGTCCAGGAAATCCTTGCGGCATGCGGGCAGCGTAAGGGCCAGCATCAATACCGCGTTTATCAAAAATATCTTTTTCATCATCGGGGTTTTAATAGGTTAATCGGATCCCGCCCGCCACCGTGCGCGGTGCCGGGAAGGTGTTGCCCGCGTCGGGGTCCAGGTGCTGTTTGTTCGCCCGCCATAAAATGCCGAGGTTGGCAGCATAGAGATAAAGCTGCAGGTTGGCCCCGGGCAGCAACCGCAGGGCGCCTCTGGAAAGCTGGTAGGACAGGTTGATATCCTGCAGGCGGATATGGTCGCCTTTCTCCACCAGGTCCGATGAAAAGCGGTAAAAGTCATCCCGCTGCGCATCCGGAACGGCAGGGAGCGAGGGCACGACCGTATGCTGCTCATCGCCCGGCTGCTGCCAGCGCAGCGCGAAGTCGCCGCTTTGCCCGGACAACCCGTAGTCATTGCCATAATACACCGAGCGCCTCCGGAAATAATAACCCAGCCGGTAGCTGATATTGGCTGACAGGCTCCAGCGCTGCCAGCTAAAGGTATTCCGGAAGGCACCGAACACGACCGGGCGCGAGGGCCCGTTGTACACCAGGTCCTGCGGCGAGGAGGCTGCCCGCATGGCGGTGTAGTCGCTGCTGGCCTGACCGTTGAGGTACCCCCGCGGATCGCCCGTCGCCGGGTCAAGGCCCGCCGAGCGGTAACTGTATATGGCGAAAAGCGGTTTGCCTTCCAGCGCGTAATTACCCGTGTAGCCGAATTCCAGGTAATCCGGTGCCAGCGAGGCCTGCCCGTAATGCGAAACCTTGTCGGTCACATAGCTGGCAAAGAACGCCGAGGACCACTTCAGCGTGCCGGTGAGGTTGAGCGTGTTCAGGCTGAAGTCGAGCCCGTGGCCTTTTGTGTCGGCCGTATTGCCCGTAAAGGCGATGATCCCGGTGGAGGGCGTATAGGAGGTCTGCCCGATCAGGTCGATGCCCCGCTTCAGGTAATACTCGAGGGTACCGGAGACCCTGCCGCCCGCGCTACCGAAGTCCACGCCGAAGTTGATATGCCGGTTGCGCTCCCAGCGCAGGCCGGGGTTGGGCGGGTTGATGATCTCGGCATAAGGCAGGCCGGTCGCCGTGCCGCTGCCGTCCAGGTAGCCCGCGGTGGTATAGGCCGACAGGTTCTTGTTGATGTTGCCGTTGTAGCCGAAGGTGGCGCGCAGCTTCAGGTAAGGCAGCACGGCCATATGGTAAAAGCCCTCCCGGCTGAGCTCCCAGGCCAGGCCTGCCGACCATAGCGGTACCCCTTTCTGGTTGGTCTTGACGCCGAAAAGGTTCGAGCGGTCCAGCCGGGCGCTTGCCGAAAAGGAGATCCTGCGGTCGTAGGTGTAGGCCCCGTTCGCGTAATACGACAGGTAATGGTCCGTTGCGCCGCTCTCATACTGGTTTTGCGGAATGGTACCGCTGCCGTAGGGGTTGTTGTAATAACTGAAAAAATCAGCGCCGTCCACCTGCTGCATCGTCCCGTGCGCCGCATCATAGCCGTACAGGCGGTGCCCCTCGCCCGTCACTTGCAGGCTTTGCACCTCGTAACCGGCGATAGCGTTCAGTTCGTGTTTGGCGCCAAAGGCGCCGTCATAGTTGAGCTGCAGCCGCCCGTCATGCGCCGAGGAGCCGCCCGTGTTCAGGTCAAGGATGGCGCCCCGGGGAACCGGGAAGGTTAACTTCCCGCTGCCGTCGTCCTGCGTATATTGGTTGACGAGGTTGCGCGCCGCAAAGGTCCCGGCGTCCATCAGGTTGCGGCCGTCCGACCGGCTGCGTTCGTACTGGTAAAGGAACGCTGCGCTCAGCCCCGGCAGCAGCCGGTATTTCAGGCCCGTATTGACGCGCGCATCCATGGCCTGCTGCCCGCGGTCAGCCAGGCGCAGTTCGTCCAGCGGCCGGTAGTTCCAGTCCAGCAGCCCCGCCCCCGGCGCGGCATCCGCAAAGCCCTGCCGCAGGTTATGGGTCACCGGCAGCGCATTACCCGCAGCGTCGGCCAGCTGCGCGTAAGGGTATACCGGGTAACCGTTGTTCCAGGTGGGCAGGCCCGGGTTATTCAGGTTGGTCATGGTCTGGGTATAGTAGATCCCCGTGCTGATCTCCAGCTTTTGGTGCAGGGCGCTCCAGGTCTCCTTGCCGTTCAGGGTCAGGCGGCTGAAGCCGTTGCCCGCCGCGTTATCCAGGTTGCGGTCATAGCCGGCCGAAAAGTAATACCGCTGCCCCGCCGAGCCGCCGTCCAGGCTCAGGGCATACTGCTGGTTCAGGCTTTTGCGGTAAAAATATTTCTCCAGGTCGCCCCGCACATCATTCTTTTCGAGCGCGTTCAGCCGCGCTTCCAGGTCCGCCTGACTGAGCGACCCGTCCCGGCCGGCGATGAGCAGCTCCACCACCGGCGACAGCGGTAGGTGGTTATAGGCGCTTTCCGTCCCGGTGTAATATCCTTCGCTGAAGAGGCGTTTTTCCAGCCCGATGTAGTCCTTGCTGCTCATTTGCGAACGGTAGTACAGGTCCGGCCGTTCGCCCGCGGTCACGCTGGCGTTCAGGGATACCCGCATGGGCCGGTCGAAAGCGCCTTTGTTCGTCGTGATCACGATCACCCCGTTGCCCGCCCGGGCGCCCCAGATGGATGCCGCCGCAGCGTCTTTGAGCACGCTGATGCTTTGGACATCGGCGGGGTTCAGGTTTTCTACCGGCTGGTTATAAACGAAGCCGTCTACGACGATCAGCGGCTCGGCGTTGGAGAACAGCGTACTTTGCCCGCGGATGCTGATGCGGGTGCCCAGGTTATTGAAGCTGAGTCCCGGCACGACGTCGCGCAGGCGGGCGATCACGTCGGTGCTGACGCTGCGGCCGATCAGGGCCTTGTCAACGGCCACAAAGGATCCGGTCGCCCTTTCTTTTGGCAATTCCTGGTAACCGGTCGAGACGGTGACTTCCGCAAGCGCGTTTGCTGCGGACAGCACCAGCGTCAGCCCGGCAGCCGCGGGCAGCACTACCTGCCGCCGCAGCGGCGCATAGGCGATGTAAGACGCCTGCAGGATATACTTGCCCGGCGGGGCGTAAAGGGCGAAGCGGCCGGCCGTATCGGTCACCGTTCCGATGGTTGTGCCGGTCAGGGCGATGCTCGCCCCGGCCAGCGGGCGCCCGGTGCTGTCGCGGACAACGCCCCTTAACGGGGGTTGGTCCTGCCCGTAGCCGGGCCCGGACAGCAGGACGAAGAGGATGAGGGTAAACAGGTATTTCATGATTTAGGGTTTTGGTTTCAGAGATGATGAGGCATCGTCGGCGTCCCGCACCACGAGCAGGTCGACAGCCGCCTCTTTTTCGATCAATTGCAGGTCGTACCGCGCCAGCTCCCGGTTCATCGCCGCTACATCGTTCAGCGGCGCATCGACCGCGAGGTCCACCGGCCCGTCGTACCCAGTGCCATCTATAACCGGCAGCGGGTAACCTTCCAGGTACTGCACCTGCAGCCGTTTGATCAGCTGCCCAAGGCGGGTGTTGTGCAGGTGGGCTTTGAACGGCGTGACGTCGACGAGGGACTTTCCGCCGATGGTCTTCAGTTGGTCCTGGCTGCTGGTGCGCACGAGCACAAGGCAGCGCGTTACCACACGCTCGACCTCAACGTGGTACTGCGGGAACAGCCGCGCCACATCCTGCTGCATGATATCAAAGGCAGCCCCCGCCAGGGCCGGCGGCACGACCAGTTCATAACACCAGCCGTTCCCCTGGCTGAGCCATTGTTCGTAGGCTTGCCCGGAAAGACTGGTTTGCATGCGGGCAGAGTCTTTGGTCAGCAGGCGCATGAATGCGCCGGAGAACCAGCGGTTATGATCGCTCCAGGCCATCCGCAGCAGCCAGGTCAGCGGCACATTACGGACGTTGCAGCGCTGGCCCCTGACACTGTCCCGCGGGTAGATATCCATGCCGGCTTCGAGGCCGGGGATATAGCCCGACAGGACGGACTGGTAGCGGACGGCGGACGCTGGCAGGTTGTTGCCGGGGGCAAACAGCGGCTGGTCACGGTCATAGGTGAGTACGAGGTCTTTTTTGGTGGCCAGGGCGGGTGCTGCGCCGGCGAGCATGCGCTTGATATGGGCAGCCGTGACTTCCTTTTCTTCGGTAATGGCGCATACCCTGCCCTGAGGGTCTATCCATACATAATGCGGCAGGGACCTGTGCGGGAACAGTTTGTGCAGCGCCACGTCACCCGTCACCTCCGGCAGGTCAAAAGGTTTGATCTTCCGCATCGCGGCCAGCACCGGCGCTACCACCGCGGCGCTTTCATACGTTACCGGCAAGAACACCACTTCTTTCTTAAACTGGCGTTGCAGGCTGTCCATGACAGGCACCATCCGCCTGCAGGGCGCGCACCAGGTCGCCCAAAAGTCCAGGATCAGCAGTTTCCCTGCAAAGGCAGACAAACGGGCCTCCTTTACCCCCTTACCGTCCAGCACCAGCCCCGAAATATTCTTTATCATCACATCAGGGACCTTGTCCCCTATTTTTATTTCCTGTCCGAAGCCGCTTCGCCCGAAAAAAAGGCAAAGCGCGGCCAGGAAGCTTATTTTCAGCTTCATTTACATGATTCAAGACATTAAAAAATTGATTGATTACAGCTGTTAGCGATGGCAGGACGCCACGGCGTTCAACAGGGACAGCCGGCCCCCGGACCAGATTTACTCGGGAGGGCAGATCAGCAGCAGCCAGGTATGGACAGGGTAATTACTCATGTCCCTCACCCTCCTGCCCGGTCGATAGATCAGGATTTAAAGCCCCGCCTGCCTGGTGCAATGTAGAAGCCGCAGCCACCAGGTCAATTAACTGATCAAACAGCAGGGCGATTTCTTGACAAAAATATTTGCCCTTGATCTTTATTTCACCTATCACCGTCAACCAATAAGTTTTTAAAAACGTTTGGAATACAATGAATTGCCTTTTTGAAAACGACTCAAATTCCATAGCCGGAGTTTGAACGTTTTTTGAAATTGGTTTTGAAAAATCGTTCGTCATTTTGTAAGCAAATTGCTTGGCGTTACAAAATAAGCCACAAAAAATGGGCTATTCCCCGTACGCAATGACACCTCGTTGGAAAGGCGGAAGCCGAAGCTTCCTTAGCACGCATACGGAGAATAGCCCATTCTCCTACAAATATAGGATAAATGGGCATTTCATTCACCGCAACCTCGCGTGCTTTAAGATTTCCAACGTCTGTCAAAGCAAGGTTTCTTTTGATGAAACACCAATATTAAAAGTGTATATCTATTACATGTACAACAGCTATTTTTTATAAAGGTAACTAAAAATTATATTCTTGTCAATATTGACAAGAATATAATTTCATAAAGTTCTCATTTTACCTAAATGAAGGATAAGTTCATAATTCATTATGAAACTGTAGGTAGAAATGTGCGATATTTTAGATTCTTGAATGGTTGGACACAGGCTGAATTAGCCCATCGATGCAGTGTGAATGCCGAGCAGATTAGTAGAATTGAGAATGCGAGAAGGGATTATATGCATTCTACCTTGTTAGAAGTCTGCGAGGCTTTAGAAAAGAGCATTTTTGAAATAATGCAAAGAAATGATGACGCGGAGCTATATCATTTAGAATATGTGAAGAAAAAGGAGGCGTCAAAAAAAAAGAAAAGCTAAAGTAGTATCCAAAAAATTAGAGCCGTTTCCCTATTTTACGATTTGGAAGCAAGCCCACTTTATAAAGGAACAAAACCATTGTACGAGCTTTAACCGCCTTGCTCAACGGAATAACTCAGAATAGAAAGCTTTTCAAACTGTGATTACCCTTTACGACTTCCAAGCCATGACCCTAAATGAAAAAGCCGACGCTGTTTGGGAAGGCATGTTCATTGGAGACAGGGTCGAAAGCAATTTGCGCGTACAACTATACTGCGTTGGTAACTTTTACGCCGAAGTTTATTACGAGAGCCAAGGTAATGACATCATCAAAATACGCGGATTTACCACGACGCGATTGATCGAGCCTTATTTGCATACTATAAAGCTGGACTTAAAATAGTTTAGTGACGCCTCGCACAATTCCTTCAGGTGCTTAAAGCGACCGCAATTTATACGAGCAACTCTAACTGCTAATCCTCCCCTATATAACGCAGTACGCACAAATTCGTATCGATAATCATCATGATAATAAATAGTTATCCTTTATTAATTGACCAAATAATGTTCTAGTTTTAATTGCTTGTACGTTTGTGTCAAAGGCCTCGATGTCCATATTAACTGGACGCGGGGGGGGGGATAGAGGTTGAACCATTGCAAGAAGAAACTACTGAACATCACCGAATTTTTTTATAATTAGCATTATGCGGATGACTTCATCAGTTCTTTTCCTTTCCAGTACCTTATCTAATAAGTTTTGAAATTCGACATCGCTACGTTTGATGTTTTCTTTTTGCTCATACCGGGCAAGTTGATCTCCGATCTCAATAGTTTCGATGTTCTCGAAATACATAGTCATATTGTGGCCAGCCCGCATATTCCATTTTGGGTCGTACCAAATACCAGAGTCATGCCATTCGCCATAAAATTGTACAGAGTTTTTCATACGAAACCCCTGTAAGCCTTCCGCAGATCCTAAAATAATAACCTCTATTGGATCTGGAAAGAAACCGACTACCTTTTTATCTTCCTGATATGCCATCATGCTTTCAAAATACTTCTTTTTAAAAGCATCAAATAGCAAGATTACATTGTCAATTTTGGGATATAAAAAGTCATTGATGCTAAATTTGGAATGGCCAATATTATTTATATATACCGGTTCTGAATCATGGAGATAGTACTTTTCATCATCAATCGAATATGCTGAATGAACGAATGTATTTCTTATCTCTTTAAAATAGTTTTCTGTGAAGAAATCGATTAAGTGGGGCTTGTCGGCATCTGCAAAAGCTCGGTCAAAAAATCATGTTTTTCACCAACCCATAGTAGTCGCTCATATTTCCTCGTCTTCCAAAATAAATATGACGAGCCTTTATAGCCGGTTTTAATTCTGCAAAAACTGCCAATAATATTGTAGAACTCACTTCCCTCAAAAAAAGTAGCATACACCATCAAGCCCATCCTGGTCTTTTCCTTTCCGGTCAATGTTTGATAAAGCTGTTTATAGAATTCTATCGATTCGAACCATTCATATAAATTGGTTACTAATTCCCGATCTCCCATTCCCTTGTAGTTCATGAGGGTGAGCACAAAGTCAGATTCACTTCTTTGCTGAGCCTCGTCGAAAAGGGTCAAAACTTCATTTATCACTTCATCCATTATATTGGGCGCTTAATTTTAAAAGATATAAGTTCATATATTTTGATCTGTGCCGAAGAATTTATGTAAGGCGGTCTTTTTGCGATCCGGCGTATATTCTGCGGCAATAGCCTGAAGGTTTCTGGCATCCAGCAATGAACCGCAACCTGCTTCCCGAAATATGGCATCCAATTGCGCATCTTCATGGATGCGATAAGCCGTGAAAGTGGATAGTTTATCGATGTCCAAATATTTCTTGTCAATTTTTGTGAGGCCGGTCAATGCCCTCAATTTTCGGCCTTCCGGGGTGCCATCATTGGTTAGAAATAAAAAAGAGCGGATCACCAACTTATCATCGTGCATGGTGGTGAGTAAATACCCTACTTTGTATTCATACATATTAAATTCGATCAAAGTGCAGCTATTACCAAGGACATAATTTACAGGCTGCTCATATAGGCTGAAAAATAAATGGGAATGCACATTGTTGGATTTCAAACCAAGCCGTTCATCTAAACGGTGAAGGGCATGGCGCTGAATATAAACCGGTAAAGGGTCATCTGCCGCTGATTGCAGACCGATAGCCGAAGGCCGGAACTTTACCTGCAAACTGATACCTTTCGGAACAAACCTGTTTACGGCGACAACTTCGCGCTTGCTTCCTTTGATAGTTACATTGCTTATGATTGGTTTGTATAAGTGTACAATGATCGTATTTGGCGTTGCCGGAACTTTCCCGATGTTTGTCTGCGTTCGGTCGGCGTGCAGAAAGCCATCCTGGAAATTACCACTGCGCACATCCATCAAAAATAGCAGGAAAGCAAACTGATCGGCAATATAGCTATAGTAGCCGTTGGTTGTAATCAAAAAAGGTTTAAAAACGGCCCGCAATTCTTCCGATCGTGGAAAACGTTTTTCGGCCATCATAGAAACAAAATGTATAAGCGTCAGTCCCTCACTGAGCATAGTTTTGAGCGGAATGCTTTGCTCGGTGACGTCAAAAGCTGGAGCCCCCAGTAACTCCGATAAGGTTTTGCGGTAGATTTGCCAACGGTTTACGTCAATGGTCGCATCCGGTGCCCTATTGACCGTGAGCGACGGGTAACGCTTTTCGTAAATGCTATCCAAATCAACCGCAGGAATGAGTTCAAACCAACCGCGGCCAACCAGGTTATCGCACACCATCTTCAAGCGTGACAAATAATCACGTTTGTGTTTAGCCTGCAATTTTAGCGGGTTTTCCTGAATTTTATTGTTGTTTTTCTTCTTGCTCATCGGATGAGTCTGGTGGAAACAAGATCAAAATGAATATAAGGTACGCATATGCTTGAAATTACAGTAAACCGAATCAAGCAACCTGATTAACACTATCCATTAATGCTTCAAATTGGTCAGGGTCGGCAGTTCTGATCTTTTCAATAACTGCACTGGATACTCTTGTGATTTCGTCCATATCGATAGGTTGCATACCTCTGTCAAACTGATCCTCCATATGCGAATATTCATTGATGACCCGACTAATCAGCGTGTAAGTTACTCCATCATTTTGGAAATATTTTAACAGCCGTTGTTCAAAACTCATGTTGTGAGTCGGGTATCGGTAGAAAGTATACGATTCCAGAAATTTACGCATGTTATTTCCAAAGCTATATTGATAGTTATTGTTGATAAATTCTCTGTCACCAATTGAGCATTGATAGATTTGATCAAACAGGTAATTAAATTCAGTAATATAGTTTTTCATGTAAGGTGGCGCCAACATCAATATGCTATTACTTTGGCTGCGTCGTTCGATCATGAAATGCCCGACATTCTTGCTGGTCTTCATTCCTGTCAGTTTTTTAACATACTTTAAAAACTCCATGTTGTGCGTTGAAATAAACAGTTGACCATATTTTTTGGGCTTGGCAATGACATTTTCAATTAAACTAAACATAAAAAAAATATGATTACTATCGAGGCTGGAGATAGGGTCATCTATATAAATGACCAGCTTGTCGCTTTCGGTCTCATCTTTCAATTCATCTTCGATCTTTGCCATGAAATAACAAAAAGAGATCAGGCTGCATTCACCTTCGCTTAAATTGTTCGCGGGCGCGCCATCCCTGTGGATAATAAATTTAACATTAGGTTGTTCACCTTCAGCAACGAGCTTTAGTTCGCTGTGGCCAAAATAGTGCATCAAATGTTGATTAACAAGCTCAGCCCCTTTGCTTTCATCTTTGGCTTGTGCTTCCAAATTCCTTTTTTCGTCCTGTAGCCTGGTGATCGCTTCCCGTTTACCTTTTACCGCACCACCCATCAGGTTCAATTTACTGTCTTCAGCTTCAACCGCAGCCATAACATTCTTGTAATCAATGTCAGTTATAAATTGCGCAATATGTGCCAAGCGTAATTTTTTCCGGGCGATGTCCTGATCTTTAGCCAGGGTACTTGTTTTTCGGTTATGATCGGTGAGCGCGTCGTTAAATGCTTTGATCGCCTTGATAAGACTTTCTGAAGCATCGGTCAATTCCGGTAAGCTGCGCTCTTTGAAAATGTCCTTTTCGCGTGCTTTTAATTCGGTGATAAGCCGCTCAATATTCTCCATATAAACGCTGCTTGCGGCGCTCCACTGTTTGAATGCAATGTCAAAATCACCTTGCAAAGTCCCATAGAACAAGTCTCTTTTTAGCGTCAAGAAATTATTCAAACCTTTTTTTGCAATTTCCAGTTCATCTATTTTGCTCCTAATCTTATTGCGCAATTCCTCTGATTCCTTACTGAAATGCTGATCCAATTTATCCCACAGATCGCTTCCCAGATCATTGCCGCAAAAACCGCAAGTTGCCCGTTTACCTCGGTGTTTATCGATACCCTGTCTAACCCATTCCTGCAATAAACTATCATTGATGAGTTCGGTTATCGGCTTGCTTGGTGTTATTTTTTGCTGAAGTATTGTTTCACAATCCTGCGCGTATTCCGCGAATTTTGGCTTATTGGAGGGTAGCGGATCTATATCATCCATTGCCGCTTCTTTAAGCAGCTTAAATAATATTTCTGTTTGCTCTGCGTCGAGGAAGTGAGTATCGGGATTATCGCCAATGGTGATGATTTCAGCCTTTATATCCGTTATGGTGTAAGTTTTTTTCGCTGATGAAGCCACAAATAAAGTATCTGTTATCTTAATATGATCAGCAGCACGTTTTTTAAGCTTATCCTCAATTTCATTGCCTTTGTTATTGTTTTGCTTACGCAGGTTTGCCAAAGAAGTTTCTTCTTCCGCAAGCTCATAAATCAAGCCTTTATTACTTTCAACTGCACCCAGTTTTGTTACAATTTCCTCAATTTGTTTTTCGAGTTCCACGTTGGCGGCACCCAATATGGTAAAAGGTTTGATCGTTCCGTCCTCACGATGCAACCATCCTAAATTTTCGCGCACAAAATCAGTATTATAAACGCGGATCTTATGATGTTGTGCGAAGTCTTGTAGATTGGAATTGGTAACGACCTGACCGCCGGAAAGTGTCACCTTAAATTGACAGGTGAAGTAGTCTTTATGCATCAGGGTGTCTTCTATGCACTTAAATATCCTGGACAAAGTAGTTTTTCCAGAATAGTTCCGACCGTAAATAATGTTTATTTTTTTGAAAGACTCATTTGTGATAGCTGTATCCCAAGCATAATTCTTAAATAATCCGAATTGTGAAACATCAATTTTAGCGATCATGACTTTATTATAATGGTTTACAGTAAAGGTTTATCAAACTTAAGAAATAAACCATATCGTTATGCTCCATGTTGTGATTGGTATCAACACTGCGATAGTTACCTGCTAACTCTTTGCCGGAGAAAGCGGCAATATTTTTTTGCTTTTGAGAAACTGATGAACTTTAATATGCTCCCACATGACAAGTTCTTCACCTACCTTCATTACTGCCCTGATTTCTCCGTCCTGCGATATGACGAAACCTAAACTACCAGGGTTTGCATAACAATAGGCAAATAAAGAACGGTGGCGGGTGCCAAAATGCTTAGGATCCATCGGCTTTAGATTTGCTCTCGCTACCGCGGTTGACGAGACCTGTACGCTCTCGGGCAGCTCCTTTTCCGTAATAACGGTCCCAAAACTTTTGACGTGAAGCCGGTATGACAAAACGACAAGGCCATCAACGCAACTTAGGGATGAGATAAACCTGACCGCACCTTTAAGTTCACTTTCTGCCTCTTGCAAAGCGTCCATACTTTCAGCATAGTCAAGATAGTCGTCCATCGAAACAGCCTTTTTTGCTTCGGATTCTGCAACGTCCAAATCACCTGTTACGGAATCATAAAGAATAGATGTCTTTAACAGATTGCTCTTTGCTATCTCCAGTCTGTCATAATTCAGTGAATATTTTGGTGCCAGTCCCTTAATAAAGTCGTTGGTGATTAAAATAGCGCCGCCATGCCGGTAATTCCTGATCTTTAATAAAATCCGGGAGATAGACTGTACATAAAGTTTCTCTATCAGCTCCTCCCAATCTGCAAGCGTAAATTCAGCGTATTTTTCAGACCGTATGAAACGATCAACATGCTTTTTCAACTCGGCGGTGTTCTTTTTCATAAAGTCAGCAACGGGTCCCTGTTTAAAAACATCGATGTAGCGGCGGGTAAGCTGGCTTTTGTTTAAGGTCGCTAAGGGTTCAAATTCGAAGATCACGTTTAAAACGCCAACATCTTCTATAATGGTTTGGATTATCCCCGTTGTATGTGGCTTTTCCTCCCGTTCAAAATTCAGAAAGCTTTGGAAATGAAGTGCCTGATCGATCATTCCATATATAAATAGTTGATCATGATCATCGTAATCAACGGCGAGAGAAGAGCTCCAGGGGTCCGCCGCTTTTGATAACTTGATCAGGTTTTTTTCAGTAAATGGTATAGGTTCATCGAATGGAAACAGTTGTGATTCGTCGTACGACCCCTGCCTGGATGCGGTGGCTTTAAATTCTTTGGTCAGTAAGGTTACGGTTACTTTAATGAAATCGCTTTCTTCCGTTGCCAGACTTGCATAAAAAAGTATACTGAACAGGCTCGAAAGCACTGTTTCCGGTGGTTTCTTGCCTTTGAATTTTGATGCTTGCAACTTCTGGTAAACAAATGTTGCTAAATCAATCGTTGTTTTTACTTCTGACATGGTAAGGTGGGTTTAGAACGGTTAAAGATACATGCTTCCATGAATATTTGTTTACCCGGAAAATTGGCATATCCAAAATTTTTAGCAAAATTTACCTACCGTAACCTGTCACGGTTTACTAAATGGAAAATACATTACTGGATTGGGAGTTTGTCAGTTGGGAAGATTTTGAAACGCTCATTGTTTTTCTTGCCCAGGACTTTTTCAAAAAACCTTTTTTTGAAAAATATCTTCGGGCGGGTAACAAACAGCGCGGCATTGACATACGGGATAACAACCCTGATACCGGAAAACCCGTATATTTACAGTGCAAGCATGAAAGATTGACTGTCCGCAAACTAGAAATCCTGCTCGAAAATTTCACCAACGAGCTGAACTGGAAAGAACACACATCGCCCCGCTCCATCTTTCACACGCCGTAATAATTTGGGAGGTTGACACCGCAGCCGGTTTGAACCGTTTACAATCAGTTGCCCACATGCTTGTTGATCCGGTATATGATCAGTATCGGTTTTGGGAAGCGCCAAAACAATTTCTATTGGAATTACTGTTCGGCTTCTCAAAAAAGGGCGAGGACGATCTATTATTAATCGAAGATTTTCTGCATAGTACGGCAGATCAGCACGCTGTAGCTTTTCCGGTCGAGACCGCACACCTGCGCTGGCATGCCGAGCGCGCGCTAGATCAGTTTCGGGATACTCAGCAAGCCGGATTTCCGATAACCGTTATCAGGCAAATTTTACGTGAGTTATCAGCGTAAAAAGATTAAAAAATGTACTTAAATTCAACAAATGAAGATCAATGAATACGAAGCGGGGATGCTGGACACGATACTGGACGCATTCGGTAATAAGGATAATTTGAGTCGCGAGCAAATATTAGCCATGTTCGACGGTGATGAATCGCTGGCGCATGCCATTGTGGAAATATTGGTTGAAACCGGTATGGTGAATGCAATCATGTATACGGAAGAAGCAGATCTGCCAATGCTGATCGTTCGCGAGCCCAAAGCTGTCCTTTTAATCAAAAATGGCGGCTTTACGGCTCAATTCCAATCATTTCAAACAACTGCGAACAGCCAGGCTGATATGGATAAGTTGCAACGGGACAATTTGCAATTGCAAAATGAGAAAATGGTTTATGAGCGTAGTTTACGGGAAAAAGATGAAAAGATTCGCGACCTGGAGTTAAGGAATAAACGTTTTGAACTGCTTAAAAATGTTTTATGGTTGCTCGGCGCTGTTGATATCGGCTTAATATTTTGGATTGTTAAACTAATTAATCATGCGCATTAACAGTACTGAGAATTCATGAATAAAGTAAACTTAACTATAAATCTTAAACCGTGACGGCAACATTCGAGGAAAAAACCTATGAGAATTATTTTAACATAGAGTTGGCGAGTCGGTCAAAGGTTGTATATCCTATAGGACAGGCTCAGGAGGGTTTTTTGGGTTTTGATTCTTCCGCCTTTTCCAGGCATTCGGCGCTCTGGCATTTTTTTAAACATCCGCTTTGGCCCATCCGTCCCCTGAGGGGCGTTGAATTAAGAACAATTGCAAGGGATATGGAAGATTATCTGTCGGTTGTTATTGATAATATACCCGTTAATTTAAAGGTTAATTTGTTGTTTCAATATAAACGCCCTGAAATCATTACGCGTAGTAGCGGAAAAGAATGGCGGCATTGGAGAAGGAATTATTTCAGGTATGAAGTCTACCAGCGTCAGCAGGAACTGCTGGAGAATATTGACAGTCAGGTGGGAAGCAAAGTATTGACCTTATATGCCTGCCCTGCATTTCATGACCATAATGATCTGGTGTCGGCACACATAAGCCGCAGCATCATCAACAACTCGAATTTTACGCGGGCAAGTGATTTGGCCGGGCATCATTATAATACGTTTACTGATCCCGGTACAATTTCTATGGCCTTTAGTGAACCTGAACCAATCAAAAGCGTGGATATAGTGGAAACGATAAATAGTTTCAGTGATAGCCAGCAGCGCAACTCCGAAGAAAACAATCGAAACTTCATTATCAATTTTAGCAAGCAGATTGAATCTGTCACCTTACAAGGTAGTAGCTACTCTGACGCGTTTCGCCAGTTAAGAGATGCGGTGGATAACATCACTAATTATCAACTATTTTACAGTTTTATAACCATGTATAATTTTCGTCAGGTGACGGGGCTGCAATGGTTGATTACTTATTAACTGAACGGCTAATTTATTTAGTGACATAACATATTTGATAATGGCTGTATAGTCCAGCTGAAATTTATGAGTAGTCAACGGACAATCGAAACCATATTGAACCTTACAACCGGAGAACAGATAGAGGTGGATGAACTGTTTAAGGATCAGCATACGAATGAAGCAAAGATATTTCAGCTACGTACGCAAATTGAAAAAAATCTGCAAAATAATGCTGTGGAATTAGTATGTCTGTACTGCAAACAGCCTGTAGCGATCCGGGGGCGGGTGTCCACGGATCAAAAAAAAACCTTTTATTTTACCCATCCTTATAAAAGTGCGGATTGTGTAATAAAAACTCAAAGCCGGTTAACAGAAGAAGAAGTCAGGTGTATCAAGTATAACGGCGAAAAAGAAAGTATCCTTCATGATACACTGAAGCGGTTGATCGCCCATTTCCTTACACTTAATCCGGGCATCAACAGCGTAAAGGTCGATGAGGTATATAAAGATCAGGCCATTTCCAATAAATGGAGGAAGCCTGATGTCCTTGCCGATCATAACAAGATTGGGAAGATCGCCTTTGAATTGCAGTTGTCAACAACATTTCTATCCGTAATTGTTGGACGCAGCCTTTTTTACCAACAGCAAGGTGTTTATCTGATCTGGGTGTTTCCAAATTTCTCTTTGCAGTCCGACCTTCAGAAATTTACCCAAAAGGATGTTTTTTATAACAACAATAACAATGTGTATGTCTTCGATCAGAAAGCGCAGGCAAAGTCCAGGGAATCCGGCAAATTGATCCTTACCTGTTATTATCGTGAATTTTTTATTGACGACTTAGAAATTAAGGCGCGATGGAATGAAGCGTCTATCGGCTTAGATGAGATCCGTTTTATCAGTCACGAGAAATTTTATTATTATGATTCTGAAGGCGGTCAAAAAGTGATAGAAGAGGAACTGACACAACTTAAGGTTGATCGCAAGAAAGCAGATGCCAGGGCACAAACGCAAAGGACACAGGACAAAATCGCTGAATACCTGAACCGTTTCTACAAAAAGGACTGGTTGCATGAAAACGAAAGAGAGCATTTATCCGACTTGATCAAATATTCAATTTCAGCGGAGGATTTGGAGGAAAGGCTGAAATTTTGTGGAGATAATGCCCAGATCATAACCAAATTGTTTTTCGAACGCAGAAAATTTAACTTTCTGCGATTTCTTTGCAGCACCGACAAAATCCTCGTAAATACAGCATTACTTATTCATAACGGGGTAAATGTTTTCCAGGAAATATTACGTATCCCGGATGAGATGTTTTTTCAGCAGTATTTAACCTGCCTCTTTCGTAAGGGCTATGTAATGACGGAGCACGATCAGCAAGATTTACAGCAACTTTACGATAAGAATTATTTTAACCAGAGCGAATACGAAAAGCAACAGATCGAACGATGGGCAACTGTCAAGGTCTACGCCGGTTTAGCTAATCAATATGCGGCCTTTGAATTAACCCGGCTGAATAAAATATTAATGGCAGTTAGCTCCCTAAAATATAAAATGATCATTGGCTTCCGCTACATCCATATGAAACAAGTTGCGCACTATATATTTGACAGCCAAAAAGACTATGCCATGCTATATTTTCGTGCGATCAAAGTATATGGTTACTACGATCAGTTACTGCTTGAAGATAAAAGCGGAAAATTAAAAGGACGGTTTAACTATTATGAGCGAACAGGAACTATACCTTACCCGGAAAATGGTTCTCTCCTTATGAATCTTTTTCCTGAACTTAAGCCGTTGCATAATATCTGAGCAATGGTTACGACGCTATAATTATGAGAAAGCCAAAAACTGGAACGATCAAAATTCACCTCCCTGCCACTGATAACAGTGACTATCCCTTGTGCAGGCAGACAAATTATAAAAGTATAAGAAAGTTTGCCATAACAACGCCGATAACATCGTTCGTCAAACTTGATTATTATATGCGATGTGAAAAATGCTAAGCTTATACTATCAGTTATCAAGTAATTACTAAAATAACTAAAGCATGATCAAACTTCATTAGTGAAGTTTACAGTTGGGTACAATGGATAACTGAACATTATCTGTATTGATTTCTCCATTAACAATTTTCGAAACTTTTACTAAATTAGTGAACCAATAAAGGATAACTAATAATTATCAGGCGGCATCAATGCTTTTAGTAGAAACTTATATAGCACCAGTTGAAGGAAAAGGCATGGCCCTGTTTGCTAAAGTACCCATATCTAAAGGTACTGTATACTGGAGGCGCGACGAAAGTTTTGACCGCCTTTTTACCCCGGAAACCCTTGGCCGATTACCGCTGAACGTTATCTCTTATATTCAAATTCATGGTTTTCAAGAAGTGACCGGTAACTGGTATTTGTGTGGCGATAATGCGCGTTTTACCAATCATTCGCTTGATCCGAATTTCATTAATCATTATGATGAAGCTGGGCTGGTCGATTATTGTTTCACAGACCGCGACATTGCAGCCGGGGAAGAAATTGTCTGCGATTACTATGATACGTGCCAAAGCTGTGCTAGCGGCCTCCCTTTTGAGGAAGTGTTGAATTAAGTTTCTCGTTTTCCGCTAATATTTTTAGCTCGTTGCGAACCTCACTAATCAGTTGTCGCATGTAGCCTTCGAAATCCGTATCGAATGTGTTTCCACTGACCTCCCATGCGCGCAAGAAGTTCTCCCGGTGGCAAAACGAGCGGATATAGTCTTCCCAGCCCAACCATTGCTTTCTCTTGATCTCCGAATACTGGTCTGAATATAACAGGTATGCCCGTTCAAAAATGGAAAACAACATGGTCAGTAATATAAGCTCCTCCTTGGCCTGTTTTTCATCCAACTGCTTCGGGTGTTCATCAGGTATATCAAAAATGTTTAGGTAGGAATGATCCAGGCATAGTTTCTGAAACTCCAGGTATTTTTCATCAAGGGCGTTATAAGTACCATATTCCCTATCTCGTTTTTCTTTCTTTTTAGTACGGAAGTATTGAATAAAAGCAATAGGCAACCCCAGTATCACGACAAATTTGTCGATCACATCGAGATAGGTCACAAATTCCGGATCTATTTTATACATCGTCGCCTGATAATTATTAGTTATCCCTTATTGATATTTTCAATCCAGATAAATAATATTATATTCGGGTAGTTCAACCTGACCGCAATCATGACCGATTACTACAGAATTTTCTCAGCTATACCCGGACCGGATTATGAACAATCAGTCGTTTATTTACGAAAGGAACTGGCATATCACTTAACGGAAGAATACGAATCGAAGTTCGAAGATGCGGAGGTCAGATATTTTAATGACAACGTCAACCGCAATTACACCTTGTATTTTGATTGTACGGAAGACCCTAGCCCTGATATCTTCAGCCGGACAGCGCGGGTTATATTTATACTGGCGAGATCGGCGGCAAATACTTCTGTTCGGAAAAATTATCGAATGAAACAGTTTTTAGGTCCTTTTAAGGACACCCCTGCGTTTGAAGGGTATGATAAGGGACATTTCATCGCCCATTGTAACGACGGGCAATTGGATCAGAATATCTATCCGCAATTACGTGAATTGAACCGCGGCTTATCGCTGCAAGGAAAATTATTTCGGGCAATGGAGCGTTATTGCCAAAACAACCTTGGCGTTTTTTATTTCGTAAGACCGATCTACAGCGACCTCACATGGATACCGGAAAAGATTGACTTTGGTGTTTACACGACCGAAGGCGGTATATTGATGAACCGTTTTAATAACAGGGCGAACAACACGATGGAAACAAAATTACAAACCAATAACGGATAACTGATTATTATCGATGTTTACAAAATTCGTCAACCGTACCAAAGAGTTCGAATTCCTGGAGATACGTGGGCAAGACGTAGGCGTCGGGACCAATACCGTGATGTTGTGCGGAGAGAGCGGTGTCGGGAAGAGTGAGCTTGCCAGGAACTTTCTTGACAGGAAGGCTGAACTATACCCAACAATCAAAGTACCTATCCAGCAGGCTGAAAAGGATAGTTATTCAGCAGGCTATTACCTGACGAAGCTGGCCAAGGAAATGCACGATCATGCGAGGAAGGATAAGCGAATCTATTCCTTGGAAGATTTTTTGAGGAAGAGCGCCAGCGCGAGCGTGCTGGTCAAAAAGATCGGGACCAATTTCAAGACAGACCTCAGTGCTTTTGTCCCGTTTTCAAATACTGCCAAAAGTGTTTGGGACCTGGTTTTTGCATCTGGTGATTTCGACGCCAGCGCTTTTTTTCAATCCACGCATTCGGACATACTTTTGACCATTTATGAATATGTTCTACACGAGTGCAGCCGTCATTCCATGATCGTCAATATCGAGAATGTCCAAAATATCGATTATAGGTCATTGGAATTATTGACTTCCATCATCCGTTCCAGCAATAATTGTCTCTATCTGCTGGAGTTCACGGAGGACAGTGCGACTGGCTATCACTTTTCAGAACTTGTTTCCATACTACAGGAGAACAATATCACCGTTGATTTCCTGCCTGTAGCCCCACTTTCGTTGGAGGACGTCAAACGATTGATCGATGAACAGCCAAACCTGACCTGGGAAGTCCTGAAAAATTCTTATGTGAACTGGAATGGTAATATGCGACTCATCGTCGATGTATTGGCGAAGTTGAGATACGGTTTACCGGTCAAAGGGGTTAAAGTGGTCGATATCCTTTCTGCAACCATAGAACATATCGATGTCTTGAAAAACGCTGAACTTTTCTTGCTGACGATCATCGCAGTACACCATGAACCAGTAGAAATAAATTTATTGAAGCGACTGACGACATTCAAGGAAGCCTTAGCTTATGTGCTCGACGTCGATAGCATACTATCAGCCTTGGAAAACAGGTACCTGATAAAGAAATCGGCCGGGACAGTGATGCTCGCCCATGACAGCATTGCCGTAGCACTACATAAATTATCAAGGTCTGGGCTATTTTCTATTATTGGACAACGGTTTTGGCTGAATACCTATGAACAACTATTGGATGAACGTGACATATTTTTATCGCGCGGCTGGCTGCTGATGAAAGTACTGTATTTTTCCTCTTTACTGACCTTAGATGCCAAGGTGTTCGGGCTTTTAGACCTTATCAACCAGGAAGCTTTGAAGAGCCGGGATCCGGAGAAGATGATCGGTTATGTAGCTGACGTCCGGCTAAATCTTTTTCAAAAGGATACCATCAAACACCATGATTTATTACTTCGTTTAGACCATTGGTTAATTGAAATATGGTTAAAATTGGGCCACAGCCAAAAATCCTGGGAGATTTTATTACAGTTGAACGACAACGCAAAGGTTTTTCGTTTGTTAAAGGCGATGCTAATGGAGCAGATAGGGAAACATGGCGATGCGATTGGTTTTTGTGAATCCGAACTGTCGACAGCCATAACGGGCTCTAACTACGAATTGGCACTCCGTTTGGTCAAACTGGTGACCAATTACGACATCGGGAATAAATCTTTATCCTCCGCCGAATTTTTTGACCTTTATCGAAACGATTCCTACGTGAACCTTTTTGAATACGGCTTTTTATTGCGGAACGCCGAATTGGTTTTCAATTACGTCGACGGTTTGCCCTATTACTTGGAAAGTATTTCGCATTTCGAACGTTTCGGCGCAAAAAGACAAGCCGCGTTTTCAAGGATTACCTACGGTGTCCATTTAGGCCTAACCGGAAAATATAGGCAGGCAGAAGAACAATTTTTGCAGGCAGAAGATGAATTAGGGGATGAAATCACCGAAAAACATACCTTGTGGAACAATTTGGCCGTACTAGAATTATCCCGTGGTATCACTAACGGTAACGCTGAAGAATTACTCCGACAAGCTTTGGTCACTGCATCGGGCGACTTCGACCGCTTCACCATTGCCATGAACTACCTGATATTAATGGATTTCAAAAATCAGGATTCGGATGCGGAAATGGCCATTTCTACCATGCTCAAGATATTGGAACAGCCCAGTTTCGCTAATAAAGAAATACTGAGGTATGCATTTTTTGACCTTCATAAATATTATGAAAAAACCGGTAACGCTGTATTAGCGGGTCATTGGCGCAAGCGTATCGATGAACTCGGAATGGAAGAAACCCCGATCTGGCGGTTTTGGCTTTATGGAGTACACATACCTGAAAACGATGAAGAATATTTTTTATCGCTCCAAGACCGGGCGATCAGCTTCCTTTGTAATTGGAATATGGAATACGATAGCTCATTAATGCGGTATGAATGATATCGGTTAACAAATCCCTGTAACTCCTTTTTTTTTGTTTTATCGCGTCGGCAAAAGAACAATCTTCACCTATATAACAATCTGGAGTGATCTCAATTAGGAAAAAACCGTCGTCGTTCAACCTACCATCGATCCGCATAAAATCCATTTTTCCCAAACTAAGAAAAAGGTTTTTAAGGTTTACTTTTTCAGTTGGTGAAAGCAGCCCGGTAACCACGCGGTGGTAACTGTCACTATCAGGCAAATGTTTGTCTTTTGCGGAATAAACCTTATCAAGCAAATAGTCTTCATTGTCCTCAAAAATGATTTCCATCGCTTCGAACATGCGGATGCCATCATTGTTACCGATGATGCAAACTACAACCTCTCTACCGCTGATAAACTCTTCAACTAATACCGGCTGCTTAAATTGATTGAGCAGGTGTCTTATCAGTTGGTAAGCGCTTGAATAATCGTGGACCTTGGAACTATCCGCGATCCCGATGGAACTGCCCTCTAAATTCGGCTTTACGATCAGCGGTAATGTTAATGTCTCAATCATCTGCATCGATTTCAGGTCATCGATAAGCACGCCGGCCGCACCGCGCACACCTTGCCTTTTTGCGAATTCCTTAGCAAGAAACTTATCCTGGCAGACGATCCTGGCATAAGCATCGGCACCAATGAATTTTATATGGTGAGACTCACAAACAGCAGGGACTAATGCCAGCCTGTTCCTGGAGCCGCTGCCGCCATAAATTGTAAAAACAATATCCTCCGCGTGTTGGGAAGCGTGTTGGCTTAGTTCTTCCGGCGATTGATAATGCACAACCTCTTTACAAATCGAACTTAATGTTGAATAAACTTCGTCGAAGTACTCATCCGAGATCATTTCGAGCTTGTCCCCGTTGATGTCGGACTGTAAATAACTTTTGTAAGTCCGGTCAGCAACCAAAACGACCCGGAGATTTTTTAATGATAAGAGAGTCATCGATAATAATCAGTTATCCTTTATTCATATTACTGCATCGCTATTGTAAAACTCATTCTCGGATGCTTTTCGGCGAGGATCTGTTTTTGTTTTTCCAGATTGACTTGGGTATAGATCTGGGTGGTCATGATCGAACTATGGCCGAGCAGGGACTGAATGTATTTTATATCTACATCGTTTTCGAGCAGCAGGGTAGCGAAAGTGTGGCGCAGGACATGGGGCGTGACCTTCTTTCCGATCTTGGCATTGATAGCCAAACTGGTCACCAACAGCCGGATCGACTGGTCCGAAAGTTTATTATCCAGGCGGTTGATAAGAAGGTAACCCCCGCTACAGGCGATCTTGCCGGCGTACAGCTCGCAGTAGGTGCTGAGCGTATGGATGGTGTCGGGATTGCAAAGCTGTATCATGCGTTGTTTGCCGCCTTTGCCGTGGATCGTTACGGTGCCTGATTGCAGGTCGAGGGCGCTGCGCTGCAAATTGGCGATTTCTGACACCCTGGCCCCGGTCGCGAATAACAGCTCGATCACCACGATGTTCCGCAAGGCCTCCAGGTACGCGTACCTGCTTTTATCCGCAGTCAGCAGTGCAGCATATACCTTTTTGAGCAGATCGTTTGATTCTGCGGCGTTCAGCGCTTTGGGCAGTAAGGCCGGCTCCTTGATCTTGATCCGGAGTTTGCGCAGCGGGTTGGCTACGATATGGTCTTCAAACTCCAGGTAATTGAAAAGCGCCTTCAACGTGGCGACCTTGCGCTTGATCGTCTTTGGCTTCCAACCGGAGATCTCTTTCAGATAAGCTTTGAGATGGGTCTTATCTATTTCTTTGACGGACTGAGAAAAGCTTTGCAGTTCGAGGAAGGCGCTGAATTGCAGTAGGTCGATCTGGTAAAATTTCAGGGTCTTCTCCGAAAGGTTCTTTTCATACCGGCAATGACTGAAGAACTCCGCCATCGCCTCTTTAAAAATAAACATATTGTTGTTGCTTAAAAGTAAATAAAGTCGAAAGATGGCTCAATCATTTCCAAAGCGCAATGATTATTTGCGGTGTTGATACGTAAGATGATAGATGATCGATTCTGTAGTGAACCTTGTCCGTAAACAGATAGGCCTGTTCGACCCATTGAAATTTAGAAGTCCGAACTACTTAAAGCCTGGACCCGAAATGACGATTTGTTATTTAAGTTATTAATATTGAGAATTTTACACTTGTTTCTTTCAAACCAAACCATTATTTTAGCTTAACTAAACGCTTATCATGAAATTCATAGTAATCGTGTCCCTTATCTTATCGGGATACCTGACTGCTAAAGGTCAAAATTGCCCGCCGCCACCAAAAGGATGGTCTATCAAAATTTGCATTGACCGTACCGAAGCTAATAGCATGAAGTTGGAGTATCGTATCGGCGGTTGCGACGATTGTGCTGTGTTTGAAAAAACATGGCATCGCGGCGAGTTACTGGAGTGGCAACTTCCTGTTCAAATACGCTACGCCCGTGAAATTTGGATACGGGCTACAACAGGGCAAAATAGAAAAGAAATCCACTTATGTTTGCTATTTAATGGACAGAGCGTAAGGGAAATTAAATGCAACGGTAATCCCGAAACCCATGATTCCGAATGGACAGATCGCAGACATTGCGCTTGTAACCCCTAACTGATAATAAAACCTGAACCATGCGAAAAATAGGATTGATTTTGATGGCGCTTTCTCTCATTAACTGCGCCAGCGCCCAACTTAGACCCATTGCTCCACCGCGAACAATTGAAACTGCATTTCCACAGATCGTACGTGCCGATGCCAAACTTTGCATCCCTATACGTTTTCCGATTCCCTACGTAAATACTTTTGCGCAAAATATCTGTGAATATTATGAAGGAAACTATCAAGACGGCACATTGAACTTAGTTCCACCTGTGGTTTTCTTTGTTGATGTTGATTACAAAGTTTGGAGAGATACACCATTCGATGAATTTAAGTTTCACGGAAACACTTTTTCAATTGCCGAGAAAATTTTTTATTCCGCTGACGGCTATGTAATTATTGGAGCGATTCCTGTTCCGGGGCAATGTGGTTGGGATGACGAAGCAGCCAGGGAAATTGTTATTGGCTATGATTCGGAATTTGGATTTTCACCTGATTATAGTTTGATGACCAAAACAAAACGACGAGCAGTAATAACCCCCAATCGCTGTTTGGTCACCTTAGCAGACCGCGACGTAACTGATAATTTAACGCGTTTGATCGAAAGGTTTATGGATATCGGCGCTAATAAAGTCGATGAATTGGTGCCCAAATTAACAAATTTTAAGCAACCTATATCTCATTTGTGGGAAGTTCTTCAAAAGCCCATTAAGCTTGACGATAACACTTGGCTTACATTGGGTTTAACTAAATTATCAGGAGGTCAAATATTGGTGAATGATGGAAATCCTCAATTTGTTTCCACCACCGTGGGCTTAACGTTCTCGCCGGAAATACAGACAGGTCATGAACCTGTGCTTTCACCTGTTCCTTTACCTCCGCTAAAGCTTGAAGATTGTGCTCCCGGTTTCGAACTCCATCCGGAAGTAAGCTTCTCCTTTACCGATTTGGAAAGCAAGCTGAATAATGGAGGGGCGCAAACAACCTTTCAATTTGGCAAAAGGAAATTGCTCGTTAATCATACCCGCCCTTACAACTCTGGGCAAAAAACCGTGCTTGAAGTGCAAGGCAAATTAAGAGCAGCCAGGCCAGAGCATCCACGAAATCGTTTTTTTAGCAACATAGCCTATTTTTTTGATAACATTTTTTACCGCAAAAGCGCCACTTTATACGTTGTCGGAACGCCAAGCACCGAAACGGTATCGCATGATTTCAGATTGGCTAATATTCAGTATGACGCCCACACTAAGAATATTATTCGACGTAAAGCTGCGTGGATTGAAAATACGACCTTACTGACTTCGTTAGAAAACACCTCGCGCATGTCGACATCTGCCAAACTGGAGAATATCAAGTCTGCGATTAATACTGGATTGACGAAAAGTGTCGATAATATACAAATATCTTCAACCACGACCTCCATAACCCCTGAAAAAACATTTATATATAATGACCGTATCTATTGCAGGTACAAGCTTGTTATAGATCTTCAGGGAAAATATCAGGTAAATTAAATTGGCGATGACCACATTTCGCTTAACGTATCACAATAAAGAGATGCGCCAGACTACTTCTTCCTATCTCAAACCTCGCAACAGCCCTCAACAGCTCCTCCGTATATTTATAGATCTCATCCAAAGACCCGATTTCATACCTCCCTTCCTTCTTTGTTTCGTCCAGCACCACCAGGTATTGCTTCGAACCACCCAAATAAAGCTCTTGTTGATACGCGACATGGCAATAAGTGTTAAGGTTAATGAAAGATAACACAAATGTATTGATTATCAAATACTTATTGATTTATTTGAATCAGCCACTATCTTTTATTTTTCAAACTTGCATAGCTCGAAACCTTTTTTCTTAGCGGTTTCTTCCGTGGTTTCTACGATCTGGTGCGTACAATGACTGAGCCCCTTACAATCATTCTTTAAATGATATTTTTTGGCATGTGGACTATCGCAGATATATACCTTGACTTTTGACTGAGTTTGAACATTTGCAAAGAAAATAATGCAAATAAGGAAGTATTTCATGTTTCCGGATAAATTTCAAATGCTATGTAACAACAAAAAAACAGTTTCATGCTGAAATCTATTTACGGTTTCCCGTAAACCAATCACCTGCCCCCGATCTTATCTTTCCGGTTACGGCAAACGTTCACAATAAAATCAGTCATCTCTTTAAGCTTTTTATGTTGATCTAAGGGATGCCTGCCCTCCATAGAGAACACCTCTATGCTATCCCCTACTTTGGAATACCAAAACCGGCCCACCGCATAGCGGGTC
Source organism: Mucilaginibacter sp. 14171R-50 (assembly GCF_010093045.1). Classification (NCBI taxonomy): domain Bacteria; kingdom Pseudomonadati; phylum Bacteroidota; class Sphingobacteriia; order Sphingobacteriales; family Sphingobacteriaceae; genus Mucilaginibacter; species Mucilaginibacter sp. 14171R-50. The sequence continues at coordinate 3,005,334 of NZ_CP048115.1, read as the reverse complement.
AATGTATCCGTGTGCCTGATTTTCCGGAACCGCTGTAATTTTATGCGATCCAGCGTCATTAACAGCGTATCCGGCCTGGCTATGCTGCAGGAAGTTTCCACATAATGATCACCATTCCAGTACATACATGCTGACCCATGGGATGAAAACAATACTGCTAATACGACGATCATCAAACCCAATACCCCCACAGTCCACCGCCAATCGGTTTTTAACCTGGCTGTGCCGTCCTGTCCTGCTTCAAACTTCCCTTTCTCGCCTGACGTTCCTGTGTCCACTTCAGCATCTGTGCCGCCGATTAAAGTCGGTTCATCTTGAAGTTCCGTCAGATCCTGAAGATCCGATAAATACGAAGTACCCGGTTCAACTTTAGTGACCGTCCCTTCTTCAGTACCGGCTTCAACCTCTGTATCCGCTACACCGTCCACTTCCGTTTCATCTTCCTCTTCTGCTGTATATTCAGGTCCATCTACAACCTCAATGCTTCCCTCCTGGCCCCTCCATTTATAATTTGAACACGGCCGGTCCGGAAATCCGATAAGCCAGGCAAGCAACTCGACACTCCTTTCTGCGGGGTTAATGCTCGTATTATTCAAAAACATTTCAAAACTCCGGAAAGCATTGCCTTGCTTATCGCTCATTGCGGCACTAAAATCATTATCTGTAGGTTTCATTCTCAGATAATTGCGCAGCGTCGCCATATCCCGCGATTCCAGGCCATCCTCGATCAGCTGACGGCATCGTTGTTTGACCCGGAAACGGGTCGGATGCATCAGCCAGTCCAACGGGGATACCTCACGTTCCCGATGGTAAGCATCCGTAACCTCTTGTTTATAAACCTTGAATTTGTCCGTATACATCACCCTAAAATTAGATTATTTCCGGAAACTTTCAAGTCTTTTCGGAAGAAGACAGGTATTTACGGAAATTCCGGAAGAACCTGCTGCATAGCGATTTACGCCATATACTTTTGCTTCACAATCAAATCACCCGGTCGGCCGGCCGGGATAGTGCACGAATTGATTCAAACAGCGCAACGAACGCGGGAGCCTATTAAATGGCTTGGGAGGCATTTAAAAGTTCCCGCATTCAAGCGCTCACTTCCCAAAATCAACCTGCCTCACTCACGGGATAGTCCCGTCGGGCAAGCAGCATTTTTTAACGATTTAAACTAAAGTGAAATGTTTGAAATTTTTTTCGCCATTTTTTTGGCACTGTCATGCCCTGCGCATAACCCTAATAATAACCATAACGGCAATGGTCAGGTAAGTACACTTGACGTGGATACCGGCGGTGACAAGGGACAATATCCCCCACTTCCACCGCCACCTCCGCCGCATAATAGCTAACACCGGAGTGGAAGTAAAAATAAGGCAGGCCAGGCTTGCCTTGTTTTTTACCTGCTTTTTCTTAGTTTTAACAAAAAAACTTGAAAAAGACCAACCTTATCCTTATTGCTATCCTTCTCATTTTGGCAGCCTGCCAACGCGAGCCGAAAAAAAAGGTGAACGTAGACTGGACGACCTTCAGGATCGCTTACGACTGGTTCGGTAAACAACAAGACTCCGCATTTTACTATTTTAACCAGGTCACCGCGCAATCCCGCGACAGTCTTCAGGTCGCGATGGCGTACAGCAATATGGCCAAGATCCAATACCGGGCGGGAGATTTTTACGGGGCACAGGAAAGCCTGGTCAGCTCACTGAAGTTCCTTAATGAACATCACAAAACCGATCATGCCACCCTTGCGAGCAATTACAATGATCTCGGCTTGATCCGCGCAGACTTAGACGACCAGAACGGCGCAATTGATTTTTACCGGCAAAACCTCCGGTTCGCGCAGGACACCTCACTCAAGGACCTGACCTGGAATAATATCGCTTACGCTTACCAGCAGAAAAAAGAATATGATCAGGCGATCGCGATCTATCAAAGGTTACTGAACAAAGAACGCCAGGAAAACGCCGATTATGCACGCGCTTTAACTAACCTGGCAACGGCCCAATGGCTTCGCAATCCCAGTTTTAAGGCCGCACCTCCTCTTTTAAAGGCCCTCCGTATCCGTCAAAAAGCAAAAGACGATTGGGGCCAGAACTCCAGCTTTGCCCACCTTGCAGATTACTACCGGTCGATTAAACCTGACTCCGCCTTAGGCTACGCAAAATCCATGTATGAAATTGCCAAGCGGCTAGAAAGCCCGGATGATCAGTTACAGGCACTGGGTAAATTGGTCGACTTAAGTCCGGTAAAACACACAAAAATCTATTTCGGCCAGTTTAAAGAACTAAACGACAGCCTACAAACAGCCAGGAATGCCGCGAAAAACCAATTTGCCCTGATCCGTTACAAAGTAGAAAAGAGCAAGGCTGACAATCTGAAACTTCAAAAAGACATTACCGATAAAAAATACCAGCTTATCCGTCAAAACATACGTTTCTATGGCGCATTATCTGCGTTTATATTCATTACCATATTCGCCCTGTTATGGTACGGAAAAAGAAAACGCCAGCAAGAACAGGACAAACAACTTGCCGTCACGGAAACCAGGGAAAAAGCGTCGAAGAAAGTACATGATACCCTGGCCAACGATGCCTACCTGATCATGAAAAGACTCCAGAACGATGTGGTTCTGGATAAAAACTGGCTGTTATACCATGTAAAAGATCTTTATATCCGCGCAAGGGATATATCTTATGATATCATACAACGACCGGAAAAAGATTTTTATTTAAAGATCTCCGCCTTACTCAAATCTTTTTCTACAGATGACACCAGGGTATCAGTAGTCGGAAATAACAAGGACCTATGGGACAGGGTCGATCCGGTCCACCAGTTTGAACTTAAGTATATCATCCAGGAATTAATGGTCAACATGCAAAAACACAGCGAAGCGCACAATGTTATCCTCAAATTTGAAGTACAAGACAACCGCTGCTTACTGACCTATTTCGACGATGGCATCGGCCTGAATAAAGATTTTTCACAAAAAAATGGACTGACAAATACGGGAAACCGTATAAACGCTATAGGCGGCGTGCTTACTTTTGACACAGGCATTGAAAAAGGATTGCAAATCAGTTTATCCTTTCCGATCAAATAATACGAATTACTATGCTTCAAACCGCACTGATAGCTGAAGATCATCAAAACTCTAACAACTGGATCCGGCAAACTTTAAAAGAAATGGGCATTGAAACCGTCAAACACGCTTATTACTGTGACGACGCCTATTCACTTCTAAAATGGGGCGTTCAAAACGGCCAGGCTTTTGATCTGCTCGTCACTGACCTGTCTTTTAATACCAGCGGCCGTGAACAAAAACTTAATGGGGGTGCCGCGCTTATCGCGGCAGCCAGGGATATACAACCTGATATCAAAGTTCTGGTCTTTTCCGCCGAACAACAGGAAACGATCATCACCAGCCTTTACCAGCGGTCTGATATAAACGGTTATGTATGCAAGGGCCCCAGCGACGCCGAAGATCTTAAAACAGCCATTGAAAGCATTTCGAAAAACAAACGCTACATCCCTGCCGGGCTCCTGCAACAGGTCAGGACAAAAAACGCCCACGATTTCAGCGACTATGACATCATGGTCATCGCGCAACTCGCCAAGGGAACCTTACAAAAAAACATCCCTGCCTATCTTCAGCAACAAGGCATCAAGGCCAACAGCCTGAGCAGCATCGAAAAACGCCTAAACCAGATCAAAGATGCTTTAGGATTTACCAATAATGTCCAGTTGATCGCCTATTGCAAAGACTACAGGATCATCTGAGCAAACTTCGTTCGTTACGGCTTCCCGTAATAATGGCATTCCTGCAACATTTAATTTTGAATTATTATTTATTTAATTCAAAAAACATGAGGTATTACGTTAACAAACATGCCCAGAGTAATGGTGACCATGAAGTACACAATTCGGGCTGCATTTATTTGCCCAGCGCGGAGAACCGGAAAGATCTGGGGGATTTCTCCAATTGCCAGGACGCCGTTAAAGAGGCGAAGAAAACTTATTCGACAGCCGATGGCTGTGCAACCTGTTCACCGAGTTGTCACACCAGGTAACTCATCCGGCGTTAAGTACATCACATGATCGATGAGATGGCTTAACGCCATTTTTAATTTATTCGTCCCAATATTCCCACTATCCGACCGAGATCCACCTGAGGCAAATACCTTTAAAATAACTTTCAGTTTACGGTTTCCCGTAAAATTATGGATTACTATCGATTTACTTTTGGTTATCAAAAACAATAAGATATGGCAAACTTTAAAATTTCCGGTGTATGGAAAAACGCTAATGATGTAATTACTCATTATGCAATTCACAGTGTAGGTGAAAATTCAACTTCAAGAGCTGTAAAAACCACCAAAGCCGATGCGGTAAAGTTATTGACAAACACTTCAAATACGGCGATGACCTGGCTATGGGATTATCAGAACGCGCGTTGGAAAGATGGTGAAAAAGTAACAGTTGTCAATAACAGTTACTTACGATCAAACCATGACAACAAATTAACGGATAACCTCGGGCATTTGATTGATTACGATTGGTTGCTGTCCTAATGGATCAATATTTAAATAAAGTACGGAAAGACAAAGCCACAAAGCAAAAAACAAATGGAACTGATCGATCAACAGGTAATCAACGATAACAAGGAAATTTACGCCAAGATCCAGGGGGAACTGTTTGCCGCCCAATCAGAGATATTGATCGCGACTGCCTGGTTCACAGATGAAGACTTGTTCAATATTGTGCTTAGCAAACTTGCAGAAGGTGTTCATATCGAAATTATCATTGCCGACAATCAGGAGAATGAAAAATTAGATTTTGCGTTGCTTACTGCTAAGGGCGCACTCGTTTACAAGATAAAAAACAGCGGTTATGGCAGCATGAACCAGAAGTTTTGCGTCATCGATAAACGTATTGCCCTCCACGGTTCTTATAACTGGAGTGTCAACGCAAAAAAAAACAACCAGGAAAGCATCATCAGTACAAACCACCAGGAAACAATTAGTTCACTTATAGATAATTTCGACAGCCTCAAAACCAAAATAATTAAGCAAAGTAATGAACCTGAACCACTTGTACGGGAAAAAGCCAAAGTTATTGCTCCGGAAAATGCCCTTAAAGCAGGAGCTGAATTTGAAAAAGTTCTGGATTCGATGATCGCTGCTGAAGTCGGCAGCTTCGACCGGAAACTATTGCGCGAACAGGGTTTTGAACGTTCCAAACTGAATAGCGGCGATCACCAGGTATTGTATAAGTCATTCGACACCGTTTACTCGGTATTCATCAATGATATCGATATTATTGACGACAAGAAGAAACGATTGCAAACAAAAATAGATGAACATCGGGTGAAAACCTGCGACGCATTGAACAGGACCTGTGAACTTGAGATCGATCATTGCGAGCAAAACAGCGCTTTGAACAAAAGCAATTTTGAAAGTGAACAAACGCGCGCGGAAGCTGAAGTAGCGGTTATAGCAAGGCAAATCGAAGAAATAACAAAAGATAAGATCCCCTTCATAGAACAGGAAAATAATGAGCTCAATAATGAGATAAAAAAGGTTGAGCTTGAATACTTCACACCAAAGATTAAATGGTACGAACTGATCCCGACGATAATTTTTAATGCTGCGTTGTTGTGCTATTTATTTGTATTCTATTCGTCAGCAGCTTATATTTTGTTGTTCAGTGTTGGTGATGCCGAAGAAGCAGAAGCACAGAACATGCCGATTGCTGTTCCCCAGATCTTTAACGCGCACGCAATTAGTAAAGCGGGCGAAAAAGGGTGGGTTGCTGTTACGTTTATTTGTTTATTCGTATTTATACCCTTGTCTTTTGCCATGGCCGACCGGTTTATCAAAGCTAAGTGGGTAAACCTGACCATCTTTTGGACGGGGATTATTTTCCTTGACGGGGCGGTTGCCTACAAAGTTACTCAGTCGATTTACGAGGTGAACTATGCGCGTGGTAATGTAAATATCCCCTGGCGCTGGGATATGGCCTTTACAGATACCAACTTCTATCTGGTATTCGTATTTGGAGCGTTAGGCTTACTTATGTTCAAGTTCGCCTTGAGCAAAATGATGCAACTCTTTGAAGACCGGGATCCGGATGTCTTGACCCAAAAGAACAGGCTATTGATCAAACAGCTTTTAGCGGAAGTTAAAACGAATCTTGAAAAAATCATGGTCCTCAAGGAAGAAATGAGTTTACTGGATACGAATATTATTCAGTTAAAAGCAAAAATCAAGTCCACCCTACAGGAATTGACCAGCCTTCCGCTGAAATTAAGCCATGAGTTGCAGAAAAAACGGGGGCAATTAATATCCGATCTGGAGACGATCGATAAGATAGCTTCTATCTACATGGTACATATTCAATCAGATAACTTACCGATCTCGGTCGATGCGCTGAAAGACCGGATCAACATCTTTTTAGAAGGCTGGAACGATTTTCTGTATCAGGAATATGCTATCCCGAAGGCAACGTTAAAAACTGCTCAGGCTGCCGAGATAGCCATCTCCTGGCAACAGGAGAAACTTCAAACCAACAAAGTCGATAAACGCGTAAAATTCCATACAGGTGAATAAATTATTGTTCGCGGGTCTATTGGTCCTACTGACCTCCGCCCCTAAGAAATTTGTGATCACACATTATAATATCACATTTGCCGCTGATCTTTCAAATAGAGTAAATAGTAACTTATACCGGCGCCCGCTAAATGATGTGGAAATATTGAAAATACTGACCACGAACCTCTATCCATCGATTTTACGGAGCCACCGTTCAGAAAATCAACGGGACAAAATCCGGATCGATTTTATCAACAAGGGGTTAATAAATCAATATCAGGTGAATACGGGAAAACTCTCTATAGACTTTGCCCGTTTTCCGAATCAGAATGCCCGCATAGACTATATCAAAGAACGAAATGGCGTCAAGCAAACCTTAAAAAAAGACGTCAGTGATCTCGTCTCCGAATTTAACAGGGTGAATGTCGCTGCCGGACGTCAAAATTTCGGTGCTGACATTTGGACATACTTAAATGAGGGACTGGATAATGCCGCAGTCCTTCCAGATGAAAAACCAGTGACCGATGAATATAACACTTATGTAAGCACGTATCGGAATATCCTGATATTAACGACCGACGGTTATATTGAAGCCGGTATCTATGACAAAGGTTTTGATCTAAGTAAAAAAACGGTTGACCGGTTCCGGGATGCTTACCTCGCTTCCGGAGAAAACGACATGGCCGCCTTCTTCAGAAAAAACAAACAATTCCGGATCAGGCCTGTGCAAAATGAAAAATTAAAAAACCTGGAAATTCTGGTCCTGGAGCTTTATGACCGTTCCAAGTCAAAAGTCGGTGCTGCAACCGTGCATCCGACTGATATGGAAATCATCAAACTGTACTGGTCGAACTGGCTAAAAGAATCTAAAGTTGGACGATTTGAGCTCAGACCCTTTGCCAATTCAAAGGAAGAAGCCGAAAAAATAATCCTTGACTTCTTAAATGTCGAAAAAAAGAACGACTTATAATCATCAAACCTAAACCTTATCATATATGAGCTGGTCTTATCGCAAATCATTGGGTTCCGGCCCGTTCCGGATCAACTTTTCAAAAAGCGGCATCACTTATTCCGTTGGCGTCAAAGGCGCGCGTGTGAATATCGGCCCAAGGGGCACCTATGTCAACCTGAGTTCCCACGGCATCAGCTACCGACAGAAGATTTCCGGGCCAAATCATTCGCCAACACAGCAACCTGCCAGCCAGCAATTTTTGCCCGCCACGTACGAAGCAGTACATCAGATCGCCTCGGCAGACATCGGACAATTAAGCGATACAGATTCCAAGGCATTTATCAGCGAACTCACTCAAAAAGCGGGCATGATATCCTATACCAAATGGTTTGGTACTTTTCCATTGATCGTGTTCCTGTTCATCATGGCATTTACCTCATTCAGCAGCCGTACGGTGATCATACAACCCGCTACGGACAGCGTTTTCGCGAAAGTCACCTTTTATACGGGCGTCAATATCCGGAAAACAGCAAGCGCCAAATCTTCCATATTGAAAGCCGCGACCACAGACCAGCGTTTCCAACTGCTTGATTCCACGGACGCCAAATGGCTAAAAATCGCCTATTCCGATTCGGCAGGTTATATTGCCCGCCGGTTCGTCGCTATTGAACACCAGCACTATGATCAGACCAACCGGGAGGAAACTTTTCTGTCAAACCCCTATGCCGGTTACGAACTGGCAGGCGGACTGCTCTTTTTCCTGATCCTGATCCCGCAACTGAGGAAATCCGACAAACAGCGATTTGCCATGCAACTCCATTATGAAATGGACGAACAGTTCAAACAAGTTTACCAGCAGTTCAGCAACCATTTCGCCACACTCTCCCGTTCGGCCAGGGTCTGGCAATACTTAAATGCAAGGCAAACCAATGATTACAAGCGCACCGGTGGTGCCGATAAACTGATCAACCGTGTCCCCCTGAAAAGCATATCACCCAACCAATCGCCCCTGCCCTATTTCACGACCAACGTAGCCATCCCCTGTCTCCGGCTCAGTAAGCTGGAATTCTACTTTTTACCGGAACGCTTACTCGTGAAAAACGGCAGCACCTTTGCCGCAGTCTTCTATAAAAACCTAAAGATCGAGGGTTACCCTACAAGGTTCATTGAAGATGAAAACGTACCACACGATGCCGATATCATTGGCCAGACATGGCGTTACGTCAATAAACAAGGCGGCCCCGACCGCCGTTTTAACAACAACCGGCAGCTACCCATTTGTTCTTATTCTGAATATACGATCACGTCCGACACCGGTATCTATGAAGTGATCACCACCTCCAAACAGGGCGCCATGGACCCCTTTGCGTCTTTTCTCGGGCAGATCGGCAGCCTGCAGCGCAAAATGTCTATCGCTTAATAACCTCCCGAAAAACACAATCTATCAAAAGATGAAACTTCACCATATTGCTACACCTCTTATCCTATTGGCGGTTACAATAATTCTTTTATTTAACCAGCCAGGCATGGACTCGTTATAAAATGTTCCACGCAGAAGAAAAATACAATGGCAGCAAGATGAGCAGATCCGTAAATTATACGGCTTTCCAATAACGGTGTATATTTATCCACAAACATTGTGATGACCAATGAAATACAAAATGACGTCAAAACAATCAGGACATCTTTTAGCGCGTCGTACAGATTGCTGAAAACAGTTTTAAAAGAAATTTTTTAATTTGCCTAGACTTTGTCAAAATCGCTTCCATCCGCCGCATTTGTTCTTCGTATCCGGAAATTTTTGCGTTTTCATTTACGCCATTTGAAGAACCAACGACCCGGCTATTGGCCACTCGTTTAGTGTATTTACCTATTTGCTGGCGGATATCAAACAGCCTGGCAGAATTAGCCGAGCACTTATTGATCAGTTGAACCTGTAATCCATTGAGGTGCTTCAACATCTTCACGTCATCGATGAACTCGTTTTTTTTTATGGCATCCTCAAGCATCTCGATATGTGTCAAACTTAATTCGCCACCAGATGACTCCGGTTGCTCGCATCTGTCTTTCATTAGATATTTACACTGATGAAAGAAGGCGCTGCAGTTAAACAGGAATTACAGAAATCACCGGGTAGGTTTTCCATTTCATTCTGCTTGACGCTGTAGATGAAATTAGAGCTATTGATATCAGGAATGCTAAATCCCTCTTTAAAAGTGTTTGTCAACATGAAATAATTTGGCTTATGATTAAGGTTTATTACGGAAGTAATGCATCGGATTAAAAGTACAAAAATTGTTAATTTTGATGGCATAATGTACAGAAACATTATCCGTATTTTTAATGGGGTAGCTATGCACTTTGCAAGATTTTGTCGTCACTGTTAAGCATGAGACTGAAGGTGTACATGCTCGCTAAAATTTTGTATGTAATCACTAAGATTTTATAGGATAAAACCAAGATTATAGATCCGTGCAACAAAATTTCGTCACATTTTTATATAATTTTGTGACATACATTCCATTCATCAGGAAATAACAGGTCAAATAAACGCTTTACAACCACGCATTATCTTGTTCCTTTCTTCGAGTCCGAGTTTTTGTACAATGCCATTAATGAATGACTTATCCGTTCTCAGTGCCGCCCACCTCTGGAACCGCTCCCACCAACATGCCTGACAGAACCTCCGGGGGTACTCCTTTTCACATAAGTTTTATTGCCATTCTTATTGATATAATATTTACCCCCTCTGGAGCCAGTTTGTATCGTAGCATCGTAACCGCCGGAAGATGCCACACCGCCTGTATGGTTAGATTCGTAGCTCGCGTAAGTTTCATTGTAATATTTAGGATTGAAACCCGGAACCAGGCTTAAATGAACAGATGGTGCCCAGTACCAATTCGCATCATTGTGGAACCTTACTCGCCGCATACCGTGCCGGTCACTCCCCCTAAGCAATAACATTGTTCCAACCGGGACATTGAAAGCCAGGTCACCGGCCCCTTCGCTCTGATAAAGGTCAATTGGCTCCGTAGTAGCGGCCACATAATAAGTATTACAGCCAGCCAACGCTGATAAAAATAACAGCGTAATAAAGAAGATTTTTTTCATGATCTGAAGGTTTGGTTGTGCTAATATACTGGAAATAAACATAATTATTTATCAAATAACAAATAGTGTCCTATATGCTGGTAAAAATCATCATTAACCACTATACATGGGCTTAGTGCCAGACGGTTTCAATATCCTAGCGTTGAGCTTAAATGTCAATCCAGGATCGATTGTTACGTCAGTATTCATATAATTTAGAAATGCATCTTTTTTATAACGAATCTACTTATTTCGAGCTGCTATTAAATTTTCCGAACGTTCCTTGGCTTTGCTCTTTCAAATTTGATCTAAGGTTGTTCCCGTAATAAATGTGCCTTGGAATTTACAAATGATTTGAATTTATAAATTTGGAATTCAATATTACATGCGCCAACAGACATGGTTAATATTATCCGAAATTATTAGCCATTTTCGACACACCGATAGAGTACCCATATCTGATAGAGGCTAATACATTTTTTGTCCGGAAGTTTAATCGGATTTTTCAGCCTTTTTTACGCCAATATTGGAAGACCCCAAAATTACAAGAACTATGAATTCAAAACTGCGTTGAAGTCGAAACAGGCAGTTCAAGATGAATGAATTTGATCAACGGCCTTTAATCTTTTTTGAAATAGTGTGGTAAAAAAATTTCTATCGACCGTTTGTCATCTTATAGAAAGAACCTCGAAATCATTGCCTTAGGTACTAGTATTAACAGATCGTCATTTACCTTTTTGCGAACGATATTTGCCAAGCTTTTCTAAAGCCAAAATTTTTATTTTCAATGTTATAATAGAATCTCTTTTTTCTAGATTATACTGCTGCAACAGATTGATCCTTATGGCATTAAGACTGTCATTTTTACTTCTGACCGCCTCAACTTTTTGAATTTGTTCTATAGCTAGTTTATTTTTATTGCTGCTCTCTAAGGAGTGTTTATCACTAAGCCATCCGCCCCAACCAATCAGTAAAATAGAGAGAATGAGGAGTAGGAACATGGCAAAATGTTGAGAAGCCATTTTTTTATCTCGATTTATATAGTATTGTGTTATTTCAAGCCTGGCGTTCAAACTTTTATCTTTTTCAAAGTCCTTCTCGAAACCTTTAAATCGATTAGTAATGTTTACACTCATCAGTAAACCGATTCCGACACCTGCCAGCGCTGCAAGCAATACACCTCGGCTATACCAATCCATGCTGAATAATTTATTTAATAAAACGAGCAGCGTACTAGTCAGCAATGAAAAGTACACGGAACGAAGCCAGTCTAAAATATTAGGACCTAATTTTGCCGATGTTCTCAAAAAAAAGATTTTCATAGTTTTCTTAATAATTCTTCTAGTTTTTTACAGGCAATTTCACATTCATCATTTCCAAACTCCCCTTGGCTTGAGTAACGAATAATTGTCTCACATAAATTTACAAGCGTCTTATTCTCACCAGTGTTCTGCGTCGTTAAACTTTTCATATTTTGAATGATAACTGTGAACTGATTAACATGAGGTATTAAAGATTTATTATGTCGATATCTACTCAAACCGTTTTGATTCGTCTCGATCTCTTCAAATTTTTTAATGATCGGAAGTAAATAATGACTCTCAATGATGGGAACAGATTCATTCAAAAGTTCTTTTATCTGGGATATGACGTTTTGTTTAAAATATTCCGGTTCTAAAATTTCTTCACCGCTGTAACCTTTGGATACCCACCGAACCGGTGCTTTCACTTCAGGTAAATATTTACATACATCAACGTGATTCTGCTCGGTCCGGCTTAAAAACAGGATCGGCTGAGTCATCATTTCCTTTCTCAATTTTTTGGCGAGTTGTATCCCGTTTTCGGCACTATGGTTGCCGACCAGTATATGGTCAATGATCAAAAGATCGGGCTTAAACTCTTGTAAGTCCTTGATTACGGACTGTAGCGCCTCAGCCTTCTGTTCTTTGCTGTAACGCGTGTTTAGGTGGATCCGCACTTTATCCAGAAAGTTCTTGTAACGGGTATAGTCCGGAAAGAGTGTATATTCTTCCAATAAGCCGCTAATCACATCAAACTGATCATATTGATTCTCTATTATGGCGATCTTCATGGCTCTGTGTATAAAACAAGCTTAACCGTAAATCTGGAGAGTTCTGCAGAAAGATAGTCCTCTTCAAATGACATAGAACCTATCTCAAATTCGGTTAGCACTGTATTGATCATTTCTATACCAGATGAATAGTCGTAACGCTTGATATTTTTCTTCTCTTGAATCTTCTGTAGCTCACCGCTTTTTAAACGTGGACCTGTGTTACCTATACTTAATTCGAGCATTTGAACTGTCTTTTTAACCGTTATCCAGATTCGGTTCGTTGTAAATGACTCTTCGTAACCTTCATGTGGCATATCATCTAAAAAAAGCCATCTGTTCTTTTTGGCATTGACTAAAATCTCAAAACAGAACATGTTAAGGAGATCCTTGTCAAACTGAAAATCAATCGATTCTGGATCCAATGTTACTTGAACGTCTTCGGCACTTAGTGTTTCTTTATTTTCTATTTCCTGAAAGCCGAAAATATCGGTCGCCATTTCCACCAGATCTTTTTTGAAATAGGAGGTATTTAATGCACTAGGTTTGGCCTTGAAGAAACTTTTAAAGATTCGATTAATACGGCTGCTTGCTATACCAATGCGATTAGCCTCCCGAAATTCCTCCTTTTTATCAATAAGTAAGCGCTGAACTTTAAGCAAAGTATAGGCGATCTCCTTATAATGATTATCTTCTCTTAGCGCTATATTGAGGAGCATTTCTTTACCATGACCGCTTAGGATTGACATCTTTTGCTTAATTTCCGCGAGCTGCCACTTTCTAAATTCATCACTTTCGTGGTGATTCTGTATAAACTGACTGAACGATTCTCTCAAAAGGATCATATAACGGGCCACGTCTACCTCTGCAGCTGACAAAGGCTTATCTGTCGTGTAATAAAATCCGATAATAGCTTGCGGCTTCTCGCTCCTTTTAGTGTAACTCCGCTTGCTAAGCCGTACAAGCATTAACCGTTGATAGCTCTTAGACACAACATTAGGTGAGAGTGTTGAAATGGGTTTCAATCCTTCTGGAGTATAAAGATCGTTCCAATTCCCATCACCGTCCCGTCCAAGTTCAATGATCGTTTTAAATTCTTTTAAGGACGAAGCCCCGTTTGCCTGCTTTCCGTTTAAAAATTCTTGGAGAAACAACATATCTGAAGTACCCCATTTCGTACTATCAATCTCACGGGTACCCTGCGCGTTTTTATCGTATGCGAAAAACGGATCATTTTTACTGTCATAGACAATCAGAAAAGAGCCCGAAACACTGATTTGATGATCTAACAATATATTTTTGAGTTTACTCATAATGAAATCGGTCTTATCATCAAGGTCAATCTGATTAAACCGGTCGTTGGCAAAGAAATATCGCAACCACAGATAATTGAGTAAACTGTTATTCCTTTCGATTGGCACACGGCCAATAGCGCTGAAATAATTGTTCAGCGAGAGGTACTTTTGATGGTAGGATATAGACGTTTTTTTTAAAAAATCTGCTATGGGCTTGTTAGGATAAATGATGGGCTCTTTTTCGAGACTCTTTTTCCCTCTTTTATGATAAATTGACATCCACCCATTATCCTGGGAGATATTCTCGTAAAATGCATGAATAGTGAGGCCACTTTCTTCCCGCAGCACTCGCACGATCTGGCGGATATGCAGATCATCGCATTTGTCCAAGACTTTCAAATTATGTTCCAGTCGGATACAACGAGACTCATTTTTAAGTAAAAGCTCTTTAATTTGTGCCGCATAAAATACGTAGAACTCTTCCAGACGATTTTTGATCTCCAGATGCCGTTCCGCCAAAAGACCAGTACTGTTGACCGTGTAAAATTCAATTAATTTGGGGATACCATCTTTTTTGTAAAGTTCGATAAGAAAACCGAAAAATTGTTTGGAAAATAAGTAGTTAGAGTTTAGCAAACCGGCACGGCGAATCAAAAACTTGAGATCTTTAAACGTGGCATAGGTAAATTTGCCAGCTTTAATTTGGATTTTGACTTCCTTTTGAAAGTCGGTCAATAAGTAGAGGACCCAACGGAAAACGTTTGTCCGTAAAGGTTCATACTGAGTAAAAGGTGACTGGGTGAGCACTTTCAGATATGCAGCCTGTTCATTGCTAATTAATGAATCGGTTTCGGGTTCCGGAGCAGCATCGTTTGCCGGGGAATGCGTATAACGTCCCAGATCCTGAAGAAAGCTTTCAAAAGTGAGCAATTGTGGTTTTTGAACGACGGTAAAGTATTCATACACGCGGTGTGTCGCCATAAGCATATCCAAATGGCGTGATATTTTATCAGGCGAAAAATGGCGGCCATGCCGGTTCTGGTCTGTGTTTAATTTCCTTGCCTGATTAAAAAAATGCACTTTCAAGCTATCCAGGAATGAGTTTCCGAAAGACGCAAATAACGTGCTTCTTCTAATTCAAGCGGGGAAACTTCATCATGTTTCAGGGATGTGTATAAATGCAAATTTGCAAAAGCATACATACCTTGCTGACTTACAAGACGTTTTTTGATGCTTTGATATGTAAATGACTGGCCCATGTTCACTAGGAAAAAACATCCCGAAACACCGCGTGACACATTTGGCGTTTGAATTAAGGTATTGTCCAAGAAATAATAGATTTTTTCAAAAGCGCTGCCTGATTTAAGCGCATCATCAACGAAATAAATCCGGTTTGCAGCGTTCAGCTCCCTGCCATAAACCATCCTGAAGTTTTGGATATAATCGTAAGCCGGATCATAATGAATAATGTTGGCCGAACCAGCAAACAATCGTTCATTAATCAGATTAATGAACGCCGCGTTGGAATAGTGGCAGGTCGAAATAATGATAACCCGGTCACTTTCGCGAAGTCCTAATTTCATTTCTCCATTTTCAAGGCCAAGCAGCCATTTCTCAACCTCGATTTTGTTCTTTTCAAGGAAATCCTCCGTATCGATGGCGTAAAGAAAATGCCTGTTATTGCGCATGTGATGTCCATAAGCAATCGCCACGCCCTGAAAATTATAGCGACGTCCCCGTTCTTCTTCGGTGAAAAGTCGGCCACGGGGTGGTTCAAATATAATAGATGGTGTGACAGCCGTCCGGTCTGTCTCATATAATGCCCGTTCGGTTAGGGGCAATTCATTTTCATCCGCGTCTACCGGTGCGCATAACTTACAATCCTCTATATTATGCCATTCCGTTGGAACATTTAAATAAAAACGTTGAATACGGGTGGCTTTCTTAACTGATGTCTCATCGAAAAAAGCACGTACAACTATTTCTTTTTCACCTGTTCTTTTTTTATCCCAGCCAAACATATCTTCTATGGTTCCAAGATCATCACTTAACGGCCCATTTGAGATATATAATACGTTAAAATGGGGTTCGAAAATGTAAAGCTTCGATGAATTGCCATTCTGTGCCCAAGACTGCTTTAGCCTTTCTTCTATTTTTATTGCGGTACTGAATGTAGTTGCAATGGGAACAATGATGACGGCATTACGCTTTACATTAAACGCTTTACAAAGGTTCAACGACTCCGCATCCTCAAATAAATTATGGGTTATCTTGTCACCGGAAATATGGAGTTTTGCCCGTAAAAATCGATCAACCAAGCTAAGCAACAAAACAGAATACATTTCGTAGCCAACCAGTGTCAGGCCGTTAGTCTTTACATCATTTAAACGGTCGGTCTCAATGATTCGGTCATAAATATCCCGAGCCAAGAGAAAAGCGATACGGCTCGCAAAAAAACCATTCTGAAAAAAACGTTTGGCATAATAAAAATCAGTAATATGGATTTTAGAGCCGATCCGGAAATGCGACTTTTGGATTTTAAAGCCTGGCAGGTCTTCTACGGTGGTAACAAGTGATTCCATTAACCTGTAATTTTTATTTGATTTTGTAATAGTACAGCGGCATTATGTTCAAACAGCGTCCGTCCTTCTTCTCCGTTGATCATTAGATCAAAAGGCAATAAGGTTGTTTTATTATAGAAAGCTACTGGTGTATTGGGCGACAACTTTTTATTATAATTTAAGACGGCTTTTTTCACTCGTACCTCATCTACAAGTACGGTAGAATTAAAGCTGGTTTGGTTGACTACCCAATTGAGATTTGCAAAATCCTCGTATGTCCTGCCCCATAACACATCTGTAAAATAAAAACGACCGTTTTTTGTTGGTATGTAACTGTAAACGATACTCGCGATCCGCACATTCCAGTAGTCAACAGTTCCTGTATTACTTGTGAACAAATCATTTATCTTGAGTAACAAATGGTAGAGATCCGTTTTTATATTCGCAATTGCCAGGGCTATATCGGGGAAATGCAATTCCCAGTTACCTGCTAACCGAAAAAGTTGGCTATCATCAAGTTCAACAACCGATAAGTCAAGTACAACCAGCAATTTTGAGGGATTTCGCTTATCAACATCAGTCATCGTTTTAGTGATTTCTTTCCATAATATTTGCTCATCACGTCTTAAAGAAACAGCTTGATGTAATGGTCTTATAATAGCTAGTTGAGGACTTTTACTATCGTTATATTTACTTCCAGGGTATTTGTAATCCAGTAGTACCTCCAGCCCTTTAAGTTCCTTTGACGACGTATCATAAGGTACGGTTATTGTGTGAGGCAGATGACTTTCGTAAGCTTCAGCACGTCGTATTGGCAGCACAATATGATAATTCGTTCCATAGCCAATAGATTTAACATCTGTTGAAATGGAATGATTAATAAATATTTCCGGCAGGCCGCCCTCAGCTGTGCTGCAAGCAATCAAAAGGCCGTAGTTTCGGACCATAAGCTGATCGAAGGTCATCAATCCAAAATGAGCGATGCTTCTTTTTAACTGTTGATTTAATATCGGCCCATGACCAAAAAGTCCACTGATTTGCATCGATTCAAGTATCATTTTATCCTCTTCCAAAAGTGAATAGATCGATTCCAAATCAGGATCTTCTAACAATTCATCAGTTGATTTGCGTAAAGTTTCAACCGCACCCATGGTACCCAGATCAGCGATATGCACATCAAAAAAAGCATCCGGTGCTTCCGACAATTTACCATCGAGGAACTTCCGGTACCCATCGTAAATATTTGCAGACATATCATCCAAAGACTGCAAATCTTGCCAGGTCTGCGTGCTGACGATACGGATGCTGATGGCACCTATGCCGGGTTTAGCATGATCACGTATATTTTTTGCCATTTCTCTGATACCGCTTACAAAATCCTTGGTAAAGTCCCAGAGTTGGTACAATTTGCTTATAAAACGTTCCTGATTATGAATATTAAGTTCATCTCTACCTGTGTCTACATCTTTCATAGCATTTGTAGAAAGGATCATATTGAACAACAATTGATGAAGCATTGAACGTTCCGCTAATTCGTCAAATAATGGCCTAATAGACCGATAATAGGAAAATGCTTCTTCTCCTTCTAACCTTCCTGCCTTTATTTTTGCCAGCTCATCCGCGCTCATCTCCACGAAAACTGCCTCAAAATACATCGGCAAAGCTTTTGCTTCATAAAGACTGTTATAAAAAGCGGCTTTCAATAAATTGGTCAAACTTTGCCGCCTTTTAGCAGGAACGGAGGCATTTCTTAATTCGTTATGTATATTGCTACGCAGTAAATCATTATCTGAAGTCCAGTTTACATTATCCGGAATTTCCTTTAGTGATGTGGAAGACAATTCCGGTAATCCTTGTCCGAAAGCAATATCCATCAATTCATCGTTATCCAAAACCACAATTGCGGGAATAATTTCTCTAGAAAAAACAAAATATTTATCAGGATAATCGGTCAGTCGCTGATCATCATTTTGAAATGAAAATTCTACGGCCTTTTTAGGAGAGCTCGCTAATCCGAGAATACTAAACAAACTTTTGCCACTCATGACGTAGGCATATGTCCCAAGTTGCTTCAAAGACATTTCTACTTTCAAATTCGAATAACCTTTAGGAAACCTGATTTCGATCTTCAATTTGGGAATTAGCTTATTAAAAATAAGAAAGTAAGCGATTAAGGCAGGATCGTAACCCTTTACATGAGCGATGGCTTCAATGATCAACTCTTCATTCTCTGTTTTACCAGCTGCCATATCCTTTACAACGGTAACGCAGCGCTCAAGGTCGCTTCGGCGGATATAGTCATCGCGAACTATTACAGTAGCCATAAATTGATTATAAAATGTGATTTGGTTAGGTTATTAAGCAATTGTGAATCTCATGCAAAATAAAAATTAATTTCATATTTCTATAGAATTGGATAGTTATATCTATTCGCTAACCGCTTATTTCAGAGAAAATAACGGACATTTAAGGTCTATTTAATCCCAAATTCAAGAAGGCAGTACGATCAAGCCTCTTCATATTCCTTTTGGGGAACTATTAAGACTGTAACTCTTCGGTCGCCGGCAATAAATTATCTGTATTTATTTGATTATTAAATGATTGT
The DNA here is from genome assembly GCF_010093045.1 of Mucilaginibacter sp. 14171R-50. NCBI lineage: Bacteria > Pseudomonadati > Bacteroidota > Sphingobacteriia > Sphingobacteriales > Sphingobacteriaceae > Mucilaginibacter > Mucilaginibacter sp. 14171R-50. The sequence goes on along the minus strand of NZ_CP048115.1, from coordinate 2,986,173 downwards.
ACCTACATTTAATAACCTAAATCAATATCATGAAAACTCAACAACAAAAAACTGTATCGCAGCACCGGGAACATAGTAGATCTATTTTTCGGAGAATCATGTTCCAATTACTTACGCTAATGTTCTTTTGTATCAGCAATGCTTTATGGAGCAGCTGTCGTTATGCTGTGCCAAACAAGGAAATGGAATCCAAGACAAAAAAAGACACGGTGATCACGCTGGATTCAACATCTGACAGTCGGGAGATTTGCAGAGTTGATTCAATACCGTGGACACCAGGAAGCAGTGAAAGCATATTACTGGATCCTCTCATGAATGTTTTTCCGGGCGCCGTATTAAGTGCCGAAAGTTTTGAAACCGGGAAATATATACTGCTGGACGATGATAAGCGAAAGCCCATAACATTTTCTTTGCAGGGGCCAATATTTAAAAAAAGTGCAATGGCGGTTAATGTAATGCCAAAACTTGCGCAGGTAGATGACGCCATAAACAAGATATTAAAAGATTCCGTTGTCGGGTTACCTCCTGCCAAGCTTGTCATTGAAGCGCATGAAGTTTACTCTAGAAGTCATTTGAACCTGATGTTTAAAGGCGAATACTCAGGAGGTATAGGCAGAATAGAAGGTGGTTTTAACTTTGATGATAAAACGGTAAAAGCAAGGTACCTTTTGGATGTGACACAAATTTACTATACTGTAAATGTCAACAATCCGACAAGCACCGGCTTTTTTAAAAGCAAACCCCAAGGTATAGGCGACTTCAGTCCAGTTTACGTTTCCCAGGTTAAATATGGCAGACGAATTATGATCGCCATCGAATCTAAAAGCAATATCCAGGGACGAGAGGCTGAATTAAAGGCCGAATTCGGCTTGTTTGCAAAATCAAAAGTTAAGTCCAGTTTAATTGATTCCACAATCAATAAAGAAAACTCTTTGAAAGTCTTAATTATGGGTGGTAACGCGGATGTTGCATTTGCTACTATAAAAGCTGTCGGAAACTCAGATTCCCTTTATGCCGCTATCGCCCGTGGTGCAAATTGGTCGCTTTCAAACCAAGCGATTCCCCTGGCCTATACCTTACAATATACACATAACGGCGCGGTGTTTAATATATCAAAAACAGGAAGTTATGTTGCACGAAGATGCGTTATAAAACCGGTTCATGAATTTATTTTAAACAATATTACAAAAAGCAACATCTGTCCGCAAGAACCTTACGGCGGAGATGACAGAGAATTTGCCGGGGATCCACACTTTACAAGCAGCATTAACCTAACCTGGGAAGGGAATACGATCATAGCAGAAGTTTATGGGCATTGGCAGGAAGATAATGGAAACACATCCGGAACGATTCCCAATCAAAGATTCGTTATCGCAACGGTACCCGATAGCTTGGATATCCTGGATATTACCTCATATAAAAGTTTCAGCCTTTCCGACATCAGGACCGCAGGATATGGCAATTATGAAATCCCACTTACCGTTAACGAAAAAAACTCCTGTGTCAGGGCCATGACCGTAATTGGTGACAGCCCATTATCTGACGACATGTATCCAAACGGATGTGTTGATGACATCCATACAAAAATTAAGAAGATCTCGTTCTACCCAATTAAACTTAGTGTTACTAAAAGGGTAATAAAAAAATAAGTTTGAGTACACAGACCCGTTAAACAAACTGCTCAGCCCGGTCGGAAACACATTGGTTCGGGCTAAGTAAAACATCCGGTATTACGCTACTTTTGTGAAAATAAAATAAAACAAATCCGTCTTTGCCTGCGGTAATAATAAGCGCAAACTTAAAAAAGCGATAAATGTCCGGAAGTGGCGACACCCGGATCATCTGCAATAACCTTTTCAACTATTTTGTCTGTAAGGGTACTAAAATCATCGTAACTGCTCTTAACAGCTCCAAGATGCGCTCCAATAGCGCCATCTGAAGGCTTCAGTAAAAAGATTGGTTTACGTGCTTCCATCGCCATAGGTATGAGGCTGTGATAATGTTTTAGTAAAGCCAGGCAGTAGGGGTCATCATTCACGCTGAGTTCAGTCGGGTCTTCTTCATTTAGCACATAATGATGAAAAGTTAACGGAATTCTATTGGCCCATTTTAGATAAGATTTCACAGGACGGCTTTCTTTAATGCCATGTTGCATCACCACATACCCAAGCGGCTCAATTTTCCCGGATGGTAAATTGAGCGTAGATTCAGGGTTTCTGCTGGCCCTATCTGCCCATTCCTCCTGCCATGTGCCTAACCTGCTACCCAAATTCTTAAGGCCCTGAAGAGAAAAAAGATCGGCAGCCATAGGAACGACCACGTAATCCGCAGCGATTAAGGTGGCGCGATTGATCGCTCCAAAGTTTGGTCCGATATCAAGAATGATAAAATCGGCTTCAAAACGCTCTCCGGCTTCCTGGATGATTCTGTAAAAAGAGGAAACCACCCTAAATGCTGCCTCATCCCTGTTCAGACAGTTATTCCAGCTAACGCTAAGCTTATCTTCGAAAAGTGATAATTCCAGATCGCCAGGTATAAGTCCGATCTGATCAGATATCCGTTGGATCTGGGCCGAAGTGACATCTCCTGTTCCCCGGTTCAAAGGTTTAATGCTATCCATGATCGTAGGCCGGAGATGATCTGTGTCATAGATCTCCTGTAAACGTTCTTCATCCAGGAACATAGAGGTTAGGTTGGTTTGCGGGTCGAGATCCACTGCCAGGCACCGATAACCTTTCTCAGCAAGCATATAGGTAAAATGATAGACCAACGTTGTTTTTCCAACGCCCCCTTTGTTGTTAAAAAATGCAATTGTCTTCATTATTTTTTGAATATGATAACGCCAAAGCTAGTGGGCTCGTTGATGATAAATTTGGGTTCTGTCGATCCGTTTTTGACCAGCGCGCTAATCGCTCTTTTAACGCCGACATTAAAACTGTTGATATAGCCAAGATTCTTTGCTGCTTCTGCTAATGTCGGGTTCCGGTAATCATTTTTATTTGGAAAGTTCTCCGGGCGTGCATTGCCATACAAACCACCAGGATTTGTGATCTCTATCCGGTCGCTGAATTCGTAAAACTTGATCGGCGCATTGGATTGATAGTCTTTATGAATAACTGCATTGTATAAAAGTTCCTGTATTGCTGAGGCCGGATAAGCCTCCTGATAACCTTGTCCGAGATCTGCTTGGACCCGTTTTACGATTTGCGATTTTATAAAGTCATCCATTACTTTCATTTGTGTTGTCAGATCGCCATCGAAACGATGTTCAAATTCAAATTCGCTTGTTTCGTCATCCCCGTTGAATTTAACGTACTGAACATATGCGCCGCTCAGGTAAAATCTCGGGTTTTTACCAAAAAGCAGGATACCCGCATTTGTAGGGCAATCCTGTTTAAGATCATAAAATTTCAAGGACGACAATTGCTCCTTTATTTCTCGGCCGTTCGCTTCCAGCGTTTCCCTGTCAATAGCTGTCGGCAGGTAGGTAAGTTTGAATATTTCCAGGCTCAGATCGTCCAGCTTGCTCCCAAATGCCGGCTGCGTGTCAAACGAACGGGCAAAGGTTGAGCGTTTTTCGCTCAGTATACGCTCTTCGGTTTCATTAGCGATCCCCTTACGCGGTCCTGTACGGATACACACTTTTCCTTTATAACGGGCCGGAGGAACCAATGATGGCATCACTTCTACCACGGTTACTTCGCCTTCAGGAAAAGAAAATGCCTTGACAGACATCGCCGGTGGCGGCACGATCCTGCCGTCCGTCCGGAACGCAAGCAATGTTTGCATGATCTGCTCGTCAGACTTTGTGCCATCTAACGTTCCGTCATCATTTGCACCGATGATCAGGTACCCGGGTAAACCATGACCTGACATATCATTACAAAAAGAACAGATAGCTTCGCCAAATTTGTCCGCATTATTTCTTGATACCGTTTTTTCGACCCGATCATCTTCTAACAAGGGCAAAAGCGCTTTTAACTCATCCTGGTTAAGCATATACTATCATAAGTTTAAAGACAAATTTAACTATAAAAATGGAGGAACTGATATTTCATCTTGCAAATGTATCAGCTTCTTGCTATCAACTTTACCAGCAAGTTGATCGCTACAACGGACTTGCCCGTTCCGTGCTCCAATGATTACGACATTCTTCTGACTGCAGGCCGACGAGAGCGCCAAAGCCATTACTTCTTCCTGAATGACCTTTTGCGCGTCGATCAGCACAAATTCCAAACTGCTTTCGTAAAAAACATTTTTTCAAGGATAGCTTCGTCAGAACCCCACTGGAAAAATATCCAAGATCAAATTGAGCGCTCAAAATGCACTTCGGTTTTGCAATCGGAGATACAGACCGAGGACAGACTCGTCGAACCGGAAAGCGCCTTTTACATCAAGTGTCTTCCTGCCGACCTACCCCTGTATTTCGAAAAAATGCGTGACCTCATCCCCCATATCGATCACTATCTCGAAAATTCCATCGCAAACCAGCCCCTGATCATGGAATTCAGCAAATGGCGCGCCCACCCCCTTTCCCCTACCAGGTACATGTCCTAAAAGGAAAAAATTATGACTTTGAAGCCACCCGCCAATTTCTGGAGCAAATCCGCTTAGTTTCGCTGACCCAGTTGAAAGATGCGATCGCTTCCGGGTTAGGAAATAGTTCTGCCCCATGTCAGAGCTGCCGCGGAAAAGGCAAAACCGAATGCCGGGTGTGCCATGGTAACGGGCAAGTGGTTACGCTGAACACCTGCAGAACTTGCAATGGCACCGGCAAGCAGTTGTAGCCGTTAAGGTTAGCGATCTTTTTGAAATAAAAGGCCCAGTATTCCGGCCAGCATCGCTTTTTACCTCTTTGTTTCCCGCTTTACCGTACGTATGATTCAAAAAGTCTACAAAACTTTCTGCAGTGCCTGAATATTCCCTGACCAGCTCCAATTTCCTTTTTTACCCCTGATTTGGATTTGTTGCCTGTGTATAATACGCCCGTAAGGGCGCGGTTCTATAGCCATCCCGTTAGGTGCTTTACTATAAGGTTTCGGAAGTTACTATTTAATAATTTGCAAAATAGTCGCCTCTCCAATCGCCTCGTAGTGCGGGCCTAAAAAAAGCCTGTTGTCCACAAAAAAATTTTTCATTAACGATTCATTTCTCACTACACGCAATTTTAAAACCGTTTCCGTATTAAGCTGCAGCGGCTCATGCCCGACAACAACTTCAGCCGGTAAAGAAGGGCGCTGGTCTTTGAACCAGACCGATACCCTGATCGTATTTTGAACAGGGAAACGAAAACATTGCTGTGCCTGTTCAAAAAATATCAATTTTACAAGTAATTCAACAAGACCATCCATATTACCTATATTGAAACCAGTTTATTGTCATCGCAGAATTAAAGATAGAAAGATTTGTGCTATTGCTGATCGTTCCGCCCGGATAACCGTCAACATGAGGTACATTGTTGATCAGGTCATGACCGTATTCAGAAAACAGATAGTTTGGATTACCAGGTGTCACAAAAGAGGTAGGTATCGTTAACTTGACCGTGAACTGCTTCTGAAATTGTGTTTGCATCCAAAAGTCAAGCCCGGATTCTCCAATCCAGAATTGTTTGCCCGCATAATTATTTTCCGAAATGGAAAACCCCCCGCTTTCTCTTATCGATTTATATTCGTTCGGCCCGAAGTTTCTGTATAACGTAGTGGTCCCCTCACCATAATTGTTATTGATCCACGTCTGCGTGTTATCCAGCATAGCGGTCGAATTCTCCTGATTTACCTTCCACTGCCTCATTTTACCGGCCATATCGGTCGGGTCGCTCAGATACTTTTCAAACCTTGCGGCCTCGAAACTGGCAGTCCCCTCCTGTTTCGCCATGGCCCCCAGCACCGGATCGATCGTATTCCAGTTGGCGAATCCTTCTTCCGTGACATAAGTTGCGGGATTTTCCGGCAGGATAAAATCACTGACAAAAAAACTCGCCGTAGTTGCCAGACCAAGCATCGCGCCGCCTACATCTCCTTTCCGGGCTGCGTTCGTAAAATCAACGATGCCGCCAAAGGGCGTCAAATGGATCATGAAACCATAGAAATTGTTCAGCCCCTGATCCCATGCGCTCGTCGTCGGTTTCCACATATCACTTTTTGCTACTGTCCAGTCCCGGTAGATCAGGTAACGTGCAAATTCATCGACACTGGGAATCACATCAAATACCGATTGACCGTCAGGATCAACGTTGCGGACCGGGTTGTTATAGGTGTAACTGTAAGGGCTCCATCTGCGGCTGCTTTCTGCCTCGTTATCCACGTTATTCCAGCGGGATAAACTTTGGTTATAAAGCCTGGCGCCGAAATCATAACCGTTGATGTCTGCCGAATACTCCTTGTTACTGAATTTATAGGGGTAGACCGGGCCGGTATCGTCCAGATAAGCGATCTGCTTTCCAAAGGCATAATAATCTGTGATCTGCACGATATCATTGGCGGAGAAAACCCCGTTACCATCATCTCCAAACACCGCCCTGGGGCTGCCCAAATGATCGGCAATCGAATATTCCGGTTTGTACGAGACACCGTTTTTGATCACCCGCCCCTCTTCGTTATAAAAGCTTTCGAGCGTATTCGCATTGTATTCGATACCCGAAATGTAGCTCCGGTCCTCGATAATTCCTCCACCTGCATTGGCGGTAATCTTTTCCAGCTTTGTTCCGGTAGGCGTATAACAGAATTTGATCGTTTTCCCGGACACCAGGGTAATCAGCGACGGAAGATTTATGGCGTTATACTGGATGCTGGAGATCAATTTGCTGTCACTTGCTTCGTTACCGCTGGAATGATAGGCAAAGGTTGCATTATAGCCTTCTGTCCCTAAATCACTAACCGACTTCAGGGCGTTGCTGCGCTGCGAACCTGCACCATAGTTGTAGCTGAGTTTGTTTGCAAATGTCGTGCTGTTGGTTATATTCCTGTTCAGGGTGAGGATGTTTCCCAATTCGTCGTAAGTGATGGCCTCACTAAACTTGTCATTGCCGGACGGCGAGCGGTAACCGGCGCCGGTAAGCCTGTTCATGGCATCATAAGAATACACGTAACCCCGCCGTTCCTGCACCATTGGGGATTTAGCGAGCGACTGCCAGCTTATGGAACTGATATTCCCGTTATATTGCGGCGTTGCAGGGGTATAAAGGCTACTGGGGCTCTCATAGTCAATTTGCTCTGCAAATAGGTCCTGTCCGCCATACACAGGGTCGCTTAGGTTGCCCGGGTCATTGATACTGGTCAGCCAGCCCCGGTTATTATAACGGTAGTCAACATGTTGAAAAAAACCGGTAAGCGGCGGCGTTGCGCTGGAACTGGCGCTGTGAAGATGTTTTGTCTTCAGGCGGCCAAGTTCATTATACTCAAATGCTACCGGCGTATAAATAGCCCCGGTATTGATCTTTTGCTGCACCGAAGTTTTCTGGCCGCCGGCATTGTAATTGTTCCAGCTGACCACATTCAACTGTTGTACCGACGACACATAATGCAGCCGGGTACTCTTAGTGACCTGGCCGCTGAAATTATATTCCTGCTCGGCCACATCATAATTGCCCGCGTTTGTGCTCCCCTGCTTGAAGGACTGCGTGATGGTTTTCACGTTTCGCCCGTAAAGGTCATAATGGCTGATGCTGAGCAAATAAGTGGACGTTGGTGCACCGATGACTTTGTACAGGGTTCCGGTTGCAAGTCCCGACGGCGCCCTGTAAAGATTGTCAGCAGCAGGTGCTGTGAATACGCTGGTATTGGGATTGATAGCTGCATTCGAAAGAAAATCATACCCATCGTAGTAGGATACGGACCAAATTTCCTTTGCGGCGCTTAAGGTGTTGTCAGGGTAACTATTATCTGAATAGCCGTAATTGACAGGTGTATTAGTGAAAGCCTCAAAAGCGGGCCCCGCAAATGACTCTGCTGTCGCCTGCAATGCCGTCCGGTTGCTTGCGCTTGTCAGTGTACCGGTCATGACCGTGTGCCCCTGGGCATCGAATTTAAAAAAAGCCCATACGCCCAGGGCCAGTTGCGATGGGGTCTGGCTTAGCACGACCTGGTCCGCTTTGTTATACACGAAATACTCCCATCCTTTACCCGGGATTTTCTTCTCAGTCATCCGGCCGCGGCCGTCATAATGGTAGCCGTATAAAAAATTTGCAAAAAGTGGGTCGCTCTCCGAAAATGAAGAAGGGAGCGGAACGGCAGCAGGCAGTGTAGGCAATGGCGGCACCACGTAACGGAGATTATTAAAATCATCATAGAGGTAATCAGTGTATAGATATAGCGCCGCCCCGGCCTGGACCTTTTTACAAACCAAATTTCCGCTTAAGTCTTTGTACTGTGTGACGCTGTAGCCGTTTTCATTCGTGATGGTTGTGCCCAAAAGCTTGCCGGCGGGATACATCGAATAGGAAGCACCCGTACCGCTGACGGTCCATTTTCGCACTTCGTTGGCCGCGTTTGTCCCGTATGAGGTCTTTACCGTGTGGCCCGAGCCGGTTTGCCAGGTCTCTCCGGCGTAGCTTTGTTCCGTAACCCTGGCAAGCGGAGAACCGTCGTATGTCGTTATAGAGAAAGGCACGTTCGTGGTTGCGATCGCCGGCACGGCGGTCCCCGGTGCGTAGAAGCTCGCTGTTTCGGTAGTCCCGGCAGGGCGGTAAGCGCCCGGCGTCGGGTTGGCAAAGGTATACGGAAGCCATTGTTTGGCCTCCCTGCCCATCAGATCATATTCTACGGCATGGATTACATCTTTTCCGGTAAATGATTGCTGGCACCCCACCGTTTGTTTCGTACGACCGAATAGATCGTAATATACAAAGTCGGTTTGCACCAGTGAGGGGTTTGACGCATTGGCATCTACACCTGCAACGGTAGCTACCGGGGATAGCGGTATGCGTGTTCTGAGGTAGTTCTCCTCCTGCGCCTTAACGGTAAACCACTGCAGCAGCAGTAATACGGAGGCAATTTTGGATAGTAAACTATTGCGGATTATAAGCGTATTCATGGTCAAATGTGGTTTAATAAGGGGTTATGCTAAGCGTAAGAATGTTACCTGGACTGATTATGACATTGGTAAAGGTCGTCCCCGGGCCGTACTGCGCCGCCTTGCCCGTCAGGTCGAACACCCGCTGGACTGTGTAACTACCCACCGGAGCAACCGAAACGCTGTAAGTGCCTGAATTAACGCTGACCGTTTTCATTGTACTATTGGCGTTGAAACTAAAGCTTGTATAGCCAGAACCCGAAAACGTTACTACGTACCCGCTCAGACCGGTATGATTGACCAGGTTAAAGGAAACGGGCACACTTACCGGCGTACATGTTCCGTTAACATTTGCGTTGTTTTGTCCGTTAGATTTCTGATCAGCGGCCGCTTTGTCATCCGCATCCTGCTGGGAGAGTGTCGAAGTATAAGCATTGGCCGCTACATTGTAAGGGATTTGTGAAGGGGTAGTGTTAACCGGGCAGCCTTGTTTTTCATAGGTCTGGCTGATGGCTGCATTACTGAAAATTCTTTTATGGTACGTATAGGTTTTCGTAATAAATCCGTTCAGGTCACGCTCCACGACCAACCGTCTGTAATTGTCGTACTCATAACTTACCGTCTGTCCTTTTTCATCGCCCGACCCGGTAAGCCCGACCAGCGGTTCGTAATTATAGGTACTCATCAGCGCATCGGCAGGATAAAGACGCAAATCATCGAACCAAACCGTTCCGCCGCCAGGGGCGCCGTTGTTGTCGACCCGGAGATTCAGCTGGGTAACATCGGCCGGAACCAGGAATGTCTTTTCAAGGTACACCCATTTGTTGGTCACTGTGGTAATAACATTGTCAACATAAGAATAGTAACCTGTCTCACCCGCACGTTTCATAAACAAAAAGATTTCGGCTGAAGGCTGCGTGCTGTAAACCCATCCTGAATATTTGAATTTTTTAGGTACCGCCAGGGCCACGCTCAGGGTGATGTTGCTATGCTGATAGATCTCATTGCTACCGGTGTTGACGATCTTCGCAGAATATTGGCCACTGTGGCTAAACGTGTTGTCATAGGTCACCCCTGCCCATGAACCGGCTTCTTCCATGCCGTCATAGAATATCTCATTTGGCTTGGCGTTCACGACTTTGGCAACCGTATAATTTTTATCATATCCATATAAATTAGAGGTCTGGATATTGGAAAAAGCATTTTTGGTACTGAGCGGGTTCCCCCAGGCATCGTAATCGATAACCTGGACCGGTTCTAGATTGGTGTTGTCAATTGTTTCGGTCTCACTGCCGCCGCCCGGGGTGACGGTATAAAAAATATAGTTGCTCTTCAATATCCCCTGGTTCCTGAGCCGGTAAGTGGCTGTTAGTTTGACGCCCGGTCCGGCGGCGGTATAACGGTTTAGCACCGCAGAGGTCAGGTATTCAATGCCGGCTTTTGTTATCGTCTTCGTTGTTTCCACAATATCGCCGATGCGATTGTTTTGTACCATAAAGGATAAAGGCGAACTCGTTGTTACCCCAACCGAAGGTATAGTCGTCAGTACGCTGAAAGGATAGCGGTAAACGGTCTTTTCAACATTCCCGTTGCTCAGGGTTTTCGTCTCTGACGAAATAAAGCTTTCACCGTTATACGAGGTATAGGTGTAGGTTATACCGGTGGTTGAAGAGCCATTGGCGGTCTGGTTGATGAAAAAGTTGTTGGTCTGCGTTTGGGAGGTTAATAATAAGTCCTGCTGCTGAAAATCCGACCTGTGGATGGCGTATAACTGCACCGATGGCAAAAATGGAATACCGGACCAGGGGTACACCTTTTTCCATACTACATCACCCGTAGCGGCGGACATCGAATAGGTGTTGGTAACCTCCGATACCGTTTTTTGATCTGCGTTGATTTCCTCTTTTGACAAGATCTGACCCCGCGCGAATGAGAAAGAGGTTTTGGGAAAGTTTGGTGAATAGATGTCGGAAATGGGATCGATCGTGGTGCTGGAGTGATCGTTGATGTTGTACCTCGTTTCGTTTCCTACATCGGGATAATCCGAATAGTTGGTATAGTGGTATCTGCTGGCGCTGCCGTCGGCATTGGTCACCTTAACCCATGAATAGCCCACGCTTAGCCCTGCCAGGTCGGCAACGGCGGTGATCGACTCGGAGAAATAGTACATAGCGGGCGCCGCGTAGAACCATTCCAGGCCAGAACCGTTGAAGGACTGGCCGCTGGAGTACCCGGTGGACGGGTCCGTATAATCATAGGTCTGACTGCTTACCACAGCATTATTCTCACCATAGCTGGTGACATTCTTTATCCTCACGCCGCCGACCACTTGGCTTTGGCCGACCACATTTTGCTCATAGGTAAACTTGTCAGTACCGCCAAACTCATTCGTTGCCGATAACAGGATGTTTGCTTGCGTTCGCACCGGGTCAGGAGATTTGTTGCTCCCGCCATAACCTTCTACGTTGGAAGTTCCCGGATTTGAATTGTAATAGCCCCAGTAGTCGGTTTGAATTGAATTCCTCTCGGGCAGACTTACCTGCGAGTTGTACGTGAACCCGTACATGTAATGCCGTTCGGTTGTGACAATGTCCTGTCTTTCAATGGAAGAGAGCAGCAGCCTGTAGGAAGGGAAAAAGCCGGTATAGTTGAAGTGGTAAATATATTCCGTTTTACCTTTCTGTTTGAGCTCGATCTCATATAAAGCAGGCGAATTGTCAAAATTGAAATTGACTTCAAAGATGGAATAAGTGATACTCTTCAGCGATAACGGGGCGCTGATGCTGACATCGCTATCCTCATTATAGGCTTTTGATTTCGTCTGGTTGTTTTCGACATAATACATGACCACATTCAGGTAATTGGTATATGACTGCCCGGAAGTGCTTTGATAGGAAAAATTAATGATCTGATTGTCTGTAGTTATTATCTTGCTCAGATACCATCCTGATATGAAGGTTTTAGTGAATGCATTAACGGCATTTTGCCCCTTATTGGTTACTACGCTTGTTTCCGTTGCGCCGCTGCCAAAATAATAGCTGTTCCCCTGACGGTCCTTTATAATCCATTGTTCCTGTCCGCCCGCTGCCCTGCCTGTGGTTCGGTCAAAGGGGCTGTAGATAATTTTTAAACCGTAGGATGATTTCAACACGGGCCGGCCATCTGGATCAAGCATAAAGATCCCCGAGAAGTTCAAAAAACTAAAAAAGAACTGATCAGGCTCGGTGTCCCAGGTGGTCTTTGTATTGTCGTTATTTATGGCATTTACGGCATAGGTCGTGGTAGCTGCCACATAGTTGTTCCCCCCGATCCGGTTGGCCCCGCAATAGCCGTTGGCATGTTCGTCCGGCAGGCCTTGGACATAGCGTCCGATAAGCCCGCCTGCGTTTAGTTTCCAGGAAGTGCCCGTTATGCTCTGCAGCTCCTGCACTTTAACGCCCGACGCTTTATAAGAAACGCTGATCGGAATGTCTATGCCGGCAAACTTTAATTTAGTAATTGCAGCTTCGTACTGCAGCTGGCCGCTGTACAGATTTACCTTATAATTCTGGGAGCTGTTTAACGCTGAAGCTGCATTTGCGGACGGCGAAGCAACGGAATTCACATTGACTGTCGCATTCTGCCCGTAGGCACATGCTGCCTGGAAGAAAATAAGCAGGAGTACATATAAGAGCCGCAGTCCCCGCAGGTAGTTGTTAGAATGCAAATTGAATAATCTGATAACGAAAAGGAGCTTCTTTGAATATCCCGGTACGGATGCGAAAGCGCGGACAGAAACGACAACGCGTTGCTTTGTTAAAAGTGTCATTTGTGATATGGGTTGGTTGGTTACGTATTCATACGAATACGGCATCCCTAAAATAATGCCTTTTTTTTAAAAATCAAACCACTGACGGTTATTTTTTGAAATCATGATGTCATGATCAAAAGTCCGCCATTGAACATTGTAACGGCTTAAGCCTCGACAACCTTGATATCGCTATCGGGCAATAGAGCGCTAGAAATGGCCGGACCAGATCGCCACTGGTTATCATAGTTTATCTCCAGAAATCGCCTTTTAAAGCATAAACCCGCAATCCGCAACATGCGTCCATTTATTCCGTTTCTCTTTGCGGGGCTTCCCTCGCTGGTAATCTTGTATCAGAGAATACCTGTACTGACACAGTTCCTGTCGCCATCAAGGAACGTACTGCATAACTTTGTATATAACAGTCAATGATGTCGCCCCTTACAGGGTCGCCAACAATTGGTAAGGTAGCCTCTCAAAATTCACTGAGTTCATGCGTATAAAAGCTTATTAAATATTTGAAATTGCTTGTTAATTAATCCGCAAAATGTATATCTTTAAAGACCTACAAACCATAACACATAAAAATGAATTCCGCACAAAAAATCGGCCTTTTATCCTTTTCAATAAGACGACTGAGCTCGCACGAGCATAAACGCCTAAATTAATATTGTCGTCCTAATTCCAATTACGCCAAACCTAAATCATGATGTACCTAAACCGCATTAGTATATTAATACTATCCTGTTTTCTTTCTCTGAATCTCATGGCTCAATCCAATGAGAATTTTATTCCTAACGTGTTCAGCAAATCCCCTGCAGCCGCTTCTTTTACGAAGTACGGAGACTACCCGACCAACCTTTCCAGTGGCTTGCCGGGTATTTCTATACCACTTTATACAGTCGAATCCGGCGGATTACAAGTTCCAATAACGCTGTCGTACCACGCCTCAGGCGTAAAGGTGGATCAGGCTGCTACATGGGTTGGCTTAGGATGGTCGTTAAGTTCCGGCGGCAGCATTTCCAGAACGGTGTATGGCCTACCTGATGACGCCGCTACGGGTGGATATTTCCGATACTACCGGAAAGCTATCTCTATCCATACAACTCAATGGAGCGATGTGCAATACCTTTATGGAACGGTAGCAAATAAAAGCAATGATGACCGTCCTGATATTTATAGTTATGATTTGCCAGGATATAGTGGTAAGTTTTTTTTTAACGGGATGAATGGGACCCCGATAACGGGCTACAAAATTGAAATGATCCCCTGGTCACCGCTCTTGATAAAAAATACCGCGACACGCCCCGATTTGGATACGGCAAAGTTCTCTGTGCTTAATGAACATGGTGATAGTTATATTTTGGGCAATACGTATCGGGAGGCTTCCCATACAACCAGTACTTCAAGCCGCCCCGGTGAAGATGCGACAACGTCCTGGATGCTTGAAAAGATGGTATCGCAAAATAAGCACGATACGATCAGCTTTACCTATCGCAAACAAAGTCTTAACCTCCCGGATCAAACGGGCCAGTCCTATCCCGTTGAAGATATGGATGCCGATATGGCAGGGCCGTCACATTTAAATAACAACTGGATGGCATACCAAAGCAACACTTCGTCAACGGTGGACGAACAGGATCCAAAAGAGATCTTTTTTAAAACAGGTAAGGTAGTATTTAAAATATCATCGACCCCACGAACAGATCTCCCCGGCATTCAATCCTATTCGCTCGATACCATACAGGTATTTGCTTACGATTTTAATATTAAGCAATACGAGAGCCGCCCTCAAAAAAGTATTGTTTTCAAAAAGAGTTACTTTTCCGTTATGAGCGGCGCAGTAGGACGTTTGAGACTTGATGGCATTCAGGTTTTGGATAAAGCGGGTAGTATCGTACAGGAGTACAATTTTACCTATAACAATACGCCATTGCCGACATACAATTCATACTCAAAGGATTTTTGGGGGTATTATAACGGTAAAATGGACGCGCCCGGAATAACGCCTTACACGTTGATTCCTAAAACGCAGATTAGTGTCCAGCCTTCTGTAGGAGTGCCGCCCAACAACGTGCCCTATTTACGATATATAGGGAGTAATGATTCCACGAGCCGAGATCCGGACACCGTTAAAATGCAGGCAGGGGTTTTAACAAGGATCCAATACCCCACAGGCGGATTTACGAACTTTACTTATGAGACAAACCGGTATATTGACGAAAATGCTATAACCCGTTTTGTAGGCGGACTTCGCCTGAAATCGATTGAAAGCTATGTTGGTGCCACGGCAGTACCCGTGCTAAAAACTTATAAATATAATACGGCTTATCCCAATTTTATCACAAACCCTGTTACGGGGTATATCAATTACGGGTACTTTGTAAACAGCGCGTTATCGATGACCTACTACCCCACCAAAAGAGTAACCAAACGTGTCAGGATGTATTACTCCGAGTCGTCCAGCAGTTTAACACCAACTGAGGGAAATCCAGTAACCTACACTTCGGTCACAGAATATATTGGAGACCCAGTAACCAACATTGGAAAATCTGAATACAATTATAAATTTAATGCAAATACCTACTCAGGGGCATCGGGCTACACGCTCCGTCCGGTTATTTTAGACAGATATTTTAAACGCGGCCAGTTGGAGCGAAAAGCGGATTATCTTCATAAATCTGATGGTACATATCAGATAGTTAAGGAGGAATTGCATAGTTATGGCGCATTTTTAGATGGACGTGACACGACGTATAATGATGTCGGCCTTATCGTAGGACAACGGTGGCAATCTTATTCAGAAGGAACACCCTTTCTGTACGAGTCGCCCGTTAACGGTGTGCCAGGTGATGAAAATGCATTGCCATTTGCAGCCTATAATATCGTGTCTGGCGATACTTATCCAATTTCGACAACGACAAAGATTTACGATCAAAATGATACGACAAAGTTCCAGGCATCGACCATAGAATATAAATACGACAATTTTAAACATCTCCAAGTGTCGCGAATCAGAATGAACGACAGCAAGGGAAACACAAAAGTTACTGTAAACAAATATCCTGCAGATTATTTAATAGGAGCAGCTACATCTACAAATCACTCGGTTTTGGATGCAATGCTCGCTAGCAATATGCAAGCGGAACTAATTGAAAGGTGGGATAGCGTAAAAAACGCCTCCATAGGCGTTAATGCCGTTATAGGTGCACAGTTAAACCTTTTTCAATCAGGAAATCAGGCGGTACTGCCGGCTGAGATCAGCAAACTTGCTGTTTCCGTTCCATTGACCAACTTTGTGCCCGCATCCGTGGTATCAAATAATATGGTCGCGGATAACAGATATGTTCAGATGATAAAGTTTAATAAGTATATCTATAATGACAATAGTTTGCTTCAATATACCCCGAGAAACGCAGGCCCGACTTCTATCATATGGGATTATAATAATTCCTATCCTGTGGCACAGATCAAAAACGCCATTACATCGACAATATTGGGAAACCACAACAGTGCTTATTCAAGCTTTGAAGCAGATGGCAATGGCAACTGGACGGTTACCGGTGTGCCGGTTTTGGAACAATCCGCTCCTACCGGCCACAAGGTATTGCCGCTTTCCAGTGGCTCTGTCCGTTTGTCCGACGGCGACTTCACAAAGCCGCATACATTAACGTATTGGAGTAATAACGGCGCAGTCTCAGTGTATATAGGTGGCTCGAATTACGCGGGTGCCGCGCTGAAGACCGTCAATGGATGGACATTGTATAAACATGCTATACCCGCGTTCCCCTCTGTGCAAAGTTTATACATATCTGGTTCAGCTATGATTGACGAACTTAAGACATATCCTGCAGATGCGCAAATGATGACTTATACATTCGACACAGATGGGTTAATTGCGACGACTGACGAGAAAGAGCAGATCAGCCGGTTTGAATATGACCCCGCCCAGCGTTTAAAAAACACGAAAGACTGGCAGTATAATATTGTGAAGAGCCAGGATTATCATAACTACAACATGACGGTTGGTAACGACGCACAACCAGTGACAACCTTTACCCGGAATAATTGCCCGCCGTTTACAGTCCCGGGCGCAACCACCTATTCCGTTGCGGCTAATATCTACTATTCGGTTACAAAAGCTTCGGCCAATGCGCTTGCAACATATGACCTCAATACCAATGGGCAGGCTAAAGCCAACGACCCGGCGATTTGCGGCTGCCCAATTCAGTATGTAACCTTCACGATGAAAGATCAGACTGGCCTGGGAACGTATCAGGCGGGATTTTCAGGCCCAAAGACGCTGTATTTCAACATGCCCAGCGGTACCTCTACGGGGCAGGTGCCAGCAAACGATAACTATACCTTGCAGATAAGTGCCATCGGTACGCAGATCAAACATTTCCAGCTAGGCAGTCGCCCCGTTGTTACTGGTCGCACCGCGACATTTAACAATGTGAATATCACTTCTGGAAGCTCAGACCTAACTTTAACAATTTACTAATGGGAACGATTTATAAAAGGCCGCTTATGGCGATGGTGGTAAGAACAGTTCTTACCTCTCTAATCGTTTGTGTTACCCTATTGGTATCCGCTCAAACCACTAACCTAAATTATGTAGTTACCAAGACATTGCGGGTCAGTGGGGTAACGAGTGATGCAGCCTTAAGAATGGCAGCCACCGACAAAAACAAAGTACAGACAGCGATAGAGTATTTAGACGGGTTGAGCAGGCCACTGCAGTCCGTCCAGAAAGCGGCTTCCCCGCTTGGTTTTGATATTGTGCTGCCGAGATTGTATGATTTATACGGGCGGGAGGTGAGGAAATACCTACCATACGTACCCACTACCGGCACCTTGGGCGCTTACCGTTCCGGCACGAGCCCACAGCAAGCCTTCTATAACGTGCCGCCAGCAGGGGTTGTGACCATACCAAGCGCTACCGAAAGGGCTTATGCGGAAACCAAATTCGAAGCTTCTCCATTAAACCGGCCTATCGAACAAGGTGCACCTGGACTGAATTGGAAAATTGGAGGCGCGCATACTGCACTTATGTCTTACGGCGTAAACCTTGCCTCTGACGCTGTGAAACTGTGGCAGATAAATATTGCAGGCGGGGCATCGTATTCAACCACTTATGCAGAGGGCACATTAACCAAAATAAAGGCGCTCGATGAAAATCACAATGCGGTTATAGAGCTTAAAGATAATGAGGGGCATATCGTAAGCCGAAAGGTACAAAACGGGGTCGGTGTTTATCTGACTACCGATTATATTTATGATGATCTCGGTAACCTCCGTTACGTTATCCCACCGTTGCCGAGCGCATCAGGGAGTAATCCGGCAGTACCCATTCCAACTTCTTTTACTGAGGCAGATAATGTTTTTGACGGCTATTTTTATGCCTACCACTACGATGGACTAAATCGGATGATCGAAAAGAAAATACCAGGACAAGGCTGGCAGTATATGGTGTATAACAATATGGATCAAGTGGTCCTGAGTCAGGATGCCAACCAAAAGCTAAGTAATATATGGATGGTGACCAAGTACGATGCCTTGGGTAGAGTAGCGATTACCGGAAAATATTACAACACGACTGCTACCCGATCGAGCCTTCAAACTACAGCCGATACCTATACTAGTAATCTTTATGAAACTTTTACTAATGCCAGTACTTTTTATGGCTATACCCATGTAAGCTGGCCGGATATCAGTACGGGTACAAATAACAAAGTACTTACAGTTACTTACTACGACAAATATGATTTCATTAGCAATGCATCAGTAAACCCGGGTTCAACAGTATTTACAGCTCCGGATCCTTTAGTAGACACTTTGGAAAAGGCACCAAACGGTTTACCCGTGGCTACTTTGACTAACGTTTTAGGGACAACAACGTACCTGTTCACCATAATGCATTATGACCAGTATGGCAAGGCTGTAAAAACGATCAGCCAGCATTACCAGGGAGGTACAGCGGCATACAACAAATACGACACGCAAGAAAGCGCTTATAGCTTCCAGGGGTTGGCTTTGCTAACCACCCGCAAACATTATTTACCGTTATCGGTTCCCGCGCAGATTACCATTAATACATGGAATACTTACGACCACGCAAATCGCCAGGTGTTGACACAAGAGCAATTTATTTCTCCCACCAACACTGGCACGATAACATCAATTTCAAAAATTGATTATAACGAATTAGGACAAGTCAGCGTAAAACACCTGCATAGCACTGATGATGCAACAAACCCGGCAAGCAGCACGTTTTTGCAGCATATAAATTACAGTTATAATTCGCGTGGATGGGTGACAAATATCAACGATCCAACTAATCTCACAGATCCGGTATTCCCTGCTACATTTGACGTCTTTGCCGAGCAGCTGGATTACGACCGATCTGCCATTGGCTACGCCAACACGCCGCAATATAACGGTAATATCAGCGCGGTAAAATGGCAGACAAAAAATCCGTCTTTAACGCCGATAACACAAGAAGTTAAAGGTTACATTTTTAGCTATGATCTGCTTAACCGACTTACCAATGCAGCAAGCAAAGCTTCTCTATCGGGCGACGGATTATATGACGAAAGTCTCACGTATGACGAATTGGGCAACATTCTTGGCCTGACGAGAAAAAAAGAAGGCAGCGTACTCAATAATATGCTTTATAACTATACGGATGCGTCGGTGCGGAGCAATAGATTAAAAAGCATTGTTAATAGCGGAACGGTTAGTGAAAGTCAGACAACGACCTATAACTACAACTCAAACGGCAGTTTAACCGGTGATACAAGAAAGACGGTAACCGGCATTATTTACAACGAGCTGAATCTGCCCTCTGATGTAACCATAACTATGGATAACAAAGTTATTAATTATGTTTACGATGCTGCTGGAACCAAATTGGGAAGGATAATAAAATTAAATAGTGCAGTAAGTGAAGAACGGAGCTACAACGACGGCATTGAGTATGTAGGCAATACAATAGAATTTATCCATATGCCAGAAGGAAGGGTTGTGCCCTCATCTGGAACATATTTTTATGAGTATAACGCTACAGATCACCTTGGTAATGTGAGGGCAGTATTTGGTGACAAAAATGCTAATGGAATTCTCACAACTGATGAGATTTTGCAGATAACTGACAACTATGCATTTGGCAGGGAGATAAATTACACCCAAAACTTAGTACCTTCACCTAATAATAAATACAAATATAACGACAAGGAATATCAAGACGATTTAGCAGAATACGATTATGGCGCACGGTTTTATGACCCTGTGATTGGGAGATGGAATACTATTGACCCTCTTGCGGAAATAAGTAGAAGATGGTCACCATATAACTATGTGGAAAATAATCCACTTATAAATATTGACCCGGATGGTATGTATGCTAATGATGTCAATGACACTCCTACCAATGCTCAAGACTACATGGACCAGCAGACAGAAGATTTTTTAAAAATGTCTGATGTTAGAGTAGCAATAAATAAAGTCCTTTCTGATGGAGGAGGAAAAAAAGGCAAAAAAACTCAGGATAAAAAAAAGGAAAGCGTAAGTGGTGTTATAGTTGTTGGTCCAAAAGTCAATCATCATACCGGTAATACGATTAAAAGCCAATCTGGTGATGATACATTTGCTGATATAACTGATACAGGAACGGGTGTTGTAATAAGTTTTACTCCAGTTGGTTTCGGATACGATACATATACATTGTTTACAGGAGAAGATGCATTAGATACCCATGGCACAAAGATTGGTTGGGGCTGGCGTTTTGCAGGCATGATTCCTTTTATATCAGAATTACGCAAAGCAAGGAAAGTTTGGAACCTTACCGAAAAGGGAGCCGCTATAGTCAAACAACACAACTTATTCGGAAAGTTTTATAAAAGTGCTTCTGACGGACTGTGGTGGTCAAGAGATTTGTTTGGACATGGGGGAAGCCATTTTAAAGTTTTTCGTGAGACAAAAACTGGTTTAGAATGGTTCAAGGATGCAGATAAATACGGTGATTTTATTATAAATAAGCACAAAGGTCCCACTGGAGCTTTTATTCCATGGAAAGAACTACATTAAATAATATGAAAATAATACAATCCATATTGAATAACAAATTCCCATTTCCTTGGGTTAATTTAGAATTTCTACCAAACAGTGATGGCAAACATCTTGAAGTATATTTACGCGATGATACAGATCCTATTTTTGGAATGATTGATATGTTTAATACGCTTTTTTTAAATTCGGTTGACCACATTTATGTATACAATTCAAATTGGTGGGATTTTTCTTTGGAAACATGGGATATTAAGTCGGGTAAAAGCGATTATACAATTGATAACCAAAAATCAGATGATACGCGAAAATATTTAAAAATGCTTTATGAAAATGATATTCCATTAGGGTTTAAAGGCTCGTGTAGTTGCCAAAATTGGGAACAATTTTTATTAACTATTTTACCCTGTATTGTAAATCATAAAGCTCCTTATAGTCCCTTATTTTTTTTCGACAATTACGACATATTCTTTTACTTTCATTATAGTGGCAGTATCGGGTTCTATTATAAAGATAGCAACCGGTTTATAGAAAAGCTAATTGAACATGTGACAATAAATTACATTATTAATTAATAATTACCGCGGTCTATAGGTTCGTTTTTATAACGAAAGCTGTGATATTAGTCACTGAATATTCGGTTACAGGCCCCGGTTAACAATTCCATAACGTTTATGTTTCTGCTAAGATGATTTTCGAAGCCAACTTCTTTTAGAGTAGATATTTAAATATCCATGTGGTTAAAAATAAACTAAGAGATAGCAATATTAATGTGAATAAGATTCAAACTGCTGTAAGAAGTTGTTCAAAACACTTACTAATAATAATCGCTTTTTTACCAAAGCCCGCATATGCAGGCTTTGGTATTGATTAATTAAAAGTCAATGAACGCACTAATTATTCCGTGATATCTCAGTTATGGATGTGACCTTTTGCTCTCCCATCCAACAATTGTGTCTTCACAAACACCTATTGTCTTTGCAACATCTTTTTGGAAGAGACCCGCGTACAATTCGGGTCTTCCGAACATGCGCTCTGAGGGTTTGTAGGTTCAATGGAATCTCTTTTGAAAGGATTTTTAACTATCTTTCGGTATGGAAGAAAAGTGGATGCATGTACGCAGTTGTGACTATTTATCCAAGGAGATTTTAATCATTTCACAAGAAGATGAAACGCCATTACCTCAAGTGCCACTTCTTTGTCGGGTTCTTGTTTTAAACGAAATGTTCTGTCGCTTGTTTGGCCTTTAGGTGCCTTATGATATGGGGGATTTTTGATTTCAGTTCTTGTATTGTTGAGAACGCCTGTAAGATCGCTATTTCTTACAAACATGATGACTGCTACCTTAGAATCACGCCACGTTAAATACCGGTCAAATAATTGTTTAATTGTTGATAGAAACCGCAGATAGCCTATCCAAATTCACACTCCGCAATAAACGTCCCGCGAGTCGCAATGACGCCTTCGTAAAGGAACTTTAACTCGGTAAAAAGAAGTCTCGTAGCCCGTTTCATCCCGTTAAAAAAATTGGACCAAACAAATCGATGATGTCTTGGCTAATGATTAAATCGGAGAAAAAAACTTTGTTTTTGAGAAAAAACGGTAAATTAGTGGTTAATTCCTGATTATGAAATTACCTAAACCGCAGCTCAAGATCCGAAGGGTCAAAGCGTTTACATTAACCGAAGTGCTCGTTGTGCTGGTCATCATCGGTATATTGATCTTTTTGGCCCTGCCTACCTTTATGCCGCTGATCACCAAGACAAAAAGTACGGAAGCGAAAACACAGCTCGCCTACCTGCAGACCCTGGAGGAAAGTTATTTCTTTGAACATTCCCGTTACACACAGGATATGACCGAGATCGGCTTTATCCAGCGCAAACTGGTCACCGACGACAAGACCGGCACCGCGAATTACCGCATCGAGATCATTAAGGCCGACAACACCGGCTTCGTGGCCCGGGCCACTTCGGTGACCGACTTTAACGGCGACGGAAAATTTAACGTCTGGGAGATCAACCAGGACAAGGCGATCAAAGAAGTTACCCCCGATTAAAGTGCTTTTCTTGCTAAAAATAGCGGCTGCCGCGCTTTTAATAACCGTATTGGCACAGGACATGAGAACGCGGTCGGTATCCTGGCCCGTATTCCCGCTGCTCGCACTTTGCGGTTTAGGTCTACAGTGGGGCCACGGCTATCCGCCTTCGGAAGTGCTGATGCCGGTATCCGTGAGCCTGCTGTTCCTGGTCGTGCAATTTGCCCTGGTGAAGCTGTACTTCACTTTGAAACAGGGTAAAAAAGTGGTGCTTGCGGACAGCCTTATCGGCTGGGGAGACATGGCGTTCATGGCATGCACCGCCTTTATGTTGCCGGTACTCACTTTTATATTATTTTACATGGTTTCGCTATTGCTGGTCCTTGCGGGCTGGCTACTATACAGCCGGATCCGGAAAGCGGGCGGCAATCACATCCCGCTGGCGGGCTTACAGGCGCTGCTGTTGCTTTTGCTTTTAGCCGGCGACTGGGCGCTCGGCTGCTATGACCTGTATGACGATCAATTATTCACTTTTCTGATTCGCTGATATGGAAGAGATCATCATCAGCACCGACGAACTGCACAAGCTAAAGGCGGAAACGGCCTGGCATTACGGCGTTCTTCCCAAAGAGCGCAAAGCGGATGTTTTTGAATTATATTGCGGGCCGGATATTGACCCGGAAACCTTTGAGGAAGAGATCAGCGTTGTTTTGGGAAGCGCTGTACGGCTTTTTCCACTGCCCAAAGCACATATCGAGCGGCTGCTCGGCACCTACTACCAGCGTGCAGGCAACGGGCAGCCCGGCGAAACAGGCGCAAAGTCGGATAATTTTCTCCGTAAGCTGATCGCGGAAGCACGCAGGCTCAGGAGCAGTGATATCCATATCGAAACCTATGAGAACAAGTGCCGGGTGCGCATGCGTATCGACGGGCTGCTCGTCGAGCGCCACCTCGTCGCCCAGGCAGATTACCCTTCGCTTGTCAATATCATCAAAGTGGAAGCCAACCTGGACATCGCCGAAAAGCGCCTGCCGCAGGACGGACGGATGAGCTTCGAAAGTCCGGAAGCCAAATTTGACATCAGGGTCTCGGTCCTGCCCACCCTTCACGGCGAAAAAGTCGTTTTGCGCTTGCTGAACAACGATGCGGCCGATATCAGCCTGGACCGGCTCGGCTTTTCCGGCCGCGACCTGGACAATTACCTCCAGGGTGTCAAACGGCCGAACGGCCTGCTGCTCATCAGCGGTCCGACCGGGTCCGGCAAGACCACCACGCTGTACGCGACGCTGAAGCTGCTCAACCAGGAGACGCGGAACGTGCTCACGATCGAGGATCCGATCGAATATACGCTTGACGGGATCAACCAGACGCAACTTAAGGAATCCATCGGGCTGACCTTCGGTGCCGCGCTGCGTACTTTTCTGCGGCAGGACCCCGATGTGATCATGGTCGGCGAGATACGGGACCAGGATACAGCAAATATGGCTATCCGGGCAGCCATGACCGGCCACCTCGTGTTATCCACCATCCACACCAATTCAGCCTGGGGTACCGTCAACCGTCTGATCGATATGGGCGTGCCGGCCTTTATGCTGTCCGGTACCCTGAACACCTCTGTGGCGCAGCGGCTGGTCCGGCTGCTTTGCCCGGCCTGTAAAAAGCAGGTCACATTTGATCCTGCTGTCTTTCCCGCGCATTTCAAATTGCCCCGCGCCATCAGCACCTGCTACAAGGCCGCAGGCTGCAGTGAATGTTTTTATACCGGTTACAAGGGCCGCAAAGCCATTTACGAAGTGATCCCCATTGATGCGGAACTCTCCGCGGAAATAAAAAAGGGCAATCAGCAGGTAACGGACCTGTTGAAGGCCCGCGGCATCGGAACGCTTGCCGAAAATGCGTTTACCCTGTTCTGTGACGGCGCCACCTCAGCTGAAGAAATATACCCCCTGTTGTTTAACTTTTAGATTTTATGCGAAAGATTTTTACCTGTTTTTATGGCGTTATACTGCTGATCTGCTTCTCCCGCCCCGTATATGCGCAGGACCAGGACCGCATCAAGGTGATCGAAAGCCAGCTCTCCGCTTTATCGCAACAGGCTCCCGGCCTGAAGCAAAAGGTGCAACTCCTGGTAACGGGACTGCCGATGCGCGATTACCTGAACGCGCTGGCGCGCGCTACCAACATCAATATCAGCGCAGACCCTTCCCTGACCGGCCCGGTCTATGACACCTTTAACGGGGTTACCGCTGCGGAGATCATCGCTTTCCTCGCTTATAAATACACCCTGGAGGTCAACATCACCGGCTCCATTATCCTGATATCGCCCTTTCATCCGCCGATCAATACCTTGCCCGCGGTGCCAAAGGTCGTTAACGCGGCTTTTGATGGTTCGACAGGTTCCCTGTCGCTCGAACTGAATAACGACAGCCTGGGCGCCGTTGCGCGCCGCATTACGGCAGTTTCCGGCCGGAATGTGATCGTCCCGGTCGCCCTGCAGGGCAAAACCGTGTCGGGCTTTATAGCAGCCGCGCCATTCGATGCCGCCCTGGAAAAACTGGCCTATGTCAACAACATCAAGATCACGCGGACGCCGGACGGCTTTTACGTTTTCCAGAGCCTTGATGAAAACGAAGAGACGTATGTCAACGGCGACCGGAACACCTCGACGCGGAGGATGCTACGCCCGGCACAGGGGCCCTCGCAGTCTTCCGGGGTATTTGCCAGGAAGGTTGGTGATAAGAAGTTGTTGTCAGCTGATGCCAACAACGCACCGATAGACGATATGATCCGCCGGGCATCTGCGGAAATGAACAAGAACTTTGTGTTGTATACCGAGCTGAAGGGCAATATCAGCATCCATGTTTCGGACGTCTCCTACGAAAGCTTTCTCAGCATGCTGCTCAAAAATACGGAATACAGTTATCGCCAGGACGAAGGCATTTACCTGATCGGTGACCGGAAGGTGACCGGTGTGGGTACCTTTAAGATGGTCAAGCTCAAAAGACGCGCCGTGGATTCGACCCTGATGCGTTCGCTTCCTGCCGAACTGACCATCGGTTTGCAGGTCCAGCCGTTCCGCGAACTGAACTCCATCCTGCTCTCCGGCTCGGCCATGCGTGTGGCCGCCGTAGAATCGGTCATTCGTCAGCTGGACGAATTGGTACCGGTGGTCCTTATTGAACTGACGATGATCGATGTCCATAAAAACCGGACGGTGGCGACCGGGATCAGCGCCGGCGTCTCCGACAGCGTGAAAACCGGCGGCACCGTTCTGCCGGGTATCAATTACACTTTCGGTTCAAAATCGATCAACAGCTTTCTTAACAGTATGACCAAATTCACTTCCCTTAACCTGGGGCACGTCACGCCGAACTTCTACGCCTCGATCAGCGCGCTGGAAAGCCAGGGCAACGTGGAGGTTCGTTCAGTGCCGAAACTCTCATCACTGAACGGCCACCAGGCCAGCTTCAGCGTCGGTAAAAAAGCGTATTACAAGGACGTCACCCAGAGTGTCATCCCTTCCCTCAACAACCCGACATCATATTTCACCAATATCTATAAAGAAGTCAATGCCGACCTGTCGGTCAACATCAACCCGGTCGTATCGGACAACGACCAGGTGACGCTCAGTATAAAGATCAATATTTCGGACTTTCTCAGCATTCCCACGGACGGTTCCCCCCCGCCGCAATCCGTCAGCAAGTATGAGACCAACCTCCGGGTAAAATCGGAAGACACGATACTGCTGGGCGGGATCGAGCGTACCGAGGACAATGAAAGCGCTTCCGGCGTACCGTTACTATCCCGCATACCGGTCCTGAAATGGCTGTTCAGCAGCCGGACCAAGACCAATGACAAGGTTGTCACTTTACTGTTGATCAAATCAACCATCATCCGGTAGGCAATGTTAAAGTCATTAACCCAAATCAACGCCTGTACCGGTATCAGCATACGCTTTACCGGCAACGGCACGCGCATCTCGGCGCTGAGCGTTTCCAGGAACGGCAGCCGGCTTGACCTTGGCACCGCGTTAAAAGATCAGCCGGACCTGGAGACCGTCATGGCAGCACTCCCCGCCGGGGCTGTGGTGTCCCTTAATTTTACGGGCAAAGGGATATTGCATAAGGCAGCCGATGCCCCCCTTGCGGGTGGCAATGACTTGTTTATGCAACTCATGCCGGGTGCTGGCCCCGGCGATTTTCATGTTCAGCAGTTTGGCTCCGCGAGCAAAACTTTCCTCTCCCTTGGTCGTAAAGGCGATATAGATCCTTTTATCGACCGCCTGAGCAATGCAGGTTTTCGCGTGGTCATGCTTTCCTTCGGTCCCTTTCCGGTCAAAGGGGTGCTGGAGCAATTAAACCAATACGGGGAGGAGTTCAGCTTTGACGGGCATGAGATCACATTCAGCGAGACCAAGGACTGGACGGGATATCGTTATCGCGAAGGGAGTGCCAGCCGTTTCGCTATCAAACTGGGCGTTGACCAGATCGATGAACAACTGCTCCTCCCGTATGCCGCTGCCTTCCAGGTGATTTTATATGATCAGGTAGAGCCTGCCGAAGCGAAAGTTGCCAGAATAAGCGAGCAAATGGATAGCCTGCGCCAGGCAGGTGCCCTTAAGCGAAATAGTGCTATAGTGCTCATCGCCGCCTTCGTATTACTTTTCGCCAATACCTTACTATTCACCCATTTAAACAGCGAGAACGGACGTTTGATGGATGCGCTCAGCCTGCATTCCACGCAAGCGTCCGACGTTACCGCATTAGCAGATAAAACAGCGAAGACCGAGGAACTTGTCAAGTCCATCGGCTACAGCAAGGCACCGGAAAAGGCCGTGATGATCGATGAAGCTGCCGCGCTGATGCCTGCCGAAATTTCACTGTCGGCGGTTGAGCTCAACCCGCTCACCGCGCGGCATTCAGACAACCCGTCAGCGGCATTGTTTGCCGGCAACGTGCTGATCATCTCCGGCACCTGTAATTCGATACTACCGGTTAACGAGTGGCTGGCGAGGATCAGGTCGCTCAAGTGGGTAACGCGTGCCGAACTCAGAGATTACGGCCTGGCAAACGACACCGCAAACGGGGGATTCACGATCATCATCAATTTCTGATATGCTTATAAAACTTTTTAAAAACAAATATGCTTTTCCTGTAGCGGTCGTGTTATTCTGCTGCATTTGCTACCAGGCTGCCTTCCGGAAGACGCTACTGGCCTGGCGGCTCAACCAACAGTTCAAAACCGAGCTTACCGCAGGTGCCGGGGCCGGCGCACAACCCGGTTTTATGCTCCGCAAACAAAAAAACCTGCAGCTGATCGCCGATCGCTACAGCCTGGATAGTGTGGGATTCCGTTCAGCGGTGATCACCAGGACAGCCCTGATCGCCGGGCAACGGAATATTACCGTCAAAGAAATACCGGAAGAGGCGGCTGCCCTGCAGACCAGCAGTACGGCTGTTGAACGGGTCAATTTTGCCGGTGGTTATGCGAACCTGCTGCGCGCGCTGCAGGATATGGAGCGCGCCGGCGGCATCGGGATGGTGCGCTCAGTGAAGTTTTATCTGCCCCGCAAGGGCGGCCAGCAGGCAGGGCAAACCCTCGAAATGAGCGTTTACCTGCAGGCGATCAAGAAGTAGGACGCTACTGTATGTTACTGCTGATCTGGAAAAGGGGCAGGTAGATCGCGATAACGATCACGCCAACGACGATACCAAGAATAATGATGATAACCGGTTGCATAATGCGGCTCAGTGAAGCCGTTTGCAGCTCCGCTTCGGCGACATACTGGCTGCCGATCCATTCAAAAAAAGCGTCCAGTTGATTGGTCCGTTCGCCCACCTTGATCAGCTGGATCATTTTGGGCGGAAAGACCGCGAACTGCTGCATGCTCATATGCAGTGGCACACCGCTTAAAATATCGCTCTCGATAACTGCCAGGGCTTTTTCAAGCGGAAAAAAACCGATCATCTGCCGGCAAAGTATTATTGCGCGCAACAGCGGCAGGCGGGCATTGATCAACAGGCGCATGGCGTTGCTCAGCCGTGCAAGATAGATCTTTTGCGTCAGGGGCCCGGCCAGCGGGGTGCGCAGGACGATACGCGATGCGTAGTCCCGGAACCAAAGCGTATTGCGGTAATAAAAGGCCACCGCGATAAGGACGATCACCGCCAGCGCAGCGGTGCCCCCGTAAAGGCCGAAGCCGTCCGAAATGGCGATCATTTTTTGCGTGATCCAGGGCAGCTCGCCTCCCGAGCGCCGAAAGATATCGCTGAACATCGGTACGACAAAGCGCATCATAAAGGCCAGCGCGCCCACGGAAGCCGACAGCACGATAGCCGGGTACGTCAGCGCCGAGATGATCGTCCGCCGCTGGGTGATCTTCGTTTTGTAAAAATAAGCCAGATCGGCTAAAACCTGTTGCAGCTGGCCCGATTCCTCCCCGATCTCGATACTGTAAATTTCATAAAGCGTGAATTTACCTGATCCCTTCAATGCCATAGAGAAGGACGCCCCCTCAACAACATCCTGCAGTATACGGTTAAAAAGGGCCGCATCCTGCGGCTTTTTTTGCCCCGAGGCGACCAGTTCAAACGCGCTTTTGAAATCCACGCCTGCACGCAGCAGCGCACCCAGTTCCAGATAAAGGTATTCCTTTTTCTCATCAGCCAACCCGCTGCCGCCGAACGAGAAGTCCTTTTCGAAGAGCGCGGTAATTTGACTGGCCACACTTTCCGGTGTTCCAGCCGGTTTTTTCTTTGTTTTTTTTAGGTTACTGATGTCGATCGATGCCATTTGTCAGGTTGATAAGTTGCGTTGCGCTGTACCATTTGAAGAAATTCTCCGGAAGCTGCTGCTTTTCGAGCAAAATACTAAATGTCAATTCATCTATGGGCATCTGCTCACCAGCGGCCTGCACCGGCTGAGCCCTAAAGGCTGTTACCAGATCGCTTGTCGCAATGCGGAAGGAATCCACCCGCACCGCCCGGCGAATAACAAGGCTGTCCGCAAAAACATAAGACACCGTATCGCCAGTGCTTAACAGGCGGACGGAATGGTCGTTCCCAAGGATGACCTCCGCCTTTTGAAAGTCGCGCCGCAACCAGTGTTCCAATCGTTCCACGTCATTGACCCGCTCATTTTTTGCCGCAAAGGCCGCGTGTGTTTTGTAAACGATCCGGAGAACTTCGTAGGCCATTGCCACGACAATAGCCGTCAGCAGCATCACCATGATCATCTCCGTGAGGGTAAATGCCTTCAAATGCTTATTTCCCATGCCATACAATAATTTTGTCAAGAACGGCCAGGGTGTCATTATGCTCCCCCAGGGCAATTAACTGCAGGTGCGCGGTCCCCGGGCCGCCTGCCGCTGTTACCGAACGCCGTATCAGCGGACCGTCAAAACCGGTGTCCGATACCGCCGTATCCTGCAACTGTTCTATCCGGCGGGCAGCTTGTCTCAAAAAAGCAGCCGCGCGGACTTGCTTAACCGGGCGTGAAGCATGCAACACGTTGGCATAGACCATCATGGCAATACTGAAAACAACGACGATCAATACCGCCGCAATAACCACTTCCAGTAAGCTGTCCGCTTTCAGCCGCCCGACCTTCGCTACTTTAGCCATTGTACGATCTTTTTTGTTGATGGCCCCTGTCCGGGGAACACCGCCGGGCTAAGGTAAAATGGCGAAAGGGCATGCGCATCTATACGCGCCCCGATCAGGTAATTTTCAAAATTGGAAAAGCCGGACCGGTAAAAAAACCGGCGGCAGGTCACACTGCCGGCAATGGCTGTGCTATCGCCAAGGCCCAAAAGTCCCGTATAGATCTGTCCCTGGTAGGTGCCTTTACTTCCTAAGTATACTGCCGGCGGGAAGACACCGGGCAACTTTTCCCAGGCAAGCAGCCCGCCGAAAAAACTGCAGCTGCGGCCAAAACGGATGAAGCCTTGCTTCCCGGCCTCCTCAGCGCGCGTCCGTAGCAGAGCGGCTACCGACGGGTAGGCGAACGCAGCACGGTCGCCGATACTGATCGAATCACGGGCGAACAGCTGGCAGCGGCCCCGAAACCCGGGCCGGACAACGATTGCCGGTGCAAAGATCATCACTTGTTCCAGCGCCGCGGTGCTATCGATGGTCAGCAGCGAATCGCAGCGAATAATGATATTCCCCTGTAAGCTGAGCGCTTTCAGCGTAAAGGGTGCTTTAAGCCGGTACTCGCGGGTCGGCAGCCCGAAGCTTGCAGTTAGGGTGTCTGGTATAAACCGCTCCTCCGCCTGCCCAGCGCTGAAGGACTGATCGATCCGCGCCAGACGCAAAATATCCGGCTCAGGAAGTTCCCGCTTGCTGAACCGGTGCACCTCAGCGATAAAGGCGGGCTCACCTTCGTACCCGTGGCTGTTGACATACGCTGACCTGACACCCGCTTTCGGCAGGTAAACGTCTCCGACGACTGCCGTCCTGCCGCTAACCGATAAAGGCCGGTCTTCGTCTGCAAGCCATATGGCAAAACGCGAGAGCGAATCCAACTCGTTACCGATCAGGATAGCAGCAAAGGCGGAATCTCTTCCGCTGCCTGCCCTGCTCACGCCGATATCAAAACCACCCCAAAAATACCTGCTCAGCCTGACCGTGTCCGCACCCCGCTCAAACAAGTCCACCAGTTCGTTTCGGTAATCGGCACGCTGCCCGTCCGACAGGATCAGGTTCAGGCCGGAGCTTACCCGGTTATCCAACCGGTCGAGCCGGTTCCGCTGCGCATGGTAAGCACGGTAATAAAAAGCGCTTGCGATCAGCGCTTCGCAAAGTAAAGCGATCACCAGCGCGACAACGATAACGATGTAAAGCGACGCGGCGGTTAACCTGCCCGGTCTACTGCTGTGGCGTGGCAATGGCTGTGGTGTCGGCACGGTTGCGTTTTTTGAAAGGGTTCAATCGCTTTAATAAAGGCTGATGGCGGGTCACGCGGCCACGGTGGTACCAGGTCACGGAAGATGAATCACTTCGCGTATAATATTTTACCGCCCCTTCCAGCAGGTCATCGCGGTACCTTCCCTCCTGACGGACCTTTCCCTCGGCATCGTAAACGGCAAAAGGGCCGGAGCGCAGGCCCTCCTGGTAACTGACCGTTTGCTTAAGCGTACCGTCGGAATTCCAGGAACGCCAGGTCCCGGTCTTCAGACCTGCGGCGAAACTCCCGCTTTCCATCATGGCTCCGCTGTCATAAAAAGAGTGGAATACCCCGTGAAGCAGGTGCCCGCCAAAGCCGCCCTGCGTCTGGTAGAGCCTCCCGCTGCTAAACCAGTAGTACCAGCGGCCAGCGCCGGGATGGGCCGGATTTTTCACCGGTAAAATTTCTGCATCGGCCGTCAGCCCGGGCTGGTCGATATGCACCTTGTGCATCCCGCCGTCCGGAATACGCTGCCCGCGAACGGTGGTATGCCCCAGGGAAGCCAGGCAAACGGATATAAAAAACAATATTTTTCTCATGATGACTTCACAATAAATCTGACCCGACCCCGGTAAGCGACCTTGACGGAGTCGCGCATATTCTTCAACACCTTAATGCCTTCTGCACTCTCCCCTTCATTGAGCATCATGGTCTTGCCGTTGATCAGCAACATGCTCAGGGTTCGCTTTGAAACCGGGTTGGCGATATAGCCCGCATATTTGACAAAACCCATATCGGCCTGCGCATGCGGAACAGGCGTCGTACCTCTGATCGTCTTCATATAGGTTTGCGTGTCGGTTTTCATGGCAACTGGCGTCAATCCGAAGGGGTCGCGGTAGTTTGCCCGCAGCTGCACGGTGTCCGTCACCGCCGCGAAATCATCGGCCGGGCTTTTGACCATTGATGGCGCCGCTACCGGCAGTTCCTCCTGATCACCAAGCGCGGAAAGCACACGATAGCCTGCCCCGCCCCATATGATGATGACCGCTATGCCCAGCAGAAGGTTAGTTCTCTTCTTATTCATCACTACGGTATGATAAAGCTCCTCGTCGCGCTGGCCGTGCCCGCGTTCCCCGCCGCATCGATGGCTGCTACCTTCCAATAGATCCTTTCCCCACCGGTGCCGGATTGAAAGTCATAGGTATTTTCATTAACGATAACGGGGAAATTTTTACTATAACTCGTAACCGAATCGGATTTAAGCAGGTACAGGCGATAGCGGACAGCGGAAGCTACATTTTCCCATCGCAGGTGAACCGGCTTGTTAACCGTTTGGTTATCCGCCGGCTCCAAAGCCTTTACCCTGCCCGGGGGTAAGCGGTCCAGCGTGAAATGATTCACAACAGACCATCGCGATTGCGCGGTATCGTTTTCCGCCTGCACGCGCCACTGGTAAGACTGGTCTTTGGGTAAAGCGAGCGCAAGCTCGTTCCCCGGCAATGCCTCGTTATAAACGACCGAGCTTTCATTGATGAAATTGTTGGTATCGATCTGGAGGCGGTAGCGTGCAGCGCCGTAAAGCGTTCCCCACCGCAAGTTCACCTGGGCGTTATTGATCTGGGCCTGATCAGCGGGCGCGTTCAATTCGACCGCTTGCTGCTTTATCGAAGACTGTAATACCTCGAACGATCTTGCACCGCTGTAAGCCGTTACCGTACTGCCGTTCTCGGCGCGCAAGTGCCACTCGTATTTGCCCGGGTCCAGGTTCACGCTGAACTTATTGCCGCTCACCAGCGTATCAAGCACCAGCCGGTCCGGGGCTGCAAAGCCAGGCGATACCACCTGCAGCCGGTACCCCAGGGCATCCTCCACTTCATCCCACCAAAAGCTGATCTTATATAATTTGCTTTGAAAACCGTCGGACGGAGCCTTTAAATAAACCTTTTTATTCTCTATCGACGGTTCAATGAATTCTTTGCAGGAAACCGCTAACAGCGAGGTAAAAAATAAAAGGAAAAGCGCGATAAAGGCAGGTCGTTTCATCATACCGAATTTAGGCAAAAATACCTTCCCCGGCAAATTTTGATAGTATATCAGTTTGATTATTTATCCACAGGAGGGAAAAATATTCTATGCATTCAAGTCTATCATTTAATAGCTTTTAGGAGATATTTAAAAAAGCAACCATAATGACCATAGGCGCTAACATTACGAAACAGCGAGCAAGAAGGATGCTGCAAAAGCAGCTTGCTGCTGAAGTGAACATACCCTATACCAGCTAAAATAAGGTAGAGAACATACCCGTGATATTGCTATTGATGAACTGGAACGCTTTGCGGGGTATTTCGGCATGACCATTGACCAGGTTGTGCACTTTGATGTTCAACCCGTAGATGTAGCCATTCAGGACAAGCCTAATTTCGAGCAGATCAATATGATCAACCAACTGGATGAGGACGACCGCACTGTGGTTTTTAAGATTATTGATACTATGCTTACCAAAAAGAAGTTCAAGGACTTCTTTAATAATAATTTAGCTGCCCTATAACAACAAAGCCCCTAACCGGGGCTTGTTGTTTACGTTATCTTGTTTCACAGCATTAGGTACTTATAAAGTTTTAAGACAAATAATAATAGCCCAATTAGAACAAAGAATATTCAATACTTTCTGTAAGAACGCCAACTTTCATTGGGCGAAAATCTAAGCATAATTCCTACAAGCAAAAGCGCAATAGGAGCAAGAAGTCCAATTATAGTATTAAAAGTCATAAAATTAATTTGCAAGTGATTTCAAGATAAAAACTATCCCAACAATAATACTCAAAATCGCTATCATCCAAAACTGAATATATTGGGGCATCAATTGCCCTTTCCAGTTTGTATCCTCAGAAGCGGGTTTTCGCCTTCTAACGTTATTGAACATCAGCAATCCAACTATTGAAAAAGTTATTCCTGCAAAAAGAAGTTTATAATTCATATTAGTACCGCTTCTGCGCCGTCCATGTCTTCAATCAGCGCAGTTTATGTTTAGTTCTTCTTTGCCGAAATTTAGTAAAAGGCGTTCATGCTGAGCGTGGTGGTCTCTTTTTTATCATCCTCCGGCATCAGTTTCGCTTACGCTTTCCTGTAACCAGGTCTTGCTCGGTCCGCTTGCGCCCAGGCACATCAGGTGCAGCGGGGTATGTCGTTTTCTTGAAGTATAGGTAAGATAGGCGATCAATGCGTTTGTTTCTTCGCCCACCAGGCCGCTTTGGGCTATCACTTGTTTTGTCCGGGTTAACAAGTCTGGGGATTTTAAGTACGTTATAGCCACTTTGCGTTCCTGTTCGCTTAGCTGCTTCTTTTCAACCTGCTTAGGCTTCATAACTTCCAGGCGTTCCGACCTGTAATTTTCTAAGCCAGTCGTCAGCTGGCCTATTGCCGTGATGATCTCATTTATGCTGATGTCCAGGGCTTCGGCTGATTTATCTATGAGTTGTTCCGTTTGGATGCTGTTGTACAGGTCTAAGTTATGGCGGAATGCGTTTTGCTTATGGTCTGTAATGGTTAGTTTCAGCGTTATTTTCATACAATCTAAGCCCGTTAGCTTGATACCGCCCAAGATGGTAACGCGCAGTTTGCCGTCCAGGTAGATCAATAGCTCCGCATTTTCCGTTATAAGTTTAGACATGTTAAAAAAAAGTTTTACGACTTATTTATCACAAAAAAAGATATATCAGAATTAAACAAGACTTATCTTACTTTGATGCTATTTATATCACTTATTTTTGTTTAACTGTTAGATTTGATAGCAGGCTGATCTCGGCAAGCGCGTGGAAACATCGGGTGATATTATCGGCAGGTATGAACGTGACGAAGTTAAACCCTCTATTGAGGTTGTCATCCGTATGGCCGATGCCCTGGAAGTTTCTTTGGATTTTCTTGTTGGTAAAACTGATATGGAATTGGACAGTTCCACACTTAACCGCATTCGTGAAGTTATTGCACTACCTGATGAAGATAGAAAGCAGGTCTTTATGGTCGTAGATGCACTTATTCGGGATTTTAAAGCTAAAAAAGCGTATGCTCATTAAATAACAAAAGCCCAGCACACAGCCAGGCTTTAACTATCTTCTTTACATCACCGGGAGGATGGGCTAATTTTCCTGAACCCCTAGTGTTTCAAATATTTGAAGATGAACAAAAATCAACAAAATGAATAACAGGACGCTCAGTACCTTAATTAAAATAGCAGAACCCTTATCTCGAAGTACACCTATAATCAGCATAATAAAGCAAGGTACCAACCCAATAAAAAGCAGCATATGAATCCAGCCCATTCCTTCTGTGTCATGTATGCCCCCAGAAAAAAGTTTAATACCAATATCATTTAGCCCTATAAATAAATATGTAAGGATTGATTTTAAAAGGATACTTAAGTCATTATTTGTGAAAATAATTAATCCGGTCATCAGCGTTACTATTAAGGGAATAAGCGATATTCCTGTAGGAGGCAAGAAATGACCAACAATCACACTAATTAATAGTATAATTACTAACAAGCTAATAAGCTTTGTATTATGAAGTTTCATGTATTTTATGGTTTTTTTTCGTTATCAGGTATAACAGTAGGT
Organism: Mucilaginibacter sp. 14171R-50; assembly: GCF_010093045.1. Classification (NCBI taxonomy): domain Bacteria; kingdom Pseudomonadati; phylum Bacteroidota; class Sphingobacteriia; order Sphingobacteriales; family Sphingobacteriaceae; genus Mucilaginibacter; species Mucilaginibacter sp. 14171R-50. The sequence continues at coordinate 2,949,776 of NZ_CP048115.1, read as the reverse complement.
TTTGATAATGGCCCCACAGTAACGGTTCCTTCCCTTTTCTTTTTAGGTTGTGGTAGAATTAATAAAACACCTCCTGGGTTATTCTTTATTATTGCTTTAAATCTGACATTAGGGATTGGCGTTAAATAAGTGTTAGGGATTATCCCAAAAACCTTAGGTCCGGTACCATTATCAAACCTTCCGGCATGTAAAGCATCTGATGCTACATCAATACAACTATTGGCCAAAACGTTGTAATCGGATTCTACAGCCTTTTTTGCCGCCTCTTCCATCTTTTTATCAGTTGCTTCATCTGTTTTAAGTTCATATGCTTTTTCATATGGTCCATCCTTTTTATTATCTTCACTTGCTTCAAACTCTTTTAATGACGCGTACTTTCGTCCTACCACTGGATGCTTATCCGAAGCCCCCCATGCACCCTTGTGTTCAGTGGTCCCATTTTTTGAATAGTATTTGTATCCCGTTTTATCATTGCCAATAAGAACGGCTGCATGACCGTATCCGCCAGCATGTGTGGGTGCACTTAATACAATGAGATCTCTACCATCTGGGTCGATAGAGGTTATGGGATTGTTATTTACGTAACTATAAGAAGATATTGAGAAATAGCTACTTGCATGTGGATCACAATTGGTCCACCTCCCTATCACCGGATCATACAGCCTTGCGCCGTAATCGTACAGGCCGGTTTCGTCCTGCAACTCCTTACCATTGTAAAGGTACTGATTTTTTGGGCTCGGTACATTCGGCTCCAGTGATTTTATCGATAAGCCGAAGGCGTAGTAGTCGTTCTGCTGCAGGATCTTGGGCGTAAGTTGCGTAGCGTCCGCCGCATCCCAGGTCACCGTTGTGCGCGTGTTGCCCAGATGGTCCTTGAGGTCGTACTCATATTTGTACACCGTCCCCGATAACCTGGCCCGCCCCTCTTCGTTCTGGATGAAGTCTATCGCCCCGTTCGTGTACTGGATCCCGCCGATGTATTCCGTCGTGGTGATATTGCTGCCCGCCGTAAACACCTTCTTGAGCTTTCTGCCTGACGCGTCATAGGTATACGTTACCGTATTGCCGTTGACCGTGATGCTTTCCGGCAGGTTCAGCATATTGTAGTTAATGCTGGTGATCCCCTTATTCAGGTCCTTGCGCATGTTGGCATTTCCGTCATAGGTGTACTCGTTCGCCACCTGCACGCCGTCCGTGAACCCCGCCAGCCCATTATAGGCCGAGGCATCGTCCACGCGCGTCAGCCGGTTCCCATTGTAGGAATAGCTCAGTGTATCGATCTGCGTCTTGACCCCGCTGACCTTTTCGTTACGCCCAAGGGCCGTGATGTTGCCCATCTGGTCATAGGTGAGCGCTTCGTTATAAAAGCCGTCCTTGGCAGCGCTGCTGGTCGATACCGCCGCCGTCAGCCGGTTCAGCCGGTCGTAATCGTAATCGTAGCTTTGCTGTCCGGGCAGCGGAAGCGACAGGTCCGTGCGTCCCTGCTTCCATTTGACCGTCGAGATGTTGCCGTTGTACTGCGGCCTGCCTGTGCTGGTGCCCTGGTAGGCGATCTCCATCCCGAAAGCGGCATTGCCGGCGCTGTTGGTGTACCCGCCGTCATCGCTCAGCGTACTGTTGTTGATGCTGGTCAGCCACCCCCGCTCGTTATAGCGGTAGTACACGCTTTGCAGGTAGGCTGTGTAAGGGGTAAGCGAGTGCAGCCCTTTTTGGATCACCTGCCCGATACCATTATAAAAGAAACGGTTCAATACCACCTTCGCCTGCGCCGTCAGCGACTCGTGACGCAGCTGGTTATAGCTGCGTACCTTACGGCCCATATGGTCGTAAGTATAGCTGTCGTAAACGGTAACGGCAAGCGTTGCTGCCGTGCCGGCCGTGTTCTTACGGTAATGCCCAATCTTATAGCCATTTGGGCGTTACCTGCGGCCCGCGTTATCCGTTCATACTACACGAAGCATTAGCCGCGAGGCCGGTATCCGCTCCTATCGCTAACGCAGGATTTTTCAAAGAACATTTTGTAGAAACCCAGTTACAAACTGTATCGATGCAATACCACGAGTTACAAACTCGCGGTAGGTATGCGCCAGCATGGGGTAATGGCTTATCTACCTAATATGGTTATCGACCATCAGGTGAATAGGTGAGTTACGAACCCCAAAAGTCGGCTTAGCATTTAACGAAATAATAGTTGCCAGAGTAATCAGAAAACAAAATAAGGTACTTGTTATTAAACAAAATTTTAATAAGAGTATTCAAAGTATTCATTTCCATCGGCTTATTTTTTAGCTTGCCATTTTCACTAATTAAAAAAGTCTTAATGATATAATTGATACCATATTTTTCATATAGTTGGTAAATTGGAAGTCGCGAATTTATTATTGTGTACGATTGAGGGTTTAATTTACTAGAGTATATTATTTCGCTATTATTAAAAACACGTTCTAAAAATAAAATATAAGGACCTTTTTTCTTATTTCCTCCTAATTTTTCATAATAGTTGTGCAAAAAATGATTCGTCATCAAAATGTCATTTTGCATTTTTCCATTCTGTATTTGAAGAACAACGTATACATCATTATATTTAAATCTAGTAGATAAAATTTTAATATAATCCTTGTCAATTGTTTGTGAATAACTTTTTAAGCAGATAAAAATCAGTAATATTAAAATTATTTTTCTCATTCCTTTTTTTTATTTGGATCTTCTATTTTCTTTTTATCAATTTTTTTCCCACCATAAGAGTCTCGCAACTTTTTGTCTCCCCTACTGTTTTTAATACGGTTCTCAAAATTAACAGCATCAATTTCAGCCTTTTTTTTATTTGATGGCTTCTCATATACCTGACCTTTCATATTTCCTTCTTGTATATCAAAAGCGTGAAAAAGTTCATGCCCAACAAGGTCGTCACTATTTACTGTTTTACCATCCTCCCCTTTTTGAGAGTAATCAATTTCAATTATAGAGTCACTTCTATCCCCCTTGTTTGATGCTACATCATTTGTCGAATTTGTGGAAGAAACCCCACCAATAAATCCATCTTCAATTGAATGTTTTTCTTTACTTGTTGTTAAAGACCCTATCACTTTTTTTACATAACTATCCTTTGAATTACTTAACCGGTTTAGAACAGCTAACGTTTTATTCGCAAATTCATTTTTTCCTTTGTAAATTTTACCGTTTTGGTTGTAAAGATTTCCATTTTTATAATGTAAATCTCCTCCCGATGTTGCTATAATAATTTCGTTACCGTCTGGATCAATAAATTTGATAGGTTCATCTGCAACATAGTTATATGGAGATAATGCCTGATATTTCTCCGCCAACGGGTCAGGAGTCGTCCATCTCCCAATCACCGGGTTATAGAACCTCGCGCCATAATCGTACAGGCCGGTTTCGTCCTGCAACTCCTTACCATTGTAAAGGTACTGATTTTTTGGGCTAGGCACCGTGGGCTCCAGTGATTTTATCGATAAGCCGAAGGCGTAGTAGTCGTTCTGCTGCAGGATCTTTGGCGTAAGTTGCGTAGCGTCCGCCGCATCCCAGGTCACCGTTGTGCGCGTGTTGCCCAGATGGTCCTTGAGGTCGTACTCATATTTGTACACCGTCCCCGATAACCTGGCCCGCCCCTCTTCGTTCTGGATGAAGTCTATCGCCCCGTTCGTGTACTGGATCCCGCCGATGTATTCCGTCGTGGTGATATTGCTGCCCGCCGTAAACACCTTCTTGAGCTTTCTGCCTGACGCGTCATAGGTATACGTTACCGTATTGCCGTTGACCGTGATGCTTTCCGGCAGGTTCAGCATATTGTAGTTAATGCTGGTGATCCCCTTATTCAGGTCCTTGCGCATGTTGGCATTTCCGTCATAGGTGTACTCGTTCGCCACCTGCACGCCGTCCGTGAACCCCGCCAGCCCATTATAGGCCGAGGCATCGTCCACGCGCGTCAGCCGGTTCCCATTGTAGGAATAGCTCAGTGTATCGATCTGCGTCTTGACCCCGCTGACCTTTTCGTTACGCCCAAGGGCCGTGATGTTGCCCATCTGGTCATAGGTGAGCGCTTCGTTATAAAAGCCGTCCTTGGCAGCGCTGCTGGTCGATACCGCCGCCGTCAGCCGGTTCAGCCGGTCGTAATCGTAATCGTAGCTTTGCTGTCCGGGCAGCGGAAGCGACAGGTCCGTGCGTCCCTGCTTCCATTTGACCGTCGAGATGTTGCCGTTGTACTGCGGCCTGCCTGTGCTGGTGCCCTGGTAGGCGATCTCCATCCCGAAAGCGGCATTGCCGGCGCTGTTGGTGTACCCGCCGTCATCGCTCAGCGTACTGTTGTTGATGCTGGTCAGCCACCCCCGCTCGTTATAGCGGTAGTACACGCTTTGCAGGTAGGCTGTGTAAGGGGTAAGCGAGTGCAGCCCTTTTTGGATCACCTGCCCGATCCCGTTATAATAGAACCGGTTCAAAGCCACCTTCGCCTGCGCCGTCAGCGCCTCGTGACGCAGCTGGTTATAGCTGCGTACCTTACGGCCCATATGGTCGTAAGTATAGCTGTCGTAAACGGTAACGGCAAGCGTTGCTGCCGTGCCGGCCGTGTTCTTACGGTAATGCCTGCGCGTAACGGATGTCGGCTGATCATTAAAGTTATATACCGTGGTGATATCGTCGTAATTATAAGCGTTTGCCGTTCCGCCCAGGTAATGCTGGCTGAAGCTGCGTACGGCACGGCCTTCCTCATCGTAATAGTTCACCGTCCACAGCATATTCGTGCTCCCCAGTACGCTGACCTTACCGGCGGTCAGCAGCCCGGTGGTCTGCTGGCTGTATGCCGTATTGCTTTGCTGGTCGTACGGGGCAGGCAGACCCGGTATGTTATTGTAACCGTCGTAGTAATTGATGCTGAGCGTTGCCGCAAGCGTGGCAGGCCATGCCGCATTGGTGTAGCCGTTACCGGCGGCGGCAGGTCTTTCCCAAAGGGTGTCCTGCGCATTCACCAATGCCTGCAGGGCAACGCGGTTGTCGGCCCCGGACACGCTCCCCGGGTGCTGGTAGATACCCGTCAGTACCACCCGTCCCATCGCATCGTATTTACTCACCACCCATTCCTGCGGCGCTTTCATCCGCTGTACGGAATCCTGGGTGGCCACCACCTGGTCGAGCTTATTGTACACCATATACTCCCAGCCTTTGGCCGGCAGCTTCTTTTGCATCAGCCGCCCACGTTCATCGTAGCGGTACTGGTAAACATAGGCCGCCAGGTTGCTTACGCTGATAACGGTGGTATTATCCCCCTTCGAGGCCGGTGGCAATACAAAGGCCAGCTGCCCCATATCATCATACACATAATACGTCGAGAGCATCTCCAGCACATAGCTGCCCCCGCTTTTGATCTTGTTATACGTCCGCTTGAGCACTACATGCCCCACTTTATCCTTATATTCTTCCGTGGTGCCCAGGCACCCGTCCGCCGGCTGCCAGTTCTCGTCCCGCGTGATGGTCAGGTACAGCTCCCCGCTATTGTAGGTGGCCGTATTCCCCGTCCTGGCCAGCGTCCGGCTCCCGTCCGCATTCACCGCGGCCGTGTACAGCGCTACCTTATGGCTCCCCATATTGGTAGCCGATACCGCTGTGCTGAAACCGGACTGGTCATTGGTGCTGTAAACCATGCGCAGCGTATGGCCGGCGCTGCCTCCATCCCCCGTGCCCGGCAGTTGCCAGGACGCGCCCGCGGCTCCCTGCTCTACCACCCGGTTCTGCGGCGAGGGCTCAAAGCCCGTTACCGCGTACGGGTACGCCGTCCGCACCACGCCGTTGGTCTGCTGCGGGTTCGTGTTGCCCGGCGTGGGATCATAATACGCCGCCTGCTTGACCAGCGCGTCGCTCCGGTAGGCGCCCGTGCCTGTCCCCGAATAGGCAAACGGCAGGAACTTATACGCTTCCCTGCCAAAAGCGTCATACACAAATGGCTGAACAATGTCGTTCGAACTGCTCGTCGCCTGGACCTGAACCGTCTGAAGCGGACGGCCCAAACCGTCAAAATACGCGACCGTTCGCATCACACTGTCCTTGTTCCCCGTCAGCGAATCCAGCTTCCCATCCGTACCGATCTCCCGCCGCGGTACCCGCGTCCTGACATAGTTCTGGTCCGAGGTCTGGCCGAAGGCGGAAATAGAAAACAACAGGGTCGCAGCAAACGAAATACTTAAACGGCTATATATATAGTTCTTCATTGTCTGTTAGTTTATAGTTACGAGGAAATAGGCCGAACCTGATAAAAGCGTAACATAAGTACTGGTACAAGGCGCCGGATCGCCCCCCCCTCCCGGAAGGGTGTTCGTCGTCGCGCCGGAACTAGCCGATTGTTGGTTACTTTGCTGCGACGTTAAATTCACGGGTATTATACCACAAGTATTTTCGTCTACCTGTACATAAACCGCACTGTTTCCCGTCGTTACCGTAGCCGTAACTGTCGTGTTTTGCGTGCCGCCGGACGACGAACTGGTTAACTGGTATTTGATAGTCACCGGTAAATTAGCCGTCAAAGGAATCGTCCCCGCCTGGTCCTGCCAAAGACTGAACGAATAATTGCCATAAGCATGACCTTCCGGGCCGCCAATAAACCCGGATTCGCGTACCATTTTCACAAAGGGCGTTTGCTGACATATGCCCTTTAAGTTGGCATAAGCCTGCCCGTTCGCGTCGACATCCGCCTGTGCCTGTGCGTTTGCCATATCAAGCGTAACTGCTTTATAGGTATGGGCAGAAACCGAATAAACCACCGAGGTTCCCGTTCCTGCACACTCCCGCGTGAACGTTCTGTGCTTTTCGTCGTTCCAATAAACCGGTTCGATATAGTGGTACTCCGTATTCTTCAGGATATTTTGATCCCGATCACGAACATTCACTAAGCGGTGGAAACTGTCATATTCAAACGTAGTGGTCTCTCCCCTGGCGTCAGTTATGCTGTTGACCCCAAGTCCCGGATCATACGTGTAGGTAGAGATCTGCGCGTCTGCCGGATAGATACAAACATCGTCATAAGCGTCCCCACCGGTACAGGCGTATGAAGACGACCCGCCCGTATAGTTGTCTTTTTTATATTTCCATACGCCCCCCGTCCTGTACCAATAGGAAATTAAATAAGCGCGGGAATTGGGCGGTGTCCAGTTCGCCGTGTAAGCAGAAACGGCGTGCAGGCCCGTATGGGCACCGGTCGCCAGGCCTGAAGTAATCTCTTCAAAATTCTCATAAAAGAATTCTGCACTTGTCGCATTTTTGCATTCAGCGATAACCTGGATCTTATTAGACGTCGGTGGCGCATAAAGATAATTAATGGCGGCATAACCCCACTTATAGGATACCGGCACACCGCCTTTCAATCGCTGGTCCGTCAGGTTACCGTAGCTATCATATGCGAAATTTATCCGTTCCTCATTCCGGCTGTCGCTCAGCAAGTAACTATAGCGCCCGGTACCATCCTTGCTTTCATTATTGAGTACAGCAATATTTGGAGCTGTGATCGAATAGACCTTTGCTGGTTTAAAAAACACGCTGTCATACTTAGTGATCACAGAGGCTACCAGGCCGGAATCTGTAGCACTTCGCTTGGTCCAGACCTGCTTCTCCAGCACCGGGTCCAGCACATGTTTATCGGTAAAACCGGATGCTATTGAAGCGCTGTAATTTTCCGGATATTTAAAGCGTGTTATCGTTTCTTTTCCGTCAGACCCCCTAACGGACGTGCCCACCAAATTACGCGTACCATTTACATCATTGTCATTATAGGTTATGGTTTCCAGTGTATCAGTAGCTGTATAGTAGCTGGTTTTAGCAGAGACCAGGTATTTCCAGGCAGAAAAATATTGATAGAATTGCCGCTCGTACTTATACGGCCCTTCCTGGATCTTGATCGGCTTCAAACCCCGGAATACTGTATCAGTCTTTATTTGATAATTGTAGTCTGTTCGCTGTAACGGCAGCAGCGCGCCGCTGACCATCTTATATTGCGTTGTAGAGACCGGTTCGACCCCCAACAGGTAATCGCTGTAAGAATGAAAGGAAGTGCGCGTGCTGATCCTTTCAGTGCCATTGGAGACCGATTCGAGTACGCTGGTGTAGTAATGCGGCACCCCCATGTAATAGTTTTCAGCAATAGTTGAGTTGATCATCAGGTAATTTACATCCCAGGAATTCAGACCATCATGACCTCTTTCATTGAATGGTTTCACATCGTAACTACCGTTCATGGATACCCCCGAAGAAAAACCGAGGGTGTTCGTATAAACGTATTCTTTGGTGACGGGGGCGCCGATGACCGGGTTATTGGTAATACGCTTCACCCTGATGCCCCCCGCGATCGCGCCGTCTTCGGGAATGTTTGATTGCTCTTTATAATTGATAGTTACGGACATTGCGTTTTCTCTATCATCGCAGTAGGCATTGATATCGTAGTCCCCCGCCGTGAGTAATATCGAAAAGTTAGCATTGGCATTATCTAATTGGCTCACCACGCCGTCCTGAGCGACGACAGTGCGGACCCCGCCTACCGTTTTGTTGATCACAAAATCGCTATAGGTTTGATGGACCATGGTGTCACTAACAGTTTTTGGCGTCCGGACAACCGTTATATTGACCGTTTGGTCAAAATTCAGGGTGAAATTTTCGAAACCACCTCCAATGACCGCATTTGGATCACCGGATCCCCCCCGGGTAACCTGGACGTTTTTGGCGTGGGGGATATTTTTGTATTTATTCCCGTCGAATGCCCTGTTCGGTTCATACTCGAATGTAGAATACCCGCCGGTTGGATATTTTACCATGAACATAGCGCCTTGCCTTACGTTCTCATTGGGCGAACGGTCAACGCCGTTTGCATAAAGCGTGTTTGGTATGATCGTGCCGACAAACGAACTTCCTCGGTAGTACCCGTAGTGATCGACATTCGCATCGGGCCTGTATATCAAACTATTGATAGTCAGATCAATGGGAAGATACTGAAAAACATATTTCTGTGATTGCGTAGAGTCTATTTGAATGATATCATCCCCCATGCTCACGCTTTTGTATTCCATCAGGGAATCCAAAAGAAGCACCGAGCCGCCGGCAGTGTTGTTATGTTCCAATCTAAGAAATTTTACATTTTGCCCCGCCGAATTTTGAATGCTGATCTTGTCTAAGGCCCGGACACTTGCTGATTCCTGTAGCATATCCCCCCGAATCTGCCCGGCAATAAAATTGACCGTATATTTTTCGGACGTAATGCTGGAAAGGCGCTTGGAATCAGCCCGTGTCGGATAGGATCGGGTAATGCCCAAATCTTGATCAAGATAACCTAAACCATTATTTTCATTGCCACCGCCATTTGCATTTAAGAATTTTTTAAAGGTTTGGCTCAATGCACCGAGGCGGGGCACACTGCCTTCACTTGCATACTGCAAATAAATATGATCCGTAGCCGCGGCATTGGTGATCTTGGTCAGGTACCAGGACGACGCCGTACCGTAAGGTATGTTGTAAACGCCAAAAGTTCCTTTTGGGCTGATCGTCTCGATCTCATTGAAAACATAAGACGTTCCGTCTTCCGTGACGATCGTAAAGCCCGTATCTCCGCCAGATATCTTGATCTTTTGATACGGAAAACAGTAAAACTTGTTCCGATACTTGATGAACTTGCCCGAATAGTTACCAAAATTGAAACTATAAATATCCGGCTCAGCGTCATACGTGCCATTAAAAACGGCGTTCAGGAAGTCGTCATCCTGACTTACCGAATTTATCTTATCGATCACATACTGATCCTCAAAGTCCTGATTCGGTCCTCCAGTGTTATCCTTCCTGCCCCTGATCGTCCTGGTGATCACCCCACCCGCATTGAGCGTCCAGCCCAGGCCCACAAAGCCAACCTGTTCGGTAGGCCGTAAACCGGTATAGTTATAATTCAGGGTGATAGGCAGGCTCAGGTCATGACCCGTTACCGTAAAGACCGGGATATTCAAACTGGCAGCACCTGTCGAAAGATTCAGCGGCAGTTCGCCGTATTTTCCAAGCGAGGAGGCGTTCGGAGAGGCCGGGATCAGGTCGGTCCGTATTGTATAAGTAGGATCTACACCACTACCACCACCCGGCGTTGCATAAGAGGAGGTCACCTCAACTTTCTGCGCCATGGTCTGTATGCCGCAAAAAAACATAAAGCATAAAAATAATGAACCTTTTACGGCGGGTCCAGAAAATGACAAAAAATAAATGAAACGATATGGACGCGAAACGCCCAGCGGAATAAATGATTTACACATTGTGATAATAAGGAATAAGTACAGACAATGATAATAAAATATATTTGAAAACACGCCCTTCTCGTTATACCTAAACAAGGAAAGTAGATAAAAACTACGATTGTTCTACTTAATACACTTTAAGGAGAATTTATGCCGCGAAAGTGCTTAATTTATCGATACTACCTTGGATTGTAGGAGAATGTGGGATAAGCAGCCGTTGGCGAATCAACAGGCTAATTTTTGCTTGCCAGTTTCAATCCCTTATTAGTTTACAAAGCCGAAGATTGGTGTATTTCACATGACGGGCTTCAAATAAAAAGGGAATGTAATATATTCGATCTATGAAATATCAAGGAAGCAGATTTGTTGATAAGCTTTTTTTGCTGTATGTAAGGAAAACCCCCAATCATCCATTTAAAATAAGGATCGTAAATTGGATAAATAACTTCTTTTTCGGCAAACAAGTGATATTTGAAAGTGCCAACGGCTCTAAGCACTATCTTTCGACCGGGGAATATACCGGGCATCAACTTGCTTTTGTTGGGGAATATGAGCCGCTAACTTTTAAAAAATGCGAAAGTTTATTACATAAAGGCGGTATCTTATTCGACGTAGGTGCCAGTATGGGATTGTTTAGTCTATACTTAAGTAAAATTCCTAATTTAGAAATTTATGCTATTGAGCCATCCGCGCAAAATTTTTTAAGTCTGCTCAAAAATGTTCAATTGAACCATGCTGAAAACATTCATACAATTCATGTAGGCTTGTCAAACGAAGATAGTTTTGGATATATAGTCAATTTAACGCCTAAAAACACCGGAACTACAAAGGTTGTTGATTTACCCCTGGCAGGTCATCATTCATATCTTATACAGCTAACAACCATGATCAGCCTAATTAAGCACTTCAATATCAAAAAGATTGATTTACTCAAAATAGATGTGGAAGGTTATGAAATAAACGTATTCAAAGGTCTTTTTGGCCACCCTTCGGCGATAATGCCTGAAAATATAATTATGGAGTTTAGTGACTTGGTTATTCGTAGCGGTTTATCTGAAGAGGAGTGCATTAATTACATAAAAAGCTTTGGTTATGAAATCTTCACGGTGACTGGAGTTCCATTTCAATTAGGTGACCCAATGCCTGAATCCAACCTTTGGCTGACAAGGGCCACCTTACTTTAAATCCAAACCAATCAATATTGCGTAAACGAATTAATCATGTATCCTTTTTGCTACGCTTTTACCTGGTAATATTAAAGATAAACGAAGTATTATTGTCTTAGATTCCGTCTCGATATTCCAAAAACTTTTGACCTGATAAACCATATCGCTGCTTATGTTGCTTGTATAACGCAATTACATATTGGAAATGGCGTCTAGCCGGAAGGGAATATAATTTAACTAGCATGACGTTGACTGGAATGCCTTGGAAATATGGTCGCGCTCATAAATTTGCAAGCACGGGCGGGATCGTTGTTCAGCTTGCTGATCAAATTTCTACGCTGTTGGCTTTGCACCGAACTGAGGCCAGTCAAAAATGCCACAACTTCTCCATTAGCCTGGCCGGTCCGGGGGATTATCTTAGCAGATAACAACAGTTTTTATACCCAACAGATTACCGAGCTTCTGAATTTTTGAAGCTATATGACCCCTGCCTATCGCACAATGATGTGCCGGGCCTTGCTCGTTCCATTTTTCCATAAAAAGACCAGCATCAACCGGAAAACGGTAACGGCTGTTCGTATTGCCTATTTCGAGAATTGGCCCCGGCACGCTTTCTGCTTCCGCCACAAGGAACAAGAGCTTGTTCTCCGGCGTTTCTACTACGGAAAGCAATGTCACTTTCCCGTGCGCTACAGACATTTCCACCGAAAGGCCCCGGCCAACTTTGCCGTGGTAGATATCCAGCGGTTTTACCTTTACCTTCCCCTCTGCTATCTTAGGATGACACGGGCCATCATGGCCCATAATTACCACGTTATCGTTAAAATCCATGGCGTAATACTCTGTGAATGATCCTCCGGCGCCAAAAATATCCATGATCTTCATTGCCTGAACATTCTTTACTTCATATTCTCCTGCAACCGGAACACCGTTCGCCGTCAACATTGAAGTTCCCAAAATGATGGAACTCATGGTGTTTTCGTTCGCAGGGACCCCTAGCCCCTTATGATAGTAAGCGAGCGATCCCAATCCGTACTTTTCAACTAACCTATCCAACGCTACCGCCGTGGCAGCAGCCCGGGTAAGCTCGGCAGCCGGGCAATCCGGCTTAATATCAAATGCAGTTTCGAACCCGGCCATTTTTGCCTTTACATCAGCATCTGTAACAAATTCTCTTATTTTCGATAGCTCGTCCACCTCAATAATTTCTATATGACCACCAAAAGTGGCGCAATGCAGCCGCAGGTTTGAATATATATCCAGCATGCCCGGGTAATAATTGCCCATCAAACCCAGCACATTGCGCGACATTACATGAGCTACCCTTGCCGCTTCTATCCATTCGCCGGCTTTTTTCCAAACCTGCTCATCATCCAGTGTGCCGGTTATTTGATAAAATGGAACTCCAGCGCTTTTAAGCACGCTTACAACTTCAGGCACAGGGCAACTGCCACAATGGGCCAGCCATTCTGCGGTCATGCTGGAACGGTCTGGAAGCCGGTTGAAAGCGCCGTAGTCTATCGCAGCCCCCGGGCTAAGGTTGAGCATAACAACAGGCACCTTTAACTTCCTGATCACCGGCAAAACCGTTGACGAGAGTGCATAGGTGGTGGCATAAAGAAAGATCATTTCCACATCAGCCCGGCGAAAATCGGTGCCGGCCTGAAAAGCCATTTGTACATCGTCGATAAGGCCGACATTCAAAACTTCCGCCTGAAACCTCCCGAGATGTTCACTTACGGTTTGAATATACCCCAGCAAACGGTCTTTTAAGCCCGGGAACTGATCCCAGTATGTATTTAAGCCGATTCCGAACAAGCCAATTTTAAACGCAGTTTTTTTTGATTCAAGGTTTTCCATAGGACAGCCGTTTAAACCTAAACGGGAGGTTATTTAATAGTTAGGTATAAATGGCCTGCAAAGCCTCCATTGTTACGCGCTAAGTGAGACATTGAGACCATTGAACGCGACAGGGTAAACCACAGCTTATCTGTCGCTTTGAAAACCCGAGCCTTTGTTTATCCGCTTACGATACTCTAATGGCGTCATGCCCGTTCTGCTCTTAAAAAGCCTGCAGAAATAGAAATATGACGCAAAGCGCAGGTCGTTTGCTATCCATTTGGTCGACAATGACGGATCACTCAACAGATTTTTTGCTCTTTCGATTTTTAATTGTATAAAATACTGCCCCGGGGAAAGACCTGTATGAGCCTTAAAAACTTTCCGAAACCACGAATAGCCGACCTGGAGTTGATCGGCGGCAGTTTCCGGCGAAAAATCCTCATTGATATTCGAACGGAAAAGTAAAAGCGCTTTGTGGATAACCGGGTTGATATCAAACGCAACCGCCCCCTGCCTTACTATGGCATGACAACTACCCAACAATGATAACGCAGCCCCCGAAACATCGGGCTGATAACCGGGGTTCTCGGTCTTGGTTTGCTCGATTATATAGTGGAGGTTGTTGAATACCTTTTCATTAAAACCAATAAACAAACAAGGGTATTCCTGTTTAAAAAAGCCATTAGATACCAACCTGTCCATAATCTCTCCTTTTAAACCAATCCAGTATTCATCCCAGCCGGTATGAGCGCTCGGCTTATAACGGTGCCTGTCACCTGGGTAAAGAATAATGATCGTTCCGGCCCGGATATCTACAATACCTGCACTGTCGGACTCAAAAACACCTTTCCCCGCCGTTATATAAATAATTTGGTATTCATTCAATACCCTCCCTTTTTTCCAATTGAAATTATGGTGCCCCGGATGATCTGGCACCGGGTAACAACTGTCGGGCTTTACACGCGTACAACCCGCATTGACAACCGATAGCCCCCACCGCGCATCCTCATCACTTATTGGCAAATATTTGTAGTAGTTATTCATATGACAGCTATGTAAGCAGTAATTTATAAAAACCCAATATTAACTTTTGGATTTGCATAGTACCACATCTCCTTTACAACGCTTTTATCTTAATTTTTAGTCGCATTACTTCGCCCGGCCTTTTAGTAAAGGTGTTGCCACCATCCTTACTGTTGATCAGATAAGCACCCGCATTAGCGCCCTCCTTACGTGCTAAAAAGCCAAAATAACCCACAGGAGAACCAGTATGCATAATAACTGCATATTTGGCCCCCTTTTTTACTTTTAAACCGGGCGAGATCACCAATCTTTTTGCTGACCAGCCGATACCTGCCACAGACACAACCTTTTTGAATAGCGGAGCAGACATTTGGAGTTTGCTGTTCAATACGGCGCAAATGTAAATCTCCAGGTCCTTCTCGGGGCGATGATTTTTAAAAACCGACATTTCCAGTTTCGCCACCAGACCGTTCCGATCGGCAACAAATGTCTGCCCCCATTGCGTTTCCTTATCAACCCTGGCTTCGGCAGTAAAATAGTCTTGTCTTGGCGCCGGGGCTACAGGCTTTTTACGGGATAAGACTTTGGTTTTCCGGTACTCCTCCGCACACAGGAGTGGTTTGATGCTGCCATCGGTGTTGAACGCTAAAGGAGCCCAATAGTAATTTGCAAGGGCCTCATTTTTGGCTGCGTTGTTCCACAGATCGCTGCCATAAAGACATATCTCGTCGTCGTTGATCTTTATGGTGGATACGAACGACGGCTGGCCGCCGCAGGAGTTATCGCTGATGGAAATCCCTTCGCTCCAAGGGCCTAAGGGATTAGCCGCAGTGCGGTATGATGTGCCCGTCCCCGGGCAATAACCGCAGTTGGGATCTGAATAAGTAAGGTAATAAAGGTTTTTTCGTTTAAAAAGCGCCGGGGCTTCCGTTGATCCGGGCGTAACCATTTTTACACATTCTCCCGTACCCGTTAAATAATCGGCGCTTAGTTTTTCGATAACGATGGTACCCTTGGTTCTCCAGTCGGTAAAAGCGATATATCCCTGGCCGTCGCCATCAATAAAAATATCGTGATCCCCGTTGTTAAGCCCGGCCCTGGGTTTATCGGCATTAACGGTAAGTTTTGGCTCGGCTACTTCTTTGAAAGGCCCTGTAGGTGAACTGCTGCTGAACACCCGGTAGCCGATGACATTATCATAAACGTTTATCCACAGAACGTAATTGTTATTGAGCTTGTTATAAACCACATGCGGACGGAAACAACCATAAGTTTTGCCATCGCAGCGGCTTTGCCAAACCGGCGTTTGAGCATCAAACAAATACCCTTTATCCGCCCAGTTCACCAGATCGTTAGAGGAATAAACCTTAAAACCGCAGAAGGGGGCACCTTTATTTCCCCATTCAAACCCACAATCGTAACTGGTACCATACAGATAGTAAGTTCCGTTGAATTGTGCTATTTCTCCGTCATGGGCATCTATGGCATCCCCCGCCATACTGAGGCGCGTGATTTGGCGTCCATCTTGGTCGAAGTTCCTTATTTGGCACAACGCGCTGCGAGCCGAAAGGCATATTAATAAGGTGATCGTTACAATATGTAAACGTATAGTGGTCATGTGCAAAAGAGCTTACATTGGTAAAGTGCCCCATAAAACCGGAATCACTCAATCAGTCAAATTTAAAGATTAAAGAAGGCTTGCGCTCGACCTCTATGGCTTAATGTTTATCCTTTTTGATATTTTATAAAACGCCACCGGATACCCATGGATCCGCAACGAACTAAACGTATCCGGTATTTATGTAGCACTAAATGTCAAAAAGGTTAAAAATTAGTCCATTAGTTCCAATTGTGGTACGATCGTTTTCCAATACTTTTGATTGATCTCACTATAAAATTCTTCGAAATGCTTCATTATTTACTTAAACCCGGTAAATTTTGCCCGAAACCAATGGTTTTCAATAGCTTTTTCGGTAAGCTGGCTTGGTTATTATTTTTTATGGTTATAACCAACAACATACCTGCATTTGCTGCTGCAAACCAATTACAGAGATCGGGAAAGACATATGTTATTGAAAATGGTAAAATCAAGCTTGTGCTTAATTTCGGCAGCGGAGCCAGCGTGGTTTCCATGGCGCTTAACGGCAGAAAAGTAGTTGACGCCCACGATGGTATGTTCACCTCCCTGAGCTTTCGGGACAAGACTTATACTTCGCTTCATCTTCTTGGCAAGGCCCTGGTTGTACCAGGAAAAGACCGCACCGTGATCGATAATATCAACTATGGCGATGATGAACTATCTGTAAAGGAGACCTGGACCTTTTTAAAAAAACGCGATCAGCTTGTTTGGCAAATTGCCCGTAAATTCTCCAAAATTGTTCCGCTCACCGCTACTTCAACGCCCGTTATCAATTTTAAAAGCATAAAAACCTGGGACGGCGCTTTCCAGGGTTACGGAGGATTAGCCTGGTTCTACCTTTTTACAAAGAAGCCTTCCAGTTACGGGGTACATTCGCAAACGTCCCGTTTCTGGAATAGCCGCAACGCCGACGGGTTAGACGTATCGGTCAGTGCTAACGGAAACCAGGTAGCAATGACGTACAAGTACACTGCCGAGGACAGGTTGTCGTATAGCATCGTTAGCTCGCCACAGGATATTAAGCCGCTTATGGACAAAGATACGCACAGGAGATTATTTATCAGGGGCGAGGGAAATTTGTGGGCGCCGCTGCCGGGTGTAAGCCAATCAAACCTATCGGTCATGTTTAAGTATGCCGACAATAATGCGCGTTATGACAGGGGACATTTAGCTGGTGTGGATGGCGACCAGGTGAGTGCCGTGTTAAATACCATTGCCCGCATTGGCGTGATCGATTCCCTGCATTACGGCGGCAACAGTTGGGCAACGCCTTACGGCCCCATCTGCCTGCATGAGCAATATATCGCGCAGTTGGGTTTGGGGATAAATGACCCGGCATACCTGAAAGGATACCAGGCCTGCCTGGACTTTTACCGTGACCACGCGATTAAAGCGAATGGCCGGGTTTACGCCCGCTGGGCTTACTCGAATGAAGACGCGGCGCCAGGCCAGTTTAACAAGTATGGCTTTTATGAAGCACAATGGGGTACCCTGATGGATTCCAATCCGGATTACGTCAGCAATGTTTCGGATCTTTTTGACCTGACGGGCGACAATACCTGGATAAGGGGGCAGCAGAAGGCTTGTGAAAAGGCGCTCGACTGGATACTCAACCGCGATGAAAATCATAACGGACTGGTGGAAATGATGAATGACAACCAGCACGAGCAAAAAAGCAGCGACTGGATAGATATTGTATGGGCATCTTATGAAAATGCATTTGTAAATGCCAAACTGTATTACGCGCTGACCAAATGGGTAAAAATTGAAAAATTACTGGGTAACCCTGCTAAAGCGGAATATTATGGGGCGTTTGCCGCTAAGCTTAAAGAGCGTTTTAACAAGCCGACCAGCCGGGGTGGATTTTGGGATGAAAAAAATAACTGCTATGTACACTGGCGCGATAAGAACGGCACCATCCATGGCCGCAATATGGTAACGCCGGTAAATTTCATGGCGATAGCTTACGGCATTTGCGACCGGCAGGAACGGGCAAATCAGATACTGAATAGTATTGAGCAGCAAATGCAGCAGGAAAAATTGTTTTTCTGGCCCCTAACCATGTCCTCTTACGAACCGGGAGAGTTGCGTAAAGATCAGCTTCCGTTCCCGAATTATGAAAACGGGGACCTTTTCCTTTCCTGGGGCGCCGTGGGCGTTGCCGCATATTCCAGATACCAGCCGCAAATTGCTTTAAAGTACGTAAAAAATGTCCTTCAACAATATGGAAAGGACGGATTGGCTTTCCAGCGCTACAGCCGAAAAGATCAATCCGGGCAGGGTGACGACATCCTGGCCGGTAACAGCCTGGCCATCGTCGGACTTTATCAGTCCATCTACGGTGTCAATCCGTTGTATAACCGGCTGTACCTTGATCCGCATTTAACACCTGAATTGTCCCGCACTGTTCTTAGGTACCGTTATCACGACCAGGATCTGAAAATCAAACTGAGCCCGGGTGACTACGGGATTGCCGACGGCAGAATTGAAGTGCGCGCCGCGTCAAAATTTGGGTTTTCCTCGTCAGGTAACCAACTCAATTACTTCAACGGAGATAGCGAAAACCCGGCCATGCAGGTAACAGGTAGCTGCCGGTATAAGTTAACCATCAACTCATGGACCAATAAGCAAAAAACATGGGTTTTTAATTTTTTAAACGGAAAAAAACAGCCGTTGACTTTTCACGTCAAGGAACTTAAACCATCAACAATGTATAGCTTAGCGATTAATGGTAAAGTACGCAGGGTGAAGAGTGACAGCAAAGGAAGTATCGCGTTTAGCGAAAAACCTTCAGCGAGCGCCCGCAAGATCAGTATAACGGCTTTTTAGTACATCTTTCATAAAGCAGTTAATCTCGAACGGATCAGCGACAGGAGCATTACTGAATGGCAGTGTGGGCATATAGGGCGGCGGACCGAACTCGGTTGTAAAGGTAAGGACCAGGCGCCCCGCGCGTTTGTTCTCCAGCACAATACGTTCCCACCAGGTAAGAAACTTTTTAGAAGCATAGCTCCATTCTGAAGCCCTTGGGTCGGGCACCTGGGGGCCGTTTTCATGACCTATTCTCGCGTGTACATGCCGTGTGCGTTTAATAGCCTCATCCATAATGTGTTCAAAGTTCTCCAACATGCTTTCTGTAACGCAGGTCCAATGCGAAAAATCTGCCGTTAAAAGGTATTGTTCGCAAAGCTGAAACATTTCTGCGGCAGACTGGGGAGCATACCCCAAACGCCCCCGGTGCGTTTCGTGTACCACAGGGATACCGGTCTTAATAGAGAAATCGTGTGCGATGTCGATCAGCTCAATATTTTCCTGCACGGTAAACCAGTCGCGCCCTGTGTGCGAATTGATAAGCACCGGTTGCGCCACCGCACATTCTGTTAGGCGCTTTATAAACGACGCTTTGAATTGGCGGAAGGTTGCGCCGTGCGCCTGGTACTGATGGGCAACCAGCGGCATTTCAAATTGCTGAAGATAGTCATACAGGATTTGCCGTTCCACTTTATCCTCGGGTATCCAGGTATCAAATCCGTCGAAACCGGCAGATCTGACCTTCTCGAGAAATGAGAAGATCGGCAAGTGCCCGTGCCCCCAAAGCGGACATAATATTTTAAGTTCCACCCGAAAATTATTTTTTTATGTAGATCAGCGGGTTCTGGCGCTCATCATTGAGCAAGTCGCCGACGTTAAGCTTACTTACCTGCTCATCGGTCAGGATATTTTGTATACCGTTATAAGTATTACCCTCCGGCATGTAAGCACAGGTCATCGCACGGCGAGACTTGGAGGTCATATTCGCATTGGCGCCATGTATGGTTAACCCGTTGTGAAACGAGCAGCTCCCGGCTTTCATAGGGGCAGCCACCGATGGCATTTGCTTAATACCCGGGTAATACTCAAAAATAGAATCCATGTTTTTGCCAATACCCGGATTTTCAAAACGGGTTTTTTTATGAGATCCGGGGATAAAAAATAAGCAGCCATTTTCGAGTGTGGCGTCGTCAAGGGCGATCCAGATAGATAAAGCTTTTCTGTCTGAGAAAGACCAGAATGGCGTGTCCAAATGCCATGACGTCGGATTTGCCCAGGGTTTCTTAAACAAAGCCTGATCATGCCATATTTTTATACCATCTACACCGGCCAGTTTCGCTGCCATTTCTCCAAGCCGCGGGTCACACATCAATTCTTTTACCTTTTCGTCGGTTTGCCAAAGGTTGATCAGCTGATCAAAAACCTTACTAAAATAGTCAGCATCGTTATTGATCCCGTCATCTTCACCCACTTTGCCGGCTTTGCCGGGTATTTTTTGGCCCGCCCGGTTAGCAATAGCGTTCATGACGGTCTCTCTCCAGTAACTGAGCTCATCCGGTGAAAGAAAATCTTCAATAACAACAAATCCGTTTTCCTGGTAATAATCAATCTGTGACTGGCTAACTGAGGTATTCATAACTTTGAAAGGTTTTTTGACAGTTATGGCAAACATAGCCATTGAGTGTTAGTGCTCCTTTTTCAAAAAACAGCAATCTTTTGTATCTTTTGATATAAACCTGCATTTGTTTACGCCGCTATCATCAGCGCCAACTTATATAGCGTAGTTTTTGCCGGAAATATCAAAAAAGGTAAAAAAAAGTTAAAGGTGGAAATACCAGCTATGGATTGGATGGTTATTTTAGATAATATTTTTTTCCTCAGGAGCAGATGAGGGAATTGCATTTATCCTGTTAAAGCGGTATCGTAAAATTTACACATCATATATTGAAGAAGAACTTTTTTAAATATCTTAACATAACTCCGGTTGAAGAGAGGTGGGGAATTTATGTTACTGCTGCAGGTTACTCAAAGGTGGAACCCTTTGATAATTACCCGAACCAGGAACATCCTGAAAGCCATCATCTGACCTGGAACAGAGGGCGGATACTGAACGATTATTATCTCGTTTTTATTTCAAAGGGGAAAGGTATTTATGGTTCATCGCTTATCGAACCAACTAAAATAAGCGAAGGGACCTGTTTCTTTTTACACCCCGGTGTATTACACAGATATAAACCCGACCTTAATGAGGGCTGGGAGGAATACTGGGTGGGCTTTAATGGTTTTTTTGCCAAACAATTAATTGAAAGCAATTTCTCAAACGCTCAATCACCCTTTGTCCATTTGGGGCTAAACAAAGATTTGCTCATTCTTTTCCGAACAATGATCGAGTGCATACAGGCTTCATTGATAGGTTACCCTCAACATATAGCCGGTACAACGATGCAGATATTAGGGCTTGTACACTCGACGTTATTGCATGACGCGGCTACTGATGATCCGGTCGCTAAGTTAATTTCCAAAGCTAAATTTTTTATGCAGGAGGACCTGGATGGCCCGCTTGATATGGCAGCTGTTGCCGCACAATTGCCCATGGGTTATTCCATGTTCAGAAAGGCTTTCAAGCGGATAACAGGTCAATCACCCAATCAGTATCATCTCAATTTACGCCTGGAGCGCGCAAAAAATTTGCTAACCACCACAATTCTTAACGTATCCGAGATAGCAGATCAAACCGGATTTGAATCTGTATTTTACTTTTCAAAACTGTTTAAGAAAAAAATTGGCATCTCCCCGCTTCATTACCGAAACACTATCGAACTGAAACGATAGATCGGGCTTCCGTCCATATTATTTCTTCGCTGTCTTTAACTATTCGTTCCGGCTGCAAAATCCCGAAAGGCGGAGCATCCCGTTGTTTAGTGATGTTGCTACCCCCTTTGGTGAAATTTATCAAAAAGCGCAAATAATTGTCCAAATCGGGCATTCCATAGTAGTACCTCACAGGATAACTTTGATTTAACCATTATAACCCGAAGCCCGATGGGCTCGATAGTTTGTCAAATACATAACCCAACAGCAAGATGAAACCTTTTGCAGGATACTCAAATATGCTGTGTAATGCCTTCAGCAATGACGCTCTTTGTAGCGGCGTGGAAGCAGCCAAGCATGCGCTTTCGCATTTGGAAACCGGCTGAAAAGCTAATGCACCCCGCCCGCCGCTATGAAGACGCCACTGCGGCGGCAGTTTAGTGATGAGTACTGATAAAAGTCAGACTTCCCCTTTAAAACCAATTAACCCTTTTATTATGAAACGAAAACCTTTACTATTAAAAATCTGGAGATGCGGCCTGTGTCTTTTAGTAGCGCTGACCGCTTTTATGCCCCATGACCTCTACGCACAGACCGAGATCCGCGGGGTCGTACGAGACTCCACCGATTCTTCGACGATGGCCGGAGTATCCGTGGTAGTGAAAGGGACCACAAATGGTACCCAGACGGATGCCAACGGCAGATTTACCATTTCTGCAGCCAATGGCAGCACCCTGGTATTTTCCTTTATCGGTTATAAGCCAAACGAGCGTGTGGTCAGGGATAATACCTCGCTGGATATCCGTTTAGCAATCTCATCGCAAAGCATTAAAGAAGTAGTTGTTGTAAGCTACGGAACGCAAAGCAAGCGCGAAGTGACCGGTTCTATCGGACAGGTTAAAGCGTCCGAGCTGAAAGATATGCCGGTACCCAATATCGGACAGCGGCTGCAAGGTAAATTAGCCGGGGTACAGATCAATAACAACTCCGGTACGCCTGGCGCGGAAATGAGCTTCCGGATTCGCGGCTCTGCTTCAATTAACGCGGGGAATAACCCGCTAATTGTTATTGACGGGTTCCCTTCACAAAGCGGCCTGCAGACGCTGAGCCCGGAAGAGATAGAGAATATCTCTGTTTTGAAGGATGCATCCGCCTCGGCACTTTATGGTTCAAGAGCCGCCAACGGCGTTATCCTGGTAACCACCAAGCAGGCAAAGGTCGGCCAAAAGAGCCTCACTTTTAGCGGTTACTATGGTATCCAGGCCGTCCCCCAGCGCGGCCGGCCGGATTTGATGAATGCGCAAGAATTTGCGCAGTATAAAAAAGAGTATTACGAAGACGCTGCCAGGTATGAAGGTTACACCGGCGGTGTTCCCGAGGTTTATGCAAATCCGGCCCAGTATGCGGGACAAAATGGAACCGACTGGTACGGTGTATTATTGCGCAACGCGCCTACACAAACTTATAACGTTAACTTCGCCAACGGCACAAAGGAGTATAAAGCCGTAGTTAACGCAAGTTACAGCCGGCAGGAAGGTGTAGTATTAAATTCTGCTGATGAGCGGTACACGGTGCGGTCGAACAATACCTATACACCGTCTGACAAATTCACCCTTGGTGCCAACGTAGAACTGTCTTATGGTAATAACCAGGTTGTTCCGGGCCTCGATAACGGCCGAAACATTATCGCGAACGCTTACCTGATGGACCCGACGCTGAATTACAAAAACCCGGACGGAACCTACCCGATCTCATTTAACCAACCCGGTATGTTCCCCAATCCAAACTATTACCTGGTAGTCACCCAGAGAATAAACAAAACCGCTGCGGCACGGGTGTTGGCCAATGGTTTTGTAGAAGTTTCTCCGCTGGCTGGCCTAAAACTAAAATCTACCTTTAACGTAAATACCGACAACACTAAGAACCGGCAGTTTACACCATCTACTGCCCAGGGCGGCCTGGGCGCGGCCCCACCAAGACCCGCATCCGGCAGTTATTCCACAAGTAATTTTGTGTCATGGCTTAACGAAAATACGATCAATTATAAGCGGTCCTTCGGCAAACATAACCTTGAAGCACTTGCTGGTTATACGATTCAAAAATTCTCATCGGAGAACAGCGTGATCAATGGTAGCCAGTTTCCGGATGATAACATTTCCTGGGTCTCGGCCGCGACCACACGATTGGGCGATGTAGGCGCGGGTCAATGGTCGCTGCTGCGTTTTGTTGGACGCCTGAATTACAACTACAACGAAAAATATCTGTTTGAGGCAGCGTTTAGCAGAGATGGTTCATCGCGGTTCGGGACCAACAACAAGTATGGTAATTTCCCGTCTGTTTCGGCCGGCTGGGTAGTGTCTGATGAAGAATTTTTGAAAGATGTTAAACCCATCAACTTCTTAAAACTACGCGCAAGCTATGGCAAGGTAGGCAATAATAATATAGGTAACTATACTTACCTGGCGTCAATAAATACCGGCAATTATGTTTTCGGGAATGCCGTAACGCCCGGTAAATTGCTAAGCGGTATCGGTAATAATAATCTGACATGGGAAACCAGCACCAGCTATGATATCGGCCTGGACCTGTCCATGTTCAACAGCCGCTTGTCGTTCACTTATGACTATTACTGGAAAAAAACGGATGGATTGCTTTACGCAATCGATATCCCCGTACAGTCCGGCTATAATTCCATTACTTCTAATATCGGTCGCTTTGACTTTTGGGGCCATGAGTTGACCATCTCATCAAGAAATTTAACCGGCGCCTTCAAATGGAGCACGAACTTCAATATCTCATTTGACAGGAACATTGTAAAAAAACTTGGAACCAACGATGCACCAATCGGTGGTTATAATGAATATTGGGACGATAACCGGACGGCGGTCGGCCAACCTATCGGTATGTTCTACGGCTACATCAATACCGGTGTTTATATGACGCAGCAGGAATTCGACACGCAGCCACACGGTGCCACATCAATGGTAGGAACCGCCCGTTTCAAAGACGTGAGCGGACCAGACGGCGCGCCGGACGGGAAAATAGACAGCTATGACCGGACCTGGATAGGTAACCCGAACCCTAAATTTATCTACGGATTAACAAATACATTCAATTATAAAGCCTTTGACCTGAGCATTACGGCTGCCGGTACGGTAGGCAACGATATCGCAGACGATGCCATCCAGTCGACTGAAAATCTCGACGGCGTTTTCAACGTATTGAAAGGTGTATCCGGCCGTTGGCGGTCAGAGGAGAACCCCGGGGACGGCATTTATCCCAGAACCCGGACAGGCACCACCGCAGACTTCCGGAACTTTACGAGCAGGCAGGTTTTCAGCGGCACTTTCCTTGCTATTAAGAACATCACCTTTGGCTACACCATTCCGGTAAAAGCCAATAAATATTTCAAAAGCTTCCGGGCCTATCTCAGTGCTCAAAATGCATTCATATTCACAAAATACCCCGGTATAAACCCCGAAGCCGGTTACGCCGGATTGAATGGCCTTAACCAGGGAAGGGATTGGACCAGTTATCCTGTGCCGCGTACGGTTTCGGTAGGTTTCAACGCCGGATTTTAATAACGAATTTAAACAATCAGATAATGAAAAAGACGATATATACTACACTATTGATACTGGCAATGGCATCCTGCAAGAAGGATACCCTTAATCTCGTGCCGCAAACGCAGTTAAGCTCGGGCTCCTTCTACAAAGATGCTGCGCAGTTCAACCAGGCACTTACCGGAGCATATACCTATTTAAGAGGGGTAGCAACCATGGGTATCTATATGGATGAGATGCGCTCCGATAATACCTTTTTTACCTTTTATTCTGCCGACAGGGGTACAGGAGCCAGTACGGAGGCCTTTGCCACTTTTATTGATAACAGTACCACAAGCCAGGAACTTAACTCGCCTGGAAACCGTTATGGGAACGCTTACTCCGGCATAGCTGCTGTTAACACCATTCTTACCCAACTGGAAAAATCTTCTTTGTCGGAAGCAGATAAAAACCAGATTTCCGGGGAAGCGCTGTTTTTACGCGCATTCTATTACTATGACCTTGTGACCCATTATGGTGGCGTTCCCCTGCAACTGGAACAGGTAACAGATGTTGATGGCGCTTTCCTGCCGCGAAACACCACCGATGAGGTATATAAACAGATCATCACAGACCTGACTGCCGCTGTGCCTAATTTGCCTATAGCCAAAACATTTCCTCAAACCGGGCGCGCAACACAGGGGGCGGCAAAAATGCTGCTGGCTTACGCCTATATGGCAGAGCCTACACGTGAGTATCAAAAAGCAGAGGCGGCCCTTATTGATATTACAAAAATGAACTACTCCCTGTTGCCTGATTATGCCAGTGTTTTTAACCCGGGCAATAAAAATAGCCAGGAGTCGATTTTCGAGGTGCAATATAAAATGGGAAATGACGGGCAGCAAAGCGATTTCTCCTGGCGATTTATCCCAAAGAGCAGTAGCGCACAGATGCTGATCGGGATCGATGTGAGCAATGGCGGCGGCGGTCTTCATAGCGGTGGCTGGAACGTCCCCACCCAGGAACTGGTTGACTCTTATGAAAACGGGGACAAGCGGTTGCCTGCATCAATAGGCGTTGTAGAAGGTACGCTTGCAAGCGAAATCCTGACACCTACTGCAGTAAAAAGTCCGGTTGGTTATACACCAACAACTGGTGTACCTTACTTCTATTTCGTTAAAAAATATCTCCACCCACCCTATCAGGTTGAATGGAATACTGACGATAACTTTCCGGTATACCGATACTCCGGAGCGTTACTCTTGCTGGCGGAATGCCTGGTTGCCGAAGGCAAGGCAGGCGAGGCACTTCCCTACCTGAACCAGGTAAGGATAAGGGCTGGCCTGCCTGCTTTGGCTGTTGCCACCAAAAACAATGTTGCAGATGAAATGCGGCACGAACTGGCATTTGAAAATCATAGGTGGACCGACCTCATCCGGAACGGCATGGCCATAGATGCGTTAACAGCAAAAGGCCAGCGCCTTAAAGTCATGAACGGTTGGTTGCTCCCAGGTACATTTAATATTACACAAGACCGGCTGATTTACGCTATTCCTTTCAGGGAATTGCAGATCAATAACAAACTGACTCAAAATCCCGGCTATTGATCGATGGCAAAACTTAAAATCGTATATATCCGGGTAACAAGAAATAGCGAAGGTTAAGTGATTTGCTGTTGAACTAAATGATTCATATCTTTAAATCTCCGCTATTAGCATAAAAAAAAGCAAAAGCCCTTTGATTGATCAATCAAAGGGCTTTTGCTTTACCATACGGGTTGCGCGCCCTTAAAAAACCCTATAGCCATATTTGATTATTTTTCGCCTTAATTCAGAAAACAGAATGGCTGTTCCAGGCACATGGTTATGTAGAGGATTTTGTGAATTGCGGCTCGCTCATCG
The DNA here is from genome assembly GCF_010093045.1 of Mucilaginibacter sp. 14171R-50. Taxonomy (NCBI): domain Bacteria; kingdom Pseudomonadati; phylum Bacteroidota; class Sphingobacteriia; order Sphingobacteriales; family Sphingobacteriaceae; genus Mucilaginibacter; species Mucilaginibacter sp. 14171R-50. The sequence goes on along the minus strand of NZ_CP048115.1, from coordinate 2,922,776 downwards.
GCTCCCCTTATGTGGAAGCTTTCGTGGTCGGTGATAGCTTTTCAGAAAAAATAACGCTAATTTCTACCGTTGTAAATGAAAATAATGTGAGGTGGGTAAAGTCCGTATCACCACTTTTAGCTGGTTAGTTGATACAGATGAAAAAAGATTGTTCGGTCTAAGACAAAAACTCAATGAACGCTATGATGATATTCCTGGCATGGATCTTTTTGTCCAAAAATATCCGCCACAGCTGTCGGTTGATTTCCGAAAAGAAGGAACCAATGATTAAGTGATCACCCAAGTTGTTCAGCCAGTCCGACAAGAATACCCTCCGTTCCGCGAATGTAACATAGCCGGTACGTATTTTCATATTGCATAATTTCGCCCACCAGTTCAGCGCCCTGCTTCAATAGCCGCTCAACCAGTTCGTCGATGCCATTGACCTGGAACATTACGCGCAGGTAGCCCAGCGCATTAACCGGGGCTCGCCTGTGATCTGCGATCGTGTCAGGTTTGATAAACCGGGAAAGCTCTAGGCGGCTATGCCCGTCCGGAGTCACCATCATCGCGATCTCCACGTTCTGGTCACCCAGCCCGGTCACGCGCCCGGCCCATTCGCCGGCCACATGGGTGCGGCCTTCCAGCTTCAAACCGATCTCCTCAAAAAATGCAATGGCCTGATCGAGGGATTCCACCACGATGCCCATATTATTCATGCTGATTAAATTGCTCATAAGTTTAAAACACCACCATAGGCGGATTGTTCGTTAAGGTATTTAAACCGCAGTAGATGCCGCCACGCACCCGGTTTTTCTCATACTATTCATAATCACGGGTCACCTTCTTTTCTGCCTAAGAACGGTGTTATACCGGATCATCACAATATCATTAAGCTGCTGGTAAAATCTGACTGGAAAGCAAATTATAAATCAATTCAGGAGATTGCCGATGGAAAATTCTCCTTAGACATTTTTGATGAGCAGATAGAGTTTCTTGGATATACCACGACTATCGGTAAATATCTATTCTATCCTGGAATGTTTGACCCCACAAAATTTACCCAAGAGTTTTTTGACCTTGTGGAAAAAAGTATTATTGCCATTAAATCGGCTATAAAATCTCTTGCTGCAGATTTCTCACAACGAGATGAATATAATGCATATAAACACGGAATTCGGATATTTCCTAGTTATAAATCAATTCATTTTGTTAGTGTAGAAGATATGAAAGAACAAATGTCATGGGATCTTTCGAATTCTGTTTCTTTTACACATTCAACGATAAATTGAATGAGAGCAAGATCACAACAAAGCTATTTGATTCAGAGCGAGACTTACTCATGACACGACTTTGCAGCAACCTTATTTTACATTGATTAATTACAGAAACATTGTAGTCAATCCGGAACAGCAGAAAAAAGATGAGCCAATAAGGATAATTTTTTTTGATATAGACCGGGTGGAAGATTGTAAACAACACCATGTCGACGTTCAGGATATTGTTTTTTCTAACCAAATGATATTGAATAATCCAATTTAAGGCCAATTGATTATTAATGTATAATTGCAATCGAATATAGTTTTTTACCTAATAGCCGTGGTTCGGTTCGAACTGGGAACCCACTAATTTTTCTGGCCAATTTCTGGTATTTTCCGGTATTTCTGTACCTTTATGTCGCTAGATAGGTAAACCCCTAAAGCGGCACTCAGTGCCTGCTGTTCCTGTCGTAAGTAATTGAAAATCAATAGATAATAGAGATACGTGCATAGCCCAGGTGGGCGCACAAAATGGGAGTTTTATCCAAACTTTCAAATCGAGATAACCCTGTAAATCAATGATTTACAGGGTTTTTTATTTTATTCAAATCCTTCTCGATCCTTTCGAATGCACCGTTTCTGACACCTAAACGCCCAACCCGTGACAGATCAGAAATCTGCACCTTTTTTCATCTTAAAAAACCCCGAGATCGAAGTTTCGGGGGATTAGTTAATCGTTTACTCATTTAAAAACTATTAAAAGATGAGAACATCACAGTCACTTGGTGTACACTTCACCGTAAAAAAGGACAAAGTAAAAGAGGACGGCCAAACTAAGGTCTACGCCTCTATTACCATTAACAAAGAGAAGGTGATCATCGCCCTGCCGTTCTTCGTCAATTTTGAAGCCTGGGACAAAGGGTACGGTTGTGTCAAGGTAAAGCTGCCCGAAGCAAAGGAAGCTAACGTATACTTAGAGCACGTCAAATTTACCATCCTCAAAGAGAAAAAAACACCACTGAATGCGTATCCACGAGATCGACTAAGCCTGATAAAAGATTCAGCATTTTAGAATTTGTGTATTAAAGCTGTTAGAACAAGCTGGATTGTTCATGACCACCACCTTGATAAACCCGGATCAGCCCGATCAATGCCGTTCCATATTGTGTCGCTTTGTGCTGGCCAACGCCTTTGATGGCACCAAGGGCTTTTAAGGTAGCGGGTAATTTTTCGGCGATGGCGGCGGCGGTTTTTTCGGATAACACCATATTAGGCATTACCTTATCTGTAGCCGCCTGGGTTTCCCGCCAGGCTAAAATCTGTTCATAAAGCACTTCATTGGGTATCGCATTGAGTGCTTTGAGATAAGAGCGGTCATGGATTTTTGCTTGGTTTTGATTTAACGCCTGGTAAGCTTCGGTTGTAAATGCGTTGCCGGCGAAGTGTTGCAATAGCTGAATGCGGTTGATTAACCAGACCATGAGTTGATCGGCCTTTGCGGCTTTGGCTTTGGAATCGCCAATAAACAAGGGTAATTGGCGGTGTAAATTTTCGACGGCGCCGACCAATTTCTCTAAAAAGTAGGCAGCGGCCTGAATGCTGCGTTCCAGGCTTAATTGTCGGCTGAATTTTTCAGCGATGCTTAGGATATCAGTTGAAAAGGCCGGCCATAGCGTTTCAAAGTCTTTCAGTTTCGCCTGTAGTGGTAAAAAATTAAAGAGTTCGCTGAACAAATAAAGTTGGTAACGTTCCTGATCGCGTTTTAAGGTTTGCACATCGGGCTTAATGACTTCCGTTTGTTCGTTAAAACGAATGACTACCGGGTCGCCGATGATGTTGTGCGCCGCAATCGGATTACGCAGTACCATGCCCGATAAACTGCGGCAGCGGCTGAGCGCCACATAGGCCTGTCCGTGGGCAAAAGACTCCGAAACATCAATAATGGCCTTATCGAAGGTTAAACCCTGGCTTTTATGAATGGTAATGGCCCACGCCAGTTTAAGCGGGATTTGGGCAAAGCTGCCGGCGTTGGTTTCTTTGATCGCTTCTGCCTCGGTTTCATATTTGACGTTCGTCCATTCCAATGGTTCTACCAAAATTTCCTGATCAATACCACAGCGCACTATCACCGTTTGATCAATTATTTGGGTAATGGTGCCGATCTTGCCATTGTAAAACCGTTTTTCGGCAGAGTTATCGTTTTTGACGAACATGACCTGGGCGCCAGCCTTAAGCTTCAGGCTGGTTTCGGTTGGGTAAGCGTCCTTTGGAAAATCACCGCGGATCGTCGCGTTAAACTCCTGCGCCTGCCCGGGCAAGTTCTCCAATCTTTCGCTATTGATCTGCTGAGCGATACTATTATGAGTTGTTAAGGTGATGTATTCGTCCTCGGGTCTGAAATCAGGAATATAGCGCTCATTCAAACGATCCAGGCTTTCGGTACTCAGCGTTTGATGGCGAACCTCGTTCAGGATATCAACGAATATCTGTTCTTTTTGGCGGTAGACATGGTCCAGTTCTATCCGCACGAATGGTGCTTTCCGCAAAACCTGGCTGCTGAAAAAATATGGCGTGGCATAGTAAGGCCGAAGAACGCCCCACTCCTCCTCCCGTACGATCGGGCTCAATTGGGACAGGTCACCGATCAATAGTAATTGCACACCGCCGAAAGGATGGGCCGAACGCCGGATGGTGCGCAGCGTCACATCGATCTGGTCGAGCACATCGGGCCTGACCATACTGATCTCATCAATGATTAGTAACTCCAGGTTTTGTAGTAGTTGCCGTTTTTCGGCGCTATAAAAACTTTCCTGTCCCATCGTACCCGGAATAACCGGCGCGAAGGAAAACTGAAAAAAGGAATGAATGGTCATCCCGCCTGCATTGATCGCTGCGACGCCGGTCGGCGCGATGACAGCCAGTTTCTTGGCAGAACTTTGCCGCAGATTTTGTAAAAAGGTAGTCTTGCCCGTACCGGCCTTACCGGTTAGAAACACCACCGTGTTGGTCGTAGCCAGGTAATCGCTGGCTAATTGCATTGCCGGATTAGTTTCCATCTTAACGGCTTAAAACAATTAGTTTTTCCGCCAGGGCCTGCAGTAAGTCTGGCGGGGTGTGGGTAGCGAAAGCGCTGTAACCTCCTTCCTCATCGGGTTCGAAAACCACAGTTTCTTCACCGACCAATACCGCAAAGCGGTGCGTATAGCCATAACGCTCAAAGCGGGCTTTATACTCTTGGTCTCCGACGATCAAATTAAACGGCTCGTTCATAAGTAACACTGCCAAATATACGCTGCGCCTCCTGCGGGAACAAGGCAGAATTGCGCGGGATTTCCACGATATATAATTCAGTATCCAGCCAACTGACAAAAAAGAAAACAGCCATTTTCCTGATGTCCGCTGCATCTCCGTCCCCCTGAAAGACGTAGGTCTGCCGGGGCACGTAACTTCGTTTTTCGGCATATAGCGTCCCTTGGCAAAAGGCTGTTCCGTCCACTCCTTCGCCAGGGTTCACGCATACTTTTAAACCCGATGTCGTGTCGATAATGATGGTTTCTTTTGTGTTATTAATTACCTCGTATCCCATACAAGCAAATATATTACTAAAAATATTAGTATAGTATTTTTTCTAAAAAACTTAAGACGGCCAACGTAGTTACCATAGGGTAACAGCCCCTTAATCCCGGCTGGGAGATAAAAAAGCTGGATGAGCAAGGTAACCTCGGGATCGTTAAAAAATCTTAAATCTATTTGCAAAGGCCAGCCCGGCCGCACTTCGATCAACAGATCGCTGCCATAACATCCCGCTTACGTAACCCGGCGACTAAATAACCTGGTTTTATTGGGTTTAATTCCCGGTTTGTCTGCATTTTTTTTGTGTTGGTCGTTTTATATTGATAAGACGGCTTAAAAAAGGCAACTTTAGGTATGCCAATGTTTCAATCCCAATTTTTGCTTTACCCAGGCAGGGGCCTGCGCTGGTTGCAGCATGTTTCGTTCTGGCTGCTGCTACTTGGATTGCGCTTTTATCTCACAAATATCTCCTTTAACGTCTACGGCGGTTTTCCTGTTAGCAGTATGCTATTACTCAACACCTGCAGCACCGGCGTTATTGTCTTATTTTATTACACCCTGGTTTACTACCTCTGGCCAAAGTATTTCACCAGCCATCAATACATTAAAGGTGTATTGCTGATCTTGTTGCTTTTAGTGGTTTATACGATCTCTGATGCTATTGCCGAGAAATTTCTGATCAGCAGATGCGCACCTTGTATGGCAAGGTTAGCTAAGACGGAACAGGGCTACTTCCAACTTATGAAATCCGATTTGAGCAATATCGTTCTCGTTCGCCTGGTTACTTTTGGTACCCCATTTTTTCTGCTGCTCACGTTGACTATTCCGATCAGCATTAAAACTGCCCTTAACGCCTACCGCAGCAATATGAGGAGCGTATCCCTGGCGAAAGAAAAGCTCGAGCTGGAACTAAATTTTTTGCGGGCGCAGCTGAACCCGCATTTTTTATTTAATTCTATGAATAATATTTATGGGTTGATCATCAGCGGGGATACGAACCGTTCAGCCGCTCTGGTATCCCGTTTGTCTGAGTTATTGCGCTATATGCTTTATGAATCCGAAGCGGATACTATGCCGCTTAGCAAAGAAGTAAAGCTGATGACCGATTATATAGAACTGGAAAAAGTGAGGTTAAATTTAACAAAAGTGACGTTTACCCCGCCAACAGTTTTGGCTGATGTCGGAATCGCTCCTTTATTGCTCATTCCGCTGATCGAAAACGCGTTTAAATTTACGCCAGACGAACCGGGTGCTTTTATCGATATCTCTTTAACCCTCACAGCACATACCATAAACTTTAAAATAGAAAATAGCGTCGACCCCACCAGGCCGGATGGCCTGTCCGGCGGCATCGGCCTGGGCAATATGCGAAAGCGGCTCGAATTATATTATCCCGGCCGCTATCGTTATGAGATCAGCAACAACGGAATTAATTATTTGGTGAATTTAGCCCTGAACCTATGAAAAAGATCAATTGTATGATTGTTGATGATGAGCCGATCGCGCGGGATATCCTGCAAACTTATATTCAGCGTGTTCCCGGGTTGGAACTCGTTAAAAGCTGTCGCAACGCCACAGAAGCTTACGAGGGACTTTACAGCCAGCAGGTGGACCTTATTTTCCTCGACATTCAGATGCCGGTCATTACCGGTACAGAATTCATGCGCTCGCTGCGCAAGCCGCCACTGGTCGTTTTTACTACCGCTTATTCCAGCTACGCCGTAGAAGGATTTGAGCTCAATTCCGTTGATTACCTTTTAAAGCCGATCACTTTTGAACGCTTTTACCAGGCCGTACAAAAAGTAAGTGAAAGGTTGGCTATGAACCAGATCCGGGTATCAGAAACAAAAAATCTTCCGGATTACCTGTTCATCCGCCAGGATAACAGGCTGGTGCGTGTGGAGCATGACCAAATTCTGTATATACAGGCGGAAAGAGATTTCAGCTCGGTTTATTTAAAGGAAACCAGGTTATTTGCAGGGATGCACCTGAAGCTATTCGAAGATATTTTGCCGCCCGGGCAGTTTTTTCGGGTGCACCGGTCATATATCGTCAATCTGAAGGCAATTCGCGCGGTTAAAGGGAATATCATCGAGCTGGAAAACGTCGAGGTTCCTATCGGAGCAAGTAGCCGGGAGGAGCTGTTCCAAAGATTGCAGCTTTGAATGGCCCGTCTTGTTATTTAACGAAGTTGTTTAAATTTGCAGCAGTGATGACCAGCCGGGCATTTCCTTTTAGTTTGGTTAAAATATTTCTGGCTTTGAGCGGACCAAGATCCACGGAACTGCCCTGATCGAGTGTGAGGCGCAAAGTGTCCGTCCAGTTACGATCCATGAAAGTCGCGGTCGATGAATGTCTGGCGCTGAGGGCCAGGCTGCCTAGCCGGAGATCTTTTATTCTCAGGATGGCCTGATGCTCCTGCCTGATCAAAAGTGAATCCTGTTTCAATCCGCTTAGTTCACAATTAATGCCGGAAGTATTGACCATCGCCAGTGCGGGAACGGTCAGGATCAGTCCCGTGGTGCATTGTTCCGGCGACTGGTATTGCTGGTTGGAAACCATAAAATTGATCGCCAGCGTGTCCAGGCGCTGTTCCATTCGGAAAAATTGTTTTCTGGAATTCATCAGCCGGATCGTATAGTCAGTTCCATGCACGATCCTGACCGTATAGGAATTGCCCCCGCTGATATTCAAAACCTTGTAAGGCCGGACCGGCACCATTCCAAAATTCTTAAAAGGATCTTTCAGGTCGATCCTGCGGTACTGTCTGGCCAGTTCGCGGTCCGCAGCAAAAAGGGCGGCCACAAAGAAAAGGGCGAAAGACGCTAATATCAGGTTGCTTCTTTTGATCATCATGAGATTAAATTTCTTTTTCCGTAAACTTGAGGTAGGCGATGTAGCTTAAAAACAGCGGCAGCAAAAAATTACAGCTTATATTGATCAGTGCCTGGATGCTCGCCGGCAGATACACATAAATATTTTCGCCGTTATGAACGAACTGGAAATAATTGAAAGGCAAACTGCTGGTAATGCTGTCTTCACCGGTCATCGCTTTCATCAATACGACATTACCCGTTGCGGCGATGATAAAATACAGCACCATTAATAAAAGCGTTTTGATCAGCGCCCCCTTTCGGAAAGTCAGGCTGCCGATCAGTAGCCATAACTGGAAATTGATAAAGATCAGGTAAAAGCTATAAAAGCCGTTACTAAATACATTTGCTTTCATCATGGCGGACTGGGGGCCTGCTGCGATGCTAAAAAATACCGCTTCGACCAGGTAAAAGATGATGGTGTAAGCCGCGCCGTACAGGAAAACAGCATAAATGATCCATAACATGATCTTCTGGCCGGCTGACGCAATGATGCCCAGCAGCCAGATCGTTTTCGCGGGATGACGGAGATCCTGATATAAAGACGCAGAAAATGCAGCGCCGCCGCCGAAAAGACCGATCAGGAAGATGCCATTGCCTACCCCGCCGGAAAAGCTTTCCCGCCAATGCCAGGTAATAAAAAAGAGTAAAAATAATAAGCAGGCGATAGCCAGTGCCAATAAGCCATAAACCTGCCGGTGCTCCAGGTACTGGCGCCTGTTCAAGGCGATCATTTTTGCGATATAGTTCATTTCAGCTTTATAGGGTTTCAAAAACATCCCGGATGCCTGACGGGTTATAAATAGCCGCGTTGAAAAGCAGTTCCAGATCAAGCGAGGATACCTCTGCGCCGGTGTTCCTGCTGACCGTCATACGCCCCCCCGGTGCATCAATGCCATATATGATGGTCTCGTCGCCGGCCAGCTTCGCGCCGAAACAAAGCTTTTGCCCGATCTCTTCTTTATCGGCGGCTAGTAATACCCGCCCCTGGTCAATGATGATCACACTGTCGATCAGGCCATCCAGGTCTTTGACCTGGTGGGTAGACATAATCGTAATCTTATCATACCTTCTTGTCCTGGCAATGATTTCCCTGAATTCGATCTTCGACGGGATATCCAGACCGTTAGTAGGCTCGTCCATGATCAGGACATCGGTATTGGCCGCCAGTGCGAAAGCGATATGGATCTTTTTCTTTTGACCAAAGGACAGTTTTTGCAGCTGGCACTTCTCCGGAACATTGAAAATTCGCAGGTATTCATAAAAGCAAGCCTCGTCAAAGTATTTGTAAAATACGCTGTAAATCCTCACAAAAACAGGAATGGTAACCTGCGGAAGCTCACACTCTTCGGGAATAAAGAACAGTTGGGCTAAAAAATCAGGCTGGCGATGCCGTGCCTCCAGGCCATTAATGGTGCAGCTTCCCTTATGGGGGAAGATCAGCCCGGCTATATTTTTGATGAGGCTGGATTTACCGGCACCGTTCTTACCAAGTAAACCATAGACCTTTCCCGATGGTAGCGTCAGGTTCAATTCCTGGAAAAGGGTGGTCCGGGAATGATAGCTATAAGTCAAATCTTTGATAACAATCATGCTACAAATGGAAGAACAATCTACCATCTGCTCAATTTTATTCGACGAACCTGGCTATATTTCCAACAGGCGGCGATCAGCAAACAACCGAACGCTGCCGGAACGGCCGGCAGCAACGCTATCGCTGGTTCGGGCTATTTGGTTGGCAATTCCAATAGGTTCGTCGATTTTATTTTCCGGCTTCAATTGAATATTGTCCTTTTGTGAGCAATCAGGATAAAAAATGGAAAAGGAAAAATTGATTAACCTGCCGCCCGTTTGGCTAAGGGTGAGCGTTTATTTTATAGTTATTATCGTAGCCGCTTACATCGCCGGAGTCGTCCCGGTGCTCGACAGCATCTTCTTTTATTTCGGTATCGCGCTGCTATTAAGCTTTTTGTTCCTTAAAGCAGAAGGTAAACCACTAACCAGCCTGGGCTTTGTACCTGCCAGCGCTGTCGATTGGAAAAATTTCTTCCGCGGGTTGGCCTGGGGCATAATCGCCTTATTGACAAGTGCGGCGCTTACGATCTGGTTGAATGGCGGCCGGCTGGTATTTAACGGTCATGCTGACCCTGTATTCTTACTAATACTCGTTTTTATCCACCTTTGGTCGTCTTTTGTTCAGGAATTTACCTACAGAGGCTATCCCTTTCAACGTCTGCTGAAATCGTACGGCCCCTGGGTCGCTCAACTGGCGGTCACTCTGCCATTTGCCGTCATGCATTTGAAACTAAACGCCGGCATAACCTGGCAACAATTTTTAATGACTTGGCTCACCACGGGACTGGGTTCTTTGCTTTATGGGCTTTGTTACCTGAAAACCGGGAAACTGGTGTTGTCCATCGGCCTGCACATGGGGTGGAACCTGGCCCAGGCGCTTGTTCCGCGCTCACCTGAGGAAAGCAAGACCATGCTTTTTACCCTTGTGCAGGATGGCGGACATTATCACCCTTTACATGTGCTGCTGCCCTACATAGGCGTTACTGCTATTATGTTATTCTTTATCTGGCGGTCTAATATACTTCATGAAACAAACAGGCTATAACAGGATCGCCGCCGGCAAAATAAATACTTTATGGCGGGTCATGCTTTTTTGCATGTTGTGTGCACTCCTATTGGTTGTAGGTTCTGCTGTACTTAAAAGCTGGCAAAGTCCCCTGGCAGACCTTTCACTAGGCGCCTTTGCTGCTGTGGCATCATTTCTTCTCTCCATTCCGTTTGCGAAATGGGAGAAGTTATCACTTGGGCAACTTGGCATCGTTCCGGGCAAGGCGACCTTTAGCAAGGTAGGCACAGGTTTTTTGATCGGGCTGCTTATCGCTGGTCTCCATTTTTCTTTAGTGCTGATTTTTGGGCATATCAGTCTGACCAGTGCAAACCCTTCATTTCACCTGGTCATGTTTTATTTCCTACTCTATTTGACTTTGGCAGCAAGGGAGGAAATCGCATTTCGCGGTTATGCGCTTCGCAGCCTGTCTTATAAGATAGGTCCCTGGAAAGCGCAGCTCATTATTGCCGTCATTTTCGCGCTCGAACACGTGGCCGGAGGTTTCACCTGTCAGCAGGCCTTTTTGGGTTCCGGCGTAGGCGCCATACTGTTTGGCATAGCAGCGCTGCGAACCAAAGGTATAGCGCTGCCCATTGGACTTCATGCCGCCTGGAACTTCGGAGAATGGTGTTTCGGGCTTAAAAATATGCCTGGGATCTGGCGCGTTTTGCCCGTTGAAGGGTTTGAAGAAAAGAACCAACAACTAACTATGATTTGCTACCTGATCGTTGTTGGGCTGGCAATAGCAGCTTTTTATCTGTATCCTTTAAGAAAATCACTAAAAAACGTAAAAACATGACACAGACTTCCATATACGGATGTCGGGCCAATCATGCGTTTAAATACATTCAAGAGAAAAACATGCAAAAAATAACCCGATATTTCCCCTAACAAAGTTACCCCATGTATATAGCTTACTTTAAACACATTACAAAAAAAATAGTGCATAATTATTTCATTGCGGTACTATTCATTTTTTCGATCTGCTCCTCGAAGGCACAATCCCTGTACGTAAACCCGGTAAAAGGAAACGATCAGGCAAAAGGCACATTGGCGGAGCCACTGGCCAGCCTGGATAAAGCGGTGAGCCTCGCAAAAGGTTTTTCCGGTAATAATAACATCGATATCAAACTCGCCCCAGGTTTATATCTGATCAGGCAATCATTAAAAATCGAATCCAATTCGCAGGCTGTTTCAGGAAAATTCACTATTAAGGCGATGGTAATGCCTGATGATGTTGACTGGACACCCGCGAAAATGCCGGTTATTCAGGTTACAGCAGATTCCAACCGGATAGGTAAGCTTTCCCATGCAAGTATAGCCTTCCAGGTCGAACGGAACAATGTGGCCTTAAAAGGATTGAAATTTTTAGGGAACCCTAACCCTTCATCGGTTTATTTTTACGCCATAGAGCGAAGGAACAGTGCTTTGAAAGATCTTATAATATCACAGTGCTATTTTATCGGTGAAAAAAATTCGGCGCCCATACAAGGGGGAATCTTTGCCCAGGGCGAAGGTATCCATATCGATCACTGTATATTTTATAACTGCAAGAATGCAGTGTTGTCATTCATCAATGTAAAGGATTTTTCCATTACGCATTCTATTATATACGGCGCTTACGAAGCAGCCATATGGCTAGGCTACGGACCAGACGCAGACCTGCCATTCACTTTTCATAATAACATCGTTGCCAATGGCAATTATTTCTGGGTGGGGGCTAAAGGCATTCATAAAAATTATCTGTTCAGCAATTCGGTTATTTCCGGAAACGCCAACTATTTAGGCATCAACGGTGATACCATCGTGCCCGACCAGGTCAATAAATCAACTGAAAGAAATATCGATAAATCAGGAAAGGTGGTCTTAAGTGAGATCACGGCAGAGGGCGTTCAGCGTGATTATTTAAATCTCTCGGGCACCTCCGCAGGCAGACAGATCGATGCGGGAATATTCATTAATAAAAAAGCTAACTAACGATGAGAACACCAACTCTGCGTATCAGTAAACATTTCAGTTTTATATTATTGGTTCCTGTCTTTTGCATGATCAGTCTGATTTGTTCAGGGCAGACCCGACCGGTATCATCAGATAACCCGCTTCGTTCCCGCCTGGATTCGCTGGTTGACAAAAGCGTTCAGCGGTATTTCCAGGATAAAAAGGCCGTCGGGCTTTCCATCGCCCTGGTGCAGCGCGGTAAACCGCATTTTTACAATTACGGGGAGACCAGGGCCGGCAACGGGCAGCGTCCCGATAAGACGACTATTTATGAGATCGGTTCAATGACCAAATCCTTTACCGGTATAATTTTGGCGCAAGCCATATTGGATAAAAAGATCGCGCCAGAAGACGATATCAGAAAATATCTTAAAGGCACTTTTCCTAACTTAAGTTATAAGGGTACCCCGATACGCATTAAGGACCTGGCCAATCATACCTCCCGGATCACCAGGATATTCCCGAATATGTGGGAACGCCCCACCTATGATTCGCTTAATCCCCTCTCTAATTACTCCAGGGCGCTTTTATACGAAGGCCTGCATCAGATGAAAATGGATACACTTCCCGGAAAAATTTACTCCTACTCAAATATGGCGGTTGCTTTACTGGGTACGATACTGGAAGACGCTTACGGAAAGGATTACTTTTCACTGTTGACAAAAAACATCCTGAAACCCTACCAAATGAGGGATACCAGGATTGACATTGCATCACTTCCGGCTGACCGGGTCGCATGGCCACATGGCGCACAAAGACAAGTGGTGCCGCTTTGGGATTTGGGAGAAGTACCGGCAATGGGCGCCTTAAGATCCACCACCGCTGATCTGGTTAATTATATCAACGCCAACAATGCGGAAACAAATCCGGCTATTAAGCTTTCTCATCAGCGAACATTCGGTACTGAACAGGACGGTATGGCCCTGAATTGGTTTATCCATAGCACCCCAAAAGGCTACCGTGTTTTAGAACACGGTGGCGGTACAGGCGGCTCCCGCAGTTCACTGGATTGTTTCCCACAACTCAATGCCGGTCTAGTTATCCTGGCTAATAGCCTCGCTAATCGGAATGACCTGGAAAAGGCATTGATTGCCGTATTGGCGGAATAGCCAAAGTCCGCAATCGACGTTCTTCCTGAACGACCTTTCCGGCCTTATCCTGAGTTAATGATGTCGTCGGAAGCGGCGGCGATCGCGGCTAGCACGGCTTACTTTTTTTGCCGGTGATCCGCCCGCATGGCCTGTTTTTCGTCAGCTAGCGAGAACACATCAGGCATTAACGCGACGGCAAAGCGCCTGAATGGTTGATTTGAGGCCGCTGATGCAAAGACCGCCCGTGACCTGGTAATCAAGCGTACCAACGATAAACAAAAGTCCCCAAAGCGCTCGCCGCCGGGGACTTTCAACCTAAACCTTATCACAATTGACCGGCAGGATCGCCAGTCATTAGTATCGCAAATTTACAAATCGTACGCTCAATTTAGCTCTGCGTCTGCTGGCTGCGGTTGATTATGATCTTTCTTTTGCTCTTTTTTAATTCCGAAGATTCGTCAGTTTCTCTGCCACGGCCTTTAACTTATCGCAATATCCTTAATGTCCCGTATCACCGGCACCATATTCAGCGCTTCGCGGATGAGTTTGACCTTGCCGTTCTCGGCCACCACCCGCCCCATATAGTGTTGCGCGTAAGCTTTGCCGTTGGAAGCGATCGTAGCCGTGGCCTCATATTCGCCGAAAGCCTGGTCAGGAGTATCGATGTGGATCCGGATGTTTTTGAATTTAAATCCCGGGAAAGTTTTGGGCAGGTTGCTCAGGAAGTCATATAACACTTCCCGTCCTTCCCAGCGGGCCGGTACGCCCAGGCTGGCCAAGTAAGGCAGTTCGAATACGGCATCGTCAGCGAACAGTTCGATCTGAAGATCAGGATTGCCGATGTTTTCTAAATAGGCTAATAATAATTCTTTGGCTGTTTTCATAGAACAAATATCCGCCGTCGTTACGGCCGGTACATTGATATAGGATAAGAAAGCATTTGACATAGATCAAGAATTTTTATCTTTAAAGCGTGATAGCCGTCTTTAGAAACTATTTACAGGAAAAAGGAAATTTTACAGAATCCGAACTCGATACCATTACCGCTGCCGCCGCGATCAAAAAAGTGCGTAAAAGGCAGTACCTGTTACAGGAGGGCGACGTCTGGAAATATAATGCCTTCGTGACCAAAGGTTGTTTACGCACTTATTCGGTTGATTTGAAAGGTATCGAACACATTCTGAACTTCGCGGTAGAAAACTGGTGGACGGGAGACCGGGAAAGTTTGCAGACCGGTAAGCCATCGGAATACAATATTGACGCACTGGAAGATTCAGAAGTGGCGCTGATCAGCCGGGAAAAGTACGACCAGTTGTGCCGGGAAATACCGGCGTTCCACAACATGGTCAGTGCTATCCTGGAAAAAAGTTTCCGCGTGGCCCAGAGCCGCATTCATACTTTTATCAGTGCCAGCGCCGAAGAAAAATATCTGAGATTCCTGGAGAAATTCCCGCACCTGGTGATGCGCGTACCGCAAAACATGATCGCTTCTTATCTGGGTATCACGGCGGAAACCCTAAGCCGGATCAGGAAACAGCTGGTTAAAAAGTAAAGCCGTCCCCCGAAGGAACGGCTTTGCGTCTTTAGATCAAGCCTTTATTAAAGCTTAGGATAGCGGCTTCAGGGTCGGCCAGGAAGGCTGTGCGTTGTTTGCCAGCTTCCCCCACAAATATTTCGTAATGATCTTGCTCAATCCCTTCCGAAATATTCTCCGCAGCTACACTGGCGGGCAGTCCGTCATTCAGTCCCAATGCCCGGGTGCCTTCAGTATCGATCAGTGATGGGAATACCTCAAATAATTTGATGTTGCTGGTATGGGCCAAAGTTAGTCTCAGCGCGATAGTATATGAATGCAATGCGGCTTTAGAATCCGAATAGGTCGGCAATACGACCAGGGGATGGAAAGCGACATTGGAACCTAAGTTAACGATGGCGGCTTCGGGCTGTTTTTTCAATAACGGCAACAGGCTTTCGGTCAAACGGATGGTACCGAAATAGTTGGTATCGAATTCTTCTCTGGCGATCTCCAGTGTCTGGTCCACCTCCCCTAAGCGGTAAACCTTGCCGCCACCGGCATTATTGATTAGTACGCTTAGCTCACTATAAGATGCCTCAATTGTAGCGACCAGGCTGGCCACGTCTTCCGCTTTGGTCACATCCAGCGGGATGATGTCGGCACCCAATGCGGTACCGGCTTTTTCCAGTTTGGCAACATCGCGGCCGGTGATGATCACCTTGTTACCTTGTTTGATCAAAAGTTTGGCTGTTTCATAACCGATACCTGAGTTACCACCAGTAACCAGGATTGTTCTATTTGTTAATTTTATGATTTCTTTTTTTTGATATCACAAAATTGCACCATTGCGCCGGGCTGACCATTGATGTCGGATAAGAAATGGCATTGATAAATATCAAGTATTTCCCTTAATCCAGATACCCTTTCAATACCCAGCTGCGGGAACTGGCCCGAAGCCTGGCCAGCGCTTTGTCTTTGATCTGCCGGACACGTTCGCGGGTGAGGTCATACTTATCCCCGATCTCTTCCAAACTATGCGGTTGCCCATCGCCTAAACCAAAAAATAAGGTGAGCACATCCCTTTCTTTGTCAGCCAGTATGCGCATGCTTTCCCCCACCTCGGTAGACAAGGATTCGGCCATCAGCGCTTTATCGGTTCCAGGCTCGGCGCTTTGCAGCACATCCAGTAAAGTATTATCATCTTCACTCGAAAATGGCGTATCATAGGAAATATGCCGGCCGGAATGCCCCAATACATCGCTTACTTTTTCAGCGGTGACCTCCAGGCTTTCTGCCAGCTCTTCGGGAGTTGGCTGCCGTTCAAACTGCTGTTCCAAAGCGGATGCGGCTTTGGCAATTTTGGACAGGTCGCCAACTTTGTTTAAGGGCAAGCGGATCATACGTGATTGCTCATTAATGGCCGACAGGATGGATTGACGGATCCACCACACGGCGTAGGATATAAATTTAAAACCTTTGGTTTCGTCAAAGCGCTTAGCGGCTTTAACCAGCCCCACATTGCCCTCATTGATCAGATCGCCCAACGTTAATCCCGAACTTTGATATTGCTTGGCTACCGAAACCACGAACCTCAGGTTTGCCGTGGTCAGCCGCTCTAATGCGGCCTGGTCGCCTTCACGGATCTTTTGCGTTAAGATCACCTCCTCCTGCGGAGTTACCATCGGAATCTTTGCGATATCTGACAAATATTGATTCAACGATGCGCTTTCCCGATTGGTGATCGACTCACTTATTTTTAGTTGCCTCATGTATATGAATATTTAATGTGAATGCTAAAGATTCGATGCCTTATTATACGCGATGAGCAGAAAGGTTCTCAGAGAGATTGCAGTGAATACTGGTGCTTGCGGGATAAAGGTGCTATAGATCTTTAACATACAAAGATAAGCACGAATATAAAAAAAAGTGTTATCTGGATGTCAGGAAGTAAGCTGGACCGCTTTTGGGGTGGTCTTGCCGATCCTTTTATCCCGGTTACTTACCAGTTCGCAAACAGCTATAGCGGCTTCCTCAAAATCTTCGTGTCCGGCTTGCAGTAAAAGCCAATTGGTTTCTGTCAGGTGGTCCTCAAATTCAAAATCATTAAGCGCGGGAATTGTCGCTTTCAGGCTGGCATGATCGTTCCGCTGGGTGGCGATCCAGATGCCATTGTGCTGCGGGTCTTTCTGGACCGATCTAGATATCAAGACGATCTTGCCTTCAAAATAAATATAATACATCCCGATAGCGGGCTTAATCACCACGTTAGCAGGCAGGTAATCCAGCAGAAAATCAAAAGGCATGGGCTTTTTCATCACAACAAAGATAAATTAGCTTTGTTGTAAAACACTATGGCAAAGATATTTATCACCGGTTCCGCGGATGGCTTAGGCCAGCTGGCGGCTAAGGAATTAGTCAAACGGGGACATGAAGTGGTGCTGCATGCGCGTAACGAAGCACGTGGCAAAGATGCGTTGAGACAAGTACCCGGCGCTAAGGATGTGCTCATTGCAGACTTAGCCGATATGGAAGCCACCAAGTCGTTGGCATCAAAGGCCAACGCGTTAGGTACATTTGATGCGGTAATCTATAACGCCGGCGTTTATCAAACAAGTGCACAGCAATTGCTGCATGTCAATACACTGGCGCCGTATATATTAATTGCTTTGATGCACACGCCTGAACGACTGATCTATTTAAGTTCGGGAATGCATTTATCCGGCAGGCCGGAATGGACGGAACGGCCAACTTATTCCGATACGAAACTGCATATCCTGATGTTAGCTAAAGCGCTGGCGAGAAAATGGCCTGAGGTGTATGCCAACGCGGTCGATCCGGGCTGGGTACCCACCAAAATGGGCGGCGCGGGCGCGCCGGATGACCTGGAACAAGGTTACCAAACGCAGGTTTGGCTGGCCGTTAGCAATGATGCGGGCGCGTTAGTTAGCGGGCAATACTTTCACCACAAAAAGACTGCTCGTTATAACCCGGCGGCGGATAGTTTGGCTGCTCAGGACCGCCTGCTGGCGGAATATGCCCGGCTGACCGGTATTTCAATTTAAAGAGCTGACCAATTATTCATCTCGCTTAAAATACCAGCCCATAAACGGTAAATTGCTTGGTAAGGGTGCCGCTGGCCAATGTTTTAGGCTTAATCCAACTAATATTGTCAATTCGTTACTACCAATGTACTATTGCATCGTGTTCGTTATATGATACCGGGGTTTCTTTAACTGTTTGCAAAGTAGAACTGCAGCCACCATACTGATCAACCGGACTAAGTGCGGCCGGGCGTTACTCCTCATTTAGTACCCGCCTTTTTAGGCAGCGTTCTCGCCAATGTTGCTTCATCACTGGCTACAACCACCGGAATTTTTTCGCCGTGGTGGAAGATGCACCCCTCCTCGAGGCTGCCGCCGATGCTTTCAATGATATCCTTTTTATGTTGTTCAGTCTTACAGATAATAGCTATCACATTACCTGCCAACGGTATCTGGTGCCAAAAAATCTGCTCGTTATTTGACAATCCGCCTGGGTTATTCACAGTACTATTGAAAGCACTATTCCTTCCGCTTTCAGACTGCTGTTCCCACAGATCAAAAGAATCGAGTGTTTTGTCGCCTATCATTTTATCTGTGACCCCTGGGGCTTTACCTCTCAGGTCGGTAGAACTATGCCGCCACGCCGGGATGTCGATAAGTATTTTGGGGCGTAAAACTATTTGCGCCTTACTGATGCTGCTGCCAACGCCCTGGCCAAACGCAGGCCATGAAGTATGCTTTGTGCCTACAGCCCTGGTGTAAACAGCTAAGCCGCCCCCGCCGTTCTTATCCGCATCGCGACTGTAGTTGCCGTAAGGCCCCTCCCGGGTGTAGGCGCTTGACAGAAACCCGTTTTTGAACGCGCCGGGTATATGTTGAGTGCTTATACCGTGCACTAGGGCAAGTGTTTTACCAACATCAACAGGAGCCGGGGCTGTTCCGCGCCCGGCTTTAAATAGCGGGGCTATGCCCTGGTTATAAGAGCCATCGCTGTTTTGAGAGGCCGGTATGCGCGTGCGCTTGTCATCGCGAGGGGTAAAATTGATAACGGGCTTTAAAGCTGGGCTGCTTGTTTTGCGAACAACCTCCACTTCAACCTTTTTATCAGCAGTTTCATCGGGGTTAACGGTACCGGTTTTTACAGGCTGCTTTACAACAGGCGTGGAAGGCCTTTTAAGCGGCATATCGGCGCTAAAGCTATGCAGGAGCCCCAGGATATTTGCCGGTCCTTTAGGGCCTTTACCCGCAAAAAGTGCAAAAGCCTTAGCTATAGGGTTCTCCGGATCCATTAGCGATTGTATTCCGTGATACTCAAACGGAACAGCCAGGTCTTCGGGCTTTGTATCCTTGGGGGCACCTCCCCTTGTATTACCGCCGGTACCCTGTATTAAACCTATTACCGCTTCTAAATGAGCTTCGTCTTCCTCTTTGCCCATGGCGTTGGTATTTACCAATACGTTTCTGCGAGAGCTGTATTTTTTCTTCATCTCCGGATAGGTGCGTATATATTCATACGAATCCGCGCCCGCTATGATCGCTGCTCCCTGCTCTTCCGCAGTAAGCTGGTCCCAGGGCTTTTTACTTACCGATATCTTCCCCTTTAATTTCAGGCAATCCGCCGCCCACTGGTAAGCAGGCGATACCGGTTTATTATGAAGGTTACCTTTACCATCTTTTTGTAGTTGCTCCACAAATAAATCCCCCTGCTTGTTCTCGGCAAGCTTATCATCTTCAAAATTATTTGCAGCGTCATGCCATAGGGCCGCCATCGAGAGCGCTTTCAGGTGCTGCGTATCAAGCGGAAATTTAAATTTATGTTTTTGCGAGATGACATTTACGAGCCTCAATACACTGGCGGCCACGCGTATGCCGTGCCCTAAACCATGGTCTTTCCGCGCACGGTATTTTTCGGTTGTGATTTTCTTTTGTCCTCTAAACCCCTTATGGTATTGCGTGCGGGCACGGTTATACATTTCATTCTGGAACGGGTCGGCTTCTACAGGCGCTGCCGACGCTTCATCATCTGTGGTTTCTCCCTCCCTTGCAGGTACAACATCTGCTTGCAGCGGGCCCAACCTTTCGAAATGGCTGCCGCTTGAATATATTTTTATAAGCGGCCTGTCGTCGGCTACATTAAAAGGATCGGTTTCCTGCAGGCCGCCCATCAGGTCGTTCTCAAATAGCTGGATGCTTTTTCCATGCTGTATGGCAAGCGCCTGTAATTGCTCGGCATTCAGCCAATGGTGCTGGCTCCTGAGCAGCGCTATGTAGGCTTGTTTAACGGCATCGTTTTGCAGGGCGCGCTCAACAAACGCGTTGCTGTTTATTTTTCCTTTTATATAAGGCTTAAGCAGCCAATATATCGATTCGGCTTTGTGTTTCATGTTGGCGGGCAATATTGCCTCAACACTTTGGGGGCTTAAGTCAGGTGCCGCTACCGTATCATCTTCACTAAGTATCCCGCCGGCCTTTAAAGTACCTAATACTTCCTCGCCCGTCACCCCGTTGATCATATCATTAAAAGTTGTATCCTGCACTTTTTTTGTAACCGATTGCGCATAATGCCCTACGTTTACCTGATGTATAGCTTTGAGCAAGTTTTCTTTAAGCTGTTTATCACTTATTTTCTTCTCGTTTGAACCTTCTTCTTCTTTTGGATCGTTCTCTGAAGCGGCGATGCTGGGCATACCTTCTATATGGTCTGTCAGCAAGTTATTGGCAAACTTCCTGATGGTAATTTCGCGGGCCAGGTCCATTTTAGCCATAGCATGAGGGTGGAGCGTACCTGCCTGATAGTGATCTGCAAGCGTTTCCCTGGTTTGCTGCGCGGCATCGCATATCAGCGTGCCGTCCTTGTCCTCCCCTAAAAGGGCATGTATAGAGCAGTTACCATCGCCAAGCGTATTCATAGGCTGCAGGTGCTTTTGGGCAAGCTGTTCTTCCTGCGAGGGTGGATTGGCAATATCATCCGCGCCGTAAAATATTATTCCGCCAAGTATATTAGCTGTCAGGGTGGGTTTTATTTTCGAGAGCGTAGGGTAACCTTCCAATATCCTGCCCAGCAGGGCTTCTATGCCCGGGCGGTCATCTTCTGTAAACGGCCCCATGGATTCTAAATAAGCATGCAGTTCGTGTACAAAGTTTACCAACCCTGGATCTTCGGTTGTGGGACCATGTTTGTCTGTAACCACCTCGCTTTTATCGGCGGTAACGGGTTTTGATTCGCCTTCAACCAAGCGTTCCGGTTCCTTGGCCGATTCACTTTTCTCCGATGGCTTTACCACCCCGGTTTGTACTGGTATGACGGGTCTTGTTGACGTTTTCGATACGCCTTTTAACGGTAAAGTTCTTCCCGTACCTCGCTGTAATGTTTGCTCAACGACAGTTTTGGGGCGGTTATCAACAACACGGCCCGGTCCTTTACCCGACCCAACCGTTGTCTTGGGTATGAGCACAGTTCGCTTCGATGGGTCAACAACAGCGTCACGTTTATCAACCAGCAGTACACCGCGGCCGGTACCTTGCTGCCCGCCGGGCACAGTACCAGGTTTACGATCGGGCTTGTTGGTTGGTTGTTTATACATAGTTTGCAATATCTATTCAACTACTGTGTAGTTGTGTAACGTCGTAGTTAGCTTCAAAAGCGGTTCACTTTTTCGTAGACGTATATATATGATTGATTTTTTGCCTGCTTATATGTTTCCTGAGTATGCATGGTCCTCTTACCTCCCATATCATCATGTTTGTGCCATTCATCGCTCATGTTTTTAACGTGCGAAAGGTAATGCCCGCCCCCGTAGCCGCCCGAATGCTCTACAAAGTGAACCAGCCTGTACCGTATAACTTGACCCTCCAGATCGCCTGCTAAACAAACGGCTGGTATAGTTAATAATGTTGGCGCCTTTACCCGCTTTGTTATTTTTTGGCCTACCCCATAAGCATTAAAACTAAACCGTTTTAAAACAATGGTTAGTATCGTTGGCATGCTTGTAAACTTAACTTGCTTGGCAACCGTGATGTCGCCTCCCCCATGCTTAAAGTCGTTGACCTGCTCAACAGCCGAAAATTTAGTTAAGGCATCCTGTATGGTCTTGGTATCGCGTCCTATAGGCAATTGAAGTGTAGATTCTTGTATGTTAGTGGTGCCTCCTGCAAAACCGGCATCAGCATTAGGGCCGAGCCTGCTTTGCAAATGTAACTTCAGATCGTTGCCGGGTTGCAGGTACGATAACATCTTGACCAGGACTTCGGCGGCATCCTGCTGAACGCCCCATGATGCGGGGCGGGATCTTTTTGTAAACGTCATCTTGTCCCGCCTGGGGCTCCAGGCAATTTCTATAGATTTTTCTGCCCTGGCCTTTTTGTCTTTTTCCATCATCTCTTCAGACATCACGGTCGCTTTACCGGCAAGTTCTTTCGGTTGTGGCGTTTTGGTTTTAACAACCGGCGCGCCTGCATCAATTATGCCCCCGATTAGGCCTAGGAATGTCATAATATCGGCCATGGTTTTTTTGGTGACCACGCCGCGCGGATCACGCAGTGTAAGTATCGCTTCGCCTACCCGGCTTGCCATTTGTATAGCCTCGCCTTTTTCGCGATCGGCCTGCCGTATCAGCAAGTTGGCATCAGGGCCGGCTTCGAGCGGTATCACGCGCGTTGGCCTGAACAGATTTGACAGCCGCGCGTGGCTGGCAAACAGGTGTATCAATGCAGATAGGTAGCACGTGTTCTGTTCGTGCATTATCCGGCCTGTATCAAACGTATCGCTTTCGGGGTCAGAAGAATACTCCTCTTCCTCTTCCTCAAATTCGCTGCTGCTACCCGAAGATGATTCTTCTTCGTCATCAGAAGAATGTTCGGATGATGAATGATCGGAAGATGATGATGCGTCTGAGGGATCGCCCGGCGGCCCGCCGCCGCCGATCCGTTTTTTGCTCTTTAAAACATTAGGCAGGCCCGTTGGCACAAATTTATAGCCATCAACATTTGATGGCTTAGCAGCCTCGCCGTTAACAGCTAAATATTTGCCGTCTTTTGTAAGCGTATATGCGATGCCGTTAACCAGCACAACTTTAAGCCCTTTTAAATTCTTCGGAGGTACAAAACAAACTATTGTGGGGGTCCAGCCCTGTGCGTGAAACATCGGGGTTGTGGAGACACTTTCCGCAAACTCCCGAATCCGGGCATTTTTCTTATTGCTCTTTTTGCCGCCTTTTATCCCCGTAGTTATCCTGACTGTCCAGCCCGCATCCCGCAGGCCCAGTATGATGCGTTGTAAGTTTACGTAATCGCTACCCTCCTCATCGTCAATTTCGTAGATAGCCGGGAAATCAAGTAAAAAATTCACGTAACCTTCGTACCGCTGCTTCGCTGCACGCCAATCTGTATTTTTAGCTGTAAGCTGCGCTATGGTTTGCCAAAAGCGTATAAGCTCTACGGTTAACTCGCGGGCGCAGCCAACGCAGGTAGAGCGGTTTAGAACCAACTGCAGCGTGTTGAACGACAGCTTAATCAGTTTTTCGGGCTGATCTTTATTACTACCTATTTGCTTTACCAGTTTGTTAAATAAACTGATCCAGGTGCGGGTGCTGATCAATGCCTGTTCGGCATGCGTGTGTGAATCCTTTCCGGATGAGAGTTTGGTTGGCGGACGTCGGGTTAACACTTGCGACGCGGCAGAAGGATTAACCTCAAGCCTGAGGTCCTTTTTGATTTTTTTTCTGGGATTGACCAGTTTACGTGCTTCGGCATAATCTTCCTCCACCGGCCTAATGCTGCTTCCAAATAATATGCCTTCTACATGGGGCCTTATCTTTTCGGCCAGGTAGGCCCTTATTTCATCAATTTTCTCTTGCTCTTTGCGGGTTTTCTTTGCTTTACGCTTTTTGTCCTTACCTAATGCATCCAGTTCAAGCATTAATTTGTCCCTCTCTTTCAGTTCGGGTTTAATTTTAGCTTCAACATCTCGCATTCTTTTTCTCATGCCGGTGGCATTACTCACGCCGTTAACATTACGTGGCACAAGCTGCCCGTCTTTAAATAATCCCAAATAGGTATCGGCGTGGGGCAAGCCGGTAACCAAGTTTCTGAACGGTCGGTCTATCTCGTCTAAACCAGGTACATGCGACCGGTTAGAAACCGCAGTCATGGAGAGCGCATAATTTCGTAAGCGGACATCCGGATCATATTCTTCATCGCTCGACTCCGAGTCGACTTCGTTGCTAAAAGTCGACGGTGGTATCTTATCGCTTTTTTTTGTCCTTGTGCGTTTCTTTTTGTTTACATCAGGCACATAATCTATCTCCGCGTGATCCTGCAGGTCCTTTTTGGCTTTGGCTATGGCTACGCCTAATTTCCTGGTGTCGTCGCGGCTTAGTTTTTTATCGCGGCTCGTGTGCGTTTTATCTTCCACCGCCTTTTCTATATCTTCTATTTCCGCCCGGTGCAAGGGCTTATCTATGGTACTTTCGGCCAGCCTTTTGTAAATTTCCTCAAGCGTCCAGGACTTGGGCGTGTATGGTTCTTCAACCTCTATTTCCTCATCAGACACAACGTCAGGCAATTGTTCCTCGTCATCATCAAATACCTCCTCCTCATCATCATCGTGAGATCCAGCCTCTTCCTCTTCTTCATCAGAGGAATAACCACCTGTGGATGACTCACTGCTGCTCTCTTCGTCACTACTGTCGTAACCACCTTCATCTTCACTGTGCAATGCTTTATCACGCTTATCGGATGATGGTGGGAGGCTAATTGGTCCGCCAAAAGGCACTAAATTAAATGCGGCGTCGTCAAACGGCCTTATGATTTCGTTACCATCATCGTCCTTTAACCGGTAATTCAGTTTACCCAAAAACTGCTCGGTACCTATTATGCGATAGATAACATTGCCCGGACCTTTAACTCGGCGGCCCGCATGAAGCATGCCGCCGGGCCCAATTACATACTGGATAATATCAGGGGTGACATTTGCATGCGAAAGATCGCTTAATGAAGCGTTACCTGCAGGTGAACCAGCGGTGCGCTGAAGTGCCTTTGCACCCATTACATCTGCTTCCCGCTCTAAACCTGTATCGTCATTAACGTTTGGTATGCCCTTCATTTGCAGGGTTGGCTTTACCCTCCCTTGTTTTTGTTGGGCGACATGCCAGGCTTCGTGGGGAAGGTGTTTTTCGTGTCCCGGGGCAAGATGTATAACTGTACCCTGAGCATAAGCCAGCGCATTTACCTGTGCCGGCTTATCAGAGTTATAATGCACTTTTACATCATCCATTGATAAACCCGAAAGCCCCTCAATACCTGCTTTCAATTGACCGGGAAGCCCCGCACCCTTAGCGTTGCCGAAGTTACCCGATACAGGCCGGAAAGCGGCAGGATCGCCGCTTTGCTTTTTTTGCAATACCTGGTTGGGGCGATGGTCCTGCAAGTAAAAATGGTTCGGGCCTGTATGCCCGGCTTTATTGTGCGGCACAACTACGGTATCCTTATTACTGTTTTGGTGCTGAGGGGGTGCTTTTCTTTCCATAACGAGCGCTGCGGTTTTTAATTGGGTTTACATGTCATTACAACCGGGCCAACACCGCCGATATACTCAATCGCCGATGAAAACTCCTCGGTTTGCACCTGTTTCTGCAGTTTAACATAGTAGTAATTGCTATAAGGAGATTTAAGCCTTCCGCCGGTTAAAAGGGACGTTACCTGGGCGTCTTCCATCATGGTGGCACGCAGGTCTGCCGGATATAAGTCGATCACCTTCGTTATGGCCGTGCCTGCACCCTTATCACGCCGTATAATTTTTCGCAGAGCGTCTGCAACCAGTTTTTGTATAGCACCGATATCTTTTTTATCGCAAGCCGGCACCAGATATAGCTCAGTTGCCGTTATAAGGTAGCCGTAAATTACCAGCTGCCCCTTATGCACCAATTCGTTCAGCATCCCCGCAATAAGCACCTTATGTTCCAGGCCGCGCCTGCTGTAAACGGGATAAATAAGGGTAAATTTTAACGTAATACTGCCTGCACCGCGCGGTCTGTCCGCAGCTTTATTTACTTTTTGTATAGAGGCCCGTTTTGCCATAAGGCGTTATGATCACAAAATATTCACCGTAAATGTTTTGTTGTCCTTTTTATATTCCCGGCGTATCCCCGCCAGTAATTCTGACTGTGTTACCAGATGATCGTTCCGGGATACGGCCGACATAGCGCAATACCTTAAAACGTTTATAATTGCTCCGCCTGATAGTTCAAACTCTTCGGCTATGCGGTATACATCAATATCGGGACGCAACCGGCATTTTCCCGAAAAAGCATTTTGCCATAATGTGTAGCGTTCATCCACATCAGGCATGGCAAAGTGTATCATCCCCTGGAACCTGCGCGTAAAGGCATCATCCATGTTGGCCTTCAGGTTGGTAGCCAGTATCACAACGCCGGGATAATCTTCTACCCTTTGAAGCAGGTATGCAGTTTGCTGGTTGGCATGCCGGTCGTTTGATGAACTTGCGGCGGTACGTTTGCCAAAAAGCGCATCAGCCTCATCAAAAAACAGTATCCAATCCTTATCCGTTGCTATATCAAATATCCGCGAAAGGTTTTTTTCCGTCTCGCCGATGTACTTGTCAACTACCAGCGAAACATCTATCCGATAAACATCGCGCCCGGTTTGCTTGCCGATAAGCGTGGCGGTAAGCGTTTTACCCGTGCCGGGCGGGCCGTAAAAAAGCACGCGGTAGCCGGGTTTTATTTTATTGATAAGCCCCCAGTCCTTCATCAGTATTTCACCGTGCGTTAGCCAGGTGGTTATTTCATTTACCTGGGCAAGCGTGGCGTGGTCAAGCACCACATCGCTCCATTCCATCGGGGTTGATATTTTTTGCGCCGGGAATGCCGGGTCGTACGACGGGGCCGTCTTTTCGCCGGTAATAAAATATCGCACCCACTCTTTACTCATGATAAGCTGCCCGTCAAGCGCGGGCAGCCCTTCGTCCGGCTCGGCCAGGCTTATAACTTTCTCTTTTATCAGTACGCTTTCGTCCGACAGCACCTTGTTCAACTCGGCTGATTTTAGCACATCGTTGGCGGTTAATAAAAAGCTAAGCGTTTGCCCCGACGGAATAAAACCCGGGTGGCCTTTTTCCGGGCACCCGCCAAACTCGGTAAATGGCCTGTCGGTTAACTGGTTACGACCATAAAATACGTCCAGTATCTCCGGTCGTATATGTGGCGCCATGGCCAGGGCCAGGGCAATTCTTTGACATGCGGTAAGGTTCCATCCGTTTACGGTATCTGCATACGGCGATCCCGAACCGGCAAGGTCCGGCACGGGTAACGCGGTCCAGTTCTTATCATAACCCTCGTGTAAGAGGTAAAACCCTATGGCCTGCTGAATAACTTCCTGCAGCCATGCAAGTTCGGTTTGTATATCTTTTAAAAAAGGTTCAGTTTCCATACCTGGGGAATAATGCCTCCACATCATCAAGGTTCATATCGGCCCATTTAAAATACAGCAGCGCGGTATTGGCGTTCAGCTCATTAGCGCGCAGCGAATCGAGCAAACTGTATCCGGGATTACCGCTTAGGGCGTGTATATACACCGAATCCGTGTCGAACTGTTCATAAAAGCCCAGCGCCCACTCCTGGTGCTTTCGCCGGTGGAGTATTAACTCGTTGATAAACACACCGATCTTTTCGTCCTGTACCACCAGTTTTTTAGCGCGGAAAAATGCCGGCCGTCGTTGCTTTTCCATGTGGTAATACTCCACGTTTTTAGACTGGATAGTGCGCACATCGGGGTGGCCAAAAATATCCACAAGGCCAAAATTTTCCGTGGCGGTCGCTATTTCAAGTTCCGCATCCTGGCTACCGCCAACGGCCAGGCTCCAATGCGCCGTGCTTGCGCTTTCTGTTACAACAAATACCTCCCTGAAGGAATAATAAACCTGCGTAAGCTTGATGATCAGTTGATCCTGCAGGTCGCTCCAGTTGGCGATCCTCACCAGTTTACGGTCAGCGGATGAGAATACAAAACTGCCATAACCGGCGAAGGCAAGTACCTGCTTGCTAAACTCGAACTCGCCGGGGCCAGCTCCATGCCCGCTGCTCCTGCCCGAGTACGGCCGGCTTACACCGTCTTCAAACTTCCACTCGGCGCCGTTCAGGTGCTCGTCGTAGCTGATGTTTACATCCTCCGGCCCGATGATATGGCTAAAAAAAATATTCCCAAGCACTACCATTTCACCATTCCGTATCTGAAAAAAATCGCCGGGGTAAAGTGGCTGGCTCAAAGGCTTGGCGGGGATATATCCACCGGTTTTCAAATAAAAACTCCTATAGAATTTATGGAAAAGATTGTTCATATACTGGATGTGTTAAAATTCGCTCCCCGGTGCGGGGAGCGAATGATGACGGTACTTAAGAAGCCAAAGCGGCGGCGTTGGCAGCAGCAAGGCCAAGCTGGTACGACCGAAGCTTGATTTGTGCCTGAACAAGATTTGCCGTTGCCTCGCTCAGTTGCTGGTTAGTAGCATTTGAAGCTTTAAGCGACTGATCGTAAGCTTTTTTGGCATTCTCGTAAGCCTCGTCCAGCAGTGTAGTGATAGATTTCGATGTATCCTTCGAATCTGCACCGTTAACCGTTAAAACGTCAAACAGCTTCATGGCCTGCGTATACTGCAGCGCCGATGCCGCTTCCGACTGCAAGTTTGATGCCTGCGCAGCATAAGCCGACTGCAACGCCACCAGTGTTAAGGCGACCGCATTATTGGCATCGGCACCCGCAGTGCTGACACGGGTGACCAGATCATCATTGATCAAAGGGTTGAGCGCTTTTTTCCTGATAATAAGATTCGACAGCTTATTGATTACCTCCGCTGCGTAGATCAACTTATCTATCAGTGCTTTCACCCCAACGGCTACGTCCCGGGTTTTCGCGTCGGCAATTACGATGGCGTTGAATGCCGTTTCTGAATTTTGCTGCAAAGTTGTGGCCGATTGAACTATTTGCGTTACCAGGTTTTTATTATTGAGCGCCTGCACCCTGTTATTATCGTTTGTAACAAGATACGCCTGGAAATTTGCCGCCTTAACGGTAAGCGAATCTACAATAGCCTGCAACTGCTGCACAGTATACTGCGCGTCGGTTACCTGTAGGGTCAAAGCATCAAGCTCAGATTTTTTCTTTTCGGTGACCCCGTACCTTTTAGCAGGGGGCATTAATAAAGTGCTCATATGGTTTCAGATTTAGGGTTTGATGAACTTATTTCATATTTAAAAGGTTTTGTTTTGGCGTATTCCGACAGCGCGTTCTTGTACTGCACCATATCCTCTTCAGGCACGTTGGGCACCGTTAGCACCACCGGTATATAATGGTATCCCGGTATAAGCGGATCGCCAAAATTATCGGTAACCGTCGAATCGATCTTCACATGAAAAACGCCGTTTTTCACTTCTTCCTTGTCTTTGGAAGGATGAACTACGGTATAATTTGCAAATGATACCTGTTCGGCTATTTTGGTATTGAAGAAAAAGCCCGGGTGTTCCTGTTTGGCAGGCGTAATGGCTTTCATCTCGTTATCCCTTTCTTTACGGGCTTTTGTCAGTTCATGCCTAAGGCGGGTATATTCAGCTTTGGTATTGCTTAACGCCTTTTGGTCGGACGAGCCGGCTTTGGCACCGGCCTTATCAGCAGTTGGCGCCGCTGTCCCTTCGTTTGTGGCGTCAAGCCGTTCAGATGTGGCGCTCATATCCGCCTGAAGCGTTAGTAATTGTGCTTCGAGGTTTGATATAAGCGGATCGTATTTATCGGCTATCATTTCCAGCTTTAATACTTCCTTCTCAATACTCCGCAGCCCTTCTACCGATAGCAAACCGTTAATAAGCCCTTTGTTATCAGGCAAATATATTACCCGGTGTTGCACAGGTACACCGCTTGGTTCAACTACCGTAAACGTAACTTCTCCATCCTTGTAGCCTATGGCTTTATGCCCGGGACTCACCAGGTCGACCGTTAACGCGAAGGACTCTGAAGGTGCCGACAGATAATCATCAAAATTATTGATGAGTTTTTTATAATCTTCTTTGAGCTGGGCAAATACAAAAACCGCGTATTTAGCACCAAGCTGCATCGGCTGTCCGTCAGAATCTAATAAATCATCTATAGAAATGGTCGTTTGAATCAGTCGTTTGGCAGGTGTTGCTGGCAACGTCACTAATTTCCTTTGTTTATGGTTCAATACCAAATTCTCCGCATTTGATATCGTAAACACCTGCTTCTTGCTATCCTTTACCAGCATGATATAGTAATGCTGCACGGGGTAGCTGTCAACAGTTGTTTCGTTTTTTTCCGATGCCGAATGGTTTTTGTCCGGCTTGAACGGCGCATTATAATAATTAAAGTACACGTCGT
The DNA here is from genome assembly GCF_010093045.1 of Mucilaginibacter sp. 14171R-50. Classification (NCBI taxonomy): domain Bacteria; kingdom Pseudomonadati; phylum Bacteroidota; class Sphingobacteriia; order Sphingobacteriales; family Sphingobacteriaceae; genus Mucilaginibacter; species Mucilaginibacter sp. 14171R-50. The sequence continues at coordinate 2,892,421 of NZ_CP048115.1, read as the reverse complement.
AAGATATGCTGGTTTTGTTGGCCACTGTAAGGTTAAGATTAAGCTCCCGATTATTGAGACGATAAGCGGACCTTACCGAAAAATATTCGGCGTTGCTTGATTCAAGGGTACCTTCCGCCACTTTTTCGGTGGCGCCCGCGGCAGCCAGTGCGGCATGGTCTGCAGTTACAGTTGCTGCAGTAGCGCTGAAATCCGCGTTGGTAACGGCCAGCAGGTTGGCAATAGCGGTATTTGTAACAGCCGCTTCATCAGCCACCGTGCTCGATGATACTTCGGCGGTATAGGTAGAGGCCTCCATAGCGGTTTGCGATAACTTTTCCGCATCGTAAGCCGTCGCGTTTATTAAGCGGTAAGCCGTTTCGCCCTGGAGGTAAAGCTCACCTTCGGCATCGGCAGCTTTAAGTATGCTGAATATGCTGCCCATATCACTGGCCAATCTAACTACCGCGTTTGAGGCTATCTGGATGTTCGACGCACTAACCGCGGTATTGGTAACAGATTGTGCCGTATAATTTTTTTGCTGCGTTGCAGCGGCTGCCAGGTTAGTGGCAATATTCGCGTTTTTAACCGCCTGCGAACTTATATTCTGTTGGCTTTTGTATTTAAGATTCGCCAAATTGAGGTTTTCACTTGCGGTAATAATTGCGCCTTCGGCATAATAGAGGCTGAAAATAGAAGCATCCAGGTTCGACTTGAGACTTTTTTCGGCCAGTTCAAGCGTTTGCAGCGTATTAACCACACTGGAATGCAAGTTGTCGTTGTAAGAGTTCATAATTTATTGTTTTGTGATCATTTAATTTTGTTAGTTACGCTTTGCAGTTACATGGGTTAGCTGCTGTCCATTTTTAAGCTATCAGGTTTCATAAATTTCGTTTTTATATTTTCCATTTTACGTGGAGGGGCTTATCCATCCACTGATATTTTATAATTGAAAAAGAGAAAGGGAATTGATTGATCAATATATCGTAGGGCCTTGGTTCTACGGCCAGTTCCCACCGTTCTTCCGTTTCACGTAGCAGCCCGTCGCGGACCAGCCAGTTACCCCTGAAACCCTCTACGCTTGTTTTGCCAATTACCGGCCACTGGCTTACCATATTAAGTATCATACCTGAAATAAGCTCTTTTTGCCCGGCAGTAAGCGTTATACCCTCCGGCACGGGCTCAGCCAGCGGCATCCCGCAAAACACCTTGTTAAGCGGAAGATATTGTTCTGACGTATGCGTTAGGCCCGTAACCGCATATTGAAGCACATGCGCAGCCGCTAACCTGGCCTCCGAATTAACAAACACTTGCCCATTTAACATCCTCATATGCCTAAACAGCGCGGGGATGTATTCGCTAAGTAACACCATGCCGGCATTTTTTACGGGAACCGGCTCTGTTGTTACCCCGGCGGGCTTTTGAATAATTGGCATTTCGGTGAGGAGTTTGGTGTTAATAAATTTGTCCTTTAAAGCTTTTGCTTCGCCGGCTGCGATAATTAACCCCAGTGCTGCCCGGTAACCCGGGGGAAGCAGGTTCGCTTTTTTTGCCGCCAGTCTTACAAAATCACTTTTCGGTATGTTGAAGTTAACCTGCATATCCCAGATAAGCTCCTGCCATATACGACCGGCCGATATTAATGACCGGTTGCCCGATTTGATCACGAGCAATAGTTTGCGGTACAGCAGCATTTGTATATGCCGGCCTGTTACAGCGCCAAAAGCCATTTCTCCCAGTGCGTTGTACAGGCGTTCCAACTCATATATAACTGACCTGCCGCAATTAGTAACCAACAACACATGCTGAAGCTGTTGAAAGGGCAGCACAGCGGCTAACCGCTCATATTCTTGCCCTGTTAAGCGTTCGCTTTTTAAGATATTAAGCAACGTAAGGGGATGTCGCGCCACAATTTCTTCAGCAAGCATTGCGGCGCTATATAGTGGCCGCGGGGCAAACCAGGTGGGGACATCCTGCCCGGTAACAACCATGTATAGCAGCTGTTCCGTAACGTTAGTTTGGTGCGCGCGAAGTACATCTTTGCTCAATGTTTTTACAGCCTGCGGTGATAGGTTACCGGCGGTAGTTAACGGCAGTTCAGTGCCTGTTGCTTTTAGCGCTTTTAAGCCGGCTGCATTTAACTTGGCAATGAACTTTTGCTGTGATGCAGATGCGCGTGAAATAAAGTTCCGTCGCATATTTGATGATATGCCAAACCCTGCGGCGTTAAATTTTACGGCGAGTTTGTTGCTCAAAGCAGCGTTTGTTTTTAACAGCGCGAGGGTTTGCTTGAACAGTTTATCCAGCGCGGGCTGCCAGCTTCCCTGACCGCTGCTGAACAATAATGCCTGTCTATAAACATTCATCATGGCAGCCTCATTATCAACGCCCCCTCCGGATGCATCAAGCAGCAGGATGATAAAGGCGAGATCGCCTATGCGTTGAGATAAAGACGGTTTGCTGATGTTTAAACGGTAAAGGACCTGCTCCAGGTCGACTTTTTGCATAAACCGGAGGATCTCCTGATCTGACAAAGCAAGGCCTGCGGAAAATTTCAGGGGATCGCCCTCGCCGGTCACTATTTGGAACAATACATCTGTAAAAGTTATACTTTGACGGCCACCTGCGAGTGTGTTAGTACCGGCAGCAATGGCCGTTTTAAGGGATTTTGTCAGTCCTGCATGGCTTATATTTGCCAAACCTGCAAAATTATGCGGGGCAACGTAAATTTGACCACGCACTTGTAACCGATCGGAACCTGTTACGATAATACCCGGGTAATGATAGCTTACAGCCGCTTCAAAGTTCTTTTTAAAACCCCTAAACCCAAGCCTGTACCAGCCAGTCGCTAAAATGCACTGCCAAAACAGATCAGTTAACGTCCTTTGCACCGATACTTTATTCACATTCGGTGTCGTCCTACAAATACGGGCAAGGACGGTGCTGACTAAACCGGTTACCTGTTGTGTATCCTTGCTAAAAAGCCTGTTCAGTAGTAACCGGTACAAATGGGTGTTTTGTTTGATGGCCTGTATAACCGGGTGATTAAAATGATATTGCTGCAGTATTTCCTGAACAGCATCCGGAGCCGTCTTCTCATCCAGCAAAAGGGTATTTACCAATTCAATCGTTTCGGTGTTGCTCCCGCTTTGTGCTGCGGTTGGCCGGCGCTGCCGGCGGCGTTCTGCCGGTAATGGTTCGAGGCTTAGTTGGTCCCTCAGCCATGTAACAAATTCCGGTGTAAATCGGCCAGATCGTTCCGCCAGTTCTGCCAGCTGCGTAACAAGCAATTTTGCGGAAAGCCCGGGTTGCAGTATCAGCGCCTTTAAAGCCAGTGTCACCACATTTCTTTGCAGCCACGCAACCTCCTTGCTGCCCGCCAAAACGCTATTGCTGCCTGTGATCTTGATAAATTGCGTTACCACCCCAAAATTTGCACCTTTACCCGCCCGGAGTAACCTGTCGATCGACCAGTTGTCAGTTAGCAGCGGTAACGGGCCAAACAAAAACGCCTTGTTTTTATATGCCCTTAGTAACTGCAGCACCCTGTGCGCGTCCAGCCGGATAAGCGCTTTCAGATCGGCGCGAAGCAACCTTAAAAAATCGCGACCGGTACGGTTGATTGCATTTTGCAGTGTATAAGTATTGAGGTTATAAACTATAGCCGCAAATGGCGCCTTATCGTTTTTTATATAGTTCATTTCAGCCGGTACAGCTGCCAGATGGGTAAAGTCGGCCATAGATAGCCCCTGAAAGCGCGAGGCCATTATTACCCTGCACAGCGTATTATATACTTGGGTAGTAGTAGTGCCGGAAATGTTGGCACACTGTTGCAGCAAATAGCCCAAAAATGTTTTTATAGTTATCTGTTGCCTGTACTTTAGCAGGTATGCTACGCATATTGCCCTCGTTTTATACCGGCCTGCAAGCGGCGGTATTCCGCCGGGAAGTTTCGTAAACAGCTGCACCAGCTTCACCACATCGCAGGGTAAGGTATATTGGCAGGCATTAAAAAATACAGCCATAAAATGATCATCCAGGCCTGTTGCGTTCTTAAGCCAGTATTTAACATCGACCGGTAAAGCCAGCAACGATGAATGGCTGTCCGGATACCCGGCGTTTACAATATATGCGGCAAATTGTGCCGGGGACGGGTTTCCGGCACGCGCTTGCTTCCGGCGGGCAGCAGTGCTACCGGGCAAGTTTAAATTGTTATCAGGCAGGCTAACCGCGGTAAGTCGTTGCTGCTCCGACAACATATTGATCACCGTCATGAAATCGCCCTTTACATTAAACGCGAGGTTTGGTTTTACAATGGCGTTTTCTATCAGCAGCAGCAGATCGCAATAGGCAATGTTATGGCGATGGGCCATTTGCACAAGAATATCTTTCATGAACGCAAGGTTGTTAAATATCGTCCCCCTGTCGCTCAGCAGGTAATTCAGTATCCATAGCCTTATTTCCTTTTCTAAATCGGCAACGCTACTGCGCACAAACTGCTCTTTATGCTGCAAGCGCACCATCTCAGCCGACAGGCAGTTGATCTGGTCGTAACTCACGGGCTCAAAGCCGCGAATGGTGGCGTTGTAATTAGCTTTGTTAAACTGCCAGGCCATGCGTTTTCTGGTGGCCGTGTACACCGTGCCGGTTTCGCGCAGTAACTCAATTGTTTGGTGTGGCTGCTCCTTAAATAGGACGCCTACAAGCGCGTTAACATCACCCCCGCTATAGTTCCAGGGCATCATGCCGTTAACCAGAAAGTATCGCAGGCTTTCTATCGATGCAAGGGTCTGCGTAACAAGCTTAAGGTTTTGTCCCGGCACCCCATAGCTCAGCATGTCGGCGAGTTTCTCTCTGAGGGTTGCTACCAGTCTTCTCTTTAGCTGTGCTTCAAGTTCGTTAACTTCAATCTCTCCTAAATCTATTTCCAGCGAATGAATAGATAGGGACATCCCCTCCGGGCAAACCGCCTTAAAAACGTAATCGAGTTCACCGGGCATAACAAACCTGCTCCACTGGCTCAAGCGGTTCTGGAGGTCGAAACCCAGCGCCCTGTTGTCAAACGTGGTGTCCCAGCTCAACGTTGATACGATATGCCCTTCACGCTGCCTCATGATAATGCTTTGGTTTAAAAATCAATTGGTTATGCCAGTAAACAAAGGCCGGTATAAAAGCCTCAAGCTGTTCGGTGCCTAAAAAGTGAACATCGTACGTTAGGTGCACAGGCAGGCTTTGTTGTAAAAAGTATTGTATCCGTTTTTCAAAGGCGGGCTTATCGGTTGGTAGAATAAAATCAGGGAATATAAATTCGACATCGCTTTTAAAAACCGGGAACTCATCAAATTTTTCGACCTCCTTTTTACCGTCTATTTTTACCGTGAAGTAATAAGCAGAGTGCGGGATTTGCTTAAAGTATTTATTTCGTTGCTGTTCGCCTGATGCGGTTAGAAACCTGTAGTGTATCCCATTTACATCCAGTCCGTTATACTCATAATCATCAAGATGTTGTTTATTATCGGTAAGCGCCTGCACTACCTCCCATGCCTGGTTATAATCCAGTTCCCCGGCCACCTGCAGATATGGTCCGTAAGCCGCCTCCCTGGTAATCACAATCTGGTAGGATACATTCCTTTGCAGCAGGCAGTTTTCGATAAATATTAAGCCTTTACGCTCGGTTATCATCCATAGGGCATGCCGCAGGTCGGTACCTTCTGCAGCCTTATCGAAATTGCAGAGTATAAAGTTGAGGTAAAGCATCCGCAGGCCAAAAAACAGGCACATTTTTAACTCTATTGCCGAGTAGTTATCAAAATCGGTTACGGTAAGTTTTTCAAGCTCGTCTATTTTGGTGGCATCAAATATAAAGTCGCGGTCGTTGCCGTTTAATATCTGGTGTTCAAAATCCGTCGGAACTGCCTTGGGTAGCCCGGCTATTTTTTTTGCGGCCAGCATATTATACCCTTTGTACCTGAAATAAGATAAAAGGCCCAGGTTTTGAAGATACAGGCTTTTAAATATAACCAGGTCTTTAGCGCCGTTGCCGCTGTATACCGACCCTTTGAGCATTTCGTTGATGGTTAAGGGCGATTCGCCATGTCTGGCCAGCAAATGATCGAGCATTGCGTTGCGGCGGGTAATGCTGGTATTCTCATCTTCCATAAACGCTGATAAGCCATGGATGTAAGCATTATACGGATCGTGTTTAAAAGCTTCCCAGCTATCGTAATCGAGTTCCTTTTGCGTTTGCTGACCGGTGTAAAAGCGCTTTACATCATTATCTTTTAACAGCGGCCTTATGTTTGGCACGTCGTAAAGCGAGCGGTAAAAATACGTTGGTGAAAAGCAAACATAAGGAGCCGGATATTCGGGGAACACGCGCTGCTCGGCGTTTAAGGTACTGTAGTAGGATACCTCATCCAACGTATCGGCGGTAAGCGAGTTGCGAAACGAAAATAAGCGGCCGGTACCGGCCAGCTGCGCAAATTGATTTGCAAGCACCTGGTCGAACAGGGTGAGGTATGCTTTTAACTGCCGCGACTGTGCTGCTGAGTATTTTGTGGTATTGCCGTCGGCTACATCGCCGCCAATAGAAAATATGGCGGGAAATGTATTCTGGATAGAGTAATAACTTTCAATATCGCGGTAGACACCCGGTTTTACCTGGCTGTTTTCGTTTTCCATATCAAGGTAAACGTTACCTGTATTTATACCGCGGGGCTTTACAGGTCCTGTAAATTTGTAGTCGGCGGGGATAACAGCGCCCTTATAAGTAATACGCAGGCCGCTGGAGAGCGACGCCGAACAGTCTAACACCGGCAGTTGGCTGGGCGATAATATTATCTGTTCCATCATCTGGCCGCACACATATATACTCAGCTGCCCTACTTCACTGACGCCCTTTACTTTACTGATAACCTCCATCAGTTCCATCGTGTTAAGCTTTGCCTTTGGTGTACCCAGGGTTTGGTTGGTAAACCAGCCATTATTAAGCACGGGCCCGTCTAATATGTCCTGGGTATTGTATCTCTGCTGCCGTAATTGTTCAAATCCGTGCTGTACAGCGGCCGGGAAAATATATTGCTGTATGGCGCTATTTATCTCGGTAAGTATTTGATTAACAGGGGCGGTACTGTTTATTTCAATATTACCGCTTATGCTGAATGGCAAGTTTTGAAACGGCCGTGGAGTAAAAAACAGCTCTCCCGCATTACGGCTTTTATTAAGATAGTAATACGCTTCGGTACAAACATCGTTCTTTTCGGTCTCGGTCAGGCGCTCATCAAGCAAAAGGTAGGATTGATATATATACCTCATAAAAGGCGGTATTGACGGATATACAATGAGTATAGCATTTTTAATGGCCTTATTACTGTCTATCAAATACTTGCGGTAATCATCGGTAGTAAACGGACTGATTGTAAGGATGGCTTGCGGTAAATAGAACTGATCGTTGGTAACGATACGGCCGTTAGCATCTGTCAAGATATCTTCTATCGGAAAATCGTTGCAATACCCCAGTTCGGTCAGCGCGAAACACACCTGATCCAATATGGTCACCCCCGGGTCGCTGGCGTTGAAATTTGTCCACTCGCCGCCGCTGTGTTCCTTAAGAAAAGCAAGCCCTGCCGATTTTAGCGCCTGAAAATCCTGCGTTTCCGGTAACGGCTTATCGATTATAAATAACTGCTGTTTCATGATATTTTGCAATTAATATTATGACCGAGATTGGATACCAGCAGCATTGACGGATCAAAGGGCTTAACACTGCTTGTAAAAGCTACCGTTGCGATTTCAGTTGCGGGGTTTGTCCAGGTTTGCAAACGCACATTGTTTACTTTTTGCACACCGCGCAGGCCGGCAACAAAGGCGGCTACCTGTGCCGTAGTTATGGCTGCATCTATAGTAACCTGCTGGCCTGTTGAGGAGATCCATGGCGACAGGAACAAATCAAGCTGCTGCCCTACCTGGGCCGCTATTTCGTTAGTACCGTTCGCCGGTTCTGCAACCAGGTCGACTGTTACTTTTACAAACTGAAAATTAAAGTTAGCTACTCCTATGCTCACAAAGCACGACGACTTTGCTACCAGCAATTCCCGTATCTGCTTTTCGGCGCAGGCGGTAACAAGGGGCGTAAAGGCGCCCGTAATTTCGGGCCCTGCGAAAGCTTTAACCAGGTATACCTGGTTGACATTGGTGCTCTTGTTAAAAACAGTTTTGGCGTAAAAAATATCAGGAAAAGACTGTACGATGATCCGGAAAAAATCGTCGGCAGCGGCTGCCCTGTCCTTGGTTTTAATGCGATTGCTAACACGCAGGTTCATCAGCACAGCTGTTTCCTCAACCTTGCCGCCAAAAGATGCAAACGGTTGCTGAATAACGCCCAACTGCGGAACGGCAGTTGAGGTTTTGGAGATGGTGGCCGCCGGGATATGCGTTACGGCTGCACCTTGTTGCAGTTGGGTGCGGCGCGCGATAAAACCATTTGTAGCGCAAAAAACGGTTTGCGCGTATGATTGCGGCTGGGCAGATACCGATATGGCTAACCAGCACTTGCCCTGGTTGTCCGGCAGGCCGTCATAATCGATATCCGGCGGTATATTGGCTTTAATAATGCCCGAACAACTAAAGTTATTTGTACCGTCGGCGAGTATCTCCAACGTTTTCCACCCCGTGGTGCTCAGGTAAGAATAAGAAATAGCGGTAACCCCTCCGGTTATGGCGTATACACGGGCCAGTTCAAAGTAAAGGTTGATCGGGCCGGGCGCAACAAGATTATCGAGGCCTGTAAAAAGATAACCGGCGCTGCTTAGCGGTGCGAACATAGGTATACCGGTGTCATCAACTTTATTATCACCGCTATACGTATAGTTGTACTGCGTAACGCCCGATGCAGCATCAAATACCTTGTAATTTTGAAAAGGCGTGTAAATAAAACATTGCATCGGGTTAGTGCTATCCGGCGTCGAAAAATTTACGGTAGTATTTGCGCTGTAGGTGGCTGACACCGCCGTCACCTTTGGGATAAAAGGCTTTGGTGTGAGGGCGGTAAAAGCGGCCGCCTTCTTATCAGCTATCTGCTGGGCGTTATCTAACGTTATCTGGAATACAATAGCCGGGTACAACAACGAGCCGAAGCCATAACCGGGGCCGTTAAGTGTCATCTTTATAAAACCGGATGCGTTTTGCCCTGTATACTTTAAAGAAGCGCCCTGTAGGGCGGCATCAGGTATTATTGCATCCCCCTTGGCAATATAACTAAAGGTAGACGTTGTATCCAATACATTATTTGTTGTAGCGAACAGGGTTGTTGGTGCCGGGGGTACATTAACGTCGCTTGCGCCGGCATCGATAATGCAGGCGCCGCTGTTACGCAGGTCCAGATCTGTCCATACCCGGTTTTGCAACAGCTGAAACGCCACCGTAAAACAGCAGTTATTAAAAACCGCGTTCGGCTGTTTTTGGTCAGTTATTTCCGGCTTTTTCCCGGTAATGCTGTCTTTCAACTTTATTAACCAGCATGGCTTTGGTGCAGGCGGCAGGTCCATATCCCCTTCAAGGTATTGGTTGTATTGCAGGTAATAGGTTTTAAAGTCTGCCGGAAGGCCGTTCCAGTCTATTTCAAGTGAAAAGCTTTTTACCGGCTTGCTGAATATTTCGCTGCTGCCAACAATAAAATTGCTGCCGGGCATGGGTGCCGGCCCCATAAACTGAAAGGGTGCTTTTGTACTCAGCGTTCCGTAGTCGTTATAAAGCTGCAGGCTTTTAATGCCGTTCACTAAAACATCAATTTCTATTTTTTTGATCACCGGCGGGTTAGCAAGATCGGGAACCTGCTGAAACTGTATTTTAAAAAGCGGCCATTGTGTATCTAACATATCCGGATTTTTCCTGAACGGCTCGACAGGTGGTTGCGTTGCATCCAATTGAAACCGCAGAACCATTACTTTTGCAGGCCCGGGCGGTGTCGGCAGCGGCACGGCATTTACAGCCAGCCAACTGGCAGCCGTGCTAAAGTAAAATTCGGCGTTGTCAAATATCGAGGTATCAACTTCATTAATGCAGGTCATGGTAATAGTAATGGTGCGGATGCCTTCCTTCAGTAAGAACATGGGCGATGCAAAGGCGATTCCGCCGGTTGCCTGCGTACCCTGGTTGTTCGTATTCCCGAATGTATCGAACCCTATGATGCTACCTTGCTGATCGGTTTTTACCGTGCCCGGAGCGGACACCGTGTTCAAATATATACCCTGCCCGCCGTTCAGCGGCGAAATTGAAAGCGTTTTAAGATCGGTAACCACGCCGGAATTGAGCGTTACAGGTTGCGGGTTTGAGAACACTACCGGTTTTTTCCGGCTGTCCGTGCCGGCACTAAATAAGGTATTGGCAGGCAATGTAAACAGCATCCCGGGCTTACTAAGCGTTGTGCACAAGTAAGCACTATCCGTAGCGCCGGGTAACGGCCTTTGCAACAAAATATCCCGGTAATAAAAATCAAGGTGTTTTTTTGAAATATCGTTAAGCTGGCTTTGGTGAATTTTTAGAAGGTCGACAAATCCGCGCAGCAACAGGGTATCGGGGTAACTGCTTTTCTTTTGTTTCAGATAAGTGTACTCCGTAGCGGCATAGCTAACGCACTTGTCCAGAAAATCAAAAACTATTTCGCCTGTTTTTTGCAAAACACCCAGCAAGGTTTGGGGCTGCGTTTTAAATGTAATGCGATGCCCCATATCAAGCACTTCCCAGTACGGTGCCTTGCCCATCCCGGTTTGCCATATAATTTGCTCGGTATAGCTGTAGCTTTCGTCTGCAAGGTTAGGGGGAGCGGTTATAGCGGGTACAATGCTGGTTTTATGCATTGCTTCTTTCAGGGCGATCAGCGCCCAAAAGTATTGGCTGTATATATCGCGGATATTGGTGGTAACAAACCTTTTAAATTCGTAGCGGGTCTGCGATCGTTCCATGTAGTATATCCAGTCCCTGAAATAACCGTACACCTCTGCTATCTGATCAAACAATGTGTTAAATGTAAAGGAGATAAAAGCACTGTTATCGCTATTTGTACCATCGGCATTAAGCAGTGTTTTAAGGGTATGGCAGTTATGGCCAAACCGGGCGTATAATTCCTTGCTTTGTATCCTGCTGATCATGGCGGTCAGGAAAACAGGATCTTTTAAGATAAGCGGGGCCCAATTTCCCTGCACGAGATTATCCTGGTTATAAAAATTAATGACAGAAGCGAATTTGGAAAGGAAACAAAGCATATCTTCCTCGCTCCTGCCATCTATTAAATTAGCAGCAGGGATAAGGGAGTCCTTTAACGAACTGTATGCACTGTTTTGATCTGTCCCGCTTATCATCTCACTTTAAATTGGTACCCTCCATTAATGAAAATGGAAAGGTGTGATTATGCCTTGTATTGGTTTGTATGTATATGTAATTTATCGTTATTTCCAGCATCCCGTTTAAGATGTCAGTAAATTCCACATCAACACCGGTTACATTTATCCTGGGTTCGTTGATGAGTAACGACATTTTAATTGTATTGATCAGCTCGCCTTTAAGTGTTTCGCTCGTTTTCCTGAAAAAATATTTCTGCAGTCCAGAGCCAAATTGCGGCTCCATATTCCTTTCGCCGGTAGCGGTGAACAGGATCAATCTTATCGACTCGCTGATGTTTTCCTCGTATGCTGTGATGCTTACCTGGCACGTTTCGGCAGAGAAACTTACCGGGAACGACCACCCCGATCCCAAAAAATTCTTTTCCTTTATGATCTTATGACTATCCACCTATTTCAACTGTAAAATCACCTAATAATATCGACCCGCCATGAGCCGTTGTATCGCCTATCCTTGCCGCCGGCATATTTCCTATTAAAACCGTTGCCGACCCCTTTACGATAGAATCGGGCGGGCCAACGCAGGTTAACATATCGCCTACCCGGGCCGCCGGCAGGCCACCAATAAGTACCGTTGGCTCGCCGGGGCCAACAACCGGGCCGCCGACATGCGGTATAGGCGCCGGTACCGCCGGTGTTTCCATCGGGCACTCATGAAAATCGGTTAATCTGGCTGCTGGTGGCATGTGCTTTTAGTTTATCATGATCATTGCACTCTTCAGGGTTAGCTCCATGCCGCTGTTTATCTGTGCGGTTTCGCTGCCCATTGCCGAGTACTGGCTATCGGCTGTTTCTTTTATGTTAATCCCGCTTATCTCTACGTCGCCCCCATCTGCGGTTAGGGTTATTCCCTGGCTGCCGGTAATGCTAACCTTTTGATCGGCCTGGATATTTATGTTCTTTTCGCTTTTTATAGTGATACCGTCGGCCGACATTACAATGCTGTTGTTGTTCTCGTCCTGGATGATTATCTGCTTATCCTTATCGCTGAATATCATCGTGTTTTTATCGGGGGTGTTTATCGTCAGCACAACGTTCTCGTCATCAAACTGCACATACAGGCCCGATTTTGACACAATAGATTTAAGGGTATTATTTTGATTTGGCTGCAGCGTATTGTATGGTTTGAGCGAGGCGCTGCTGTACATACTGCCCAGTATAACCGGGTAACGCGGGTCCTCATTAAGAAAACCCAGCACCACTTCGTCTCCTACTTCGGGTAAAAAAAAGGCGCCCGCGTTTGAGGTGGAGTAAAAGTTGGATAACCGCGCCCATATACCTGCGCCGTTCTGGTCAAACAACGGTATGTTCACCAGTATACGGTATTGGTTGTCGGGGTCGTCGTTTATTTGTTTTACGGTTCCGTTGAGCAAACCGCGCGCGCCGGGCAGCAGGCCCGATGCCGGAGGCGCCATTACGTCGGGCTCCTCTGTAAACCATGCTGGGGAAAGCCCAAGTGATGCTTCGGTTGTCCAGTTTCCGTCGGAGAGGTCATGTGTTATGCCCGATACGAAATGGTTGCCCGTAAAACGGTCCCCTACACCTTGTAAGGTGATATAGTTGGCGATATCTGCCAATGCCGAACCCTGGTATAGTACGCGCCCCTGTATTTTGGCATATTCACCTTTAATTACCTGCGCGTTGCACCAGCCGTTGAGGTCGGTGGTTTCCAAAGGCGCGGTTGTTTGCAGCTGGTATTGGTTTATCCCGACCATGCCTGCCAGGTCTGATGAGCTCAGGTTGCCGGGCCCCGGTATCTGGTTTTGAGCAGATGAAGTGCCTACCGCCTGGTTTTTATAATCCCAGCTGGTAGCGTTTACTCCGGGCAGCTGCGTTAAGGCGTTTAGGTCGGCATCAAATTCAAGCAGGTTATTGCCATAGGCAATGGTTAGTACCGGGCTTGTACCGGCATCTGGCTGTGCCACGGTTACCTTATTGTTTATGGTAGTAACTATCAAGCCATTTGCCTCCGCCCTTGCAAGCATAAAATCCCAGTCGGTTGTGTAGTATTGTATCTGTTCGGGCCATTGCGTGCTTGTTGATGTGACGTCAGCGCTCAGGCCATCGTACGTGCCTATTATTGATGTTATAATATCACTGTCAGCTTGCTGCGAAAAGGTAAGGCACTTGCGCCCTGCGGTCATTTTTATGGCCTGATCGCGGCATTCTATCTCCAGGGTCGAACCGACTAAATCGTTTATAACTATGCGCTGCCCGGTGACTATACCCTGAAAAATCACCTGCTCGGCGTTATCATATCCGGCCTGTACTGCAATAACCGCCCCGGGGACGAACGTTGCCGACGAGCTTACATCAAACGTACCGGTATCCGCCTCACCATCAAGAATGATGATGCGTGCAGATGCCACCCTGTTCACGCGTTTTTCTACCCTGACGGATAGTATACGTACCGTATCGGGCACGGGTGCCCCCCCTGCCGTAACGCTGAACGATACCAGCCCGCCGCTTGTTATATTAGTTGCTTGCGACATGTTGCGATGGGATTATTGGTGGAAACGCCAGGGTGCCTATTCCCCTCAGGTCCCTGAACTTATTAAGGCCGTTAAATTTGGCTACCTGTATGTAATAGTTCTCGTTGTTCCATACCTGGTTGCACATTTGTGGCAGGGTAAGCCCTTCTGTTACGGTAACTAAATGCGTAAGATCAGGCGACTCGTCTGCGTCTTGCTTGCTGATCACGACCGGCGAAAGGTACTGACTAAAGGTAAGGGATACCTTTGCCCGCAGCGGGCTTCCGTCCGGCCGGAAGAGCGTATACGATATATCCATTGTGTTAAGCACCCCCTGGAACATGGTATTCTTCCCCCATATTATCTGCACGTAGTTTGGCCGGTGAATTTTTCCCTGGTAAATAAATACAATATTCTCCAGTGCGCTTATTTCCTGCGCCATATTAACGCGTGTGCTGTCTACGATACCGGTGCAATCAATAACAATATCAAAGCTCAGCTTATCGCTTGCGGTGTGTTTATACTTTTGCGCAGATGAACTTGAATCGGGTGGCTGCTGCTCGTTATAGTCGATGCTTCGTTGCAGCTTTACCGATTCGGGGTTTATCATCACCTCGTATGGGTCGCCTACTGAGCTCTGATAGTTCTCATCAGAGAAACCGGATATCTGCAAAGGTTCTAATGGCATTTTTGTGATGTTTAACGGTTGTTGCGGTACCTGTTTTTACTCTCCCTGATCATTTCACGGCAGGTTTCTATCACGCTTCGCTTCAGCGCCTGTATTTCGCGGTCGCTTATTGCATGTTGCCGCGATTGCCCCGACACTATTTGTGTTTTTATTACCAGTTCTCTGATCTCTATAGCCATTATGAGTTATTTGATGATGGTGTTGGGTAAACAATGCTATTAGTAGTCACCTGGAAAAACGTATAAGCCAGCTCTACCGATTGAATAATGATGCTGCCATCCTGCGAGTTAAGATCTGACACCGAATACTTTACCGGATAGGCAGCGTTAAACGTCCAGGCCAAACAAACCTGCCCGGCAGGGTTCAACAGATCAACCAGTAAATTGCAAGTGGTTATAGACTGGCTAAACCCGCCCGATAACGTATTTAAACACCAGGTGTTAAAGGTTGACGATTGCGGCAAAACCGCGCTTTTCAACACCAGGTTTTTGGTACTTGCAATAACGGGTAACCGGTACTTAAACCGGTTTTCCCCGCCACAGGCTACTTCTTCAATAGCCATTTCCTGCGATATGCCCGATACTTCCCGGAACGCGATGTTCTCGTTATTGTACCCTACCTGGAAGTAAAAGTTTACCGGGTAATCATTATGAGGACTTACCGTTGGTAATGATGAGTTGCTCATGTGCAATTTCTATGGTGTCTACCGCTACTTCGTTTCCGTCAGATTTAAGGTCTGTACTGGTAATTTTGGTTGGCCATGCGTTCAACAACTGCCACTGCATGGTTATATCGCCGTTTTCGTCAAGCAGTTTTATTACCACCGTTTGCCTGGCAACGGTGTTCATAGCAATTTGCGAGCGCCAGTTCCAAAACGTGTTGTCGTTCACAAACACGCCGCGTTTCATGGTCACGTTGCCATATTTAACTATACCGGGCATTTTTTCGGTTGAAAAAAGCGGGCTGTTGCTGTTTCTGTATTCAATTATCTGGTGTTCTACATCCATGCCCGATACTTCCTGAAAGGCTATCTTTTGCATGGTAGATCCAAGGTCTACCTCAAATCTGAATTTCGGCATCGGCCATGTTGAGCCTTCTGCACTTCCGTTGTCTGTTGCCATTATCTTATATTTTTAAGTTGTAATACAATTGGTTAGCTTGATACTGCCATCTCCTGTTGGAAGGTGATCACGATAAACTCAGCGGGGTGTACCAGCGATACTTTTACGGTTACATTCATAAAGCCCGCAAGTATATCGTCGGCGGTCATTGTCGATCCCAGTCCGCAATCAACACTGTATGCATCCGATGCGCTGGCGCCCATTAGCCCGCCCTGTTTCCATATAGAGTTTAAGAAGCTGCCGATCATAGATTTTACAGCCTCCCAGGTGTTTTTAACGTTTGGCTGAAATACATAGGCCTGTGCCGCCAGCTTACACGATTGTTCAAGCATGATCATGGTACGCCTTACCGGCAGGTAGCGCCAATCGTTGCTGTTACCATCCAGCGTGCGCGCACCCCAAACCAATATGCCTATACCATTGAATGAGCGTATGGCGTTAACAGATTTACCCGATAATGCATCAACGTTCAGGTTGGCCTGCTGCGTTTCGGAAAGCTTGATAGGAAGCGATGATACGCCTACTATTGATGTATTCGCGGGCGCTTCCCAAACACCGGCTGCCTGGTCAATAGTGGTCATCACACCGGCCATACCGCCGCTTGGAGGCAGTATGTTCAAGTCGAGCAGGATGCTGTTAATGATAGTTTTATATACAGGGTTTGCAATTATAAGCGCATTATTTAACTGCTGGACCGTCATGGTAGAAGTACCCGACTGTATAGTGCTTAAAATTGATGCCGTTGTAGGATCGGGCGCCGAGGCGGGGTTGATTATGGGTGCAAGCTGTTTGGTATCGCCACCAAACAGATTAGTATAATCTATATCTCCGGGCTGCATGATACTGGTGCCCACAAACGGGTAGTAAGCAGTACCATAACTAAGTCCGTTAGCGCCGGTGCTGCTTCTGAAATTCGTGATATCGTTGGTGTAAAGTATCGGGTCGGGTGCTTTACCCCCTATAATGTCAAATACACTTATTGTTGTACCCATTGTTGAGCTTTGCAAAAGCATTTCCTGCATCAGGGTGCCATTATCCGCCAGCGATAGCAGGGTGGCTTCGGGGCAGATGTACATGGTTGGTTCGTCCTCATTCTGCAGGATGCTTAGGCCGCCGAGCAGGTCATTTAACTGCACATTCGAGTTTACGATCTGGTCGCCCGGGTTTGCAGGTTTACCCGAGGTTGCACCGTAAGAGCCTACCGAAACGATGTAGGCATCGGCACCACCGTTCTGGTAAAACATCATGATACTGTTATAGAGGTAGTATATAGAGTTCGGATCTGGTACATACGAGTAATAGGTACCGTTAATAAGCATGTAATTACCTGTTGCCGGCTGGCTTTTTTGCGCTACCAGGTAATACTGCGGGTTGTACTGCTTGGCGGCGGGAGCCGGTGCGGGCGGCGACGGATAGCAATAAATTGCTTGAAAATCTGCAAATGACGTTATCTTAAACGCAACATTGGTATAAGATTTACCCTCATATACGGCCTGGGGCGTATAGCCTATAAAGGCGGGTACGGCGGTAGCCACAGGGACCACCGAGTTAGAGAATGCATTCTGTTCGTTGATGTAAACTCCGGGAGACGCGATTGTTGAAAGGTTCATAAAGTATGTTTTAAAATTGCTAACTATAAGTATACGTACATCGGTGACGAAAGCTGCTGCCGGTTATTAACCAAAACCGGGCTAACATATCCCGGATCGGGGTTCGGCAAACCCTTAAATACCATTTTGGCCGTGGTTGCAAAGGCAGCCGTGCCCTGGCTTTTAGGTGGCAGGCGGTCTAAAAGGTTAAATTTATATTTAGGCCAGTTGCTCAGCGGCAGCAGGCGCTGGCCAGATGAGAAGAACAGTGCCGGCTGCCCCATCACCGTTGTTACCTGTTGCGGCCCCTCAAAGCTGGTTTGGTGCTGCTTATCCTCTATAACCGGCGACGAAAGGTATACCGCACTTTGGTTAATAACATAATACTGCCATTGCGTAGCCCGCGGCGAAAATTCAATGTAAAAAGCTGGCCGCCCGTTCAATGATGTAAGATCATTAAAATTTATGATGATTTTACCAGCGTAGCCGGGCTGCGCATCAGGCAGCAGCTTCGCATAAAGCTCTGCAGCATTTGCGGTTGCTGCAGATGTATATGCCGTGTTATACTCTATACTCCCTATCCAATTAGTCGGCAGTTCGGTGAAGTTATAAAACGTGGGGTCGCTGCAATTGATATTTATCTGGAAAAACCCGGGGCCTGCTGCATTCAAACTATCTACCAGGTTTGTTAAGCCCCTGCCAAACGTGTAAAGTTTAAAGCCTCCTGCAACTGCTGCAATACCTATTTGGTAGCGCTTAAATAAACGTGCTGTATCTTCGTCCGCACTAAAACTAAAACACTCGCACCAACCCGATTCGTAGTATGCGTGCCTGGTCATCAGTTCAAAAAATATGTTGCAGTTAACTTTCATTGCGTAACCATGTTTTCTGTTTTTGTAACAGCCGCAACCGCTCCCTTTACCTGGCCCGATTGTATATTTAGTAACCTTACCTTATAGAGGATAGAGGGTTGATATTTTGCACCCATAGCCGTCCATAAACTATGCATTTGATGAAAAGCCAGCCTTTCTACATCAACGTCAAGCTTTTTTATACCGGCGGGTATTGCAGATGAATCGGCAGGGGTAAGCGAAGTGTGGCCCTGGAAATAGGCAATAACTGCGCTCAGCATTTTTAACGATTCGCTATAGTCATCAAAATTCGAACTGAAAAGAATATCAAGGTTATAATATTCGGAAGGACTGCCCGCGGCATAATTATTATCTTCTAACGGCCGCTTATAGGTATTAAACGGCTTATTGGTCTCCTTTTCGATATTAATAAGCGACAGCACCACCTTATTTTGATTGATAAGGGGTATGGTACCATCCGCCTGAATCACGTTGTTCATAACAACAAGGTCTTCATCAGACAGAAAATTGTTTTTAAGCGCCTGGTTCAAAGCCTGAACTATAAACTGTAGTGCCTCGTTTATCATAGTAGCTGTTTATGTTGCCTAACGGATAAAGTAAAATTACGACCTTCAAAACAGTCGCGTTAAAACCCGGCGTATACCAATCATGAACATCGCGAAGCAAAATATTATCCGGATAGACAAAACATAGACACCCAAAAAACGGCGACGGTAAAGCCCCGCCTGGTTTGTATATCCCGGAAGAAATAAAGGGTGATGATCAGCACGCTGACCGGAGGAACTTTCTGAGATCTTCGCTCCGGGTAAGGGAGAGTTTCTTTTTTAGGCGGTAGGTATGCGTGCGCACACTCTCCTGGTTTATGCCTAAAAGGTTCCTGATGTCGTCGTAAGACATGTCCATTTTGAGGTAGCAGCAGTACTTAAGGTCGATCGGAGTGAGATACGGGTACCTGGCCGCTAAAAACCCAAAAAAGTTAGGGTTTGCCTGCTCAAAATGCAGTTTAAAATCTATCCATAAGTGTTTATCGTTTTGCGCAATTTTAATTGCGTTAACAATGGAACTTAGTTCGCCTCTTAATGAATTATCCGCTTTTTCGTGAATGCCGGCGATCCGGTTTTTCACTTTAGTTAAAAGCACTGACTTTTGGTCGAGCTCCATAATATAGCGGCTAAGGCTGGCGACCGCGGCCGGATCAACCCCTGGCATTCCAACTGCCGCAAGCGGCACCGCAGCGGGTGATTCGTGCTGCAGAAGAAAGATAGAATTTATACACGAGCACAGGTGATTTTTTATTTTAATGTGCTCGATGGAGTAAGTAAACATAATGTGCTGTGCTGACCAGCACAGCCGCTCTATCTCGATGCCCCTTGTCACACACAACACGGGCGTTTTATTTGCTGAAACTTGGAAACAGGTATCGATAATCAATTGGTTGTTCCAAAAGCTCAGTACGATAATATCCGGTTCAACCGCCTTGGTGATCTTGACCAGATCGACACCCCGGGTAACGGATGTTATCCGGAATTTAAACATGCAGGTTTCTTTAAAAGCACTCAACAATAAGGTCAGCCGGTCGGTATCATCACAACCTATTACTATTGATTTCTCTGCCATCATCCTTTTTCAGTATGCAGGTCAGGTACAGCAATCCCGCGGAGATTATACGTTACATGCACCCGGGAAAAGGTTATAATGTAAGGGGCTTTCATCAGGACGGGTTTAGGTATTAACTATCTTGCTAATTTTAACCATTAAGCAAGCAGAAATTAAAGATAAGACAGGTTTTTAAAATAACAAAGGGCAAAATCAGCTTTTTTTACTTTCGAAACTTGGGCACTTAACGTGGCGCGCCGCCCAACCGATCTACCGGAAGGCCTGCAAAGGGTTAAACGCACAGGTGTTACCCTGTGTATGGAAGATTAAGCTAACCAGGAAATGAAAAAATCAGATTAATCACTTGAGCAAGAATTTTACCGCTCTTCCATCCAGTTCAGAAAGCTGTGCGATTTCTCTTTATTAATAAGCAGTCTTTCCGGCGTTTCGATAATCAGTTTAACATATAACTTCCGCAGAAAATAGTGCTCTACCTCCTTAATCGCCCTGAAGTTGACCAGGTACTGCCGGTTAATCCTGAAGAATTGTCTAGCCGAAACAGAAGCAGCAATAGTATCAAGTGATTGGTTAAGCGCATACTCCTGCCCGTCGAAACACATTATCGAGGTGGAATCATTTCTGATGTAGAAGAACGCAATATGATCTGTTTGCACGGTCGTATATTTCTGATTTTTAAAAACCAGAAAACTAGTTTTCCCGCTAGAGGGGTTAAGCCTTAAGAGCAGGCTTTCTAAATCGGGCGAAGTTTTTTGTTGAAAAAAGTTTTTTAGCTCATCCACCTTTCGCAGTGCTTCATTAATGTCGTCTTTGGAGAACGGCTTTAGTACATAATCAACACCATTGCTTTTAAATGCCTCCAGCGAGTACTCATCAAAAGCGGTACAGAATACAACCGGACAGGTGATTTTTACTGATTTGAATATTTCAAACGATAAGCCATCAGCCAACTGAATATCCATAAAGATCAGATCCGGTTGTGCTGCTGTATTGCTCAATGCTGCTACCGATTCTTCTACACTTTGGTATTGTCCGGTTATCCGTGCGTTGGGTTTGAGATCTTTAATAATGGTTTCGAGCGACTTAGCCGTCCGTCGTTCGTCTTCAATAATGAGAATGTTCATATATAAGCGGAAGTTTTACCTTAAAAGTTTTGTCGTCATTAATAATTTCAATATCCTTTTCCAGCAGATGGCTGTAACGTAACCCAATATTTTTCAAGCCCACACCTGTGGAGCTCACCTCGCCTTTTTTTACCTGCAGTTTATTTTCTACTACTATGTACTCGCCATCTTCGTAAATACTAATATGCAACGGGCGCTGTAACGATACGATGTTATGCTTAATGCAATTTTCAATTAGTAATTGCAGTGTAAAAGGAGGAACCAGGGTTTTTAACGTCCGATCGGTTAGCTTACTGGTGAATGTAAATCCACCATCGAAACGTGCCCGTTGTAGAAAAAGATAGGCGTTCACAATCTCCATCTCCTCGCTTAAACGGATCAGGTCCAGTTTTCGGCTCTCTAAAGTAAAGCGGTAGAAGTTGGACAGTTTGAGAATAAAATTCACTGATTCCTCGTCGCCGGTTTCTACCATCGCCTTTAAGGTGTTTAGGCTATTGAACAAAAAATGCGGATTGATCTGCTGCTTCAGCAATTCGTACTGCGCTGCCAGGTTGTCGCTTTTGATGCGTTCCAGTTCCATGCTCACGTGCTGATTTTCATAGTTCTGTTGCAGCAGATTTAAGAACATGTAAAAGACCAGGTTAATGAGTATACCGCGCACTTCGACCATCAGCATGGTAGGGCCGAAATTGATGTGAGAAAGAATCAGTTGCTGCACCCAGGCCAAAGCAAACATCACGATTAGGCCGAATAATAAAGAGCTGAACAATTTGCTATACGAGATACTTTGCCGGCGCCTGTTACCTGGCTTACGCGATAACATATAAATGTTGAAATACCACATCAATACGGCAAAAGAGCCGGTTAGCCCCGCATTTACCGCCGCTTCAAGCGGATTGAATTGGTGCGAAGCTAGTTGCGGTACTGATGACAACAAGCCCAGTATGACAGAACTGATCCAAATAGTGGCGTGTGATATTTTAAGCCTGGAGTTTTTCATTTATACAATCCTTGAAGATAACATTGTTTAACAAAGCTATCAATTTCGTAAAAGTACGCGTTAGATGTTCCTTTAACCCAGCTTATGAGCGTGAAGCGGACATTTCCTTTCCCCAAATGGACAACATACGCCCTTAAAAGTAAGGACTTTATACATATATTTTAACATTTTTGTTAAACAAAAAAGATTAAATTATTATTTTTGAACAGGAATGAGTATAACGATAAGTACCTTATCTTACCGTCACCCTAATAAGGAGCGGCTATTTGAACAAATTAGTTTTACGATAAATAAGGGCGAGAAAGCTGCGTTGGTAGGTAATAATGGAGCCGGAAAATCTACACTGTTGCAACTCATAGCAGGAATATCGCAGCCATCGACAGGTATTATTTTCACATCATCGGCACCCTGGTATGTACCACAGCACTTAGGTCAATATAATAGCTTAACAATTGCAGCAGCGCTAAAGGTTGAACATAAGTTAGCAGCCATAAAAGCAATTACAGAAGGTAGCATTGACGAGCAACACTTTAACAACCTGGAAGATGACTGGGAAATTGAAGATAAGGTACGCGCAGCTTTAAGCAAGTGGCAACTTGGTCATCTATTGCCTAAACAACAAATGGCAGACCTTAGCGGGGGTGAAAAGACAAAAGTATTCCTTGCAGGGATTGATGTTCACGCCCCTGAAATAATTCTGCTTGATGAGCCTTCCAACCACCTCGATGTTCGTAGCCGCGAGAAATTATATGAATTGATTAGTAATATCAAAGCAACAATACTGGCGGTAAGTCATGACCGTACTTTGCTTAACCTGTTCCCCGAAACATTTGAACTAAGCCCATTCGGTATGGAAGCTTATGGCGGCAATTTCGACTTTTACAGGGAACAGAAGGAAGGTAAAGTAAACTCCTTGCAGAACGAATTACACGAGCAGTCGAAAACGTTAAAACAAATACACCAGAAAGCCCGCGATGTGGCCGAAAAACGGCAAAAGATAGAATCGCGCGGACAAGCTAAAGGGAAATCAGGGTCTTTGCCAAGGATTATTGCAGGTGGTTTAAAAAGTAAAGCCGAAGGCAGTACGGCTAAAGCATTGGATGTCCAGGATGAAAAGCTTTCGGCCATCAGTGACAATATCAGGAATATCCGTGGGCAGATACAGCAATACCAGGTACTTAAAATTGACATTGGACCGTCTGATCTTCACCAGGGCAAAGTGCTGGTGGATGCGACTGATCTGACTTACGATTTTGGAAACGGGCCGCTTTGGAAACCGCTTAGCTTTCAAATTCGGTCGGGCGACAGGGTGCACATTAAAGGGGATAACGGCGCAGGGAAAACTACTTTATTTAAATTAATTACCGGAATACTGACAGCGAGTCTCGGAAACATCAGCCGGACAGACTTCACCTACCTGTACCTCGATCAAGAGTACAGGATTATTAATCCTGATAGGACGGTTTATGAGCAGCTGCAGCATTACAATAGCCGAAACTTGCAGGAACACGAGCTTAAATCGCTATTGATCTATGCACAGTTTGAACGCCAGGCCTGGGACAAAAATTGTGGGGTGTTAAGCGGCGGTGAAAAAATGAAACTTTCGCTATGCTGCCTATCGGTAAGTAATCACACGCCGGATATACTGATTTTGGATGAACCGACCAACAACCTGGATGTGAAAAGCCTGGAAGTACTTACTTCAACGATTAAGGATTTTAATGGAACGTTGCTGGTGATATCCCATGACCGCTACTTTACGGAAGAGATAGGTCTTGACCAAACTATTGAGGTAAAAAAAATTCTTTAAAAACATATGCCAGCCAAAGACAACGGAACCGAACAATTAATTAAAGCCACGGCTAAACGCATTTTCTTTGCGGAGGGAAAACTACATGCAACTACGCAGGACATTGCTACTGCCGCCGGCGTAAACCGCGCCGCACTGCACTATTATTTCAGAACCAGAGATCAGCTTGTTGCCGAAGTTTTTAAAGAATCCATGCAGGGCTTAAGCCTGCGCCTGGGAAACATCATGTCGGCTAAGATGCCTTTCAGAAAAAAAATAGAGATGTTGATCGATGCGTTTACGACGGAAATGAGGGAATACCCTTATCAGGAAGTTTTCCTGGTCACGGAGATGAATACTGTCGGTCATGGCCTGGTGACTAAAATTGATGAGGGCCCCATATCTTTTTTTCTAACTGAAATTGAAAAGGAAATGCAGTTGGGAACGATTGGAAAGATGAATCCTAAACATTTTCTGATCAACCTTTTCTCTTTGCTTTCTTATCCGGTTATCATGTCGCCAATTTACCGCCAGTTCTTTAAGATGAACCATCAGGAATTTGATCAACTAATTGCTGAGCGCAGGGAACTGATCTACCGGATGATGTTTAAATAAAAAGCGGAAGCAGTTTTCAAGCCCGCTTCCACTTCAATCAAACACAATAGCCGTTAAACTGCTACATTGATCTCTACGTTAATATTGCCACGTGTCGCTTTTGAGTAAGGACAAGTTTGGTGCGCGGCCTCTACTACTGTTTTGGCTTGTTCTGCAGTCAGTCCGGGCAGGCTGACGTTAAGGCGGGCCTGTAATTGAAAACCGCCGTCCCCGGTACCCAAGGCAACTTCGGCGTCGACAGCCAGATTTGCAGGCAAGGCTATTTTTAAGCCGGAAGCATTATGCTTCATGGCGCCGATGAAGCAGGCGGACCAGCCGGCAGCAAACAATTGCTCGGGGTTAGTGCCGGTACCGGGGCCGCCGGGTGTAGAAAGGCTGATATTTAAACGGCCATCGCTGCTGGTTGCGTTACCTTCACGGCCGCCGGTGATATGAACTTTGCCGGTGTATAATACTTTGCTTATTTCAGCATTTGCCGTATTGGCGCTGCTGATCACATTTTGATTTTCCATTTGATTAAGGTTATTGTTTACTAATATTTAACTATTCAATTATTGTGCAAGCGCGTCAGCCTCTTTAATAGCGTTGGCAAATGCTTGCGGAGCTTCCTGCGGTAAATTATGGCCGATGCCGCCTGTTAAGGTGTGATGCACGTACTTGCCTTTAAATTTCGCTATGTACTGGGCAGGATGCGGATGGGGTGCTCCGTTAGCATCGCCCTCTAAGGTTACGGCAGGTACGGTTATAGCTGGAGCGGTTGCCAGTTTCTTTTCCAACTCATCGTACTGTGGTTCACCAATGGCAAGGCCTAATCTCCAGCGATAATTATGGATCACAATAGCCACATGATCGGGATTATTAAAGGCCGCAGCGGAGCGGTCATAAACTGCATCGCTGAACTTCCATTCCGGAGAGGCAGTTTGCCATATCAGCTTATCAAAATCCTTTCTGTTGGCCTCGTAACCTAACCGGCCACGCTCGGTAGCAAAGTAGTACTGGTACCACCATGCTTGCTCTGCCTTTGGAGGCAGTGGAGCTTTATTAGCTGCCTGGCTACCGATCAGGTAACCGCTCACGGATACCAAAGCCCTTACGCGGTTTGACCACAGGGCTGCAACAATATCTGCCGTACGGGCCCCCCAGTCAAAGCCGCCCAGTGTGGCTTGTTGAATATGAAGGGCATCCATCAAAGCAATTACATCTACCGCCAGCGCTGCCTGCTGTCCGTTGCGTACGGTTTTTGCAGAAAGGAAGGTAGTGCTGCCATACCCCCTTAGATAGGGTACGATAACGCGGTAGCCTTGCGCTGCCAGTAACGGCGCCACTTGGGCATAGCTGTTGATATCGTAGGGCCAGCCATGCAGTAAGATAACCGGCTTGCCGTTTGCCGGTCCAACTTCAGCGTAACCTACGTTGAGCACACCAGCTTTGATTTGCTTAATTTTTGTGAAAGCGGTGTCGGACGGACTTGTTTGCTGAGCAGTACTTTGATTAAGCACTGGCTGTGCTCGTAACAGATCTGAACTGCTTAGCAATATGATAACTATCATTACGGCGGCTGCAATTATTAAAATGCGACGGCCGGTAGTTGTAATTTCTTTCATGGCAATTGATATTTATAGGTTGCGATTGACGATTTGTGGATTATACTCTTTCGAAGTTATTGACTACTTGTTCTGCGCCGGCTTTGGTGTAAGTGGCCGGGTACAGTTTTCTGAACATGATGTAGGTAATTGAAATTGCGATGAAAGCAACAATGGCATCAACAGTCGGGGCAAAACCAAGCACAGCCAGTTTAGAGAAGAATGCGAAGGTGATATCGAAAAAGATGCCCGCAAATACCCATTCTTTTAGTCGAAGAAAGCGATTGGGAGTTAACAATACGGCTACGCCTAAAAGTTTAGCTACGCCGAGAATGTAAATGAAGTGCGGCGGGTAACCCAGCTCTACGGTAATGTCCCAAACGACAGGGTTTTTAGTAAGTTCGAAGAAACCGCTTGCGCCAAACCAAAGTGAGATAAAGATGGCACCTGACCAGTAAATTGTTTTTGATGTTTTTAAGTTCATGACGTTGTTTGTTTTGATTGTTGACACAAAGTTGTGCTAAAACAAACCCCGGAATGAGCAGATAATGGCCCAGGCGGACAGATCTGGGCACGAGTTAGACATTAACCGTGCTGGATAATTCCAGTTCAGCTTTCTTTAAGCTTTTCGCGATGCTCTTTTCCCCACTTGATCATGTGCAGGATGATATCACCGAAAGAATAACAGTAATCTGTTGGCGAGTACTCTACCGTTACCGGACTTGTAGGGATGACGGTCCGTTTTAACAACTTGTTCGCTTCCATATCTTTCAGCTCACGAGAAAGCATGCGGGTCGTGATACCGGGAATACTACGTTCTATTTCCCGGAACCGCCGGTTGCCATTGCAGATAGAGTTGATAATGGGCAATTTCCACTTGCCGCCTATAACATAAATGGTGTCCTGCAGGGCTTGTACTTCTTCCCGCTGATTTCGTGGATTGGAAAGCACTTCTTCAGCCAGTTTATTTCGCTCTTTTTGATTCATTATTGGTATACTCCATGATACTGGTAACAAAGTTATACCAATAATGGCATAGGTTTGCCTAAAATTTATTCAAATGGAAAATTTAAAAGGAAAAATAGCATTAGTAACAGGTGGCAACAGCGGAATAGGCTTTGCGACTGCCAAAGAATTAAAAGCGCAAGGTGCTGAAGTGATTATTACCGGCAGAAGAAAAGAAGCGATAGACGCGGCAGCCAACGAATTAGGCGTTACCGGGCTACTGGCTGACCAAGGCAGTGTAAACGCCATTGAGCAACTAGCTGACGACGTGAAAGAAAAGTTCGGCAAAATAGATATCCTGTTTATCAATGCTGGTATCGTTGGCGGGGCTTCCATAGAAAGTGCAAATGAAGAAACGTTCGATCAGGTCGTGAATATCAACTATAAGGGCGCATATTTTACATTAAGTCGTTTCCTTCCCCTTTTACCTGACGGCGCCTCAGTTGTTTTTCTGTCCTCCAACACCGCCAGTATGAACGGTGCGAATTCGTCGATATACTCGTCAACTAAAGCTGCGCTAAATGCCGTTATGCGCATCGCTGCTTTGGAACTCGCTCCGCGCAAGATCCGTGTAAATGCAGTCAGTCCAGGCCCGACGCAAACTGAGATCCTAAACAAGCTTGGGCTGAATCAAACCGCACGGAAAGGATTGGACGACTGGATGATCGGGCAGATCCCATTAAAGAAGATCGGTACAGCTGACGATGTGGCTAAGATGGTAGCCTATTTCTGCGGAGATGCTGCCAGCTTTATTACCGGAGCAGAGATCATTATGGACGGCGGCATGAGTTTATAACACCGCAGTTTCATCGTTAAAACTTCAGGGTTGACGGGCAGTTGTGTCCGCTTCAGCCCTTTTTTATTCCAGGCTGTGCAGTTCTACCAATAGTTTTGAATCAAATCAAAAGATCAGAACTATGAAAATGTTAAAATTATCCGCCATTTGCGCTGCCGTTGTACTCTTATTAACATCGGCTGCGTATGTAGACCGTCAGCATTTAAGTAAACGCAAACCTATGAATTTCGATTCAGGTAAAGGTTTCGCCGTATTAGAGTTATTCACTTCTGAGGGCTGCTCGAGCTGCCCGCCTGCCGAAGCGCTACTGGAACGCATTCAAAAAGAAGCGGGAGACAAACCTGTTTATATATTAGCTTACCATGTAGATTATTGGAACCGCCTGGGTTGGAAAGATGTATTTAGCAGCCCTGAATTTTCTAAAAGGCAGTACTGGTATAATCGCAAGTTTACGAGCGAAGTATATACGCCACAACTTATCGTTAATGGTAAAACCGAGTTTGTTGGGTCAGACGAGGAACAGATCAGAAATACGCTAACCGCAACCCTTAATGGAACGGCCACTCCTACCCTAAGCCTGCAAGCGCATCAGGTTGGCAAAAATTTAAACGTTACCTACCGGTCTGAAGGCGGGTCGGCGCAAAGCAATCTGGTACTCGCCCTGGTACAAAAGCATGCCGTAAGCATAGTAAAAGCGGGCGAAAATGAAGGCCGAACCCTTACACATGCACAAATAGTGAAGCAATTAAGTACGTTTTCTTTGTCTCCTGGAGGCAAAGGGTGCGAAACGGTGGCATTACCAACGGGGTTCGACACTCAAAAATGGGAACTGATCGGTTTCATACAGAAGCCGGATACAGGCGAAATATTAGCCGCTACCAAAACCTCTGTTCCTTCACCTTCAGCCAGTCTTTAATCTTTTCATCAACAATTAAATCATTTATAGAATCATGAAAACATCATTCAAATCTTCAGAAAACCTTCACTTTTTAATTTTTACTATCCTGTTTATAGCAGCACTTATTAACTTAGGAACGGATGTAGCTCATGCTCAACCCAAGGGAGTAAAAAACATTGTATTAGTTCACGGCGCTTTTGCCGACGGCTCTGGTTGGAAACCGGTTTACGATATCCTGGTCAAAAAAGGATATCACGTCAGTATCGTACAAAATCCTTTAACATCGCTGAAAGCGGATGTTGATGCCACCAACAGTGTGATTAACCGGCAGGACGGAAAGGTGGTTTTAGTAGGCCATTCCTGGGGCGGAACCGTCATTACAGAAGCCGGCATAAATGAAAAGGTAGCTGCATTAGTTTACGTAGCTGCTTTTATGCCGGATAAAGGTGAGACTACAGGAAAATGGGTTGCTGCGGCACCTGCTTCGCCCGAAGCTGGCTTCACGTCGCCTGATCAGTTCGGTTATGTTTACTTCGATCCGGCTAAATTTCATGGCGGCTTTGCGGGTGATTTAAGCACAGCACAAAGCGAATTTATGAACGCATCACAAGTGCCGATTATTGGTAAATGTTTTGAAGAACCGGTTGAGCAGGTAGCATGGAAAAGCAAGCCAAGCTATGGTATCATCGCAACGCTTGATAAAGCTTTGAACCCTTCGACAGAACGTGCGATGTACGAACGCGCAAAAGCTAAGATCACAGTAATTAATGGCAGCCACGTAATATTCATTTCTCAGGCCGAGGCCGTAGCAGAAGTAATTATTAAAGCCGCAAATGCGTTGCAGTAAAAGACATCATCATTAATCCTTTGAAATATTTTGATATGAAAACAATAGAAAGCGTTTTTGTGAACGGACAGTTCAGAAAACCACATGGCACACAAGTGGTAAAAATAATGTCTCCTTTAGATGGAGAAGAAATAGCACAGATAACCTATGCGGATGAGCAAGATACCTTATTGGCTATTGAAGCGGCTAAAGCTGCTTTGCCGGCATTTGCCGCCAGTACAAAAGCCGAACGGATTGCTTATTTAAACAGAATAAGCGTCGAAATTGAATCGCGGATAGATGATCTGATCAATGCGACGATTTTGGAATACGGCGCTCCCAATGAGCGGGCGAAATGGGCCAACCTGATTGCCGCTACCACTTTTGCCAATCAGGCAAAATTATTGGAAGATTATGCTTTTACAAAGCAGGTGAATGAATCTTCCGTAGTAATGGAACCTATAGGCATTGCCGCTTTATTTACCCCCTGGAACGCGGTAGCCGGATCAATAGCTATTAAGGTTGCTGCTGCAATAGCAGCAGGCTGTACCGTGATACTCAAGCCAAGTGAATTCGGCGCATGGCAGGCACAAATTATCATGGAGTGTATTGCCGCAGCCGGCCTGCCTGCGGGTGTGGTCAACATGGTTAATGGAGACGGTGCAGTGATCACCAAGCCAATAATGGAAAATGAGCAGGTAACCAAAATATCATTTACCGGTTCCACCGTAGTAGGCAAACTACTGGCCAGACAAGCGGTCGATACGATGAAACGCGTAACGCTGGAATTAGGCGGAAAATCAGCCAACATTATACTTGATGACGCTGATTTAAACCAAGCCATACCAATGGCACTTCAAGCAGCGTTTATGAACAATGGGCAGGCATGTATCGCGGGTACCCGATTATTAGTACCCGAAGCTAAAATCGACGAGGTGAAACGGCTATTGACCCGGGAAGCTGCTCAATTTGTTGTGGGCGATCCGTCTATCGCCGATGCTAAGATCGGCCCGCTGGCCAGCCAGAAGCAGTTTGACCGTATCCAGCAGTATATTCAAAGCGGAATTAACGAAGGTGCCGAACTGCTTGTCGGCGGCATGGGAAAGCCGGAGGGTTTGGAAAAAGGCTATTACGTAAAGCCAACCATTTTTATTGGGGTGCGGAATGACATGAAGATCGCCAGAGAAGAGATCTTTGGCCCGGTGTTGTCTGTTCTTTCCTATCGCACCGAAGATGAAGCAATTAAAATAGCTAACGATTCTGAATACGGTTTAATGGCCTACGTAAGCTCGGGCGAAGAAGCGCGCGCTCAAAACGTTGCTGATCAACTTAAAGCAGGCCGGGTATTGATCAATACCTTAAAACATGATCCCATGGCACCTTTCGGAGGTTTCAAAAGTTCAGGGATCGGCCGGGAAAACGGAATAACAGGTCTGGAAGAATATCTGGAACCAAAAACCATAATAAAATAAGGACTCAAAAATACCGTGAAAGATCAGAAATCTGCACCTTTTTTCATCTTAAAAAACCCCGAAATCGAAGGTTCGGGGATTTATTAATCGTTTTACTTTTTTAAAACTGTTAAAAGATGAGAACATCACAGTCATTTGATGTACGCTTCACCGTAAAAACAGACAAGGTAAAAAATGGTATAGCCTGTGTGTACATTTCGTGATAAGTTAGATATGATTTTAAGACTTTTCTGAATAAAAAAAACTATTGAAACATAGCTACTGTTCTTTTTTTAGTCCTTTTGGCTGCGAAGGTATCTGAATCTTAAATACGCCAGCAGTTCTCTTGGCCTGTCTGTTTGTAAAACCATCGCACCATGAGCCAGCAGCCAGTCCCAGCTATCTTTTTTGTTGCCTTCTTCTACAGCAAGGTCGTCGTCGTGCCCAGCGTTGAGGGATGCCCAAAGTGAGTTGAGCCAAACTTTAGCACCAGTCCGGGTAATAAATTTATTATCGGTAAGAATAGATGAGGTATCCGTTTTAAAGTTCAGCTCAAAAGCCCAGGGCTTCATGTGTTGCAGGTACTCGTTAATTATCAACCGCGCGTCCGGCTTATCCAAATTAACAACAGGCATGTAGGTTATGCTGTCTATCAGACTTCCATAGCGTTCTTTCATTGCCGGGTAAGTTACCTCTGCCTTAAATATGGCTTGTTTCAATGTGCCGGTTTCATTAAGCGCCTGACAGGCTTCGCGGTAATATGGGTAGCTCTTGTCCAGGTTTACCATAATGGGTTTTCCTTTAAGTGCCTGCATCACCTCTTTAAAGGTTGGAATAGAGTTGCGGGTTACACGGCCTAACCCATTCTTCAAACCAAACTTGCGGATCTCTTCCAGCGTGTAATCAGACGGTTTACCTTTGCCATTGGTGGTTCGGTCGATAGTTTGGTCGTGCATAATAATAAGCACGCCATCTTTAGTTTTGTTTAAGTCCAGCTCGACAATATCTACACCCATAGCGGCGGCATACTCAAAAGCACGTAACGAATTCTCCGGCGCATTCCGCCAGTCTCCACGGTGCGCGGCTACCAATACTTTTTTCTGGGCTTTTAGGCTGCCGGCGGCTAACAGCAGTACAGTTACGATCAGTTTGGTTCTCATCTTAAGCAAATTAAAAAGGGGATGTTACTCCCCTTTTATATTATTATCATTATTAATTATAGCCCGGGTTTTGGTACATTTTCTCCGGATTCAGTTTGTACTCATCAAACGGGATCGGGAAGTAAATGTCTTTTGTGGTGAAGTTACTAAGTTTAGGTATACCAAAATCCGCCTGACTTTTAGCTCTGAAATAAATAACAAGGTCCTCGGCATTAAAAGTGCGCAACAGATCGAACCAGCGGTGGTGCTCAAACGCCAGCTCAACACGGCGTTCGTGCAGGATAGCCATACGCAAGTCGGTGTATTTGTCGGCATACGCCGGGTTGGTCAATGATGCTGCGTAAGTTGGCATACCTGCCCTTGTACGTACCATATCCAGGTAGGTAATTGCACCACCTTTATCGCCGAGGTAATTGCTTACTTCGGCCAGCATCAATATAACATCGGCGTAGCGGATCAGTATCCAGTCGTTACCGCCATAACCCAGGTTTGACGCCGTAGGGCTTGTATCCCTGAATTTAGTGATAAAGTAATCCTTAACAATAGGGTCATTAGCAAATTTTACCGAGAACGCCATACGCGGGTCGCCTGCTTCGTATTCCTTGATCAGATCGGGCGTTACGTTACCGCCCACGCCAGACTGTGGCGCGAGTGAATTGATGTTTTCGCCTTTTGCCTGGTTATTGGCAGCTATAGAAGAGCTATAGGTAGGGTCGCCCTGTTTGTTTACGATCTGCCAGATGACCTCCTGGTTGGAAGCTTTCTTAGCTACGTCGAAAACATCAGCATACGGGATACTGCTTAAGCTACCAAATTTACGCATATTGTACGCGGCAAGCAGGTAAGTTTTGGCGTTGTTGAGATTCTCTGTACGGGCGGCCTGGTCTTGCGTGGTTGCCATGGTTAAATAAACCTGGCCCAATGTAGCATTTATGGCTGCTTTTGATGTACGGCCCAGGTTTGCGCCGCTTTGCAGATCGGGAAGGTTACTGTTCAATGCATCTTTAAGGTCAGCTACTATTTGCGCGTAAACAACGGCCTGTTTTTCGCGGGCAGTAGCGTCGGTCAGTTCACCATAAGTAAGTTGTTTAGTTACCAGGGGCACGTCGCCCCAGGTGCGCACCAACTGGAAATACATTACCGCACGTAAAAATTCGGCTTCGGCAATATATTGCTGCTTTTGGGCAGGATCGCTAAAGGTTACTTTATCAATGTTTGATAACACCACATTAGCACGAGAGATAGTACCATACAATGATACCCAATGGCTTTTTAAATAGGTGTTGCTTGGCAGTATAGAAAAATTGCCAAACTGAAACGGCTCGCCGGCGTTAGACTGATTGTCGTTGCGGCCCGTATCGTCAGACCGTTCATCCGTCCACAAACCGCTGTTTTCGCCAATATTGTTGCTGCTGCGTAACGATTGGTAAATACCATTCACGGCTGTTAAAACGTCTGACGGTGTACGAAAACTTTCGCTTAAGTCAATTGCGTTAGGATTTTTCTGATCCAGAAAATCTTTTTTACATGAGGGCATTGATACTGCGAGCAAAGCGGCTGCACTCACGGTTATAATAATATTCTTCTTCATCTCTTTTATCATTTAATGTTAGAATGTAGCACGTACGCCTAAGTTGAACGAGCGCACCAAAGGATACACACCATAGTCGATTCCGGGGGCAAGGTTAGACGGCTGGGTGTTGTTTGAAGCACCGCTGCTGAAGTTATAGTCAACCTCGGGATTGTACCCTTTGTATTTGGTGATGGTAAACGCGTTTACCACCGAGCCGTAAATACGCAGGTTACTCATGCCAATAGCTGTAACAGCCGATTTTGGCAAAGTGTAACCCAGGGTGATGTTATTACACCGAAGAAACGAACCATCTTGCAGATAGAAAGTTGATAAGCGGGTACTATTGCTTTGTGTACCTGCGCGTGATGCACGATAAACGGTGCCATTGCCCGGGTTTGCAGCGTTACGATAGCGGTCGGCCACGTTTGCATACTGGTTGCCCGATCCTTCCATATTGTACAGGTAATAATCCTGCCCGTCTAACACTTCATTACCTTGCGAACCGTTAAAAGATGCGCTGAAGTCGACCTTTTTATAGTTAAGGTTAATAGCAAAGCCATAAGTAAAATCCGGGTATGGGTTACCGATAACGGTTTTGTCCGCATCATTCACGACGCCATCACGGTTAGTGTCCTCGAAATAAAGATCGCCAACATGTAATGGGTTTGATTGTGCCGATGACGGTGCAACTTTGCCAATGTTCTCTTCAGTTACCATGCCCGCTACTTTAAAGCCGTAGAACATACCTACAGGTTGCCCCTGTTGGGTAATGTTGGTTAAGTACGAACGCTCGGCACCGTTAATAATAATGGTATTGTTGCCGCTAAGTTTGGTAACCTTATTGCGGTTAATAGAGATGTTACCGCTTATACTCAGATTAAAATCTTTACTCTGAACAGCACGGCCATCCAGTTGGAAATCAAAACCGGTGTTGCGGATCTCTGAGTTACGCAGATTGGTAAGGATTGTTGTAGCACCCGAAATAGCCGATATAGGCTGGTTGTACAACAAATTATAAGATTTACTTATGTAGTAATTGGCAATTAACGATAAACGGTCTTTAAGTAAACCAAATTCGGCGCCAAAGTTATACTGAGAGGTAGATTCCCAGCTAAGATTAGGGTCTTTTAAACCGTTAGGATAGGTTGCAGAGGCAACCTGGCCGTTACCAAATACCACACCGGTTGGGTTTGACAATGTTTGCAGATAACCGTAATTAGGAATATTGTAATTACCACTTAAGCCCCAGCTTGCCCGCAATTTAACGGTTGATTGTTCGCCAAGCAGGCTGTTGTAAAAAGGCTCTTCAGATACTGTCCAGCCGGCAGCTACCGATGGGAAATAGCCGTACTTGTTTTTAGGGCCAAAACGAGAAGAACCATCTGCACGGAATGAACCCGTTAAGTAGTATTTACCAGCGTAGTTATAGGCAACCCGACTAAAATAAGATAGTAGCGTAGTAGTTGATTTACCTGTATTGTTGTTTAGTGTAAAAAAGGCTGCATCGGCACCCTTACCTGTTATTTCGGTAACGTTATCATTCTGGAAACCCTTTGCCGTAACCGACATAAGGTCGCCGGTTGTGCGCTGAATGGTATAACCGCCCAACGCGTCGATACGATGTTTACCGAATTGCTTGTTGTAATTAAGTGTAAACTCGGCTAATTGATCATTAACGGTATTGGTTTGCGCTACTGCATTAGCAGCGGCAATTGACTGTGCCGACCCCGGTGGGTTAGCACCGCTACTTAAAGTAGTTGGCAAATAGTAATCATACTTCTCATTATATGTATTAGTACCAACGTTGACTTTAAAGGTTAACGGATCAATTATTTTATAGCTGGCCACGGCATTAACGTTGGTACGGTAACCTTTCCTGCTAATTTTTGTACGGGTTGCCAGCGCAACAGGGTTTTCAATGCTTTGGAAACCATAGGCCGATGACTGCGCAGCCGCTGTATTGGTTGCCAGGGAACCATCTGCGTTATAGGCCGGGAAGAATGGCATATAAATTAATGCACCCAATATAGGGCCGTGATCAAACCTTCCCTCCTGCGTCTCGCGGTTGTAGTTTTGGGTATAAGAGACATTAGCGCCCACGTGTAATTTTTTGCTGATGTCGGACTCTACGTTCGAACGAAAGTTATAACGCTCCTGGCCTGATGATACAATGATACCCGGCTGGTTCTGGTAAGCGCCGCTAAAATAATAACGCGTGCCGTTTGAGCCGCCCGAAAACGAAAGCGTATGCTTTTGGTACAACGTTTTGCGGTAGAGCTCGTCCTGCCAGTCGGTGTTTACCGTTTGGTGTTTCAACGATTGAGTCGAAAAGTCATACAGGTAATCGGGGATCTGCACACTACCTGCGTTACCTACGTTGGTAACCCGGGTTGCATTTGGGTCGCCGTACATGGCATCATTCCATGTGTGGCCCGTGTTCACCCAAAGGTCATGGTAGGCGTTGTTACGGCCATCAATAACTAACTGGGCAAAGTCATCAGAGTTAAGCAACTTTACTTTATGGGCCAGTTGGTCGCTACCTATCTGAACATCGTATTCAAATTTGCCTTTACCCTCTTTACCGCGCTTGGTTGTGATCAAAACCACCCCACCTGATGCCCTTGAACCATATATAGCAGCAGATGCAGCATCTTTTAAAATGTCTATAGATTCTACATCCTCCGGATTAATATACACGTCGTTATTAGCAGGGTAACCATCAATAACATAAAGCGGATCGGAACTGGCGTTGAACGAACCCACACCCCTTACGCGTATTTTGGTACTCTGGTAAGGCGCACCACTGGTTTGCGACACCTGCACACCGGCAATTTTACCAACTAAAGCCTGCCCAATGGTTGGCGCGGCCAGGTTAAGCTCGCTTGCTTTGACACTTGAAATGGCGCCGGTTACATCGCTTTTACGCATGGTTTGATAGCCAATAGCCACCACTTCGTTAAGCATGTTGGCCTGCGGTTTAAGTTTTATATTTATCGGGCTGCCTGCGTAAGTAATTTCCTGGCTTATGTAGCCAATAAAACTAAACACCAGGGTAGCGCCCCTATCGGCATTAATAGAAAAGTGGCCCCTGGCATCGGTACTAACTGCAACAGATGTATTTTTTACTCTTACGGTTACACCGGGTAGTGGCTGGTCGGTCTCGTCTATTACGGTACCTGTAATGTTGTCGAAAGTTGCTGCACTTACAGCGGGTTTGGCGGCAAAAGCCGTGGTAGCAAACATTAACAGTAAAACAAAAGTAATACTGTTACATGCTTGCTTTAAAAGATTGTCGGTAATCTTTTTTTGCATACATTTAAAAGTTAATTGTTGAAAGACTTATTGGTATGAGTTTATAAACAAGCGATCACTTAAACCGGAAGATGTTAGCGCAGCTCCGGTTTTTGTGTTTTATGCCTGTTTTCTGGTCGATAGGAAATGGTGCTACATAGGCAGAAAATTTTAACGATTTTTAAATAAGTTGATTACTTTATTAAAGTAAAAGTAAATTACAGATAGGTACTTTACTATAATGGCAACAAAGCTATCACAGATGTCTTAACAAAACAGCGTATAAAGGTTAACATTCTGTTAAGTGGAAAAATATTTTACCAGGTAGTGTTGGTATAGCTAACGTTGTTTTTACGCGAGGAGGTAACGGCAATGCCCGTATGTCCGTTAATGAAGGTAAAGCCTTCCAGTTCATCCGGTCGGCTGTCTATATCAATCTGCTTGATCACCTGCATACCACCGGCATCTACAGACTTCTTCAGGTCTACATAAGTTAAACGCCATTTACGGCCTTCAACCTGATTTTGTATCAGTATAAGGATGCCTTTATCAGATACCCAATACAGGTTTTGCACCCAAGGTGTACAGGTAAACTTTTTGTAGAGCACCCCCGGTTCTGACGTTTTTTTGCAACGTGCCAGCTTTTCGGGGTCGTACAACCTTACTTCGTTTCCTTTGTTGCCATAATCGGCAGTGGCAAGGTACCATTTGTTGTTATACTTTACATATTCGGGGCGGGTGCCCTGTATGCAGGCGTCATCGTCAATAGTGCTGATGATGTTGCCATCAAGCGTGCCTGTATTTTGCAATCCCGGCCAGTTAATCTGGTATATAACGGCCTTCCACTGCGTACCCTCTTTATTCAGACGGACGGAGTTGCCAATAAACACTTTATTACTGCCATTAAACGCAATGCCTGTTGGGTGGCCTATAACGTCCTGCCCGTTTTGGGTGAGCTTATATTCTTTGTTTGTATAAACAAGGCTATCCTTTTGCCACTTGTACTCGCGTATCATGCCCACCTCCCTATCGCCGTATAAAAATATGCGGCCGTTTTGGTAAGATGCTCCCTGGCATGCGCCAAGCGAATCTACAGTAGTTTCGCGCACGATGGTGGTATTGATGTTCTTTTGAACAAATGGGGTAAGCCAGGCGGCTAATAATAACGAGATGACAGACAGTGTAGTTTTCATGTGTTTTTATGGGTCCATTGGCTCATCAGCATCTATCTGCAGCGAGGTAATAACCGGATAAAATTCAAGTTCGGTTTCAGATAATCGCTTGCCCAGCTTGTACGGTATATACTTTAATTCGTTTAGGCATCGCTTCTCCATATTTTCTATAAAATCATTCTGGTATTTATCGGTAACGATAAGTCCGGGTTGTGCAAACGGCATACTATACCTAAAAACTATCCTGACATCATTACGGATGTTGGTTGTAGTGTGGCGGGCATGCGGGTCAATTATTACCGCGTAGGCGGGCACATGCAAGGTCTTGATCATATACTTTCGCATTTCAATCGCCTCGTTATTCCGGGTTTTGTAAGGATGCACCGCCCCGCCCGATACCACTACAAACGGCGCTTTACCTGTAAAGTATGCTCTTGCCGCGGTGCGGCAGCGCAACATTCCCTCTCCGCTTAATGGTGTGATCAGATTATCCGGACCTGCCCCCGGCACCAGTATATGGCTGTATGGATACCCCGCCCAATTAATAGTTTTTATTTTGGTTACGGCGAGCTTATTTTCGGTAGCTGCCATCGGTTCAAAGTCGCCCGCATTATTGCGTTCATTTATTTCAAGATAAGTAAGCGCTGAGTGGAGAGGTATGGCAAAGAAAAGGCTGGTTGATCTGGTTACATCGGCAACCTCGGTTGCACAATCATACATTAATATAAGGTAGTTTTTCTTGTGAACATCAAAGCTGATAGAATCAATAGCGGGATAATTGGGCTTTCGGCCTTCGCCATACACCCCGATGGCAAAATTTACCGCCGCGGCATCCTGTTGCCAGGCTTTTATTAAAAGGTTAGCGGGCGTTTCGTCTTTATACAAAATATAACAGCCAGACGGAATGAGCTGTGTTTTAACTAACTTGTCTAACGCGTTACCGGGCTTGTATAAAGCCGCTAAGAGGCTACTTACCAGCTCAATATCGGCATCGGTAAACTTCAAAGCTGCCGGCAAGCAAAGCCCATCCTTGCAATTTTTTATCGCGGCTTGCAAGGCATTATACTTTTCTTGCGAAAGTTTACTTAACTGGGCGTCGGCTTTTAAAAGGGATTGTACCTGTTTGTCCTGCTCAAGTAAGGTAAGCAGGTAATAGTTTTTTGCTTTAACCCAGTTATTACCCGTTACAATTTTGTACCCGGGCAATGCGCCTGAATATTGTGCAGATACACCAAAAGAAAATAAGAAAAATATGGAAAATACTAAGATCTTTTTCATGCGGTATTTGAAGACGCAAATTAGCCGAACACTTGTTAAGTATACATTATATTGCGATTACAAAAATGTTATGATTACGACAGTTTGTATTTAGCAGGCTATCAAAAATTATTGTTTAAACAATTGTGAGCTTAGAAACCACATGGTAAACGAGCTTCAGTTTTTTTACTATTTAAGCAAAAAAATAGAAGTGCCACAGGGAGCTCCAATCCGATAGTAACGATGCAACGATGCTTCGTATGGTCGATCATTTTATTGTTTAATGGCCTCATCGCTACCCGGCCCAGCCTTCCCTATCCAAACTTCTGAAATGTATGGCTTCGGCAAGGTGCTCTAACAATATTTCTTCGCTGCCGGCCAGGTCGGCAATGGTGCGTGCAACTTTCAGGATGCGGTCATAAGCCCTGGCAGACAGGCCCAGCTTTTCCATCGCCTTTTTCAGCAGGGTTTGGCCGGCGGTTGTTATTTTACAAATATCCCTCACCATTTGTGGGCTCATCTGCGCGTTGGCATGCAGATCTGGCCGGTTGCCGAACCGCTGTAGTTGCACCTCGCGGGCTTTCATCACCCTGTCGCGTATCAGTTCGCTTTTCTCGGCCAGCCTATCGGATGATAACTCATTAAAGTTTACCGGCGTAACCTCTACGTGCAGGTCAATGGTCCAGAAGCGGCCCGGATATTTTACTCAGATACTTTTGAACGGTGCCCGGAGGGCAGATGCATTCCTTCTCAGGATGGTTGTAATAACCACATGGGCATTCTTGCGTCCACTTTTCTTCCATACCGCAAGGTAGTGAAAAAGCCGCCTTCAAAGGACATTCCTGTTAATCCTCAAACGCTGGGGGAGCACATAAGAAAGGCGAGAATTGAAAGGGGGCTGTTACAAAGAGAGGTCGCAGAAGTGTTTGGGGTTTGCGAAGACACGATTGTAGGATGGGAAAATGGCAGGTCTTTTCCACAACGAAAATATCAGAATAAAATTCTTCATTTCATTAACATATTAAAAGAAGTTAATTTAGAAAAATAAAGACCTGCCAATAAACAGGTCTTTAATTGTTAAGCACAGCTATTTAACTAATTACACATAATAATATTCATTTATGCGAATTATAATTTAATAGATCAATTAGTCCAGCTTGTTATAACTTTTAAAAACATAAAAAGAACATTCACAGCTTTGTTACTCTTAGAGCCACTCTTCATACAAATGCTTTGATGTGCTTTTATATTACGCAATTCATATGTATTTAGTGGTTATTGTTTATCGTATAAATTTCAATCCTCGAAGATTTTTTGCGGCATGTAGACTTGTTATCGAATCGCCATCGACAGAAATTGGAGTATCGTAATAGTATGTCCCATTTACGAGATCTGCTTTCTTTGACCAAACCTCCTCTAAAATAAATGGATATGCATTGTTAAGTTTTATTAATTCACCATTTGACGTATTATCTTTACGAGACAATATTTTATAAGGTAAACTCTTATTATCCCGTGCATATATAATGTAAATATTTTTAACGGAATCTATATTATAAACTTTATATCCAGTAAAATTAGTTAAACTATTTTTTAAAGAGTTTTTTGATGAAGAACATGCAACCACCAAAAGCATTATTAAAATTAAGTAAATTTTCATATTATTATAGTTTTTGAGGATATGTTTTAGACGTTAATGGAACTGCGGGTTTAACACCGTTATCAAGAATATATTCTGTTTTTCCCATAATGCCGGGTTTACTTACTCTACCTCCTAATGGACCATAATATTTTTCTATTACTGGGCCTGACTGATCGGTAGCGGCCTTATGCGCTTTCTGATAATCGCTATTTGGGTTGGCCACCTCACTTGGTGAGGCGAATGGTGAAGAAACCCCATTACTCTGCGCAATTTTTGCGCCATTATAAGACTCTGTGACTTCATGAAGTGTTGTTTTGCCCGGGCTGCCAAAATAGTTATCCATCTTTTCCAGTATTTCCGGCGATATAACTTGTTTAGTGTTCACATTGCCGCTTGGCAATAAATCGTTTCCCAAAAAAGCACCCCCAACAAAATCAACCGTACTTATGATATTTCCTTTAGTAGCAGTAACGTTAACATTTACAGTATGATCGTCAATCGCAGCAATCAACTGTTTCGCGTCCTTTCCTATAAGAGGATCAGGAGCAGATTTAGAATACGTCACGTTACCTTTATCATCCATAGATAAGGTTAATTGACCCTTTACTGATTTTTGCAACTCTTCGAAAGCGGCCTGTTTATCATCCCCACCAATAATAACATCAGTCGGTGCCATACCATCAGCATCAATGAATCTTAATGGATTGTTGAATGCATGATTGTAAGTGGAAACCCGACGCATTTTATCTGCGAGAGGGTCTACAGTAGTGAAACGTCCAATCACCGGATCATAAAACCGCGCGCCATAATCGTATTGATTTGTTAGATCCAATTGTATTTCTTTAGCATTATAAAGGTAACGATTGTGATTTAAAATATCATAATCAACCGGCGTTTTCCTTAGGCCAAACGAATAGTACTCATCTTCTTGTAATCTTCTTACTAAGCCAGAGACAGGATCTCTATCAAATGATAATCTTACATTACCTAGCTGATCTTTAAGATTGTATTCATAATTGTAAACACCACTAATATTTTTAATACGACCTTCCTCGGTCTGTATAAAGTTAATTACATTATTTGTATATACAATCCCGTTTATATAATCCCAGCCACCATCGCTACCAACATTTCTTAATTTTCTTCCTCCCACGTCATAAGTATACGTTGCTAATATCGTATCTGCTTGTTTGATTGTTTGTGGCAGGTTCAATAAATTATATGAAATATTTTTAGTTCCGCCATCAGATGTTGCATTCCCATTACCATCATATGCATAACTTCTGAAAGCGTTTCCATTATTGGTTACCGTTTGCAAACGGTTATTCAAATTAGCATTATAGTAGCTGTAGTTCAGATTTGCAGAATTACTGCCACTACGTACAAGTTTTGTAATATTGCCCATTACGTCATAATCAATAGTTTCATCTAAAGCGCTATCTGATGACAAGGCACTTTTTAGCCTATTCAATTGGTCGTAACGATAATTAAAATTCACAT
This sequence comes from Mucilaginibacter sp. 14171R-50, assembly GCF_010093045.1. Taxonomy (NCBI): domain Bacteria; kingdom Pseudomonadati; phylum Bacteroidota; class Sphingobacteriia; order Sphingobacteriales; family Sphingobacteriaceae; genus Mucilaginibacter; species Mucilaginibacter sp. 14171R-50. Next base: position 2,850,009 of record NZ_CP048115.1, on the reverse strand, counting down.
TGCTACTGCCGGTCTTAGTGTATTCCATTTGAGCAATATTCCCATTAAATTGGGGACTAACACCAGCATTTGGTTTATTATAGGCAAGGCTAAAGTTAAACAGGTTGGTATTGCTTTTGCCTGATAACAGCCATGCCCGTTCATTGTATAGATAGTTAATATCTTGTAAAAAGGGAATAGTCCCGGACAATCCATGCAGGTGTTTTGTCTTCAACTGCCCGATAGCATTGTAATCTAATCGGCTGACTAATACTTGCGGGTCTGAATTAATTCTTTCAAATGTTTCCCTTTTTCGGTCTGCCTGGTCGTAATTGTATTGGTTCGCAATTGACACTGCCAATATCGCGGCTGTATTGTCGGCATTTTTGGTATATTGTTTTCTACTGGTCGCTGTTATTTTATCAGTAAAATCATACGTATTCGATACATCATCATAATTGTATGAACTCAAAGTACCTCCCAGATAGTGCTGCATATACGCTTTTACTACCCGGCCTTTATTATCATAGTAATTCACGTTCCAAAGCATGTCAGGCTCGGTGTTTGAAAGTGTATTTAACACCGCTGTTTTTGATACTGTGACAAGTCCTTTTGTTAAATTACTATATGTGCCCGGTGTTGGGGTAAGCCCCGGAGGTATTGTCGGAATATTTGTGTAGTTATCATAATAATTTATCGTTAGTGTTTTCGTCAAAGCGGGATAGCTTGTTACTTTATATCCTGTAGTATTATTCGCATAATCCCTGATATCCCACTGACTGGCTGCGTATATGCTATCTTGCAAGGTGGTTAAAGGTATGTTAGCCCCTGCATTCCATAACCCGGTTATAATAACTCTGCCTAAACCATCGTACTTATTAACCGTCCATTGATTGTTGCCTCTTTGAACAGAGTCCTGTGTTAATACTATTTGGTCGAGTTTGTTATAAACCATATTTTCCCAACCCTTTCCTGGCACACGCTTTTGCGAAAGTCTGTTATACTCGTCGTATCGATATTGATAGCAAAGGTTGTTTAGTATGGTTTGAGTTGGAACTGTGTTGTCAGCATTACTTTTCGGTGGTAATACATATGCTAAATTTCCAACATCATCATACACATAATAAGTACTTAATATCTGTAATTCATTAGGGGCGCCTACAAGGTAACTGAATGTTCGCTTTAGTACTATACGACCTTCCTTGTCAATATATTCTTCAGAGGTACCTCCGCGCCCACTTTGCCAGTTCTCATCTTTCGTGATTTTTACTGTTAATTCACCAGCAAGATAATTACCGTCTGCGCCACTCAACCGAACAAGTGTCCGGCTTTGATTGGGATTAATGGTAACCGTATACAGCGCAGCAAGATATGTGTTTGCCGTATCAGTCAAAGCCAAAGTGTTGTTAACTGAATATGAGGTTTTAATCGTATGCCCAGAACTTACTCCACTTGGGTTAATGGTGCCGGTAAGTTGCCAAGGGTCGCCGGGAGCGCCTTGTTCTAATACCCGGCCCAAAGCAGACGGTTCATATTTTGTCATTGCATAGGGCGTAGAAATGTGTGCAATTCCCCCAGGCAGCTGTGAAGTTGAATCAGGCACCCCCGCCGGATCATAAAATGCAAGCTGATTCGTAATGGCTGCAGATCTATAACTCCCATTCGCGCTGGTAGAAGCATAGGGTAAGTATTTTACTGTTTCCCGATTAAGTGAATCATACGCAATGGGCTGTACCAGATCATTGTAACCGGGAGAGCCTTTAATCTGAATCGTTTGAATAGGACGCCCTAGGCCATCAAAGTATTGTACGTTTTGCATCAGTTCGCACGTGGTACGATTTGCAAGCCCGCTCCGAGTGGTAATGCCGCTTATACGCGGCGTGCTTATCATTACGTAATTTTGACTCGAACTTAAATTGAGCGTCAACGGCACACAATCTTTTATGAATAACTTAAGCGTCTGCCCGGACGATGCCGTAAACGTAAAGTTGGGACTCAATGTTATTTGTTTTTCATTGTAATACTGGCCTGCGGCAGGTGTTCCTGTCATTGGGGTATTGATATATGTTTGTGCCTTCAATGGTGTTATGAAGAGAACAATTAGTGCCCATAAAAAGGCCCCTTTGATATATTTCATCATATTATCTAAAATTATTGTGGACAAGCAGTTCCTTTTATATACGGCCCTCCGTTAACTGTTCCTTCTCGTGCGCATAACGTCACTGAATGTCCTTGTTCTACATATTCTGTCCTGTCAATTCCTTCACAGTCTTTATAATGATAAGTCGCACTAAATCCTTGGTTTGCACTGAATGTGTAAGAGTAGCAGGGGATTAATGTGCAGGTAGCATCAGGGTCCGAGTTTGCATAAAGCTGCCCTTGTACATCAGCATCGGTCTGCGCGCGTTGATCGGCATCAGCCTGTGAGATCGTTGATAAGTAAGTGCCTTTAAAAACTTTATAAGTGACCAGGGAACCAAGATAATGCACCCCACATTCTTTTCTATGTGTTGTAATTATTTCATCATTTTTATAAATCAATGGATCTACAAAGCAGTTAGTGCTGCCGCCCTGATAGTTATAGCAATAACTTTTAACAATATTTCCATCCTGGTCCTTAACATCCATTAGTCTGTTAAATCCGTCGTAACTATAATAGTTTGTTAGTCCTTTGACATCAGTCGTTGTTCCAAGGCCTATTAACGGCATGTACGTGTAGGTTGAGATTTGAGCATCAATTGGGTATATGCATATGTCATCAAATGCAGTTCCGCCGGACAGGATAAATGAATTACCCGTGTAAGGCAACTCACCGCTGTACTTCCATGCTCCGGTATCTTTATACCAGTAACTGATTACATACTCGCGATTGTTGGGTTTGGCCCAACTTACAGACGCATTAGTAGAATATCGCAAGCCTGTATGAGCATCTCCGCCTGACACTGTTGTTCCATTTTTTTTTTCAAACCCCTCATAAAAAAATTCGGCGCTCATTGCGTTTTTTACTTCTGCAATTGGGTACTGCTGATTATAACCCCATCGGTATGACTGATAGGTTTTAGTATCAAGCAACACTTCCTCAATATTGCCATTAGAAGTATATTTTGTAACCTCACTCTTTGTAATCAGCGGGTTGGTACTCAATGTCTGGACTTTTACAGTGGATGGTTTATAGAGTGTTCCATTGTTATATATCCCAAAGTCTTTCAACGTATAATTAACCTGATTTCCGTTAACGAGCTTTTGTTCTTCTATAACCGGAGAAATGATATTTTTACTTATCATCGCCGGATACACCCCGCCAGCATAGTCAAACGGATATTTATACCGTGTTTCAACAGTACCAGGTGTGGATGAGGTTATTCTGCTGTTATATTGGATTTGTTTCCTGAGCGAATAATAAGTGCTGTCGTATTCGTAGATGTTCCGTACCATATAGTTTCCAGCAGGGTAATAATACAGAGTGCTATCACTTTTTTTCTGAATTAGACCCGAGATTACCGCAACTCCTTTAGCAAATTGGAATGAGCCTTCCGATCTGGAGATCGCTGTCTGACGCCATAACCTACGCGAACGGAACTTCTCTGTCATCGTATACGCTGTTTGGGTTTCGCTAACGATAGCATTATTTTGGTACTGTTTAACGCTTTTGGGAAGGCTGCGGGCAAAGTCATAGCTTTCATATGGGCCTACCTGGTTGGTACCCAATCCGTAATTTACTCCCAAATAATCGGGGTAGTCCAAATGGGAGGTAAACTCATAATCAGTTCTAATAGTGCTTCCGGTCGTCTCGCGTACATTGAAATAGTATATTGGCGTTTGCGACAATGTGTAGAACGGATCGGATTTCCAAATATTCCAGTTGACCGTTGTGTCCGGTACTTCACCTCCAAACAGCCAAGCTAGCTTACCGCTTATTTGTGACACCTGGAATGTAAAGAAAAACTTATTGACCGGTGCTAACGCTACCCCGCTGCTTAAGTTTAGGTTATTGAACTTATTATAGGAGTATTCTTTCGTCATAGCAGGCATTCCATTACCGCCGCTGTCGATCATTTTTTTCAATCGGATTCCTCCACCGGCCCGGCGGCCAATAGCTTGTCCATTTTCAGTCGTATCTTGCCTGATATAACTGTATTCGTTCTGTTCATATTCAAATGAGGAAGTGCCGCCTGTTGGGTACGTAATTTTTTTCAACGCACCTAGTACAGTATTGCTGAAGGAAGGCTCTCTATTGGCAGTGTATGGCGAAACAGGAATCAGATCGGCATTATTTACTCCGTTGTAGTACCCCCAATAATCAAGTCCCAAAATGTAATAGGTGGCCGGAAACGGAGTATATTCAAAGGCATGTGTTTTATAAACAGCGGTGCCTCCGGTAATGGCCTTCTCTTTCAAACCAGTAAGCAGGCACTTCATATCGGTGCTGGAATAGGTTGCGTTGTAGCGTTTTATTTCGTTACCGTTCGTTAGCGATAGTAAAACACTATTTAATGTGTGTAGCGCCGTATCAGATTCCAGATTGTTATACGAGAAATCTACCTTCCACGTAGAACCCTCAATTTTGGTAACAAAATTTTCCGATGATATAGAATAATCAAACCCCGCAACCTCCTCAGAACTGTGCGGTGTAGTTGTATATACCTGAAACGGCGTTTTTGTAATCCTTTGACGGTTTAATTTGAAATAAGACTGGTTGTCTTTATAATCATTCAGGTAGGAAAGCTTTATTTTATTGCCATCGGTATCTTCTATTTCGTATAACAGCCAGGCACTAATGGGTGTCAGGTATGCTGTACTAAGCGGGTCCCAGAATTCGTGCTGAGAATAAGAAAACTCAACATTTTTCATCGGATCTATTGGAATAACCTCCGCCTTAGGGGTGGGATCTCCAAACCGGTACACAGTGCCATCTTCGGTGGTTATGGTAAATCCATTAATATTAGTGCTAATTCCGTTATAGATTCTTTGTAAAATCGGGGTGTCAAACTGATGGTACTCAATTTTCAGTTTTCTGTCAGAAACAATATGAGGCAGACCATCATCACCAAAAAAGAACTTTCCTGAAATATTACCGAATGAGAAATAAAACATATCGGGTTCGCCGTCGCAATTGCCATCAACAAAGCAACTTGGACAGGATTGATTCTGACAATTTAGTGAGTCGTTCACCTTCAATAGGCTTTTTATATTTGCGCTGTTATACAAATACCCTAAACGCGTGCTACCATGTAGCTCATCGGGCAGCCCGTTAACCACTCGGGAAATGACTCCGCCAGCCATCAACGACCAGCCACGACCTACGACCCCGGGCTGGTCAGAGGGACGAAAGCCGCCATAGTTGTAGTTTATTGAAATTGGCAGAGCTAGGCTGCCTTCCTTCAGGTCTAAAAGTGGAATGCTAATGTTTGGCAATCCCGAGCTATAATTTAGCGGTATATCTCCGAATTTGCCTATCGAGGCTGAATTTGGTGATGGAGGTATTACGAGCGAGTACGGTTTGGATTGGGCAAAAATTTCATTATATGGTAGCAATACGATTGATAATAATAAAGTAAGCCACCATTTCTTCTTCAAAAAATGATTCATTGTAAAATATTTAATGTATGAATTACAGCGATTTGTTTTCAATCGATTTTTCCATTTTATCCATTCGGGCTTTCAGAACATTAAGTTCCTTTTCCTTTTCAATCAGATAAAGTGTAAGTTCTTCTACTTTTTTTGTAAGCACCTTGCTTAACTCGCCCAGGTTTAATCCATTAGCGGCGATTTCTTGTTCCGATGGCATGTCAGGCAAATGCTGATTTCGGTCGATGTAATTTTTCACCTCAGTTAAGGGAAGCAGTTTATAATCCTTTTTAAATACGTAGTCAGGCCACTCGCCGTACATTTGAACAGTTACCGCTGTCGCGATAACGCTTCCATTCACCGCCAATTTGTATCCCGTGGGCGGGGCTATTGTTCCTATTCCAACACTGCCATAACGGACAGTAAGGGTGTTGTCATAAGCGCCCCCTGTGAGCATGCTTTGGATGGTCGTCCGCGCATTGGCATAACCCGTCCCCCCGTCGAACAAACTGTAGATCCTTCCAGAGTTCAGACTGCCGCTCGTGTATCCGCCTTTAAAATTAATTCCGGCTTCGTAACCTAAAGCGCCTGCATTTTCAATAGTGACATTCGAAAAGCCTGGAGTTGCGTTCGTTTCTTTTACATGCAATTTTGAACTGGGAGTGGTGGTTCCAATACCGACGTTGCCTGAAGCACCGATTATAGACAGGCGTGTTTGCATATTAGTATTATCGCCTAACCGAAAATACATATTAGCTCCGGTTGCAACCCTGGTTAATCCAATTTCTCCGGAGTTTGTCACATTCGCGGGATTGGTTGATGCAACAAAACGCATTGTTACCCCTGTATTTGCATTTGCAAAAGGGCTTTGAAGAGCGAACAGGGCAGTTTCCGTAGCGGCGGTACCGCCATAGATATGAGTTAAAAATGAAGGACTGCTTGTACCAATACCTACGTTTCCCGTAGTAGGCCAGGGGTTTGAATTTTGAGCAGATACGAGGAGTGTGCTGCCTAATAAAGCAGCGATGCAAATGATTTTTTTCATGTAGGATAAATTGAGTAACAGGTCGCCGAAAAGCACGGCAAACGCTGTTATAAGTCATAAATTGTTTTTGGTTATTTGTTTAATACTTAAATATGAATCTCGTTGTTAGCGAGTGATTACCAGAGAGTGGTAAATGCCTGAATTCTGAGCTTGATAATAACAAAGGTACGAGGTAAAACTCTTGTTGATGGTGACACTACATTGTCAGTACGTTCTTTTCTTTGCTTGTAGCTCCCTTTAGCATCTGAACAATACAAAATTACGCGATAAAATTATTTTAATGGTGTCAGAACGGTGTCAGTGTAGTTACTTCAAAAAAAGAAAGCACAGATTTAGTCGTGCTTTGATGAATAATATAATTACAAAAAAATATATCACTTGATTCAGTTACTAATTGGGGGACAATTACCACACTTCTTATAATCGAAAGATATTTTAAGAATACTCAATGCTAAGGAATCGCACTTATCTTCGTGCTGTAGAGCGCAGCGTCAATAGCGACCTTTTATTTGGTCTTGCAGTTCGTCTTAAAGTACTGTATGCTACTTTCTTAGGATGCTTTATTCAAATGTCATACATATTGGCTTTCGCACATCGAAAGCTTTGTAATGGTATACGATGGTCCGGCATACGCAGGTTCCAAGCCACTCTCATTATCAGCTATGTACTATCTGGTTTTTAGAATGCTTCGGTGGCGCACAGTACGCAACCTTGGTAAACGATGAAGATGGGAACAATAAAGGCACAAGAGAAGAAGCGGAAGCCGAAGCGGCAGGTTGTCAGGACGACCTCGTTATCGAACTTAAATTGCCTGGCAGCCACGCCTTGCGTGGCCATTTTCGCCCCCTGTTTCGCCAAGCTGATGATCTGTATCAGGTGCAAAACAGGGGGCGTTTTTTTTGGAGAGCTGCTATGACTGGTTCCGGAAAGTGGATTTTTTCACCTGCATTACAAGGCATAGACATCCTTCAACGCCACCCGATGATTCCAGCCAAAAATATCGGGCGACCGCCCATAACGAATCGCTTGAAGATCACTCCGTAAGGTCGCGGCCACACCATCATCTGGCGTTGCCGGAAAATAGCTTTTGCCCAGTATATCGATCTCCCTGATCTGGGTCAGAACGGCTGCTGTGCCTACGCCGAAAGCTTCCACTACTGATCCGTTTTCAAAAGCTTTTTCCAACTCCGAATAGCTGATCGGCCTTTCTTCGGTTTTGATACCGCGGGCCTTGGCAAGCGTGAGGATGGAATCCCGGTTCACACCATCCAGGATCGTCCCGTTCAGCGGCGGCGTTATGAGCGTACCGCCGATGGCGAACATCACGTTCATGGTTCCCGATTCTTCGATAAAACTGTGTGTGTCTCCATCTGTCCATAGTACCTGGTCAAAACCGGCGGCTCTGGCCAAACGGGTGGGCAGGAACGCGCCGCCATAATTACCACCGCATTTGGCAAAGCCGGCACCGCCTTTAGCTGCCCGGGTATATTCTGTCTCTACTTTTACACGCACCGCGCCGTTGTAGTAATTGGCCATCGGCAGGGCGACAACCATAAAGCGGTATTCCTGAGCTTCCATGACACCCAATCGGGCTTCGGTGGCGAATACCATTGGCCGCAGGTATAGTGAATTGCCCGACAAACCGGACACCCAGCCTTCATCAATCGCCACTAAATTTTCCAAAGCCGAAAAGAACAGTTCTTCAGGTACTGCTGGCATACACATCCGCTCCAACGAGCGGTTCAGACGCAACAGATGTTTATCCATACGGAAGATGCTAACGCCACCATCTTCTAATCGAAAAGCCTTCATACCTTCAAAAACGGTTTGCCCGTAGTGCAGGCAAAGCGCCAGCGGACTAATGGAGAATTCGCCAAAAGGTTTGATAGCGGCATCCTGCCATTGCCCGTCCCGGTACTCGGCGCTGAAGAGGTGGTCCGTCGGGTTAGGCCCGAACTGTACATTGTTGAAGTCATAGGTCGCCAGCCTGCTATGCAGGGTTCGCTCCACTTGGATAGGGTATTTCATATTTCAGGATTGTTTAAAAGCGGTAAATATTTTTGTTGGATGATGGCCAAATGGTGCAGCGGATGCCCGGCCATGATATAGGCCAGGGCCAGTACCGATACCCGTTTCCCGGCGGCAACACCTACACGGCGCAGCATTTCGTCTGTAAAGTTTTGATAGAGCAGTAAAGTACCTTGCCGTAGGTGATCAAATTCGGTAAGCAGGTCAGCAATACTGCGGCAACTGGTATCGACATATCGGGCGTAAGCGGCTTCATCGTAATTGGGCAGGTCGGCCTGTTCATTCCGTGTCAGGCATAAGGCGCGGTAACTCAGGATGCGTTCCGTATCGATCAAATGTTGCAAGGTGCCTCTGATCGTCCATTTGCCCGGTGCATAAACAAGGTTCCCCAGTTGATCTAGTCGTTTTACTTCAGCTGAAGTAAATATTACCGCATGTTTTTTTAATACCTCTAATGGCGGCAGATCATCCGTCAACCGGATATAGCGCGAATGCCAGGGATGGATATCGTGTAAGGTGCTGATGTCTCTTTTGGTCATAACACAAAATTGGGCGAAAAAAAATTAGGTGTACAGATGCAGAAATTGTAATTTTGACCATAGCAGATGAAAGTCAAAACAAATCTATATGATCAGATCGCGGCAGATATCGAAGTGCAGATCGCGCAACAGGTACTGCGTGTGGGCGATAAATTGCCTTCGCTGCGCCTTATTTGTGAACGTTACAGCGTCAGCCAAAGCACCGCCTTACAGGCTTATTACCAATTGGAAAGTAAGTCGCTGATCGAATCCAGACCGCGGTCAGGCTATTTCGTGCACCGCTCACCAAATCGAAATTTGGGCTTGCCCGCTACCAGTACGCCCGTTCACGGCACAGCAGGCGATATGCACGACCTGATCAGCCGGGTCTACCGGGACATGGGCCGGGATGGGGCCGTCCCTTTGTCGCTCGGTGTGCCTGCCTTAGCACTTCTGCCTGTGGCCAAGCTGAACAAAGGCTTGCTCCAGGCAACGCGCAAGTTAAAAGGCAGCGGACTGGAATATGAACAGGTGCAGGGCAGTGAACACCTGCGCCGACAGGTAGCGCTGTTTTATTCAGGCGAAGGCCGTTCACTGGGTAGTGACGGCCTGGTAGTGACTGCCGGTTGTATGGATGCGCTTTCCCTATCATTAATGGCGGTAACCCAACGCGGCGATACGATCGCTGTGGAAAGCCCTGTTTACTTTGGTATATTGCAATTGGCAAAAAGCCTGGGACTGACAGTCGTTGAACTGCCTACGCACCCGCAGACCGGTATTGAGCCGGAAGCTTTGAAAAAAGCCTTGATGACCAAAAAGATCAACGCGTGCCTGCTGGTCAGTAATTTCAATAACCCGCTGGGTAGCCTGATGCCTGATGAACATAAAAAGGAAGTGGTCAAATTGATCCAGCAGTATGGTATACCGCTGATCGAGGATGACCTGTACGGCGAGGTGTATTTTGGTAATGAGCGCCCGCGTTCCTGCCGCTCCTTTGATGACAGCGGTTTGGTATTATGGTGTTGTTCGGTTTCCAAAACCCTGGCACCGGGTTACCGTGTGGGCTGGGTAGCGCCGGGGAAATTCAAAGATGAGGTGTTGCGCCTGAAACTCTACCATAGCATTGCGGGTACGACGATTACCCAGGAGGTAATCGCCGGTTTTTTAGAAACAGGCCGGTATGCGCATCACTTGCGCGGTTTACGGCATACGCTGCAAGCCAATGCCTTGCGTTACAGCCGTGCCATTGCTGAGTATTTTCCGGAACATACCCGCGTCAGCCGCCCCCAGGGTGGTTTTATGCTTTGGGTTGAATTGGATAAGCGGATCGATACCGCTATGCTTTATGACCGCGCGGTGAGGCAAAAGATCAGTTTCGCGCCCGGCGCGATGTTTTCGCTGCAAAACCAGTACAGCAACTGTATGCGCCTTAGCTACGGTATGCCTTGGAACGAAACGATAGAGAACGCTTTGCGCCAGTTAGGGCGCCTTATTATTTAACGAATGGAAATTATTCAAGTACCTCAAGCTGTTAAGGGTCAGCCGCAGATCGCGGCGGGAGATATCGTATTCCTGAATTATAGGGACCGCGGCGGGCCATTCCGCAGCCGTGTGCTGTTTGAATGTTGCGCGTTCAGCTTTGTCCAGCACGGGCAAAAGCGCATTTATCGTGCCGGCGGCAACACTACACTGCGCTATGGGCATGGCGTGCTGATCCCCGAAGGTAATTCTATCATTGCCGAACACAGCAATACTGACGCTTTATACCAAAGCTTCATTGTATTCTTTCCGGCGCGGCTGGGACATGAGTTCATGGCGGGTAAACCGGCACAACCTCAGCCCAAAGCCAATGCTCCCTATCTGTATTTTGAGGTAGATAGCTATATACAGTCTTATGTTGACCACCTGCGCTCGCTGATCGATCAGCGGCAAACATTGTCGGCTGAAATGGCGGTATTAAAGATCCGGGAATTGCTTACAGCCTTATATGAACTTGCGCCCGACGTAATTACCGCGCTGTTTGGTGCACAAAATGAACCGCCATTGAAGCATCTGGTTGAGGCCAATTTAATGAACCCGCTGACGCTGGAAGAACTGGCCTTTCTGGCCAACCGCAGCCTGTCGTCATTCAAACGCGATTTTGAGAAGGCTTATGGCGTGTCGCCGCAAAAGTATATCCGTGAACGCCGGCTGGAAATGGCAGCCGCCGAACTGGATAAAGGTAAGCCTGTTAGTTCGGTTTACCTGGATTATGGCTATCAGCACTTGTCTAATTTTAATACTGCCTTTCGAAGGCAATATGGCTCCACGCCTGCGGATTGGGCTTTGCGCAATAAAGATTGAACTTTTTGCAATAACAGCGATAACCTGTGCCCCGGCATATTTGAGGTATGAAAAAGATACTTTTTATTGCCCTCGCATTAGTGATCGCTCAGCACGCTGTTGCACAAACATTTACACTAAGCAGTGCCGACCTGGGCGGTCAGTTCACCCCGGCGTTCGTGGCGGGAAACATGGGCTGCAATGGCCAGAACCATTCACCCGAGTTACATTGGAGCCACGCACCTGTAAATGCCCAGAGTTTTGCCGTTAAGATGTATGATCCTGATGCGCCCACAGGCAGCGGTTTTTGGCATTGGGTGATCGTAGACATCCCGGCTAACATCAGCCGGTTAAAGCAAGGTGCCGGTGACCTGAAAAGCAATTTAGCACCCGCAGGCAGCTTACAAAGCGCCAATGATACCGGTGCACGGGGTTACCAGGGGCCTTGTCCGCCCGAAGGTGATGCACCTCATCGTTATATCATCACCGTATATGCGCTGAACACCGCGAAACTGGGAACCAAGAGTACTTCAACTGCTGCAATAACTGGCTTTATGCTAAACAAGGCCGCAATTGCTAAAGCTTCACTAATCGTTTATTCCAAGCGTTAACCATGATCTATATTATAGGGGCCGGGGCAATCGGCCAGGCATTGGCGGTTCTGCTTCAAAATACCGGCAAAGAAGTTGTGCTGGTTAAAAGCAGGCAGGTACAAGAAACACAGCGTGATTTCCAGGCCATTCACGTCCATGTCTCCGGGCAGCTATCTCAAGCGGCGGTCAAAGTCGCCAGCCTCGCCACAATTTCATTTGAGAGCGGCCTGATATTGGTTACCGCAAAATCATTCGCTAACAGCACTATTGCGGCAAAGTTAAGAGGCGCCAATCAACCTGTCATCCTTTTACAGAACGGCTTGAATATCGAACAGCCCTTTATCGATCAACATATCCGGCAGCTCTACCGTTGTGTGCTGCTGGTCACCGCCCAGTTCAATGCGGATGGTACGGTACGCTTTAAGCCGGTAAGCGCCTGCCCGGTCGGTTTGGTCCAAGGTGAACAAGGGATGCTTGATGAATTGGTCGGCCAACTCGACAACCCCTGGTTCCGGTTCAGGAGTGAGCAAAATATCCAGCCGCTGATCTGGAAAAAGGTGATCGCCAATTGTGTGTTCAATTCCATTTGTCCGTTGCTGGATATTGATAACGGCATTTTTTACAAAAATGAATTCGCCCTTCGAATGGCACGGAATGTTATTCATGAGTGCCTGGCTGTTGCTGAACGACAAGGTGTCGCACTAAGTGCACAAGAGGTAGAGGACAGTTTATTGTCCATCAGCCGGATGTCCGACGGGCAGTTCATTTCTACCTTACAGGATATCCGCAACCACCGGCCGACCGAAATCGCAACACTTAATGCCGAGATTGTAAGCCTGGCGGGCGACCTGCCTGTTCCTTATACTAAACTATTGGGTGAACTTACCGCCCTGAAATCACAATTAAACCTCTTATAAATGCTTTTTGATAAAAAGAAACCTATTGCCGGGCTCTTACAGGAAACCGGAAATTTACCGCGCACACTGGGCGTATGGTCGCTCATCGGGTTGGGCATCGGTGCCGTTATTGGTTCCGGCCTGTTCGTGAGCACCGCTACCGCCATTGCCGATGATGCCGGCGCTTCGGTCACCATCGCTTTCGTGGTTGCCGCGCTGGGCTGCGCGCTCAGCGGATTTTGTTATGCCGAACTGGCCTCGGCTATTCCCATATCGGGCAGCGCTTATACCTATACTTACGCGACCATGGGCGAATTGCTGGCCTGGATCATCGGCTGGGACCTGATCCTCGAATATGCGGTGGGCGCGGCTACGGTGGCCATCTCCTGGAGCCAATACCTGAATAACCTGTTGGTGAATATCCTCCATACTACGCCAATCCCTTTTGCCTGGTCGCACTCGCCTTTCCAGGTGTCTGCTGGTGGGGAACATGGTATCATTAATTTACCTGCGCTGGTGATCATCGCGCTCATCAGCCTTTTGCTGATCAAAGGCACTAAAGAATCGGCCTGGGTAAACGGCATTATTGTGATCGTCAAGGTGGCGATTGTTGTGCTGATTATTATAACCGGCTGGGGTTTTATCAACGCAGCTCATCACACACCCTTTATTCCACCAGCAACGACCTATGTGGATGAACAAGGTTTCAGTCACCCTTTTGGCGGTATCGGCGGCATACTTGCGGCGGCCGGTACGGTGTTCTTTGCTTTTATTGGTTTTGACGCGGTAAGTACCACAGCACAGGAAACCATCAACCCTAAACGAAACATGCCCATAGGGGTTTTAGGCACCTTGGCTTTTTGCACCGTGCTATATATTCTGTTCGGCCACGTACTATCCGGGCTGGTCTCTGTGCAGGACCTCCGTAATGGAGGCAGGGAAGCCTCAGTTGCGTTCGCCATCCATCAGGCTATGCCGGGTTACGATTGGCTGGCGCAATTGGTTACGGTGGCCTTGCTTGCCGGTTTCTCGTCGGTTATCCTGGCCATGCTGATGGGGCAGTCGCGCGTATTTTACGCCATGGGGCAGGATGGCTTACTGCCAAAAGTGTTTGCCGAATTACATCCCCGTTTCCAAACGCCTTATAAAGCCAATTTAGTGATCCTGCTTTTGGTGGGTCTGTTCGCTGCCTTCATACCCGGCAATGTGGTCGGCCACATGAGCAGCATCGGTACTTTGTTCGCTTTCATACTGGTCAATCTTTCGGTCATTATTTTACGAAAGCGGGAACCGGGTTTGGAACGGCAATTTCGTACGCCTTGGGTGCCCGTAGTGCCGCTATTAGGCATCACCTTTTGCGCGGCTATGATCTATGGCCTTGGCTGGGCTAATTGGCTGCGTTTATTAGCCTGGCTAATTCTCGGTTTAGTTATTTACTTTGGTTACAGTAAAAAGAACAGTAAATTATGAATTACCTTAACAGCGCGATCAAGCAATTTGAATATTATAAACAACTGGGCGAGCGCACCTTTGCGCAGGTCAGCGATGAACAATTGTTCTGGCAGTTCAATAGCGAAAGCAACAGCATCGCCACGATCGTGAAGCATTTGGCCGGCAACATGCGCAGCCGCTGGACAGACATGCTCACAACAGATGGCGAAAAACCGGACCGTGACCGGGAAGCGGAATTCGATAACCATGTTGCATCACGAACTGAAATGCTGGCCCTTTGGGAAAATGGCTGGCAGGTGTTACTAAATACGCTGCACTCGCTACATGAGGCCGACCTGGATAAGATCATTTATATCCGAAACGAAGCACACACAGTAATGGAAGCCATTAACCGGCAACTTGCCCATTATCCTTATCATGTAGGCCAGATCGTTTACATCGGCAAAATGTCCGCGGCCGACTGGCATTCACTAACCATCCCACGCGGCGGCTCCGCGAGTTTCAATGCCAGCAAGTTCGGTACCGGAAAACATTGAAAAATTTGACCTGGAAAAGCACCCTGGTCTGATTATATTATCCCCTTCAAAGACTGCGACCTGTTCGTCATTGGAATAAAACGCTTTGATGGGTTGCTACCTTTTCCGGAGTTTGGCTACGTAATGCCCCGATTTCACTACGCCGGGGAGCTGAAAGCTGATGACCTTTGACTATATCCAAATTTAATCAAAAGAAAATGAAACAGTCAAAAACACCCATCATCAGTTTTAGTCCAATTGTATTAACTGTACCCGGCCGACATGTAGACCTTGAAATAAAAGTTTCTGCACCCGCAAGCGGAAACAACCTGCCTGTCATTCTCCTTTCGCACGGACACGGCCCTTCTAACTTTCTATCTTCGTATAAAGGATATGCCCCCATGGTAGATTTTTTTGCGGCAGAAGGGTTTGTTGTTATTCAACCTACTCACCAAAATTCCAGAGCACTCGCCCTGCCCGCATCTCTTCCTGAAGCGCCCCTGTTTTGGAGCTCACGGGCAACGGACATGAAATTTATCCTTGATCATTTGGACGAAATAATTTCAACGGTACCCGGCTTAACCGGAAGAGTAGACAAATCAAAAGTCGCGGCCATCGGCCATTCCATGGGCGGGCACACGGTTGCCATGCTGGCCGGTATGGAGGTAACTGACCCTGCAACAGGAAAAATAGTGAATTTCACAGAACCGCGGATAACCGCCCAGGTGCTGATCGGTGTGAGCGGTGGCCCCGAAGGATTTAACGGCGTAAACAGACAGCATTATCCGGTGTTGGCGGCCGGTAATTTCGGAACTATGACCTTGCCGGCGCTCATTGTGAATGGCGACAAAGACATCAACCTCATGTTCTCTGATGTGGACAATTGGCGTGCAGATGCTTACTATCAGAGCCCCGGCCCGAAGGACCTGCTGACCGTGTTCGGCGCCGAACACATCTTTGGGGGCATATCGGGGTATGATGCCCGCGAAACAAGTGATGAAAATCCGGAGCGTGTTGCCTTTGTATGTGAAAGCATTTTGGCTTATATTCGGAGTACTTTCGATCCAAACGACGCAAGCTGGGAACAAGCAAAAAAAGCCCTCAACGGCGTAGATGGTACTTTGGGCAGTATTGAAAGCAAATCATAAACAACCATCATGAAGGACGAAATAGCTAACCATCGATTCGATTCTTTATCAAGGATGCATAAGGTGCTGAACATGCCGGCACCTATGCACCCTTTGGTAAGTTTGATGAATAACGCCAGTGGTACAATCCCGCTGGAAAGGCTTCCCAGCCCACACATTTTGAATTTTTACAAGATCTCCTATAAGATGAACTTCCAGGGAAAATTCAAATATGGGCAGCATTACTACGATTTTGACGAGGGCGGAATGTTTTTTGTTTCGCCGAACCAGATCACGGGGGCCCACGAAGCACTCAGTGATCAATCTGGTTATACTTTACTTTTTCACCCGGATTTTTTATTGGGTTACGAACTCGCCAGGAAGATCAAAGAATATGGCTTTTTTTCTTATTCCGTCCATGAAGCGCTGCACTTATCAGAAAAAGAAAAAACCACCATCATTGCTGTTTTTGAGAGTATTGAAGAAGAATTAAATGGCCGGATCGATAATTTCAGCCAGGACGTGGTTATTTCCCAGATAGAATTGCTGCTGAATTATGCCAACCGGTTCTATAGCCGGCAATTCATCACCCGTAAGGCGGTAAGCAGTGATCTGCTTCAAAAGGTAGAAGAAATTTTGCACACTTACTTCAGGTCGCCAAACATACAAAAGCAGGGGCTTCCTACTGTTCAATTTCTTTCAGAACAGTTAAACGTTAGTGCCAGTTATTTAGGTGATATGCTGCGATCACTTACGGGGCAAAACGCACAACAGCACATTCATAACCACCTGATCGAAAAAGCGAAGGAACAGTTATCAACCAGCCCGGCCTCGATAAGCGAGATAGCCTATCAATTAGGATTCGAACATCCCCAGTCTTTTAGCAAATTTTTCAAGCTCAAAACCACTGTGTCGCCTTTGGATTTCAGGCGTTCTTTTGCGAGGTAATATCGCTGCCCAAAAAATTAAATACAGATACGGTGATGGTTAAAGGTTCAAGTCCTTTACGTTCTACAAAATATTTTCCTGAGGTGCAATGGCAGCACGCCTGGTTTTGGTCCGGGTAGTAGTGGTTCGAATCCATTCAGGAAAACATGGTTTTTTGAGGAGTGATCTCAATGGGATCAAGCGAATAATTCTGCACACAAGCGGGTAAGGGAAGGTGCGGTTTATTTACAGAAATATCTGTAAATAGCATTATGCTTTAAGCTGAGAGTTTAATGTGTTTGGGGGTGAAGTTGAAACTTGGGCCGGTAAGGATTTTACTTTGTCACACGCGGCACGCATGCGACAGCAAGGGGGCCAAAATGAATAATAAGGATCAATCCTATTGCAGCACTTCGTAGTGCAACGTTTTTTTAGTAATAGGATTTATGGTATATTAGTTTATGAAACCTTCATCATATTTAAAAGAACATCCTACTGAAACCATAGCGATGCTGACTGGATT
This sequence comes from Mucilaginibacter sp. 14171R-50, assembly GCF_010093045.1. Lineage (NCBI taxonomy): Bacteria > Pseudomonadati > Bacteroidota > Sphingobacteriia > Sphingobacteriales > Sphingobacteriaceae > Mucilaginibacter > Mucilaginibacter sp. 14171R-50. The sequence continues at coordinate 2,832,516 of NZ_CP048115.1, read as the reverse complement.
AAGTTATTTCTCGGTATACATTTACGAATACTTTTATTGTTCTTACTTTAAATTGCCGGCTGGATTTATTCAAATAAGTGTAATGAATGTTTTAGGGTTTTTTTTGGTTCGATCTCTGTTATTCTAACTCTTGTTTACTATATCAATTTGCTTTTTCAAAGACGAAATTCCTTTGCAGATAGTTTTGGATTTAAAGTTCGATATCTTCAACTGTCAATATTAACTGTAGTTTTTTTTCTTATTACAAGAATTGAATTCAGCACTATAGCATTCTTTTCAATATTAATTTTTGATATTATAATCTTATATCTAATAAAAAAATTTACACAAAAAACTATCAAGAGAAGATTTAGCTTATGGCATAAAATTAAAGGCTTTAACCCAGATTTATCAAATAATGAAATAACTGATATTTTTTATAAAAAAATTAAAAAACCAAATACAGATATCAAAGATTTTTTGTCCAACTGTATAATAACCTTATTGTCGATAGTTGTTATTTCTGGAATACTTGGTTTTGGAAAAGCCCAACATGAAATTTATTTTTCTGAATTAACTTCACATAAAGGTTTGGTTATTTTAAGAGCTTATGGAGACAAATTGATTTGTAAAAAATTTGATAAAAGCTCCAAACGTTGGGCAGACTCAATAGTGGTTGTTAATAGTACGCTCCGGGATTTACCATTGAAATCAATCAAAATTAACTTGCCTGATAAATCCTTGTTTTAATTTAAGGACAAGGCTATAAAAGCCGCTAAAACGCGGCTTTGAACTGCTATTTTAACGGGGGGGGGGGGCAAAAGTTTTATTACGATAAATTTTTCCATTCAAGCATTTGATTAGCAAGATGTATGATTTCGGTCGCTGGAAGTATTTTCGTTACACCGTTTTGTTTTTGATATAGTTGAAGAATCAAAAGCTTAAGCTTTTCATCAAATGATTTCAGTTGAAATGATTTGTTGGACGCATTTACGTCAAGATAATCAGCAAATATCTGTTGTGCTATGGCTGTCGCCTCCTGTTTGGTCTCAGGAGATTTACTGGTGTATCTAACAGGTCGATCTTTTCTTTCAATCTGATCTAAGCGTTCGAAAACCTTTTCAAATTGCTTTTCAAAAAACACATTTGCTGGCACTTCTTCAGTAGTCAATTTGGGTTTATAATTGACGAAATGCTTTAAAAAAGTCGAATAGTTTTCAGCTTTTGAAGCTTCGTAAGTTTTTAATAGTTTGCCTTTTAATTTTACTTTAAATTCTTCGATTTTGTGATAGTGAAGGTCAGCTGGATAGCCGAGATGTTCAATTGGAGATGTATCAAAATTGTAGCTTGTGATGTCGTCTTTAATGATAATTGTGGCTTTGTCAAACGCCAGACGTAAACCCAATTCGAACATTACGTTAGGGTTTTTTGAACTAACATCACAGATGACTATAGGATTTTCGGCAAGGTTATTTACAATACGATTATGGATAATACCTACATCATCTGCGTTACTAACGATATTTGGTTCAAAGCCAGATTCTGTAACAACTAACTTTATAATTGCCATTACTTCCTGCCAATGAGAGTCTGTGTAACCATCAGTTGGAGAAATTGGCATGATTATACCGCAGGTTTTTAATTGTTCTGATTTTTCCTCCGATTTATTTTCGCTTTGCTTTGCCATATAAAAAAATATTTATAGTCCATAACTTTTTGGATCTCTTTCATTAAATGAAGGTCTTGGTGTACGTTTACGAAAACCGCAAGTACCGCTATATTTGTTGCCGTTTTTGCAATATTTACAATTTTTGCAAGCTACACAGTTAGCCTTCCCGCCGCAAACCGGCCAGTGGCGTTTGTGCTGGCCTGAGCTACTCAGACAGCATAACAGAAATAGGAGAAAGAAGAAGTTCCTTGCAAGGTTACACCTGAATTGCTTTCCTGGTAGTGTTAGATTCACGGTAAGTTCCGATACTAAAGTCACCGTAATCAAAAGCAGATTTTGAACCGTCAGAAAATACGAAATTCAAGATCAGGTGTCCGTTAAATGAATCATGCCCCTTAGCGTTAATTTCCATGTAAAATGTTGTTTCGTTAAGCTGGGATTTATCGAGCGGGTTGTACATTCGCAAAGGGTGGCGCCATGGCGCTTCGCTACCTATAACGTTTGCATCGTAATATGCAATGACGTTTGATTCGCTGCCGTGATATAATTTAAACTGGACTGTGGAATTGTCGTCTACGCCGTCTCTTACGGCGATTTCGAGATTTACTTCGGTTAAAGTTGGCATGACAATAAGATTTGGTTTATGATATCGAAGCTAACTTAATACTTTTACAAAAGCAAATTTCTCGCTTATGCATTTACCGCATCTTTTACAGCCAGTTTTTTAGCTTTATAGTTATCGTATGCACGGTCGTTGAATATCACCTGCTGGTCTTTTATGGTTGCTGAACCTGATCTAACTTTGCCACCAGCTAGCCAATGTCGAAATTATTCTGGATCAGCGTGCCTATGATATTAGCCGTGCGCGGGTTTTGCAGCATCCAGTTTGGTGCAATTCATTCGCGGCCGGCCTCACCGGCAACAATGGCCGGCGTGATGCTGATTTTTTAAAAATTGTAGCCTGGCCAACGTAACCGGCGGGGTCTTCGTCACTAAAACCGCCATCGGCAAATTCGGGCGCTTTCATAACTGATATCTTATCAATCTCCATACCCGCCCCTACGCTGGCGCACGCGTGCCGCTTGTGATAATGGCCGTTATTAATTTGCATGCTTAGAGATTGCTTCGTTCCTCGCAATGACGCGGTGAATGAGGAAGCCTCCATCCCCGCCATGCCTGGCTTACCAACGCACGCGCTTCATTAATTTCTTTCTTCGCTTCCACCACTCATATCCCCCTCTAACACAAAAATATGCTAAGATGGAGTACCACATAAAATGCCTGGTGCTGTTATCATCAAACAAAGCGATCATTAAAATGAAAAAAGCCAGCAAAAGCACAAGGGCGCCGATCCTTTTGAGGTAAAGTTTTAGTTTTCGCTTCTTTTCCTTTTTCGCCCATGCTTTCCTAAGCGATTCGTTAACTGCATTAACCCGTTTCTCTTTTTCCTTCAGCAATTCCAATACCTGTAAGTTGATATCAACCCACTGTGTATAATTTCCAAGGGTGAATGCTTTGTAAATAGCCAGAAAACTACTCAGTTCTACCTGTAGTTGGGTTAAATCAGGCGAGTAGTATATATGGTATTCGTCAAACTCATAGATAGTGTCATTCTCAAAAGGTGTTAACCTATCCCATGACGACATACTACCTACCATTTTTGCTACCTTCTCTGCTTCTTCCACATCATCTATCGGCTGCCGGTGGTATATAAGCCCCAAAAGCACCCTATCGTATATCGGGTTGTTAGTTGGCTTAACATACTTGTGTAATACTTCAACAAGGCCGTTTACATCGCCGCTAAGCGATACCTCGATAAAAAAATAGTCGGGTTCGTCAGTATCCGCAATAATGCGATCGGCCCACAAAACAATCTCCTCCCTCGAAATTAAGCCAAGCGTAAGCCCTCTCCGAAATACTTCGGGCAATAATGGAAAATCTTGTACCTGGTGCGATGGTGCCATATTTATTTTAATCGTTCTTTTAAATGTGTAAAATCATGGTTAACACGGTTTTAATATAAAATATTGGTAATCAATTATTTAATTCAAAATAGGCGTTAATTATGTTAACCATGTTAACCATCTTTTGGTCCGGTGGTGGGGTAATTCCTTACCACCGCCCTCAATCCTCCGGCTTCTCCCTCGCATCGGCCATTCTTACAATGACCAGCATCTTTAAATGAGCCGTTAGCCGTCACCCTATTTTCGTGCTGTTAGTGTAACTTCAATAAGTGCATGATGGAATTCCCTGCCGAGGTAGTCGTATACACAAAAAATTAACTGTAAATCCAAATTACACGCTGCTCTCTGCCCTATCGCCATCCAAACAAAAACGCTTCAAAATGCGTATTCTATTGATAACGCAGGATTTAACGCCGGTCTATGAGTACAAAAAATATTACACTCCATAAACTTAACGAACTGCAGGCAACTGCCATCTCGGGTAACGATATCAGTTCTTCCTGTCTGTATGTTTCTGCATTGACCATTGCCTATGCAGGGCAGTATGCCTGGATATCACTGCTGGTAGTGGCCTTGGTGCTTTTCCTGTTCCGGAAGATCTATGGGGAAGTGGTCGGGGCCCTGCCATTGAATGGTGGTGCTTATAACGTTTTACTGAATACTGCCTCCAAGCGTACTGCTTCATTTGCCGCCTGCCTCACCATTTTATCTTACATGGCTACCGCGGTGATCTCGGCTTACGAGGCCATGTTCTATTTCCATGACATCGTTCACGATCTACCGTTGATCCCGGCAACGATCATGGTCCTGGTTATCTTCATGATGCTCACGATCATTGGTATCGGCGAGTCCGCTTTCATAGCCGTTATCATATTTATCACCCATATCGTTTCGCTCGTATTGCTTGTACTGGCGGCCTGCTGGTTTGTCATTCAGCATGGAACAGGTATATTCTTGTCTAACTGGCATCTCCCGGTCACTTCGGGCGGCGTCTCCACTGCGTTATTCCTGGGTTTTTCGGCAGCTATGCTCGGTATCTCCGGATTCGAGAGTTCGGCCAACTTTGTTGAAGAACAAAAACCGGGGGTGTTTCCGAAAACGCTGCGTAACATGTGGGGCGTGGTAAGTTTCTTTAACCCCGTTATTGCGCTGCTTGCGCTGGCCGTCCTGCCCATGGCAGACATCAGCGGTCACCAGGAATCGCTGCTTTCGTTCATGGGAGAAAAGGCGGGTGGCAGCTGGCTTAGCCACTTCATTGTGATCGACGCGGTGCTGGTATTGAGCGGCGCGGTTTTAACTTCCTATGTTGGCGTAACGGGCCTTGCCGAGCGGATCACGCTGGACAGGATATTGCCAAACTTCTTTCTGGCCCAAAACCGCAGGGGCGTAAACTACAGGATCGTTATCGGCTTCTTCCTGTTATGCGTGTCTATATTGTTAGTAACCAAGGCTGACCTGGCCAGCCTGGCGGGTGTGTATACTTTTTCCTTCCTGTTGGTGATGGCCCTGTTCGGGGTAGGAAATCTGCTCTTAAAGGTGAAGCGGGAAAAGCTGCCCCGCCCTGAACGCGCCACGGTAATTTCTGTCATCATAGCCATCGGCTTCATCGTAGCGGCCTTCTTGGGCAACATGCGGCTTAACCTGCCATCGTTCTACGTTTTTATTCAATATCTCATCCCAACTGTATTGTTCATCCTGGTAATGCTAAACCGCGCACGGGTCACCAGATGGCTCATCTATGCCGTTAGTCACGCAGGCCAACCTTTACAGCGGCTGGTGAAAAGAACGATACGGCCCTACCGTGCTTTGATAAAGCTCAATTCGCAGGAACTGGTTTTTTTTACCCGCGGTGACAACGTCGCCATTCTGAACCGGGTAATGATCTACGTAGAAGAGAACGAAGCCACCAAACGTCTGAAGATCGTTCATATCGCCAACGAGGACAGTAACAACGATCATTTAAAAAAAGATATCGAGGTGCTTGACCGGGCGTATCCGGATATTGACATTGATTTTGTAGAGATCGAGGGACGGTTCGGCCCGGAAATGATAGACCAGCTATCGAAGGAATGGAACATTCCAAAAAATTTCATGTTCATCGGTGCACCCGGTAACAAATTTCCTTATCATGTTTCAGAACTTGGCGGGGTAAGATTGATCATGTGATTACTAACCCTAAAATCAGGTTTGATTTTATTAAGTTTGCACTATGGTCAATGAGATACCGGGCGTAAACATGTCGGAACTGAAGCTGCAAGGTTTCAAGATCCATGAGTTGCCTGCTTTAGTCGAGGTGCCGGCAGTGCACGGGCGGCGCGATTTTTATAAGATGGGCCTGGTAACGGGTGAAATGACCGTTGGATATGGCGGCGAGGTGCTGGAGCTGAGCGGAACGGTGCTGTTCTTTGTGAACCCCAGGGTGTCGCGTTCTGTCGTCCGGCGCTCGGTGAATACGACCGGCTATGCCTGTATCTTTACCGAAACATTCATGCCGGCGATCGTCAAAAAGTCGCCGCTTTGGAACGCCAGCGAAAACCCAATGATACCCCTGAACACGGAACAGGCCGCTTTTATGACGGCTATCTTTCAAAAGATGCTGGCTGTTCATCACAGTAATTATAGCTATAAGCGTGACGTGATCAAGAATTGCATTGAACTGATCGTTCATGAGGCACTGGCCATACAGCCGCCGGTCCGCAGCCTGCAAAACGGTGCCGCCCGCATCACACAATCGTTTATAGATTTGCTGGAAAGGCAATTTCCCATCGAACATACCGCAGCGCCGTTGAAACTGCGAACGCCGCAGGATTTTGCGGCCAAACTCGCAATACACGTCAATTACCTTAATCGCGCTGTTAAACAAGCGACGGGCAAACCCACTTCGGTGCATATCACCGAACGCGTAACTGCTGAGGCGAAAGCCTTGTTGAAGCATACCGATTGGAGCGTCGCAGATATTGCCTATGCCCTGGGTTTTGAATACCCGACTTACTTTAATAATTACTTTAAAAGAATAACGGGGACTACGCCCAGCTCGTTCCGGCAGGTTTGATTATCATACTTATTGGTTTGATTTTCGTTTGCGGACGTTTCCGTATCGACCGACCTTTGGGTTATGAAAATATTAGTAACCGGTGCCACCGGAAAGGTTGGCAGCAGATTAGTTCCCCGTTTAATAGCTAAAGGCTATACTGTCCGTGTATTGGTGCGTGATGCCGCTAAAGCCCCGGCAAACACCGAAGTCATCGTTGGTGACCTGTTCGATGCAGCTACCTTGGTTCCCGCAGTATCGGGCGTGGACGCAGTGGTGCACCTCGCCGCCTTGTTCCGTACCACTGATAACGACAGCATTGTCAAAACCAACCACGACGGTGCCATCGCCCTGGCCGATGCCGCCATAGCTGCAGGCGTAAAAAGATTTGTATTTACCAGCACCAGCAATGTTTATAGTTCGGGTTATGGCCACCCGGCCAAAGAAGACGAGGTATTGAACAGCAATGATCCCAGGGCTTATTCCTCCAGTAAGATCGCCGCCGAAGAGGAGCTTCTGAAAAAGGAACTGGATGTCCGCATCCTCCGCTTAGCCTTTGTCTATGGCGACAAAGACCCGCACATCGAAGAGATCCTGCCGCTGTTAAAAAAATGGAACCGTCATTCCGGCTGGCGCATGCAAATGGTACATCATTTAGATGTGGCCCAGGGCATACAAATACTACTGCAAACAGACGGCCTCAATGGCCAGATCTATAACATTGCCGACGATGCCCCCATCAGCCTCTACGAACTGGCAGATGCCTTCGGAAAAGCAACGGAGACCTTTGACGCCGAACAAGGCCCCTTAACTGACCCCTTCGAAGGTATCACGGACATCTCCAAACTCAGAAAGATCGGCTACCGGCCGCTGGTACCCAGCTATTACGTAGCGCGAGACCTGGATATTTTATGATGGGTAGTATACCCCGGTAAACCAGGCCACTCATTTTATACCTATAAAAATAACAAAGCCCGTATCTTCTGTTGATGAAACTGTTGTGGTGTCCAGTAGATCCGGGCACTTTAATTATTATAGCAAAAAGGAGGCTGGTCTTTTTTTTGGTGTTACAAGATCAAATGTGACCAAAGTTACCGTACTTAAGTTTAGATATGCAGATTTTTGTGGTCATGGAGATGATCGCTTATTTCGCTGCTGCTTTTATTGGTATTTCGCTTGGTTTGATCGGCGGTGGCGGTTCCATCATAACCGTGCCGGTTCTGGTTTACCTGTTCGGCATCAACCCACTGCTTGCCACATCGTACTCTTTGTTCATTGTCGGGTCTACCAGCCTAGTGGGTGCCATCAACAGTTACCGGCAAAACCTGGTCAATATTAAAGCTGCGCTGCTGTTTGGGTTTAGCTCAATCACCACGGTTTTTCTGACCAGAAGGTTCCTTATTCCGGTTATTCCAAAACATCTCGGCCAGGTGGGCTCCTTTGAAATAACAGCAAACCGGCTAACTATGATCCTTTTCGCGATACTTATGGTCCTTGCCGCAAGCGCCATGATCCGTACCGGCAATGCAAATGATCGTGAACTTACAGCAAGTTCAAGGCCATTAAACCTGCCTAAGCTTTTTGGTTACGGGATAGCTATCGGCCTGGCAACGGGCATACTGGGGGCTGGCGGCGGCTTTCTGCTGATACCTGCCCTGGTGCTGTTGGTAGGCTTACATATCAAAGAAGCTGTGGGCACGTCATTGTTGATCATCGCCCTTAATTCGCTGATAGGGTTTACCGGCGACCTGGGTCATTTCACCATCAACTGGTTTTTTCTATTGAAAATTACGGCCATCGCCATTGCCGGAATTTTTGTCGGCGGCATGCTTAACAAAAAAATAGATGGCAGCAAGCTCAAAAAGGGCTTCGGCTGGTTTGTGCTGGCCATGGGTAGCTACATCGTCATTAAAGAACTTGTGCTGAGCTCATGAAGTGTGACCATGGTCACCGAAATCAATAAATCATTTACAGAAATTTGAATTTAAATTATTTAGCTATGATCATTGAACAGATCTACACCGGATGCCTGGCGCAGGGCGCCTACTACATCCAATCAGAAAATGAAGCTGCGATCATCGATCCGCTACGCGAAGTTTCACCGTATATTGAACGGGCCAAACGCGGCGGCGCAACGGTGAAGTATGTGTTAGAAACCCACTTTCACGCTGATTTCGTATCCGGGCATATCGACCTGGCTAATAAAACCGGAGCGGAAATTGTATATGGCCCTACAGCGACTCCTGCTTTTGCTGCCCATGTAGCTAAAGACGGCGACGAACTGGCGCTGGGCAAAGTAAAACTGCGTGTGATACACACACCCGGCCATACCCTGGAGTCCACCTGTTATTTGCTGACCGATGAAAACGGTAAAGAAACGGCACTATTTTCGGGCGATACGCTATTTATCGGCGATGTGGGTCGTCCGGACCTGGCGCAAAAAGCAGCCGGTATGACAATGGAACAGTTAGCCGGAACGCTTTACGACTCGTTGCGAAACAAGATCATGCCTTTGGCAGACAACATTATTATTTACCCTGCTCACGGGGCCGGCTCCGCCTGCGGCAAAAACATGAGCCAGGAAACTACCGATACGTTGGGGAACCAAAAAAAATACAACTACGCGCTGCGCGCTAACATGACACGGCAGGAATTTATCACAGAAGTGACCCGGGGCCTTACCGCGCCGCCTGCATATTTTCCAAAAAACGTAAAAATGAATAAGGAGGGTTACGAAAATATCGACCAGGTGATCAGTCATGGTACGAAGCCGCTTTCGGCAGAAGAATTTGAAGCCACAGCTAATGAAACGGGCGCCTTGATCCTGGATACCCGCGACGCACAGGATTTTGCCCGTCAATTCATCCCTAATGCGGTGAACATCGGAATCGATGGTAACTTTGCCCCATGGGTTGGCGCCCTGATACCCGATATTGAGCAGCCGATACTGCTGATTACCGAAGCGGGGCGTGAGGAGGAGGTAGTGACCCGTTTAGCGCGGGTGGGTTTTGATCATGCTATTGGATACTTGAAAGGCGGCATGCCCGCATGGACAACTGCCGGAAAAGAAACCGACCATATCGTTTCGCTCACGCCGGAGGAAGTTGCCGACCTGGAGGCATCGGGCGAACGGGTAAAGCTGCTGGATGTCAGAAAATATCCGGAATACCTGTCAGAGCATGTTACAGGTGCAGAAACACTTCCCTTAGATACGATCAATGAACAGATAGCTAAACTTGCCAAAAACGAAAAGTACTTTGTGCATTGTGCCGGCGGGTACCGTTCCATGATCTTTAATTCGATACTGCGCGCGCGGGGATATGATAACCTTATTGATATTAAAGGGGGTTTTAAAGCGATGAAAGCATCAGGCAGATTTAAAATAACAGATTATGTTTGCCCAACCTCCATTGTATAAATAGTATTATTTTTGAATATGATCGAATTACTTAAGCAACCCTGGCCCTGGTACACCTCGGGGGCCGTTATTGCGGCTATCATGGTAACTTTATTGTTTTTTGGCAAATCCTTTGGTTTTTCCTCTAATCTGCGAACGCTTTGCACCCTGGCCGGCGCGGGCAAAAAAACGTCTTTTTTTGATTTCGACTGGAAAACTCAAAAATGGAACCTGCTGTTCCTGCTGGGTTCTGTTCTGGGCGGGTTAATTGCCCGTACCTGGTTGCAAAGCCAACAGCCCCTGCAGTTATCGGCAGCAACTATTACCGACCTGAATGCGCTGGGGATCCATTTTGACGGACAATTAGAACCCGAACAGCTATTCGGGCTGCAGTCATTGTCGTTACAGAATGTCGGCCTGATGCTTGCAGGCGGCCTGCTGATCGGCTTTGGCTCGCGCTATGCGGGCGGCTGTACGTCGGGGCATGCCATCAGTGGCCTGTCTAACCTGCAGTTACCGTCGTTAGTAGCGGTGATCGGCTTTTTTGCGGGCGGTCTGATCATGACCCACTTATTATTTCCGCTGATATTTTAATTATGAAAGGACTCAAGTTTATTTTAGCCGGCATCGTTTTCGGCATCGTAATGGTGAAATCAGAAGCGGTAAGCTGGTATCGGATTCAGGAAATGTTCCGTTTTCAATCCTTCCACATGTATGGCATCATTGGCACGGCGGTAATTTTTGGAATGATATCGGTTTTCCTGATCAAAAAATTAAAACTGCGCGATGTGCAAGGCGTTCAGATCAGGCTTGCTGCAAAAGATAAACAATGGGTAAAGTATGCCGTGGGCGGCCTGATATTTGGTTTGGGCTGGGCGCTTACAGGCGCCTGCCCAGGGCCAATGTTTGTAAACATTGGCTATGGCTATCTGGCCATGACCATTGTTGTTTTAGGCGCGCTTGCGGGAACATTTGTGTACGGCCGCGTCAAAGAACGGCTGCCTCATTGACACTATTAAAATACGGCTGCTTTTATTAACTTGCCGCTTAATCAGGTTTTACTATGCTAACTATAGATAATTATCTGGACAGTCATTACATCAAACGCAGCAACTGGCTCAGGGCAGCCGTTCTGGGGGCTAATGACGGTATCATATCCATTTCAAGCCTCGCCATCGGCGTGGCCGCGGCAAGCAATACCAGGGAGCCGATTGTTTTGGCAACGGTTGCCGGGCTGGTGGCGGGCGCATTATCGATGGCGGCGGGCGAATATGTGTCGGTTAGCTCGCAAACCGATACGGAGCAAGCCGATATCACCCGGGAAGCGCAGGAACTGAAGGATATGCCCGAGGCAGAGCTAAACATATTGGCAGAAATATATGAGCGGCGTGGATTGAAGAAGGAAACGGCCAGGCAGGTAGCTACTGAACTGATGGCGGCAGATGCCTTAGGCGCGCATGTGCGCGACGAGTTGGGCATTAACGAGATCAGCCAGGCTAATCCAATACAGGCGGCGCTGGCATCGGGTGCATCTTTCACCACGGGCGGGGTGCTGCCGCTTATGGTTATCTTGTTCGCGCCCGTCAGGCAAATGGAATATTACCTGTATGCTTTCACCATCTTGTTCCTGAGCATTCTGGGCGCCATCGCGGCACGTGCCGGAGGCTCCGACGTTAAAAAAGCGATCATCCGGATCACCATCTGGGGAACGCTTGCCATGGGCTTATCCGCGCTGGTTGGTTATTTATTTGGAGTAAAAATTTAAACTGCTATCGATGACAATTTTAAAGAAAATACTTTTGGGCGTGTTGGTGCTGTTTATAGCTATACAACTGATAAGGCCTTCAAAAAACATATCGTCCGGGCCATCCGTAAACGGAATTGAAAAATTTTACAACGTTCCGGCAGATGTGCGTACCGTGCTTAAACGCAGCTGCTATGACTGCCATTCCAACAATACGTACTATCCGTGGTATAATACCATACAACCCGTGGCGTGGTTGCTGGCACACGATGTAAACGAGGGTAAGGAGCACCTCAACTTTGATGAATTTAATACATACAGCACCAACAGGAAACAGCACAAATTGAGCGACCTGGTAGACGAGATTAAGGAAGACGAAATGCCAATGGGCATCTATACGATGATCCATCGCGATGCAGTGCTTTCAGCAGCAGAAAAGCAAAGGTTGATTGGCTGGGCGGATAGCCTTAGCCGTTCCTTCGGCGTACGTTAACGGGGGCGCCGGCTATTTAAGCCATTCTATAGCGCTGCGATGCAGCCGCAGGTCGCCGCGTTGTTCCATTTTCTTGAGTAAACGGGAGATCACCTCGCGCGAGGAGTTCAGGTCGGCCGCTATTTCTTGATGGGTTATGCGCAATTCGCGCGTAGCCAGCTTTTTATACTGATCAGACAGGTAGAAATACAGGCGTTCATCCATGCTTTTAAACGCGATATGGTCAATAACCACCAACAACTCTTCGTAACGCGCGCGATAAGTTTCCAAAACAAAATAATACCAGGTTTTAAACTGCTTCATCATTTCGTCCATTAACATTATCGGTATGCTAAGCAACAGTGTATCTTCAACGGCTTTGGCCGTTACCTGGCTGGTTTGCTGTTTGGTTGCGCAGATCATCGAGAGCGCGCAGGCATCGCCCGGTTCCAGATAGTACATAAAAAACTCGCCGCCCTCATCCCCCTCCCGGTAAAGCTTTACGCGACCCTCGAGTACCATAACCGTTGCGCGGATGTATTGTCCCGTACGCATGATCTGCTCTCCGGCAGCAACCCTTACCAAATGCGCATTTTCCTGAAGAAATGTTTTCAATGCAGGCTCAAATTGCGGGAACAGGCTGTCAAGCGCCACGGTTGGTTGTGAGTAGTAGGCCATATGGATATTACTGTTAAAGCGGTTAACAAATATACCTAAACTTATTGCAACTGCAGTTGACTGCAACCGTTTGATATAGTCTATCCCCTTCCCTTGGTCTTTTACCGAGATGACAAATTCATCACCCTGCGCCCGGGTGTAAATAATGATCCTTGATTTTCCGGGCTGTAACGCAAAGCGTCAGAAAGAAAGTTCACCACTACCCCGCAGTTTTTTTCCATATCCACATAAACTTGTGATAATGCGCCTCTGTAACCACTCCCAATTCAATATTTTTTTTGCCGCGGGCGAAACGAACAGCGTTCAGCGCCGTGTATAATAAAAAAGTCACCCACCTCGCGTGACTGACTTTTCAATAACTATTAACCGACCATATTATTAACATCACGGTCAGTATTTCAAACTTAGGTAATGTTTAAAATTGCCAATAGGTGAAAATCACTATTCTAAAAAAAGCCGGGGTTTTTAAGCCCCGGCTACCCGTTATGGTCGATTAGTTAATTAATAATGATCGTCAGCATCAAAGCGGGTGCGGGCATAGCCGCTCACTTTGTGAACCGTGCCCGGAATAGGATCGTCGTCAAATTGCACCTCGAAGTATATCGAATCTGTTTTTAGTTTGGTGCCAGGCGCTGTGGCTGCCCCCCTTAATATTTTACCGTTGCTTATGGTAAACTTGCTCTCGTATATCTGGTTGGCTGCATCTTTGCCCGAAAACGCAAGGTTTTTAACATCGGCGCCAATTTTGCCCTTAATGGCCCAAAAGGGCTTTCCTGCGGGGCTGTCGTAGTCATCGTCTATCCACAGGCTGTCTGCCTTGTTTGATGCGGTGTTGTAGGTTGATAATGTATAATAGCTATCGTCAAAAGTACCCGTCGGGTCAGCGCCATTGTCAAGCTTCACCCAAAACTCGCCTGACAGGTTTTGTACGGCAGTACCGCCAATAACTTCATCCTTTTGGCACGAGGTAAATGTAGCCGCAACCAGCGCGGTTAGCAATAAATTTTTTATATTGATTATTTTTTTCATGGTTGCTTAATTATATTTTATTGAATATCCTTACCGCCGGCCCGTAAGTTGGGTTTACAATTGCCCATTTAAAACCCGCGAGTTTTCCGCCGGGTGCGCTTACCGATGACTCTTGCGACGAGCTGGTGGGCGACCCATCGCTGGCATTTTGCTGCGGGATGTAAAAATCATTGCCGGTATCATTAAACGCTATTACGGTAAGGTTGGTCCCGGGCGCGCCGCCGGGGTTAAAAACCGAGTAAACGCCCGGCGCGAGCTTTGTTACTTCGGCTACAGAGCCGTTTGTACTACGCGCATAATTACCCGAAAAATCGTTCGAGGCGGCACTTGCATCGGTATCGTAAACTACCACGTGGCGTGTAGCCGTCGCCGAAAAACCATCTGCGTTGGTTGCGGTATATGTTTGGGTATACACCCCGGCAGCATTTGTGGTTACAGCGGTGCTGGTTATTTCAACATCCTCGGTACCGGCTTTGGCTGTAGCGCCCGGGTCGTTATAGGTATCGCCTTTTTTAACCAGCACATAATCATCCCCTTTAACGGTGATAACGGGGTATATGGTTATTTTAGAGCGGCCCACATAACCTGGCTTGTAATTAAAATTATCCTTGTGGCACGAAACAAGTATTACCCCTGTTAACATTAGGGCGATGTAACTTATATATCTTTTCATAATATCTTTTTTTGCTGTTAATTAATTTGGCAATCCCCACCATACAGGGGTAGTAATAGGCACTTCGGGCGGTGTATTGCTGTTACGGCTTCTTTCAACATCGGGATATACCAGCCTTTTGGGGAACTTACCGCCGGTAACTCCGTTTTTAGAGTATACCCATTCGCCCGGCTTATAAGCAGGATCCAGCGAGTATACGGGGCTGATCTCGGGGTAGCCGGTACGTTCCTGGTCAAAAAATCCTTCAAGCGCATGCGAATTTGGGTACGACGCCCATTTTTGATAAATGATAGCCCGCAAATTGGTTTGGAAATTACCACTGTTGGGGTAAGCGTACACCCCGGTTGTAGGTGCCGGCAGGTCGTACTGCGCAAAAGCCGCGTTTACGCCATCGGTATAAAGCGACGAAGCGTTGCCTACATTATAGCGCGCCGCAGCCTCCGCCTGTAAAAAATAGGATTCGGCCTCGGTTAAAAAATAAACGGGGTCGCTTGGGCCAAAAGCAGGCGCTGTTGCAATGTAATACCCCGGCTGTGCCGTTTGCGGCGCATTAAAGTTACCCTGATCAATAGGGGTTGGCGCAGCGGTGCCAAAGTATTCTTTAATGCGCGCATCATCGTTAGCAACCAGCCAGCTGGTAAATGTTTTACTTGCGCGCAGATCGTTAGCACCCAGGTTCTTCACCGTATACTCATATATGGGGTTACGCTGATCTGTTTCGTCTTTAAACACATCTACTACCGCGCTTCTGTCTAAAAACTCGGCATTTGCAGCGTAAAGGGCGCGTACACCCGCTTCCGCTTCGGCCGCATGGGTATTTACCATGCGCAGGTACATTTTCAGTTTAAGCGTGTTGGCAAATTTACGCCAGTTAGCCATTTGATCGGCAGGGGTTGCAGTGCCGTCGCCGCCAAACAACAGGTCCACCTTTGAATCGGCTGCCGAAAGATCTACATCATAATCAGTAGCCAGGGCAGCGTCTATCTCTGCAATCAATGCCTTGTAAACATCGTAACCATCATCAAACTTTGGCTGCAGGTTTTTGGCACCCTGAAAAGCATCGGTGTAAGGTACTTTATCGTATAAGTCTACAAGTACCTCATAGGTGTAAGCTTTCATTACCGTACACATCAGTAAAAACTGGTTTTGGTTATTCGCTTTCGCCTTATCAATAGCCAGTTGGTAGTCGGCCAGCGCGCCCGAGAATAGTTCGTTGTAGCCCCGGTTGAAGTCCTGCCTCTGCAGGTTGTACGAGTCGATGGTTTTGAACTGGTTGGCCGCCGGCGACTGTGTCCAGTACTGCGACCAGATGCCACCAATAATATTTAGCTCGCCGCCCGTCATAGCAGCGGTAGATATTACCCCCGACGGGAACAGTACCTGCGGGGTGGCCTTATCTATCGAGGGGTTATTGGGGCTTACGTTAATTTCATTGATCTTACTGCAGCCCAGCGTTAAGCATGCAACGGCGGCAGTAAAAAGAATTTTTATATGGTTGTTTCTACTTTTCATGAATCAGAATATTAAAATGTAACTTTTAGTGCGGCGCCGAAATAACGCAAAGGCGGGGCCGTACGGAATTCGCCGTATTCGCTGGCCAGGTCTGTTCCGTAGTTTGATACTTCGGGGTCAACCACCTTATTACCGGCCGGAAGCCAGGTATATAAGTTACGGCCATACACCCCTATCGATGCCTTGGATACGCCCAACTTATTGGTTAAGCTTTTGGGCAGATTGTAATTAACAATAACCTCGCGCAGCTTAACAAAGCTCCTGTCAAGGATATCTCTTGACCATGCCAGCGCTTTGTTAGATGTGGTGTAATAATAATCGTCGTTATCGCTTTCGCTTATCGGGGTAGTGTTTTCAATATAGCCTGTAACATTGCCGTTTGCGTCTTTAACCTGCTGTACCGAGTTAGGCACAATAAATGGGTTACGGTCGTTATAGGTGGTGCGGGGATCGGCACCAACAAAGTTAAACAGGTCGGCCGTGCCCGAGTAGAACTTACCGCCTTTATCCCACTCGGCAGTAAAGCCCAGTGTAAAGTTCTGTACCCTTATATTGCTGTTAAAGCCCATTACAAAATCGTGCTGGAAGTTACCATAGCTGCCGTTTGCCGATGCGGCGATGGGGAAACCCTGGCTATCTACAACAATGTGGCCCTGCGGGTCGTAAGCAGGCACAGGTGCTTGTAAAATACCAAGGGGCTGATCTTTTATGGCTACAAACTCGCCGCCGTAACCGTCTTGCTGTAGTATTACTTTATCTAAGCCGTCGGGCAGCGCGGTAACAACACTCCTGCTCTTCGAGAAAGTGTAGTTGATATCCCAGTTAACCAGCGATGTTTTTACCGGAGTTGCGCTAAACGCCAGTTCGATACCACGGTTACGTACCGCGCCAAAGTTCACCAGCTCGAACGAGTAACCACCGCTTGGGGCGATCGGTACAGCTAATATCTGGTCCTGGCGGGTGCGTTGGTAGTAGGTAAGATCTATCCCTAAACGATCGTTCAAAAACCTGAACTCGCCGCCAAATTCATATTCTTTTACGCGCTCGGGCCTTAAGTTAGTATTAAGCAGCGTATTGTTGATGGTAAAACCCGGCACTCCCTGTAACGGGAACCTGATGCTGCCAAACCCAAGCCCCACACTGGTAGACGACAGCACATTGTTGATATTGTAAGGGTCGGTATCGCTACCGGTTTCGCCGTAGCTGCCTCTCAATTTTATATAACTAACCACCGAACTTTTCAGATCAAGCGCTTGCGATAGTATGTACGACGCGTTTGCGGCAGGGTAAAAATAGCTGTTGTTACCCGTTGCCAGCGTTGAGGTTATATCGTTACGGCCGGTAACGGTTAGGTATAAATAGTTTTTATAACCCACGGTAGCCTGGCCGTAAAAACCTACCAGGCGGCGATGGCTTTCAGATTCGGCGCTTGACGGTTTGTTTACGCTGTTAGACAGGTTGAAGAACCCCGGTATAGCTAAGCCCTGGATGGATGTTGCCACGCTGCGGCTGCCCCTGTCGTTATAGTTTACACCGGCTACTGCGTTTATATCAAAATCAGCTCCTATCTTGTTAACAAACAAGGCCTGCAATTTGGTATCATACTCGTAGTTCTGGTAATTATCTTCTTCAACACCGCCATCATCCGGCGCCCTTGACTGGCCTTCAGTATTGCCGCCGCCAACCCAGCTGCCCGGTGTAGGCGAATTGCTGTTGTACCAAATTTTTGTACCTGCGTTGCTTACATCGGCACCTTGCTGTAATTGCAGGGTAACCCATGGTGCCAGTTTGTAGTTCAGGTTAATGTTACCGTAAAGCCTATCGGTTTTAGTTCGGCTGCCGTTTTCGTATAAGGTATAATACGGGTTTTCGGCAAACGGAGTATAGTAGTTATCCGTATTGAAATAAAGGTTTTTGTAATCCCTCAGGTCTTTAATGGGGATATCGCCAGGTATTTGCAAAACACTTTCGTAAAACGTGTTGGCTACCCCCGTTGGGCCCTGGCCGGTGGCCACAAAGCTTCCGTTCTTGGCGACATAGTTCAGCGTAGCGTCGGCCGAAAAGTTTTTGTAATTGGTACCACCCTTTAAGGTAAAGTTGTTTCTCGAAAAGCCATCAACATTGCCGGGTAAAACCCCATCGCTGTGAATATTATTGTAAGATAACAAGTAGTTAGAGGCATCGGTACCACCGCTTATGGTAATGTTGTTGTTAAAATCAAGGCCGTTATCGTAGGTATCTCTTATGTTATTTTTAATGAACGAGAACGGCTTGATAAGTTGTGTATTGTTTACCACCGCGCCCCATGGCCTTAGCTGACCATCGTATTTAGGGCCCCAGTTACCGTTTTCGCCGGGTACAAAATGTCCGTCCCAGCCCTGGCCAAAAATTTCCTGCGGTTTGTAAACGTAGGCAACATTGGTAAGCGTTGCCGCCGACGAAAAGTCGACAGTGGGCTTACCGGTCTTACCCTTTTTGGTGGTAATAACAATTACCCCGTTTGATCCGCGCGAGCCATATATAGCGCTTGCCGCCGAACCTTTCAGGAAGCTGATGTTATCAATCAGGTTAGGGTCGATATCGTTTGCGTTGTTACCAAAGTCGAAATTATCATCAGACCCACTTCTGGAATTGTTCAATGGCACACCATCTACCACATATAAGGGCTGATTGGTACCCCCTATGGAAGTATAACCCCTTAATATTACCTTGGTAGAACCACCCGCTGCACCGGATACGTTAGAGATATTTACGCCGGATATTTTACCCTGCAGGCCACCCAGGAGGTTGATAGGCGCCGACTTGTTTATCTCCTCGTTTTTTACCGAGGTTTGTGCGTAACCCAGTGTTTTTTTGGCTTTGTTTATACCAAGGCCCGTTACAACCACCTCGCCAAGCTGGCGGCTGTTAACCGTAAGCACAATATTAATAATGTCCTTGTTTACCGTTACCTGCTGCTCGTTGTAGCCTAAAAACGAAAACGTTAAAACCGCCCCGTTTGCTGCTTTTATGGCGTATTTACCATCGGTGCCGGTTTGCATACCAATTGTTGTCCCCTTAATTTTCACGGTTACCCCGGGAATGGGCTGCCCATCTTCTTTTGCAGTAACCGTACCGCTAACGGTGCGCTCCTGCGCAAACAGTTGTGTTTTGAAGAGCAGTAAAAAACACATGCAGATCAGTAAAATTTTTTTCATTTAGTTGTTTTTAGAATAAGAAATCAGTTAAAACACCCCTGTGCACAGGTATGCATTTATGTGAGCAATAATAGCCGATGCGGAACAGTAAGGATGTGCGAGAATCACCATTCGTAACGGGATACACCTGTTTTGAGGCAGGTGTAACACGTCAGGAACAATGTGGACTACGCCGACTGACGGTAGATAAGCGGTGTTGTTTCGAACCGCTGTTTGAAAAGACGTATGAACGAGCTGGGGCACTCAAAACCGATAAGGGTTACCACCTCGTTAACCGAATAGTTGCTTTTGCGCAATAGCTGCTGCGCCCTTTTTAAGCGGATATCAGTCAAAAACTGATGTGGCGAACGGCCAAAGGCCTGTTTAAATGTGCGCAGCAAATGATTTACCGACAGGCAAGCGTAAGCGGCGAGTTCGTTCAGGTTAATATTTTTATCGTAATTACTGTATAGGTATTCTTTGGCAAGGTTTAGCCTGCGCAATATCTCCAGGCGCGTACCTGCATTCTGGATAGGCAACAGGCGTGCCTTTTCAAATATCTCTTTATTATAAACCGAATTGTAAGTTATCAGGCAGTGGTGCAGGTATTCGTTTATAAGTAATTCGTCGTTCAGGCCGCTGTCTAAATTGGCCTTAAGGTGCGACAAATTGAATTTTATGTCGCCGTTAAAGGGGTATAAAGTTTCGTTAAGCTTGTTTTCGGCGGTGTCTGTTATGCCGTTTAGTAACTTATAGTTCGATAACGTATAGCTGCTATAAAAATCGTTTACAAAATCTTTATCAAAGGTAACAGCGAAAGATTGCACGGGTGTTTCGGAACTGATACAGGTATTGTATTGTGTGCCCTTATTCAGCATAATAAACGAATCGGCATATATCAAAAGCTCCCGGCGGCCAATGCTGCACCGCTCGTTACCCGAAAAAACACAGCGCAGGGTAAGGTCGGCAGCAGTTTGAACATCCTCTTTACAGTAGGTTGTTTTACTGATTATCTTGTTATTATTCTTTAATACCTTCAGGTAGTCCATATTAGTCTTCGTTATACTCCCGTTCTTCTAAAAGCAGCCAGCGGTTTGCGGCAGGGTCGGTAAAAGCGGCGGCCAGGCCACCGGCAGTGTACTCGGGCGCGGACTGAAACTGAATGCCTTTTTGCTTCAATTCGTAATGATCTTTCAGGAAATCCTTTGAGTTAAGGATAACAGTACTGCTGTGCTTCGCCCCATCATTGCTCTTGATTACCACCAGGTTTATATTAAATTGCTGGCCGTTTAAAATGGTGCATGGCTGCCCGTCAAAAAAGCTGGTTTCCTTTTTTATTTTGCACCCCAGTTTATCCTGGCAAAATGCCGTCTGCTCGTTTATATCAGCTGCAAACAGTGTGATATATTTTATCTCCATAGCCGTAGTTGTTAATATTAAAACAGAAGCTTAATTATTTGTAACACAGTGGTTACCAATTACAAAAACTACTTTTTTAATTGTTAATCAAATTTAAGCTGTGCTTTTGCGCGGCGTATCCCCCAGTCGGGGTGATTTTTAGAATTTTCCTGAGCTTTTTGCCGGTAAATTCAAATAAATTTGTTCTTTTTCGCGGCTGTTATGGCCTCTGAGCGTGAGTTTACATCAAGCTTGATGTAAATTTTTTTGATATGGCTCCTGACGGTTTCCAGGTCAATGAAAAGTTCTTTGGCAACCATGCTCCGGCTTTTGCCGCTGGCTATCATTTCCAGTATCTGGGTTTCGCGTTTTGACAGTGGCGAGTCCTGGTTACGCCTGAAGGACGAGATAACCATGCGGGCAATATTAACGCTCATTGGTCCACCGCCCTCGCACACTTCGCGTATAGCCTCGATGATCTTTACCGAGGGGGTGCTTTTGGTAAGGTATCCCGACGCGCCGTTCATCAGCGCGTCGAATATTACCTGCTCTGATTCGTAAACTGTAATGATAAGTATCAAAACGTTGGGCAGCATCTTTTTTAGTTTTGGCAGCGCGGCAATACCGCCGGTGCCCGGCAGCTGTATATCAAGCAGAATAACATCGGGCCGGTCGGTACCAATGGTGTGCTGTGCAATATCAAATGAAGGATAGGTGTTTACAACCTTATAGCCGTTATTTGCGTTTATCAGAAATTCGTAACCGTTCCTGATGGTATCATCATCCTCTATGATAACTATTTTTGTTGGTGCGCCCATGGTTATACCTGTTTCAGGTTTATGATAAGTTTGGTTATGGTTCCGGCGCCCTTGCTGCTTTCAACACTCAGGTGGGCGTTAATGCGTTTTGCGCGGGCCTTTATATTGTTCATGCCGTAGCCGGTGGTAAGCATATCAGCCTCAAAGCCTACCCCATCGTCCCTGATGGCTAATAACAGCTTTTCGTTATCCTGCCGGCTGGCAATTATGCGTACACTTGTTGCATGGGCATGTTTAAGTACATTATTGATCAGCTCTTTAAATATCATCAGCAAATTGCGGCTGTGTTCCATATTTAGCCGGTATTGCTTCAGGTCGGTGTGTAAGCCGGTCATCTCAAAACTTATCGCCGTGTCAGCAAACTGCTCAATGCCAATTTCTTTGATATGCCTAAGTATCTCGTATAAATTATCGTTCCTGGGGTTCAGCGCCCAAAGGATATCTTTGGTACCGTTATAAAGCGACAGCGTGTTTGATTTTATCTGCTCCACCAGCTTTCTTTCTTCCTCTTTACCCTCGCCCATGCGCGACTGCAATATTTCTGACAGGATAGATATGCGTGTTAATTTGTTGCCCAGGTCATCGTGGAAATCTTCGGCGGTTTGCTGGCGTATCTTCACCACCTCTTCTTTTTTTATCGATTCTAAAAGCATTTTGCGCCGCTTTTTCTTTTGATGCCATAAGGTTTGTATAATAATGCCGCATATTAAAAAAGCAAGCAGCACAATTATTTTGAATATGGTACCCTGGTAAAACGCCGGAACAATCTCGAACCGGGCCAGTACCGAGTTGCCCGACTGCCTGCCATTTCCGTCGATAGATATTATTTCGAAACAATATTTGCCGGGAGGCAGCGAAAAATACTCAACGAAAGGGTTCTTAACGGGCTGGCTAAACTTATCATTCAAGCCGGTTAAACGGTACTGGTAAGTAACACTCTCGGGGTCTTTTAAATGAATACCCAAAAACGATATGGCTATATGGTTCTGATCGTGACTGAGCTTTAACGGAGCGGCAGCCGAATCGTCCATCAGCGAGCGGTATTTACCATTCTTACCATATATCCTCACTTCGTTCAACACGGTTTGCGGTGGGGTTGCGCGGGGGTTTACCTGTGCAGTTTTATATATTTTTAAGCCTTTGGTGGTCCCTAACAGCATTTCATCGCCGCTAAGCAACAACGACCCCTGGTTGGCTTCGGCTATCTCGCTTTTTGGATAGCTGTTGTTTAAAACCTTAAACATCAGCCGGCCCGACGATTTTTTTAAGCGATTAACACCCTTGCCGGTACCAACCCATATCTGCCCGTTGTTATCCGCAGCCATACAATATATGCTGCTTGACTTAAGGCCTTCGGCTACATCAATATTTACATATTTATTGGTGTTTACCTGCCATACAAATACGCCTTTATCATCGGTACCAAATAAAATGGCGTTACCAACACGCAGCATACTGTAAACTGATGAACGATCTAAGAACGACAATGCGGGTTCGAGCACTATTTTATTACCTATAGCCAACTGTACCCCGTTATGCGTACCTATAAGCACCGAATCGGCCCCGAGGGGTAACAACGTGGAAACAAAAGTGGGCGCGCGCGTAATGGCTTGTACACCATTTTTGGCTATACGGTAACATCCTAACGATGTACCAAACCAAATTGCGCCGTCGGCAGCCTGGCTGATGACATTAATGATGCTGCTGGTGGTCCAGGGGAACATCTTAAACCCGGCACCATCAGATCGCCACAATCCGCCGAAATTGGTACCTATCCATATATTTTGCTGCCTGTCGGTAAATAGGCAGCTTACCAGCGATGTATTCAGGTTATTGGTTGGCAATAAATAAGGCGACAAAACGCCCTGCTCGTATTTCATGATGCCGGTACCGCTCACATTGGCCAGCACCTCGCCGTTTTTTGTTTTGGCAAGGCCGATAATGATCTGACTGTTATTGGTTTGTACTTTAGGGTTTGCCGTTAAATAACCATCGCCTTCGTACTTATACGCGCCGCTGCCCGATGTGCCCAGCCACAAATTATTGTCAACATCGTTATAAATATCAATCACCGGGTTATCGGTAAAGCCGTTTTGCGAGTTAAACCCAATTATCCTGTTTGATTTGATGCAATATGCCCCTTTAACGCTGCCTATCCATAAATTGCCATCGGCATCCTGTTCAATGCAGCTAAAGGGCTTCGCAGCGCCGGCCAGCAAATTATCGGCATAAGGTTTTAGCTCACCGCCCGCAAGCTGAAATACGTTGTTAGTGGAACAAAGTAAAATATTCCCTTTTTTAAATTTATCGAAAAGGATTTTTCCGATAACCGCCGTTTGGCCGTTAAAAGCTGACGATGCCTGCAATGTCCATTTGTTATGGTCAAAACTGTACACCCCTTTATTATACACGGCGGCATAGATCACCCCGGCATCGCTGATGTTAAAACAGGTAAGCAACTCCTCGCTACCGGTTATTTGCATGGCCACCAGGCTTTTATCGCGTACCCGGTAAAGCTTATTGTTTACCAGGCAATATATGGTACCATCCTTACCGGCGGCAATGGCCGTAGTAGTGTTGTTTTTATGGCCCGGGGACACCGCAAAGCGCAGGTTTTTACCATTGGCGGTGCAAAGCAAGCCATCATCGGTACCTATCCATAACCTGTCGTGCTTATCAACAAAAACGGTGTAAACAAAATTGCTGCTTAACCCCTTTGATTTGGATATCTTAAGATAGTCCTTACCATCAAACCGGCATGCACCACCAAAGGTGGCGATCCATAAACGGTGTTTACTATCCTGGGCAAAATGTGTTACCTGCGACTGGATAAGGCCATCTTCGATATCGAGATGTGAAAAAGTGAATTTTTGACCAAAAGAAAATAACGGGGAAAATAATATAGCAATTAAAATTCTTTTAAAAATTTTACCCGTTTCCCAATTCATCAATTTAAGCTTATATACTATAAGATGCAAAACATCAAACTTTGTTAACAGCAAAATGCAATATCCCCCTAAAAGGGTGATATTGCATTTTGAGGTGGTTTATAATTTGGGTTACGGTTATTTACTTACCAGCGCCGGCGTGGGGGTTACATTCCCGTTAACGGGGAACATTTTATATACATTGGCTATTTTCCATTGCTTTTGTGCATCACGTTCAAGCATCAGGTAATTCTCCTGTACACCATCGGGATAAAAGAAACTCACTTTGGCAATAACAATGGCATCGCTTTCGGCCAAAATATTATAGGCATAATCGCAATTTTGGGTTACGGCCTTTTGCTGCTTCATCTGGTCGACTAACGCACCCTTATTTTGAACCAGCACTTGTTCGCCCCGCGAAAGCTTAAAAACGGCGTCGTCGGCCAAAATCGAATTAAGCTTCTGGTAAGCCGATGTCATGTGGCTTTCAATAAAGGTTTGTATCACCTTATCATATAACCGGGCCTCTCTTGGTGGGGTAGCATACGCTGCCGCGGCCCCTAATACCCATACTAAACAGGCTATTAATATCTTCCTTTTCATGACTTCTGTTTTTTTAATAAAAGTCGGGCAAAGAAAAACCACCGGATATGCTAAATACACCAAACGATATGCTAAACACACCAAACGCCAAAGCCATAACCTATTGATATAAAACAAACAAACCCCGCTTTTAGGCGGGGCTTAGTTTAATTGCTGATATAATCTGGACTATTTGGCTGTAAGGTACAGCTGCATAAAGGTTACTATGCTGCTGCTCTCGTATGATTGCATTACCCCCCT
This sequence comes from Mucilaginibacter sp. 14171R-50, assembly GCF_010093045.1. Taxonomy (NCBI): domain Bacteria; kingdom Pseudomonadati; phylum Bacteroidota; class Sphingobacteriia; order Sphingobacteriales; family Sphingobacteriaceae; genus Mucilaginibacter; species Mucilaginibacter sp. 14171R-50. The sequence continues at coordinate 2,807,206 of NZ_CP048115.1, read as the reverse complement.
CGGGGCAGGCAAGGCGTAATTTCGCCAGGTAAGGTCGCGCGCCTTATCGCGGTTTTTCCAACCGGTGTTTATGTTGGTTTTAACCCAATCAAGGTATTGGGTTTGTTTACCGTCGGTTATCAGCTGGGTAATGTACTGGGCAAATATGGCCTTTAATACGCCCTGCTCGTTAAAATCGCCTTCGGCGGGTAAAATACCATTCGCACCCATTTTGGTTTTGGTGTAATCGGCGGCCAGTTTGGCATCTTCCAGGTAGGCGTTATCTTTTGTTTCATCATAAAGCGCTACGGCGGCCCCTATCGCTGTCCCCTGATTGTAGGTATAATCCTCATAACCCGGCGGGTTATCGCCTATTTTATGATCGGCCACGCGGCCGCTGTTAACATCAAACAGGTTGGCCTTTGCCCATCCGTATATCGATTTTGCCTTATCCAGGTAACTTGCATCGCCGGTGATCTTATACAGGCGCATGGCTGCAATTACGGTAGGATAATTAATGCAGGCATTTTTGCCGCTGTGCTGAAAATCCCAGAACATACCGCCCTTTACGCTATCGTACGATCCGTTCCAAACGCGGTTAAACCCGGCTATGGCCTTTTGCAGGTACTCCGGCTTACCGGTTAATTGGTTGGCGCGGGCAAGCGCCATAACCCACCACATCATATCATCGTAAATAAACCAGGTGGTGGTATTATCCCAGTTGTAACCGTCGTATTGGTTAAAGCCACCCTGGTACATATCGTTAACCATGGCAAGCTGCGCAGGGCTTTTGGTGCGCTCGTAAACGTTCATGGCCATATCCCAGTAAATAGCCTGGGTCCATATGGCGGCGAGGCCGTCCTGACTAGTGGTGCTGTAATAAAGCTTTTTTGATGGATTGTAATAGTATTTGTTAAATGCCGTGTATGCGGCGGCGGCATCTGCCGCGGTAAATTCAGGGTCGGCCGGCTGGCCGTCATCAGGCTTTACAACGGGTGGCTTGTTCTCGGTGCCTTTGCTGCAGCTTATTGCCGTAATAAACAAGCTTGCCAGCAGTACATAAATTAGCTTTTTCATAGGTAGATGGTAATTATTTTTCGGTAGATAATGAATAGGGTGCATCCGCAGTACGGATACCCTTCTGCTTATTAGGCCGCGGCGACATGCTAAAGTTTAATACAGCGCCTTTCAGCAATGCGGAGTGACTAAGCCAGTTATGGGTATATGGTTTACCGTTAATGGTTAAACTGTTCACATAACGGTTTGCCGGCCCGTTGTTTGCGGCATTAATAGTAATGGTTTTTCCATTCTGTAGCTTCACTGTTATTTTTTTGAACAGCGGGGCGCCTAAGGCGTATTGGTCGCTGGCAGGGGTTACCGGGTAAAAGCCCATTGCCGAAAACACATACCAGGCCGATGTTTGGCCGTTATCCTCGTCGCCGCAGTAGCCATCCGGGGTAGGCTTATACATCTTGTTCATCACATCGCGTACATGCAGCTGGGTTTTCCAGGGCTGGCCCGCGTAATTGTACAGGTAGGTCATGTGCTGTATGGGCTGGTTACCATGCGCGTACTGGCCCATACCGGCTATCTGCATTTCCCTTATCTCGTGGATAACGCTGTGGTAATAGCTGTCGTCAAAAACCGGCGGAAGGATAAACACTGAATCGAGCTTGTTGACAAACTTCCGGTTGCCGCCCATCAGGTTTATTAATCCCTGTACATCATGAAAAACGCTCCAGGTGTAGTGCCAGCTGTTGCCTTCGGTAAAGGCATCGCCCCATTTAAATGGGTTAAACGGACTTTGAAACTTACCATCCTTGTTCTTGCCGCGCATCAAACCGGTTTGCGGGTCAAAAAGGTTTTTGTAGTTCAGGCTGCGCTTGCGGTAGATCTCCGTTTCGGATGCCGGGCGGCCAAGGGCCTTGCCAAGCTTGTAAATGGCAAAATCGTCATAGGCATATTCTAAGGTGCGGGCAGCATTCTCGTTTATCTTCACATCGTAAGGCACATAACCCAGGCTGTTATAATAATCAACACCGTCCCGGCCGGTTGCTGCCGGCCCGTCGTTATTAGCGCCGTGTAACAAGGCCTGGTACAAAGTGCCGATATCATAGCCACGTCCGCCTTTTAAGTAAGCTTCGGATACCACCGACGCCGAGTTGTTGCCTACCATTACATTGGCATAACCGGGGCTGCTCCACTCGGGCAGCCAGCCACCCTCCTTATAATCGTTTATCAGGCCCTGCTGCATCTCTTTGTTGATGGAAGGGTAAACCAGGTTCAGGAAAGGATACAACGCCCTGAAGGTATCCCAAAAGCCTGTACCGGCAAACATATAGCCCGGCAGCACCTTGCCGGTATATGGACTGTAATGCACGATATTTTTATTGGCATCCAGCTCATACAACTTGTTTGGGAAGAACAGCATGCGGTACAGGCACGAGTAAAAGGTACGTGTTTGATCGACCGAGCCGCCCTCAGCAACCAGTTTGCTTAAGGTAGTATTCCAGGTGGTTTTTGCCCTTTGTTTGATGACTTCGAAATCATCTTTACCCACTTCCCTTTGCAGGTTAAGTTCGGCCTGCTCAATGCTGATGAATGACGATGCTACACGCAGGTTCACTACCTCGCCTTTTGTTGTGTTAAAGCTGATTACCGCGCCGGCATGGTCGCCGGTGTATTCCAGCTTACCATCGTCAATATCTTTACCATGCCAGACAGATGCGTTTTTAAATGGCTTATCTATATAAATAACAAAGTAGTTTTTAAAATTGGCAGGTACCGCACCGCTGTTGCGCGTACTATAGCCAATTATCTTGTTTTGACCGGGCATGATCTTCACGTACGACCCTTTGTCGAAAGCATCTATCACAATGTGCGCGCTGTCGCTCCTGGGGAAGGTAAATTTAAAACTTGCCGCGCGTTCGGTTGGCGCTATTTCGGTTGTCACGTCGTAATCTGCCAGGTAAACGCTGTAATAATAGGGTTTGGCTATCTCAGCTTTATGCGAAAACCAGCTGGCGCGCTCTGCTTCGTCAACCCTTATCTTACCTGTTTCGGGGAAGATAGAGAACTGGCCGTAATCGTTCATCCAGGGCGATGGCTGGTGCGTTTGCTTAAAGCCAACCAATTTATCTGAATTGTAGGTGTATTGCCAGCCGCTGCCCATTTTACCGGTTTGCGGTGTCCAGAAGTTCATGCCCCATGGCACCGCTATAGCGGGATAGGTGTTACCGTTTGAGAGCGACGGCTTAGAGTCGGTGCCCATCAGCGGGTTTACAAGGTCGGCAAGGTTTGCGTTATCAACCTGCGCCAAAGCCATCAGCGGTAAAAAGGAAAGGGCAACTAAGAATAATTTTTTCATTTTAATATTTTGATATGATAAACCGGACGCGGCAATCCAGCCACACTACGCATACACGGTACAAGCCCATGTATGGTAGTAGTAACTGTTCTTAAACCAACCCCATGTTTACCAACTTAAATCCACTTTTATCCCGGCAGGGTCGTTCGCGAAACCCAGGTACACGGTGTTTGACGACGCATCCCAGGAGGTTTTTACATCTGTAATTTGCTGCCCTTTGCTATCGGTAACTTTAGTTACCCTGGGTTTTGCCGGCAGTAATACCCGCATGCTGTTTTGCGTTTTTATAGGGCTTTTAACAACAAATGAATAACTTTTGCCTGCAACCTTTTCCTGGTAGGCGCGCGCGGCGGCGGCTAAAACCTGCGGCCTGTTTTTATTGACCGCCCTGTTTAAATTGTACAGCAAAGCCTGCTCGCCGGGGTTAACTACCTTTTGGGCCAATACCGGCAGTTGCGGGTTGAACAGGTCGATAACCGGGCCCTTGATGGTATAGGGCTTGGTATCGGGGTTTTCGTCCATAACCGATATCACATCATAAGGGCCGCGCTGCAGGTACAGGCTGTTTTTGAACACAAGCTTGCCTGCCTTCGCATCGGTTTCAAAGCCCTGCTTAACCAGGCTTATAAATTTGGTATCGGCATCAGCTTCTAAAACAAACTCTTTAGGATTTTGCCTGATGATATAAACTGCGCCTTTGCCTACGGTGTATTTCTCTTTTCCGGCAGAGGGGGTAATGCCCAGCAGCTTAAACAAGTGTTGTGATGGCGCTTTAAAGTTCATGCCTTTTGTATCCCACCAATCCATTACGGTTTGGTACGGGTCGTCGTCGCGGCCGGCGTATATCAATACCCCGCCCTGTTTAACCCAGGCAGCTAATGCCGTGTGTATTTGGGCCGATACAGGTTTCATATTTGAGTAGCTGACCACCAAAACCTTAATATTTTTTAAGGTGGCGCCGTAGCTAAGGTTTTCCATATGCACGGTTTGCACCGGCACACCGCGCTTTAACAAAGGCAGTGTTTGGCCGTAAAAGTTCGAGAATTGCGGATCTTCAAACCCGTTATGCGTTGGGAAGCGCTGAAACATCAGCGAGTTGCTCATTAACACGCCTATGCCGTTCACGCCTGTTACCTTATTGGCAGACCGGGGCATGCTGTTCAGCGCGTTTACCATCACCTGCATCTGGGTTGAATAGTATTGCGGTATCAGCACCTTCTCGTTGCTGTTGGCTACCTTATACGGGCGTGTGTAGATACGCTCGGGCCAAGGCATTACCTCGTAATCGGCTACCATGGGGTATAAAAGCTTGGCCGTAAAAGTTGCCTGGTAATTCTTTTTATAGTCGGCCCAGTCGCGCGGCCAATCCTCTATAGGGTCTGTAAGGAAGAACATTTTGCGGCCGGTTGGCGCCGTCATCGATACCATTGAGCCATACTCTAAAAACGCGTTCTCGAACACCCTTTCTTTTTTCTGCCCGTCAAAATAAGTAGGCTCGCGAGAAGTGCCTGTCCATACCTGCGCAATGTAGCCATCTATCCCCGGCAAGGACGCCAGGCTGGCCTCGGGGCTAACAATTTGCCACGATGAATAGTTAACCAGCGAGTGCGTAGCGATAAACACTTTTATGCTCTTACCCTTACTTTTACCGTAAGCTTTGGCATAGCTCGATACCTCTTTTATGGCTTCGTAATACAGGTGATATTTCAGCTTGTTCGACAGGTAAGTATTCTCTGCCGATTCGTGCTGAGGTTTCCAGGGGAAACCATAATACTTTTGCCACTCGTCCTTAAACGGCGCGCTGTAACCTGCCCTTGCCCAAAACTCGGGCTCTTCCATGAAAATATTGGTTATGCCCACGTCTATCACCCTTTTGATAACCGCCGTTTTCATGTATTCGATAAAAGATTTTACCGGTACCACGTAAGGCATATCCTTACCATGAAAAATGGTATCTCCCTTTGCGGTGACCTGGCCTACACCAAGGTGATTTATGCCATCCCACTTGCCTAAAAAGTAATCTTTATAGTCGCCCCAGGCTATGCCAGTCATAAAGTTGGTTTGGTAGCCATGGTCGCGCCATGATTGTACGCGCTGCTCAAAGGTCATGCCCTTGCGGTCGTTAACGCCGTAAACAATGGCGATGTCAGACCGTACATCGATCTCGGGCATCCAGGGGCTGCTGGTTTGAAAGGCGGTTTTTTCTTTTAACGGAGACGGTTTGGTTGCCTGCGCGTTTACGCTGGCAGACAGCGCAGACAGGCAGCAAAAAAATAGAAGTTTTTTCATAGATTTTGTATAAACCTGCTTAAGAATTTAACATTCTTAAGCAGGGTAGAATAGCAATTATGGAACACTTACAGTTTTAACATCTGTATAGTTGTAATACTTTAAGCCGTAATTAGTGCGGGCACCAATCCTTAAAAAGTAATCTCTGCCGGTAGGCAGCGGGCCGCCCTTGGTAGTGATGGTTATCGACTGCCCTAACTGCGCGTTAGCGTCTGACCCATTGTAGTTTATCTGCGTAGAATAGCGGTCGTCGAAATTGTTGTTGCCTGTAAACTTGTTGGAGTTAACAAATAACCTCACATCGGTTATGTCTTGCTGAAAGTTGGGATCATTGGTACCGCGGGTGATCTTAAACGTTACAGAGATAGTACCGTCGGCGTTTAACACCGGTTCGCCCTGCCACTCTATCCTTAAAAACGGATCGACGGAAAAGTTTACGGTTGTTGTACCCTTGATATCGACCGTCTGGCTTTTATCTACCGTAGTTGCCCCGGTGGCATCTGTTTGCACCAGCGGAACGAAGGCCCCTTCGGCGCTTATTTTATTTTTACCGGGGAACAGTTTGGTGTAATTAAAGGTACCGTCCTGCATAGAACTGATGTAGAAAGGTGTCGGGTTATCGCCCCAGCTTATTTCAAGCAGCTTTATACGCGTACCGCCGCCGCCAATTTCTGTCTGCAGGGTTTTACCCGTGCCGGCGTCTGTCACGCTGCCGTTTAAGGTTTCAGCCGGTGCGTCGTAATCGTCTAATTTGCTGCACGAACTGCCTGCTAAGGCTATCGCGCATACAGCTATCATATATAATATCTTTTTCATTTCTGTAATAATTAATAACCTGGGTTTTGTATTAATTTCTGGCTCTTTTGAATCTCGCCGTTTGGTATCTGCTCGTAATACCAGCGCACATCAAAGGTGTAGCGTATATTGCGCTCGTCGGTACGGGCATCAAAGAAGTACTTTTTATCATTAGCCGAATAAAAAGGCATCAATACGCGGTAGATAGTTGAGTTTTGCTCTTTATCAGCAGTTCTCCATCTCCTCATATCCCACCATATCTTATTTTCGAAGCCGAGTTCCTTCCTGCGCTCGTTGCGGATGATATCTATATCGTTCAGGTTAGCGGCGCTGGCCAAAAAATCGGCCCCGGCGCGCTCACGTATCTGATTGATGATCGTAAAGGCATCCTGCAGGTAGTTCTTGTCGTTTTGCCCAAGCGTGTTAAGCTCATAAGCGGCCTCGGCACGGTTCAGTAAAACTTCGGCGTAACGCATCTCTATCCAGGTTTGGTCAGACCGGTTTTCCAGCACTTCTGAGGTAGGTTTATCGGGCACCAGCCACTTACGAACCGAAAAGCCTGATATAGCGCAGGTACCATCACCGGTGAAAATACCGCTTAAACCCGCAGGGTTCATGGTGCTGCCATCAGGCAGGGTATACGGTGTTTGCGAGGCGTTTGATGATTGTACAATATTAGTGGTAGGATAATTTGCAGTTGAGCCTGCAGGCAGCAGCGGACTAATGCCCCCAGCCGAACTGCCGGTGTATATACCGCGGCGAATTTCGATACTTTGCCCTTTAAACTCATCGCCGGGAAGTATAACAGTTGCCCTTAGTCTGGGTTCGGCGTTGGCAAAAAGATCCATGGTGGTATTGTACAGATCATATTTTCCGGCTGTCATGGTTTTAATTGTACCATCTGCGTTCTTGGGCAGGCCGTCAAACAGTTCCACATAGTCGAGCGTAGGGTTAACCTCGGCCGAGTAACCGTTTGCACCCATTAACTGGCGAGGCACATTGTAGGCATCATAACCGTGAACAGATTCGGGGTAATGGTACTGCCGCACAAATACATTTTCGGGGCTGGTAGCGTCGAAAAACATATTCACAAAGTTTTGATACTGCGCTGTCTTATCGCCGGCAGCCCATGCTTTTTTGTAAAGGCTGTATTTGTTTTCTAACAATACGGCGGCATCATAAGACGCCTTGAAATAAGTAACTGCCTTTGCCGATGGTATTCCACAAACCCGGTTACCCGCAGCATCAACCAAAGTAATGTTATTGTACTTAGCTATTGAACCTGCATATAACATTGCCCGCGATTTAAAACCCGCTGCAACATATTTGTTGGCCCGGCCCACCTGGTTATTTTCGCTGATGTTTTGGTAAGCGTAATCAAGGTCTGTGGCGATGAAATCATAGATAGCCTCCTCTGACGAACGGGGGATGTTTAAACTTTCCAGATCAGGTGTGGGATATTCCAAAACCTTGTCTATCAAAGGCACGCCGCCGTAACGTTTTACCAAAGCAAAATAAGTTGCCGCCCTTACAAACCGGGCCTCGCCCAGCCAGGAGTTTACCTGTGCCTCGGTAAAACTGCTTGAATATTTCGGCAGATTCTCTATAAAATAGTTGGCATCCCTTATCAGCGAGTAACACTCGGCCCAGGGCGATTCGTCTACGTTTTCCTGCATAGCGCCGCGCTGGTCGCGGCTTAATGCCTCGCCGGTAACGGCCGGGAACGGACTGATGATCCAAAAGAAATTAAGACCGCGCTGCGGCGAGTACCTAAAATCTTCGATGGGTAACTGCGAGTATAAACGGGCCATGTAGGCCTGTACGCCACCAGCGTTGCTTAATGCGTCCTTATCCTGGATAATATTTATAGGTGGTATATCCATCTTTCTGCAGGCCGATGTCCAGCACACAAAAAAGCATATCAATATATATATCGTTTTTTTCATGATCTTAATGTTTAAAGCTTAACATTTACGCCTAATGAGAATGTTTTATTAAGCGGGTACAGATAACCGTACGTGGCCGAAGGGTGCTCAGGGTCGAGATATTTTACGCCGGTAAAAGTTAATATGTTATAACCGGTAACAAATATCCGTGCCCCCTTTATACCTATCTTTTTAGCCGCGTTGGGCGAAAGGCTGTACCCTAACTCTGCCGATTTCAGCCTTACATAAGAGGCATCCTGGATGTTGAACATAGAGTTTACATCGGCAGTAGTACCTGTTAAAGCATACTTACCAGGAATCCAAACGGTGTTGGGGTTGTACGGATCGGCGTTGGGGTCGGCCGGGTGGTACCTGTCCATAAACATCTCCAGCGCGCTGCCACCACCCCAAAGCGGTATGTTCAGCTGCTCGATGTATGATACGGTAACATTTGTGGCGCCCTGCCATAACATGTTAAAATCAAAGCCTTTGTATGAGCCGCCCAGTGTTAAACCAAAGTTGGTTAACGGCGCGCTGTTGTATGCAATGGGGTGCACATCGTCGCCGGTTATCTGGCCATCGCCGTTCCAGTCCTGGTACTGATAATCGCCTACCACGGCATTCCGCGATACAAACTGCTGGCTGTTCAGTATATCCTGGTAACTGGTAAACTGCCCGTCGGCGCCATATCCCCAGTAAATGTTGTTCCAGCGGTCGTTTTGATTATTGTGCCAGTTTAATTGCGAGTTGCCATAGGGCGAGTGCTCTACATACCTGTTTTTGGTGCGTGCAAAGGCTACATTACCCTTTATGTTATAATTGAACGCGCCGATGTGGCTGCGGTGCGTTAGCTCCACCTCGAAACCCTGGGTCCGGTCGCTGTTTAAGTTTTCCTGTGGTTGTCTCGCTCCCAAAACACTTGGCAAGCTTTGCGCCCTGGTCGCCAGCAGGCCGCTGCCATCGCGCCTGAACACGTTAAAGGTGGCTCCAAGCAAACCGTTCCATGCTTCTGCATCAAACCCAAGGTTATAGGTTTCGGCATTATACCAGGTAAGGTTGGCATTAGCAATACCGCGGCTGGCAATGGCGTTTACAAATGTACCGTCGAATACTGAACCACCCGGCAGCTGGTTGTTTGACCCGCCGGCGGGGTAATCGTAACCGGTAAGGAATTGGTAGAAAAGCGAATTGTCGGCTCCAACCCTGCCGTACGATGCCCTCAATTTAAAATCGTTGATGAACGACAGGGCATGAGAATCTTTCCAGAAACCCTCCTGTGATACGCGCCATCCTAACGACCCTGCGGGGAAGAAGCCCCATTTTTTTGAGTTAGGGAACCTTGACGAACCATCTTCCCTGAAACTAAACTCTGCGAGGTATTTGGATTTATAGTTGTAATTGATACGCCCTACAACTGATTTGTTCACATAGTCGTAAATGTCGCCCACGTTGGCCGATCCGATCTGATTTTGCGCGTTACCGGCAAATATCTGGTCTACCGGTAAAGAAAGTTCGCGCTGCGCGTAAAAGTTATCCTGCTGGCGGTGGTTTTCTTCATACAATAACAGGCCTGTGAAACTATGGTCGCCAAAATTGTGGTCGTAGTTTAACGAAAGCTGCATTAAGCTGCCCGGCCGCTCAAACGATTCGTTGCGAATGGTAGCAGGCGATTGATAAGCTGTTGGCCTGTAAGTATCGCTGTTTGCATCGTAGTTGTATTGGTTGTATGATTTTTGGTAGATCTTATTATTTGAATGATAATAATCATATGCATACAAGCCTTTAGCGCTTAACCCGGGTACAAACGGCAGCTGCCAGGTTGCCGACACCTGCGATTGCAGCCAGCGGTTAGTGTATTTTCTGTAACCGTTTACATCAGCATCGGCCAATGCAAGCGGGTTGGTGCCATCAACTTCGCCAATGTTAAAGTACGCGGGGTTGTTATTGGCATAAATAGGTTGGGTTGGTACCTGCCTCCAAAACGACCGGATGATCCACCAGGCATCCTGGTAAGGCTGGTCCTTTTGATCTAATGTACCGTTTATGTTTACATCAACCGTTAAATTTTTGGTGATGCGGGTGCTCAGGTTCGAGCGCAGGTTGTAGCGCTTGTAATTTAGGTCATCGCTTCGCAAAAAGCCATCCTGCTGGGTGATGCCCATACTCACAAAATAGGTGGTGTTATCGTTACCGCCCATGGCGTTTAAATTGTGCTGCTGCTGCGGCACGCTGTTTTTAATAACAGGTGTGTACCAGTCTGTACTGGTACGGGTACCAGTACGGAAGGCGTCAAAGTCTGATTCGGAATATTTAACCTGGCCGCCGTTAACGTTATGCAGTAATTGCTCGTTAACCAGCGTCATAAAATCGATTGCGCCAACGGCCTTTGGCAAACCCGAGGGCACCTGGACACCATAGCTACCCGAATAATTTAATTCAAGCGATCCTTTTTTACCCTTTTTGGTAGTCACCAAAATAACGCCGTTTGCGGCACGCACACCGTATATAGCTGCCGATGCGTCTTTTAGTACCGATACGCTCTCGATATCGTTCGGGTCGAGGCGGGTTATGTTATCGCGCGGCACACCGTCAATGATCACCAGCGGGTCTCCAAAGCCGCGAATGCTGAACGAACTGTTGAACGTTCCGGGCTCGGCAGAATTTTGCGTTACCCGCAAACCCGCCACCTTACCGGTTAACGAGTTAATAACGTTCTCGTTTTTTGTGGTTGTGATCTCGCTGCCCGAAACACTGGCGACTGAGCCTGTTACGGTAGCTTTCTTTTGCGTGCCGTAACCTACTACCACCACCTCATTTAAGGTAGATGAGTTTTGCGCCAGCGTAATGCTTACTGTTGATTGCGTATTAACCGCAACCTCCTGCGGTGCATACCCTAAAAAAGAAAACAAGAGTGTTTGGCCCGGGGATACGTTAAGCGAGTATCTACCGTTAACATCTGTAACCGTGCCGGCTGTGGTGCCCTTAATGGTTACCGATACACCTGGTAAAGGCCCTGCATTATCAGATACTACACCGGTAATGGTTCTGCTTTGCGCGAACGCCGCGCTGCACATCAGTAAAAACAAAAGAAACGTGATACAATGGCGTACCGTCCTTTTGATCTTTACACCATAATGAATGCCATGGCATTCACCATAATTGGTAAAAATTTCATCCATAGGTAAATTGGTTTAAACTGGTTTATAACTGCGCCGGTAACGCTGTTGCAGGGGTAAACCCAGTACAGCCGGCACACAAGTATAAAGGGGGATGTATTAAAAGCAGGGTTAAAAAAGGGGTTAATAGAGTTAAAATTTTGTTAACCGCAGATTATTAACCCCTTTTTTAAGAAATATCCCTGATATCGGTGAAGCATTTTTAAACCGGGAACCGATTTTTATTTGCAGATCTTATCGAAGTGAACAGGGTATTCGCTACCCAGTGATTTTTGATATTCGTTGATAAACTCGTCGTATAAACGTTTGGCATGATCGATGCCTTTTATTCTGCGGACTGATTTAAGTTTATATTTTAAAGCGGTATCGTTAAACGGATCGATGTTGAGCACCACGCGGGATATTTCGAACGCTTTTTTATGATCGCCGCTTTCATATATCTTTTTCACCTCAGGCAGTATAACCAGCATAAGCGACTCTTCAAAGCTCAGTTTTATATCGTCCAGCCAGGTCTCGGGCAGGTATTGCAGCAAGCCGCCGCGTGCAAAAAGCTCACAATTATCAGTTACAAACCGGCTTGCCGACAAATTGTGCTCTTGTATCTGGTGCAGCGCATCAATGATGACAAAATAATCGCAGAAAAAACTTTCGCTTAACTGAAAACTGTAAGTATCGTTCAGGAAAGTAAGTTCTATGCCTTCCAGATCGGCTATGATATTGCGCAGGTGATTAATTGTTACCCCTTTGATGTTTTTTGTACGGGTAACGTCTTTGTCCGGCCATAAAGTAGCTGATATTTTTTTTGAAACAACCCCTTGTCCGTCCTTACTGTTCAGTAAAATAAGAATGAATAATTGTTTTATTTTGGGACTGAACATATAGGTAATGTCCCTGCTATGCTTGTTAAACACCACAAATTCGCCTAACAGGTAAACGGCATTTGGTTTTTTATCGGCCTCTTTTTTGCGGGTGTAAAATTCGGGGGTTATTTCTTCGCCGGTATGTATCCCGCCCTGCGTCTTTCTGCGTTTGCGTACAAAATACCATGCAGCGGCGCATATTATTATAAGGCCGGTAAGGTAAATGTATAAGCTGTTGAACTTACTTGTGGCCGGCCGCTGCGAGTTTAAGTAAGCCTGCTGACTTACGGGCGGCGCGGTGAGGGAATAGATGCGTACGGTTGATTGTGCCGGGGATACAAACTCCTGGGCGGTGCAATAAAACTCGCCTTGTTGGGGGTTGAAAAATAAGTTAAAGTCGCTTTCTATCCGTTCGGAAGTAACGGGTATGGTACCGCTTACAATTTCGTACGACCCGTCCCTGATAGAAAATTTATAAAGCCGCAGGTTGGTCTTTGGTTTTTCGTGTGGGTAACACAAGGCGTAGAAATACTTTTTGTCTTTAGAGATAATGAGGTTATTGGCTGATACAAACGGCTCCTCTTCCGGGCTTATTTCCCAGCATTTTTTAATGGTACGGGTAGTTAAATTTACCCTATACAGGTCATAAAAATGTTTGCCCCCAACTATTTGATTGCCCGACTGGTTGCCGTACCCCCCGAATATATAAACGTCGTTATTCTCGTCGGCCTGGCTGCTTCCCGAAAAAAAGCGCGGCGAAATGGTGTCGCCCTTAAACGCCACCTTCTCCCACAGATCCTTATCGGGCAGATATTTAAAAAAGTCTTTGTGATACGAGAATGAACCGTATCCGCCAAAAAGGTAGAAGTTGGTTTGGTCCTTATCAAAAAACACGTTGTGATGATGGCGCTGTTCCTTGATCAGGGCTTTACCCGTTGCCTCCCACTTCAGTGTATTCAGGTTAAGCGCGGCTATGCTGTGTAACGAATCGGGGGGCTGCACTTCGTACACATAGCACTTACCTTCCCTTGTATTAATTACGCTTTTACCAAGTAAAAGCGTAAGCGGAAGCTTATTTTGGTAGGGCCGGCTTGTTATATTATCCTCCTGAACGTTGTAGGATATCAGCGAATCCTTTTTAAACATGAACAGCTGCTGCCGTTCCGCGTCAAAGTTCAGGCCCGCTACCTCATTAAAGGTCCGCCTGAACTTAGGTGTCCAGAAATATGATTCGTTGATCAGCCAGGCGGGATGATCAACATACCCGAGGGCATCGCCCCTATCCGTATGCACGCTGTTACCCTTCCATTCGTTGAGCGGGAAATAATAATCTTCGCTACCGTCAGAAATAGCAAGGTCTTTAACAGCCATGTTAGGAACATCAGAGTAATGCTTATTTTTACCGAAGGTTATCTCGGGTGTCATTTCGCCGTCGAAGCCGAAGCCCGTTGCTTTATACCATTTACCGTTGACCAAAAAGCTTACGGTATTGGCTTTCAGGTTAATATCGGCCCTAACCTTTATCCAGTTACGCTTTTTAAGTTGTGCCAAGTTGAGCGGTATCTCTATTTTATTGCTTTTGCTATCGATATTGAAATTCAGCGTAGGCGACCCGTTGTGATTATAAATGTAAGTAAGGCTATAGGAGTTGCTTTTGGTATCGGTAATGTTAAATACATAGCCCAGGTGATCGTTATCCCATAACGAAAGATCAAACTTTATAGATAACTTATCATGAAAGGTGGGCTTATCGCCTGCAAACACCATATAGGATGTGCGCCGGCTTAGCAGGCTGTCGTTAGAGTTAAACTGCAGCCCCTGCGCATTGCCTTGCAGTGTGCTAAGTAAAATAATTAAGGTACATATAATTTTATACACCGTTTGCGGCAGCAATAAAATCCTGTTATATACTTTCATTATAAAATGGGTGAATGTAGGTAGTAAAAACAATGCGACAAAATTATGTTTTTCGCCATTAAAAAGGGGTTTTGCAAAAATTATACTGCTTACTTATATGCTAAGCCTATATTTAGGCTTTAAATTAGCAAATGGATAACATCAAAAACATCATATTTGATTACGGGAATGTAATATTCAGCATTGATTTCAGGCGGGCGCAGCAGGCTTTTAAGGCGTTGGGAATCAGCGATGCCGAGGCATTTTTTGGTCACCGCCAGCAGGATGAGATATTTGACCGGTTCGACCGCGGCGAGGTATCGGCAGATGAGTTTCGTGCTTATATTAAAACTAAAACGGGCAACCCTGCTGTAACCGATCAGCAAATTACCGACGCGTGGAACAGTCTTTTACTGGGTATAGCTCCAGGCAATCACGACCTGCTGCTGAAGTTCAAAGAAAAATACCGCACCTTTTTGCTAAGCAACATTAACGATATCCATTATACTCATATCATGAATTACCTTAAAACGGATTTTGGTTTTGAGGATAATGAGCACTTGTTCGAAAAAACATATTATTCGCACCTGGTGGGCAAGCGTAAACCTCAAACAGATTTTTTTGAGCAGGTACTTGCCGAAAACAACTTAAACGCAAAAGAAACACTATTTATTGACGATAGCCCGCAACATTTAGAGGCCGCCAAAACCCTGGGCATACAAACTTTTTTAATGACCGCGCCTGATACGCTGGCAGCGTTTGCCGAGCGGGAGCGTTTGGTTTAATTAATGTGTGAGATATAGTATGTACGTAACACTGCTTCGTCAATACCAGTTAGTTATATCGGCCCGCGGGGCGTTATTTGATTATTGCGAAACCATTAAACCGGCGCATCTGCTAACGCCGCTTCCATCATTTAATAATGAGAGCATGGTTTCGCAACTGATGCATGTGGCCAATTGTTACCTGTTTTGGCTGGCTAACAGTGTACTGCAGCAACAACGGCCTTATTTTGGTGAAGAGGAACACCGTGACCTAAGGGCGGTACGTAACGCCTACCAACAGGTAGACCTGATAACGAACGATTTTTTGCACGCTTTTAAAGACTCGCCGGAGCAGCAGATGTTTATTACCCGCCCGGACGGGAACACCCTTACCCGTTCGCCTTTTGAAGTATTTACGCACGTTATTACACACGAATTTCACCATAAAGGACAGGTGATAAACATGAGCCGGCAACTTGGTTATACACCTGTAGACACCGACATTATAAGGGAATGATCAAGCGTTCCTTCTCTTCTTCTCTTTTACAATCAGGCTTAGTTCCCTGCTCATCTGACCGGCAATGGCGGTGTTCTCCTGCGCGCGACGGAAAAGATAAGGCAATACCGCTTTGATAGGCCCGTAAGGCACATATTTGGCTACATTATAATTGGCGTTGGCCAGGTTGAAACTCAGGTTATCGCTCATACCAAGCAGCTGCGAAAAATACACATGCGGGTTCTTGTGGTCTATCTTTTTCTCGTTCAGCAGGTCGGCCAGCAGGCGGCAGCTGTCTTCGTTATGGGTACCGGCCACAAACGCAACATTGGCAACGTTATCAACGCAGTATATCAGCGCGTCGTTGTAATCTCGGTCGGTAGCGGCCTTATCAGGTTGTATGGGCGATGGATAACCCCTTTCTTCAGCGCGTTTGCGTTCTTTTTCCATGTAAGCGCCGCGTACTATCTTGGCGCCCAAAATAAATCCCTCGCTTTCGGCAACCGTATGGTCGCCTACCAGCGATGCCAGCTTATCGTGGCGGTATAATTGATAAGTATTATATACAATGGCTTTTTCCTTATTAAAAAAGCGCATCATATTTAAAGCCAGGTTATCAATGGTTTTTTGTATCCAGCTTTCTTCGGCATCTATCATTACCGGCACACCTTCGGAGTGTGCCATTTCGCATATGGCCAGCACTCTATCCTGTACGGTTTGCCATTCTAATTGTTCATCAACACTTAGCTTTAACCCTTCGTCGAGTTTTTCCAGCAACCCAAAGCGGCCTACACCCGTAACCTTGAAAACAGTAAGTGGTATATTTTTGCTTTTTGAGGCCGTGATAATGGTGCGAATGATCTCGTCGCGGGTGGCATCAAACACCTTCTCATCGTCTTCACCCTCAACCGAGTAGTCCAATATGGTCCCAACGCCGCCGTCGGCCAGGTTTTGCGTAGTTTTAGCGCATTCCTGAATGGTTTCGCCGCCGCAAAAGTGCTTAAATATGGTGGCCTTTATGAGCCCTTTAACGGGCAGCCCTATCTTTACGGCAAAATTGGTTATCGGCGGGCCTATATTAACCAAAAAATTAACATTGATGACCTTGAACAGCCAGTAGGCACGGTTAAGGTCGGTGTTTGATGAATGACGGAAAGCGATCTCGGTATTTTCGAAGGATAATTTATCGTTTGGACTCATTTGTTTTCAGTTCATGGATCACAGTTCATAGTAGCCATCATGTGTTGCTATGAACCATGAACTAATAACTATCAACCCCTTAAAGTATTGTGCAAAATTATAAAATGATAACTCATTATTCCATGAATAGTTTATTTTTGCCACACATGACAGAATTTAAGGTAGAAGGCGACTATATCCCAATGATACAACTGCTTAAGGCAGCCGGCCTTGTGCAAACCGGGGGCGAAGCGCAGATAGTTGTAGAGCACGGTGAAGTGGTATACAACGGCACCGTTGACTACCGCAAACGCCTTAAGGTAAAGCCTGGGGATATTGTTGAATTCAGGGGCCAAAAGATAAAGGCTATATAACATGCAAACCATCCAAAGCGACAGCTACCCTATCTTTTTTGATAATAGCATAACTCAACTGGCAAACTTTGTAAAGCAGGGCAACTACTCCAGGGTGTTTATACTTACCGATGAAAATACAGGCGAACATTGCCTCCCCATAGTAAAGCAACAGCTTGATGCGTTTGATAACTTTGATATTATTGAAGTAAATGCGGGCGAGGAAAGCAAGAACATTGATTTTTGCGTGGGCATTTGGAAAATGCTGATCGACTTTGGGGCCGACCGCAAAGCCCTCATGATAAACCTGGGTGGCGGCGTTATTACCGATATGGGCGGTTTTGTTGCATCTACTTATAAAAGGGGGATAGATTTTGTGCAGGTACCCACTACCCTGCTATCGCAGGTTGATGCCTCGGTCGGAGGCAAAACGGGGGTTGATCTGGATGGCGTAAAAAATATCATCGGCACATTTACGCAGCCTAAGGCGGTGTTTATGCATGCGGATTTCCTGAAAACCCTTCCTGCCCGCCAGATATTATCGGGCCTTGCCGAAATGCTGAAGCATGGCCTTATTGTAGATGCGGCATATTGGGATCAACTAAAAACCAGCGACCTCAGCCAGCCATCGGCGCAACTGGTTCACCGCTCCGTCGAGATCAAAAACGAAGTGGTGATAGAGGACCCGCACGAAAAAGGCATCCGCAAGGCGCTGAATTTTGGCCATACCGTTGGCCACGCAGTTGAAACCTGGTCGCTGATGAACGATGAAGACCCGCTATCTCACGGCGAAGCTATTGCCATTGGCATGATCTGCGAGGCCTGGTTATCAAATAAAAAGATCGGCTTACCCGATAATGAACTGACCGAAATAGCGCAGGTGTTAAACGGCTTGTATCCAAAATATAAAATTGACGAAAGCATCTTCCCTACCCTGTTGGAACATATGCTTAAGGATAAAAAGAACCAGAACGGCCAGATCAATTGCACCCTGCTTAAGCATATTGGCCGGTATAGTATTGATAACATTTGCAATGCCGACGAGCTTTACGATAGTTTAAGGTATTACGCCACGGTTTAAAATACCACTGTTTTTAGAAGGCACTATTATAACACAGCGAAGCTTGTCTGCGTTTTATTAAACCAGGATATTATTCTTATCTTGCCTATACATGAAAAGTAAATTAACATTATTGCTGATGTGCATTACGCTGGTAAGCTTTGCCCAGCAAAAGAAATTTAACCAACCGCTGGCTGATAGCCTTGCCAAATGGGTAGTGGTAGACCAAATTGCAGCCAAAGTACCCGAAGGTGTTTACAAAGAGTGGCCACGCGAAAAATGGGACAAGTTTAAAGACAGCGTATTTGCCAGTCACCAGCAACTGTTAGAAACTATTTTTAAAAAGTACGGGTACCCGGGTTTTGATCAGGTGGGAAAAACAGGATCGAACAACTTTTGGCTTATGGTACAACACTGCGATAAATGGCCTGCTTTTCAACAACAAGTGCTGGAGGCTATGAAGCCGGAGGTGCTTAAAAAGAATGGTGACGCCAAAAATTTCGCTTATTTAACAGACCGGGTGAACCTGAACACAGGTAAAAAACAGGTATACGGCACACAAATGACCTATAATACCAAGTTATGCCAGGCTATACCGCGCCCGCTTGCCGATAGCGCCAATGTAAACCAGCGCCGCTACCAGGTGGGCTTAGAAGCCATAGAGGAGTATCAGAATCAAATGTCGGAGATGCATTTTGAGATGAATAAGGACGTGTATCAAAAACAAGGCATTACCCAACCCAAGCTTGTTCCGGTACCGGCAAAGCCTGCAACATAAGTTTAAGCAGCATTTTGGCAAATAAAATTCTGTTAGGGCTAATTATTTTACAAAAAATAAAATTATCTATTGACAAAACAATTTTTACTTGTACATTTACGGCATAACAAACAATGACAACACAACGTGCATATTTTTATGGTTACTACTTTTACTTTACCAGTAAGAGCCGGGACTGATATGTACTAACAAAACATACAAAACACTGAAAAGTCCCGGCCCAGAAAGCCGGGACTTTTTGCTTTATACGCATAATGAAAACAGAAAAACCAAGAGTTGCTATACAAGGTACACGCGCTTCGTTTCACGAAGAAGCGGCTTTTAAATACTTTGGCCAGGACATTGAAACCATTGAGTGTAACTCTTTTAAGCAAACGTTTGAAGCTTTGCAGAAAAAAGAAGCTGATTATGTGGTGATGGCTATTGAAAACAGCATTGCAGGCAGCATATTGCCAAACTATTCGCTCATGATGAGTTACAGCTTCCCGGTGGTTGGCGAGGTTTACATCCCGATACAACTGCACCTGATGGCTTTGCCGGGTGTAAGGTTCGAGCAAATTAAATACGTAACCTCCCATCCTATCGCTATTCGCCAGTGCATCGATTTTTTTGACGAATACCCTCATCTTAAAATAGTAGAAAGCAGCGATACGGCCGCTTGTGCCAAACGCATCCGCGAGGAAAATTTGACTGACACCGTAGCCATAGCCAACACGCTTGCGGCTCAATTATATGGTTTAGATGTTCTGGAGCGCCGGATAGAATCGAACAAAAAGAATTTTACGCGCTTTTTGATACTTACCACGCATGAAAATGCTAAAAAGAAAACCGGGGGTAACAAAGCTTCGCTATGTTTCCAGGTAAGTAACGAGGTTGGCTCGCTGGCAAAAGTGCTTAATATTTTCGCTCAGGAAAACGTGAACATGAGCAAAATTCAGAGCATGCCTGTTTTAGGCAAGCCAAACGACTATAATTTTTATGTGGATATAGAGTGGGAAGAAGGCAAACAATACGATGCCGCCATTAGGCAGATATTAAAATACACACACAATTTTAACATACTGGGCGAGTATCAGCGGTTTGAGGACGATACCACCCCTAAACCCTTGAAAGCCGAAAAAACAAAAAAATACATCAGTGTAAAAAAAGTCGGAAGTCCGCCGTCGGAAAGTCCGAAAGAATAGAAGAAGTCGGATTACCGAAAGTGACACATAACAAAAAAATAACAGAAACATAAACAATAATCTTCCGGACTTAACCGACTTTCGGACTTCCGGACTAAAAAAACGAACATGAAACATAACTTAAACATACAGCCCCTTAATTCGTGGATCAATAAATCGGGCAAAGAGCCTCTTGTAATTGCAGGCCCGTGCAGCGCCGAAACTGAAGATCAGTTGGTTGCGACCGCGCATTTATTAGCAAAAACCGGTAAAATCAGCGCCCTGCGTGCAGGTATCTGGAAACCCCGTACCCGCCCGGGCGAGTTTGAAGGCATTGGCAGCATTGGTTTAGAGTGGTTAAAACGCGCTAAAGAAGAGACCGGCCTGCCAACCGCTGTAGAGGTAGCTACCGCTAAACACGTTGAAGAGGCCTTAAACGCCGGTGTAGATATCCTTTGGGTTGGTGCACGCAGTACTGTTAACCCTTTCACCGTACAGGAAATTGCTGATGCTTTGCGCGGTGTTGATGTACCGGTTATGGTTAAAAACCCTGTTAACCCCGATCTTTCGTTATGGGTAGGCGCGTTAGAGCGTATTAACAATGCCGGCATCACTAAACTGGCGGCTATTCACCGCGGGTTCTCGTCATATGAAAAATCGGCTTTTCGTAACGAACCTATGTGGGACATCGCGATAGCTTTAAAAACGCTGGTACCAAACCTGCCTATCATCAACGACCCAAGCCACATTACCGGCAACCGCGACCTGATAGGTTACATTTCGCAGAAAGCGTTAGACCTTGATATGCAGGGCCTGATGATCGAGTCACACATTGACCCTACTGTTGCCTGGACAGATGCCGCACAACAGGTTACCCCTGCCGCGCTATCTGAAATTATAGATCACCTGGCCTTACGTAAACCGGAAGTTAAAGGTGCCGAGCTGAATGACAAACTTGCCGAACTACGCAACCAGATTGATAAAATTGATGACCTGGTTATTCAGAAGATGGCCGAGCGTATGAAAATTGTTGAGAAGATTGGTAACTACAAAAAGGATAATAATATCACTATTTTGCAGGTAAACCGTTGGGACGAAATATTACAGAAACGTACCGGTTATGCCAAAGCATTAAAATTGAGTACCGAATTTACCGAGAAATTGCTGGAACTGATGCACAGCGAATCTATCCGTAAGCAAACCGAGATCATGAACCAGGGACAGGAATCGGCCCCGGCAGAAAAATTGACACACGCGTAAATAGTGATTAGTGATTGGTTGATTAGAGATTAGTTTAGGATATTAAATCATTCCTAAGGCGGTAATTTTACCTAAGGCTGTCCTCACCGCCGCTAACTATCATCATAAATGTGACCAATAAACTAACCGGTGCAATAATGGCAAAACAAAATATCATTCTTACAAAAAAAGGCAATTCGGCGAAAGGCACGATACACCTGACAGGATCAAAAAGTGAGTGTAACCGAGCCCTCATCATCCAGGCATTAAGCGGTGGCAAGGTAAAGGTCGAAAACATGTCGGATGCCGCGGACGCGGTTACCTTGAAAGAAGTCTTAAGTCAGCAGTTTGAAGTCGAAAGTCAGGAAGACTCAGAACTTAATACTGAGGACTTGAGGCTTGTAAACATAGGTCCCGCAGGTACGGCTATGCGTTTTTTAACCGCATACCTGCCTTTGCAAGGCAACGAAGTAACACTTACCGGCTCAGAGCGGATGCAGCAGCGCCCTATCGGGATACTGGTAGATGCCATGCGTAAACTGGGCGCCAGGATTGATTATGTAAATAATGAGGGTTATCCGCCCATCAAAATTTACGGTGGATTTCAGCAGCAGGCAAACCGCATCAGCATAAAAGGAGATATAAGCAGTCAGTATATTACCGCGTTGCTGCTTATCGCATCGAGCCTGCCCAAAGGGCTATCCATGCAGATTGAGGGTGACCTAACATCCCGCCCGTACGTAGAAATGACCTTAGCCATGCTTAAGCAGGCGGGCATACAGCATACGTGGCAGGATAATGTTATTACTATAGAAAATCAGCCGTTTGCAGAAACAGCGCTGCATGTAGAACCCGATTGGAGCGCGGCTTCATATTGGTACGCTATAGCCGCTTTGAGCGATGAAGCCGAACTTTTCTTGCCAGGGTTAACATCTTATAGCCTGCAGGGTGATAGTGTGATCACCGAGCTGATGGCCAACTTTGGTATCACTTCGGTATTTAAGGATAGCGGCGTATACTTAACCAAAGAACCAAAGCCGATCTTCCGTAAGATATTCGACCTGAAGGAATGTCCGGACCTTGCGCAAACCGTTATAGTGGTGTGCGCGGCGCTTGGACACGAAGCTACTTTTACCGGGCTGGAAACTCTAAAAATTAAAGAAACCGACCGTATATTAGCCCTGCAAACCGAACTGGCAAAGATTGGCGTAAAACTGATCGAAAAAGGGCAGGTTTACAAACTGGATTGCAGCGAAAAACAAATTCCGCAACGTATGTTTGTAAACACTTACGACGATCACCGTATGGCAATGGCCTTTGCGCCGCTGGCCACGCTGATACCCGAACTGGAAGTGGAAGACGCCGACGTGGTCGAAAAATCGTATCCGGCGTTCTGGAAGGATCTGGAAAAGGTGTCGTTTGAAGTTAACCCGGCAAAATAAATACTCTGCGCGTCATTGCGAGCAAGGCGCGGCAATCTCTTTACGCCATTCCCTTATGAAGGGTGTATACTCGTCCTAAAGAGATTGCTTCGTACCTCGCAATGACGACGGGTGGAGAAATAATCTCATATCTTAAATCTAATATCTCACATCTAAAATAACATGGCAGGTAATTCATTTGGTCAATCATTCAGGATAACAACTTTCGGCGAATCACATGGCGAAGCTATCGGCGTAATAATCGATGGTTGCCCCGCCGGGCTTGATGTTGATTTGGATTATATACAGGCCGAACTGGATAAACGTAAACCGGGGCAATCCAAAATTACAACACAACGTAAAGAGAGTGATACTGTAAAGATACTATCCGGTATGTTTGAAGGTAAAACCACCGGTACCCCAATCGCCATGATCATCCCAAACGAAGATCAGCGCTCAAAAGATTACGGCCATAATGTGGATGTATTTCGCCCCAGTCATGCCGATTATACCTATGCCACTAAATATGGGATACGCGATCATCGCGGCGGCGGCCGGTCATCGGCACGCGAAACAGCGGCACGGGTGGCTGCAGGGGCCTTAGCCAAACTTTTATTAAAGACACAGGGGATAGAGGTACTGGCACACGTAAGCAGCGTAGGCACCATTAACGCACCGAATATTTTTATAGATACCGCAGCCGAATTTTTAGAAGTTAGGGAGGCAAACATCGTGCGCTGCGCTGACCCGGCCACTGCCGCCGAGATGGTAGAATATATAGACAGCATACGCAAACAGGGCGATACGGTTGGCGGCAAGGTGAGCTGTCACATCATCGGCGCCCCTGTTGGCCTGGGCGACCCGGTATTTGACAAACTGCACGCCGACCTGGGCAAAGCTATGCTCAGCATCAATGCGGTACACGGTTTCGAGTTTGGGTCAGGTTTTAGCGGCAGCGAAATGCGCGGCTCAGAGCATAACGATATTTTTATAAAAAACACCGATGGCAGCATCGGCACCCGTACTAACTTTTCGGGTGGCATACAGGGCGGTATAAGCAATGGTATGCCTATCGAATTTAAGGTTGCCTTTAAACCGGTTGCAACCATCATGCAAAGCCAGCAAACCATCGACGGGCACGGTAATGCCGCCCAAATATCGGGCAAAGGTCGCCACGACCCTTGTGTGGTGCCGCGTGCTGTACCTATTGTAGAGGCTATGGCTGCTTTGGTGCTGGCCGACCACTGGCTGCGAAACAGGAACTCGAAGCTGTAGATATGCTGATACTGATTTGATTTACACCCAAAAAGCACAGTTATTTGCCGTATATAATATAACAAAAAACGCTTTAAGCTGTTAAAATCGACGATATCGGCCTGCCCGCGACAACTATAACACTCACACAATGAAACGCGCTTTATTTTTAGACCTTGATAACACCATATATCCTGTAAGTTCGATAGCTCATCAGCTTTTCGACAAACTATTTAAACTTATAGATGAAGATCTGGGCAGGGACAACAAAGCCGCTGCCGACAAAGCTAAAGACGAGCTTACGCGCCGCCCCTACCAACACGTAGCAGATGAATTTGGCTTCAGCGCTGAATTGAAAGAGCAAGGGATGGAAATATTGCGCAATTGTACATTCGAAGAGCCGATGTATCCGTTTGAGCACTATAATGATCTGAGGGCAATACCAATTGATAAGTTTTTGGTGACTACTGGTTTTACCAAATTGCAAATGAGCAAGGTACACCGGCTAAACATCGCCGCTGATTTTAAAAATATTTACGTGGTAGATCCGGAGTTATCCAACCAAACTAAAAAAGATGTTTTCCAAAAAATAATTGAAGAGTATGGCTACGCTGAGCAGGAGATACTGGTTATTGGCGACGACCCCAATTCAGAAATAAAAGCCGCGATTGAACTGGGGATTGATACCTTCCTGTTCGACCCGGAAGACAAGCACACAAACGAGGGTGTGACCCACCGCGCCAAAGACTATTCGGATGTTGCAGAGATAGTGTTGAAATAAAACGTCAATTTGGTAGTACTATAAGCCAGCTGATGATATTCTTAAAGCGCTTTCAACACGGCAACCGTTACAAGCAATTGCCCTAAATGCCGCATGGTGTGCTCGGCGCTATGCGTATAAAGTCCTATTACTGTCGAAGGCAATTGCGCGCGCCCTACTCCCCTAAAATCACACAGACTGGCTTCATCTGCACTGCTCAATTGATCGATAGCCTGATTAACTTGATAGTTAAAATTTTCTACTAATTGTGCAACAGTGTATGTAAAAGTGGTCGTTTTACCTTCCGCGGATAAGTAATCGAGCTGTTGCCGGGTTAAATTTTCGCCCCGTGCGTAAGTAAATAGTCTGTCAAGTACACCGGTTAAATGCTGCAGATGAAAACCCGGAGACGCCATGCCTGCAACTTTTTCCCATAATAATTCCTCCGGGAAATTGCTCATTATCAGGCGTAATTCATCTCGCGCCTGTAGCAGCGCATGTGCAACGGGCTGTAGTAAAGCGGGTATTCCGGGCAATGGCCCGCGCAGCCAAACTTCGGGGAGATCATCATTTGCCATGCATCAAATATAAACAAACACGCGCCTTAACAATATCGCCAATTACAGCAAATACATGTTTGCACAGCTTTATGGTATGGCAATTGCGTACCAGTGCATATAACTGTAAATACATTTAAGATGATCCTTATAAATACTATCAAAAAATCGGCGGCGCCGCTGGTACTCGCACTACTTGTTCTATCAACTTTAACCCTGCAAAGCTGTAAAAAAAGCCGGTCGGACCTTGGTAAGGAGCTTTATAAAAAAACCCATAATAAGGTTTTTAAAGATGCCACACCGGAGGGACTTGCCCAGGTTTTTAAAAAAATGCTTGCCGACGAAAGGTCTAAAGTTGCCAACCCTAACCTGATAACAGCCTTTTACGAGGAAAACGGCTACGACCCGGTTTTTGTAATGGACCATATATTTAACGGCGACGTAGATATTACTGCAACCTATTTTGAAAAAGCAGGCCAGCACGGCCTTGACCCCAGTATGTTTAAGGCTAACCAGATAAAAGAACTGGTAGCAAAATTCAAAGATAAAAAGGCTATCAAAAATTTAGATGAAGCGTACCATGATATCGCCGAGTTAGAGATACTGACAGCAAATTCGCTTATCAATTACTCAAATGCGTTGGAATATGGTATGGTTAGCCCGCGTAAGATATATGCCCGGTACTTTACTGAAACCAAACGCCCGGACAGTGCATCGATGCTTAAAACGCTTCATGCAAATAACCTTAAAGCATACCTGGATAGCATACAGCCAAAGAATCCGCAGTACTTAATGATGCAAAAAGCGCTGATAGCCGGCGGTGCGGCCAAGGGAATGACCCAGGAAGAAACCAACCGGTACCTGGTGGTAAATATGGAACGCCTGAGGTGGAAGAACAAACCCACACAATCAAAATACGTTATTGTAAATATTCCGGATTACCGTTTAGACGTGATGGAAAACGGTCACTCTATCCTAAATATGAAGGTTGTTGTTGGCGAGGGCCGCAACGTGGATAACACCAACAGCTTGGTTGAGTATGATGAAAGTGATAAAATAGACCGTCCGTTCAGTCGCGAAACACCGCAGTTGAATAGCATGATACACAGCGTACAGGTTAACCCGGTATGGAACATCCCCCAAAGCATAGCCAGCAAAGAGATAATGGTAGAAGCCGCAAAAGACCCTTACTACCTTGATAATAAAGGTATAGATGTGTTTGAAGGCGGCAAAAAGATAGAAAACCCGGAAACTATCGACTGGGCAAACGCCCCAAAAGATAAATATGAATTTAAACAACGGCCCGGCGATGACAACTCATTGGGCAAAATCAAATTCCTGTTTAAAAATAATAGCAGCGTTTACCTGCACGATACACCCGCGAAAACTGCCTTCAGCCAAAACGTGCGTGCATTGAGCCATGGCTGTGTTAGGCTTGGCGACCCGCAAGCGTTGGCAAAAGCAGTGTTTGGAGATGGCCCTACTTATCAGAAAATTGTTAAAGACATGAGCGAAGACAAGCCAGACCCTACCACCATCGCGCTACCGAAGAAAATGCCGGTGTATATAACTTATGTTACCTGCTGGGTTGATGAAACAGGCACATTGCAGTACCGCCCGGATGTGTACGGACTGGATATCGTGTTGTACGGGCACCTTCAAAAGTTTTTAGCTAAACCAGAGCAGATAGCCGCGCTATAACAACTGTATCTGGCCGGTTGCCCGGACATAAAACACGAAGCCCGCGCGCATTTCTGCGGGCGGGCTTCGTTATATTTATTTTTGTTTATAGTTTAGCTATAGCTGCGGCATTATCCGGCCCAAAAAAATTGGCCGCCGCGTTTTCGTCTAATAACTTAGATGTATATTTAGTATCGTTACCGTTGATATATAAAACGCTGCCCCCTTTAATGGTGTTGATAACCTTATCAGATACCGCTGTTGATACGGCAGGACAACCAAAGCTGCGGCCTAAACGCCCTAACTGGTTAATAGTTCCCTGCGATACGTAGTCGGCAGCATGTACAACAATACCGCGTGCACGCGCCGCGCTGTTTATACCGGCATCAAGGCCATCAAGCTTTAACGAACGGCCGTGTTTACCAAAATAAACTTCGCTTGCCAGGTAAAATCCCAGGCTGCTTTGGTGCGACTCGTTACTGTTAGAAAAACGGCTGGCCATGTCATCGCCGCTGCCCTGACCGTGCGCAACCCATGTGTTTAATATCAACGATTTATTCAGGATATCAATGATCCACATACGCTTTTCGCGGCTTGATCTTGTAAAGTCAATTACAGTAATGATATTGCTGTTATCATGCAGCTTATTAGCAAGCTTAAGGTTAAGATACCCTGTAACTGCTTTTTGCAGCACAGCCATATTCATGCCTGTTTGCTGCAAGTTGGCTGTGTTGTATATATCAGCAACGTATTGTGCAAAAAGTTCTTTAGCACCTAATGTTTTAGCGTCACTAATTTTATTTGTCTTGATCGCGCTTGACGGTGTCCAACTGATAACCGTAATAGAAAATAACAATAAAGCGCCAATGATCCACCACAAGTGTTTTCTCATAAAATTGGGTTTTAATCTGTTAAATTAATTGGTATAATTTCCCTAATGATATATTATTAGTTGAAATTGTTATTACAAATATACGTCAAAATCGTAAAGATATTGTCACACCAGTCTAATGATATCTTTTAATGAAATTTAGTATCGACAAAGTTAAAAATCCAATGTCAAATCTTAAAAATTTATTTGTTAGTATTTATAAGCATTACATACATATGCTCAAAATTGATCAGTAATTCATCAAATTTACGAAACGCGTCCTGACCAAGGTTACCAAAATAATAATTGTCTTTTGGCAATGCAGCTAACGTTTTAACATTGATATTGACAAGATCTATAGCTTTATCATATAACCTGAGCGATATTGCCGGCATTTTGTATCCTTTTAAAGCATTTGCGCCCCCTGCACCGCCCACCTTAAAATCGGCGGCTATGCCCCGGGTTTGTATATCCTGCTGATATAGGTCGTAGAAGCTTTTGTTCAGATGGGTAACCTGAGCGCCGGTATCAAAGGTAAACGGCAGCATGGTACCATTATGTTCAACGTTCACCACAGGTGTAAGGCCATCCAGGCCAAAGTTGTGTACAGGCATGGCGGTGCTGTTGGCCGGGATATCCATATAGCCCGCTTTGTTAATACGCACCTCTTTCATCCCGGCGATAACCGGGAATCCTATAATGCCCTGAATAGTATATTTGCCATCGGCAAAGCTTAAGGCGCTGTCGGGGAATACCAGGAACACCGCGTTACGTACCGTAAGGTCGCCTATTTTAAATTCGGGGCATACACCGGTGCGCGCTTTAATTTTTATCCCTGTAATGGCATCTACCTGAAAGGTATCCCCTACAAATTGTATAGCGGCTTTTTCGGCATTGCTTTCGGTGATTACCGAAATGTTTGCCCCGGTATCAAATATGTAAGCGTCCTTGTAGCTGCCAAAGGTAACGGGCAGGGTCATCAATCCTGCTATATCACGGGTAGTGGCAACGCGGGTATCATGCCGGACGAGCACCTGCTGCTTTTGTACTGCCACCAGGTTCTTCCATATAATGATGGAATTTTCGGCATCTTCTTTATCGTATTGGTTTAATTGTGTACCGTAAAGATTTAATAATTGCCGGGTATGTTTGTAGGCGGCGGCATAATCAAAAAGTTTAACATCATTATCCTGCTGCAATTTCAACAGCTCTATTTGCTTTTTTACAGAAAGCTTACGGCCATATTTTGTTTGTAACAGCGCAATATCCCTATTTGATTGTACCGGTTTGTTAAAAAAGTTGTCGGTAAAGGCGGTAAAGTACGTTCGCTCTAAACCAGGTAATGCATTGCCTGGTTTATCGATTACATCCTTCAGGGTGAAAAATTGTTTATGCTGCAGCAACGTATCCGGAGAAAGTTGCTGGGCTTGTAAAATTTGAGTACTGCATATTAATGCCGTAAGTAACCAAAACCTTATAAAATAGTGTACCATAAGTTATAGTATTATCCATTAGACTAAGTAGCACCCGGTTTGTAACAGCTTTGCGGAATTTGTATAGCAAAGCCAAAACAAGCTAAACAAAAAAGGCTGCTATATAGTAGCAACCTTTTTATAAAGCAAATATGTAAATACCTTATTTATTCCAGGTAATCTTTTCTTCGATCGGCGTTTTGCGCTTGCCTTCGGGATGGTTATCGGTATAACCCAAAAACAATACGCCCAAAACGCTGTCTTCCGCACCTAAACCAAAGTGCTCGGCGTAAGCAGGTTTCAATACCATACCGCCGGTGCTCCAGAACGCACCGATGTTTAAGGCTGTAGCGCCCAATAACAGGTTTTGTACCGCACATGATGTAGCAATTATCTCCTCGAATTGCGGGATCTTGGGCAGATCGCCACGTTTTTGATAGGCAATAATAACGTGCGATGCATTGTTGGCCTGATTTTGAAAATTTGCATAAGCGGTTGGGTTAAAGCTTTCGCCCGGATTAGCCGCTTTATACAATTCGGCGTGCTGCGCGCAATAAACCGCAGGTTCTTCAAAAACAATAAAGCGCCATGGCTCGGTGTTGCCGTGCGTAGGTGCCCAGTCGGCAAGTTCCAGTATAGAAGCGATATGTCCGTTAGGGATCTTATTACCGTTCATGGTTGACGGTTTTATAGTACGGCGGGCCTTAATGTTATTTGCTATTGCAGAAAAAGTAGTATCCATAGTTTTTATATATAAGCCTGATGCAAGCGTCAGCAAAAATAGAGAAATAAGTTACATGAGTAAACATTTTAAGAGGGATATTATTTACCTTTCGAAGCGATTAACTTATCAAAACAACAGGAACAATGGGTAACTGGATAAAAAATTATAGCGGGATGATTTGGCTTATAGCCGGTATTATTGCAGGCAGCGTTGCAGGCAGTGTACTGGGCACCAGGGCCGAAGTATTAAAACCTATAGGCGATATATTCCTGAACCTGCTGTTTGTTGCCGTAATACCACTTGTATTTTTCGCCATTTCGTCGGCGATTGCCAATTTAGAAGGTTCGCAAAAAATAGGGCGAATAATGGGTGTAATGTCGGCGGTGTTTTTAGGTACGCTTATTATGGCCGCCCTGCTTACTATTGTTGCACTTTGGCTGTTCCCTATAGGGCAAACTTCATTTGCGGCGGCCGGTGCCGCGCCCGTAGAAACCAGCAAAAACCTATCTGGCGACCAGGTAACCCAATTATTTACCACCAGCGAATTTTTCAACCTCCTGTCGCGCAAGAACATGCTGGCCATGATAATTTTTGCCATACTGGTTGGTTTTGGCGCGCGCAGCGCCGGCGAAAAAGGTAAGGCCTTTGTTCAGGTTTTAAATGCAGGGAACGAGGTATTTCAACACGTTTTCGGCATTATCATGAAAGCCGGCCCGCTCGGGTTGGGCGCTTATTTTGCTTACCAGGTGGCTGTTTTCGGCCCATCGTTGTTTGGCACCTATGCCCATGTGCTGGGCATAGGTTATGGCGTAAGCTTGTTTTATTACGCGGTGTTTTACAGCCTGTATGCTTTTATAGCAGGTGGTGTAAAAGGCATTAAGCGATACTGGGAAAATAACATCATCCCATCGGCTACTGCTGTAGGGACCTGCAGCAGCATTGCCACCATACCTGCCAATTTATACGCTGCCAAAAAAATGGGTATTACCGATGCAGTTGCAGGCATAACTATACCCCTGTTGGGCACGTTGCATAAGGATGGTTCAAGCATATCTTCCATCCTTAAAATGTCGGCGGTTTTTGCCATGTTTGGCCGGGGCTTTGACAGCGCCGAAGTAATTATACTTGCGCTTGGCATGACGGTTTTGGTAAGTATTGTTGAAGGCGGGATCCCCAATGGCGGCTACATCGGCGAGCTACTGTTTATATCTGCTTACGGTTTCCCACCCGAGGCCCTGCCCCCGGCCATTATCATCGGCACATTAATAGACCCCGTGGCCACACTTTTAAACGCCACCGGCGATACCGCCGCCGCAATGGTTATTAATAGGTTCGCGGAAAAAAGGTGACATAACCCCACAGTGGCCGGAAGTGGTGCGGTGATATCACCGACCACAGGCTGTATTGGCTGGTAGT
Organism: Mucilaginibacter sp. 14171R-50; assembly: GCF_010093045.1. NCBI lineage: Bacteria > Pseudomonadati > Bacteroidota > Sphingobacteriia > Sphingobacteriales > Sphingobacteriaceae > Mucilaginibacter > Mucilaginibacter sp. 14171R-50. Next base: position 2,775,732 of record NZ_CP048115.1, on the reverse strand, counting down.
TTTTGGCGTAATAAGTCATTTCCAGCTTATATTTACACGAACACGGTACGTGCCGGCCCCTAAGATTATAAACTGTGTTATATAAATCTTATCTGTTTCCCAATACTGTTGTAGCCCAACCCAATCATCTTGTCCTGTATTAGTTTCCTTAAATTTCGGTTGCTGGTCCTGAATTTTTTCCGCTATCAACTGTTTGTTCTTAATAAATAGTTCTCGAAGTTCCTTCTCGTTCTCTTTTTCTCCGTCCCAATTATATTCTACGAGGCGTACAGTACTATCCGGTAAAGAAAAAAAGTAACTAACACTACCATTAAAAGGTTTAAAATCTCTGGTATATACTTTAGGATTAGCCAATTGAAAACTATCTACACCTAATACATAATCTTTAGCTAAACTTATTTTATAATTATAATTAAAGACTGCACCCCCCACTTTATTTTCTAACGAATCAATTACACTTAATGACCTTCTTTCTAACATAAAATCAATCTGTTGACCAAAACAAACAACAGACAAGATGTTTAGGAATAAGAAAACTAGAGCTTTATTAAGCATTAATTGCTAAACATTTTAAAATATCGCCGGATACTTAGCCGGGTTTGCTTCATTCATGATTTTGTAAACAGCTTCAATAACATCATCATGGGATGGTTTGCTAAAGTAGTCGCCGTCTGACCCGTACGGTGGCCTGTGCTCGGCGCCGCAAAGTGTTTTTGGCTGTGCATCAAGCAGGTAATACCCGTTTTGCGCCTCAATAACCTTTTGCAGGATATAAGCCGACCCACCGCCCGGCAGATCCTCATCAATCACCAACAGCTTATTGGTTTTTTGGAGAGATTTGCCGCAAGCATTATCGGTATCAAAAGGATATAAGGTTTGAGGGTCTATCACTTCGATATTGATACCCATTTTCTCCAGTTCCTCGGCCGCTTCCATCACAATACGCAGGGTTGAACCATAAGTGATAACCGTAACATCAGTGCCTTGTTTGATCACCTCGGCCTTGCCCAGCGGCACGGTAAATTCGCCGACGTTGGCGGGTAACCGTTCCTTAAGCCGGTAGCCGTTCAAACATTCTATAACCAAGGCAGGCTCGTCACCACGCAGCAAGGTATTATACATTCCCGCGGCCTGTGTCATATCGCGGGGCACGCAGATGTGCATGCCGCGCATAGCGTTTAAAATTAACCCAAGCGGCGAGCCGGAGTGCCAGATACCCTCTAAACGATGGCCGCGTGTGCGCACGATCAGCGGTGCGCGCTGCCCGCCGCGGGTGCGGTAGCTTAAGCTTGCCAGATCGTCGCTCAATACCGTGATAGAATAAAGCAGGTAATCAAGATATTGTATCTCGGCGATAGGCCTGAAACCACGCATGGCCAGGCCCATGCCCTGCCCTATAATTGTTGCTTCGCGGATACCGGTATCCGTAATGCGCAAATCGGTATATTTAGTTTGCAACCCGGCAAAACCCTGGTTAACGTCGCCGATAGAACCAACATCTTCGCCAAAGGCAACAATAGCTTTATCCCGTTCAAAATTTGCGTCGAAACAAGCATTTAATACCTCGCGGCCGTCAATGGCTTTTGCATCGTCAGCATACTGCGGCGCAACAACAGGCACATATAATGGCGACCTTGGCGTATCTGTAAACAACTTTGAATTGAAACGCTCAACGTTCTTCACGTTTTCGGCATTAAGCCAGTTTACCAGGTTTTGTCTTGCATCGCTGTTTTCTTTAACGGTTAACCGCAGCACTTTACGCACGCAGGCAATGGTATCCCTGCGGCCCGGATCGATACAGGTTTGCAGCGACGACATTAAATTGAGTAATTCGTCGCGTTGAGGGGATTGTTGGGCAATACGGTCTATCAGTTCAACAGCCTCGGCCATTTCTGCCTTTATCTCGCTTTCCAGCTCGCTCCATGCTTCGCGCTGGCAGTTACGTACATGCTTTTTGGCTTCTGCTTCCAGTTCATCAATTTCTTCGGCACTAATAATAGCCGATTGTATCATCCATTTGCGCATTTGCAAAAGGCAGTCGTGCTCTTCCTCCCAGCTCAGCCTGTCCTTTGATTTATAACGTTCGTGGCTGCCGGATGTAGAATGCCCCTGCGGCTGAGTCATCTCGACAACGTGTATTAAAACAGGCACGTGCTCTTCCCGGCACACTTTAACAGCGCGTTCGTAAGTTTCGCAAAGAGCAACGTAATCCCAGCCGCGCACTTTAAATATCTCGTACCCGTTGGTATTGTTATCCCGCTGGAAACCTTTTAATATCTCAGATATATCTTCTTTTGTGGTTTGCAGCTTTGCCGGCACAGATATAGCGTAGGCATCATCCCAAACAGAAATAGCCATTGGTACCTGTAACACGCCCGCCGCGTTAAAAGCTTCAAAAAACAAGCCTTCGGATGTAGAGCCGTTACCTATAGTGCCAAATGCCACCTCGTTACCATTTACAGAAAACTGTTTAAGGTATTCCAACTCTTTATTCTGGCGGTATAATTTTGAAGCGTATGCTAAACCTAATAAGCGCGGCATGTGGCCACCGGTGGTTGAAATATCGGCGGCGCAGTTCATGGTTTCGGCCTGGTTGGTCCAGCTGCCATCAGCGTTTACATAGCGGGTTGCATAATGACAGTTCATTTGGCGGCCTGCAGATGCAGGATCCTTTTCGATATCAGGATTGGCGTATAACTGGGCAAAAAACTCTTTAAGATTGCTCATGCCGGTGGCAAACATAAATGTCTGGTCGCGGTAATAGCCTGCGCGCCAGTCGCCCTTACGGAAAACCTTGGCCATAGCCAATTGGGCAACTTCTTTACCGTCGCCAAAAATACCAAACTTAGCCTTGCCGGTTAAAACCTCGCGCCGGCCAATAATACTGGCCTGGCGGCTCTCAAAACCAATGCGGTAATCATCAATAACAATTTTTCTAAAATCGTCAAAACTGAGTTCGGCAGCGTTAGTACTATTGCCTGTGTGTATTCCAGTTTCGGGCATATAAAATTTTGTTTAGGCGGTAAAATTAGGAAATTCTATTCTGTTATTTATATTGGTTTATGTAAAACATATAGTTTTTACAATAGTTTTGTATTAAGGTTAAACCTTTTATATTTGTAATTATCAAACAGATAACCATGAAAAAACTATTATTAATATGCGCAGTTGTTTTAGGCTTTGCCTTTAACGCCTCTGCCCAAACCGCATCGCAACCCGAGTTTAAATTTAACGAGGAAAAGCACGATTTTGGTAAGATACCACAGGGCACCCCCGTTACAACCGTATTTGAATTTACCAACGTTGGCAAAGCGCCATTGATCTTAACCGAAGTTAAACCAACCTGTGGCTGTACTATTGCCGACTATACAAAAACGCCTGTTATGTCGGGCGCTAAAGGCACTATTACGATCACCTATAATGCGGCAGCGCTTTCGGGCTTTAACAAAACTATTGTAGTAACGTCAAACGCTAAAACGCCAACCAAATACTTAAGCATTGTAGGCGAGGTTGTTGCTAAGCCGGCGGTAAGCAGCAGGTAAGAACATCGCCCCCCTCTTCGCTAATAAGAGGGACATAAAATTTAAAGGCACCGATAAATCGGTGCTTTTTTTTTTCCTCACGCCAAACATCTCCCTTGGAGAAGCAGATTAAAAAGATATTTACAAGGCTCCCTTATAGAGGGACATTTAGTGCGCGCGGTTTTTTTTATTAATTTTGCATATGCCAAAAATTTCGCAAAAAGGGCAGCGCATGCCTGCATCTCCAATACGTAAACTAACGCCATTTGCCGATAAAGCTAAACTTGACGGTAAAAAAGTATACCACCTTAACATCGGTCAGCCGGATATTGAAACCCCGGAAGGTATGCTTAACGCTATCAAAAACATCGACTTTAAAGTATGGGCTTATACCCCATCTGAGGGCACCTTAAGCTATCGTAAAAAGCTTACAGAATATTATAACAAGCTGGGATATAACATAACGCCCGAAAATATAATTGTTACCACAGGCGGCTCTGAGGCCATTACCATTGGCATGATGGCCTGCCTTGACCCCGGCGACGAGGTGATTATCCCCGAGCCGTTTTACGCCAATTACAATGGCTTTGCCAACCAAAGCGATGTGGTGGTAAAACCCATCCTATCGTACATTGATAATGGTTTTGCACTGCCCGCTATAAGCGAGTTTGAAAAATTGATAACCGATAAGACAAAAGCGATCATTATTTGCAACCCCAACAACCCTACCGGTTATTTATACTCGCAGCAGGAACTTGACGCGTTAAAAGAACTTGCCTTAAAATATGACCTTTACCTGTTTAGCGACGAGGCGTACCGTGAGTTTTGTTATGACGGACGCCGGTTTATATCGCCTATGCACCTGAGCGGTTTGGACGACAATGTGATAGTGATGGATACCGTAAGCAAGCGTTACAGCGCCTGCGGCGCACGTTTAGGGTGCCTGATCACCAAAAACAAAGCGGTGCTGGCAGCCGGATTAAAATTTGCCCAGGCAAGGCTATCGGCCGGTATGGTTGAACAAATTGCGGGCGAGGCAGCTGTTGATACCCCCGACGAATACTTTGCCGCTGTAAATAAGGAATACACCCAACGCCGCGATACATTAGTAAGCGCTCTTAATAAAATTGAAGGTGTTTACTGCCCCAACCCGGGCGGTGCGTTTTACGTGGTAGCAAAATTCCCGATAGATAACGCCGACAAATTTTGCCAGTGGATGCTGGAAAGCTTCAGTTACGACAATGCAACCGTGATGATGGCCCCTGCAACCGGCTTTTACAGCACTAAAGGCGCCGGTACAAACGAGGTAAGGATGGCTTATGTACTTAATAACGCCGATCTTAATAAAGCCATGGTTTGCTTGGCCGAGGGGTTAAAGTCCTATCCCGGAAGAACAGCGGGCAGTTAGCAGTTGGCACTTTTGACATTCGGCAAACGGTAGATCGTCCATCATAAACATATTTTAAGTATATTTGTACTTGATTCATCTGAAAACTGGCAACAGCCAACTGCGAACTCAAACAAATGGGGTCGACCGGAATTGACAGGATGGAGATAATGAAGTAAGCATGTAGCGCGTTGTGTGAATTAGCGCTTAAATCTGAACGCTCAAACTTACAAATGGCGAAAATAACTACGCCTTAGCTGCCTAATTTAGAATTAGCATAGCTTTTGTCCCGCCGGTTTTCCTTCTCATTGGATCGGCAAACGGGGCATCGAAAAATGAGAATAGCCTGCTTAAGGTGTGGTAAGCAAGCGAAACAAAGCACCTAAGGGTTACGGTACAGGTAAGCGATTAACCTTCCATAACCCCGACAATTAAATAACAGCTAAACATGTAGAAAGCTTTACTTATACCATGTTTGGACGAGGGTTCGAATCCCTCCGGCTCCACGAAATTAAACCCTGCCCGCGAATAGCGGACAGGGTTTTTTGCTTTACCGCACTACGGCCGGGTTCCGTAATGGGGTCTCCAACTGCTCACCGCAACCCAAATCATGGTTAACATGGTTAACACAATTTAGCTGTTTATGTAGTTAAAGTGTTGATTATAAGTAATTTAAATAAAAACCGTGTTAGCCATGATCAGCTGTTGTATTTTACTAAAAATATTAGTATATTTGTAAGTACACCTAAATCAATTTTCAATACCACTATGGATATTACCCCTAAATCCAAAACGCCGGCTGCGGCAAACTTTACCGGGGCCGCCCAAAAAATTGAAGACCTGTTAAAACAAGACACCATCACTAACCGGGATTTTGAATGTTTAACCGGGCCCGAGCGCCAATACCTTTCACAAGCCTGTACAGACATTTTAGCAAAACTAAAGGATGCCGAACGCGATAATTTTTTAGCGAAGATAGGCCCTGTTATCACGCCCGAAACAAAGAGCGACATCTGGGACTATAACCATACCATCATTAACAACGCTATAACTACGCTAATGCGCCAGTATGGTACCATTCCCGGTAAAAAAGCGATAGCCGAGAAAACCGGACTGAGCCGGCAAACCGTTGCCAAACATTTAAAGGAATACCAGCGCCACCCCGATTTTACCGCAGAGATGGAGCAGTTTAAATTTATGGCTCCCAACGTACTCACCAGTGTTTTTAACAGCGCGCTCAACGGCGATATGAAAGCCGCCAGGCTTTACCTGGAAGTGGTAGGCGCGGCAAGTAAGCAACGCACCGGCACCGTTATAAACGAGCAGAACAACTACTTGCAAATAAATAATACCATTTTAAGCCAGGAAAACTTAAAACACCTAACCGCAGCCCAACTGAACCAGATAGAAAGTATAATTACCAATAAAGAGTATAAAGTAATTGCGTAAGTTGTTTCAACTCTTAGGGTTGCCTGCGGAGATCCTGCGAATGCGAAAGTTAGTGGCATGTCAATCTTGATACGTGAATATGGTGTTTCTAAAAGCCTCAAATTTACGGGAGGTGACATTTTCAGTCACAAATAGCTAAACCTTATTTTAGGACTGTTCTTATATACACCTTGTAAGGCGATAACATATTGTTATATTTAAATTCTATTTACACCGAGAAAATATCCACTTTAAGCATATAGTAACAAATGTTCAACTTAAAAGTAAACAATTTTAGGAGTTTTTTAAATCAAGAGTTTAAGTTTTCACGAATCAATATTTTAATTGGTGAGAACAGTGGCGGAAAAAGTTCACTATTAAAACTGCTACTTGCCTTAAAGCAAACTTTAGATAATCCTTCGGAGAGCAACTTAAAGTTGTCTGGCGACTATGTGGATTTAGGTAACTTCCAAGAAGTAATATATTATAAAAAAAAGTCTAAAAAAATCACTATCGAGTTTGACTTCAAAGCAGAATACAATGATTTTTTTATTAAAGAATGGTTGGACGTGATAAGTCGAGCATCTAACCAAATAATTTCTAACCTAAAACTTATACAAACGTATAGGAATTTTTCAAATCAAATTAGATTTGAGTTTGACTCCCGACTTGATGAACATACATCAATAAAAACCACTATAAAAAATACGAAAATCGGCAAGCTCGAATTTATCATAAAACCCGCGACGGATGGGTTATCTACAAAAGAAGTATATGCCGACCTAAAATTTACTTTTAAAAAGCAATCCGTATTAATTGAAAATTGCACAGCTTATAAAGAAGGTTTTTTAACGATAATCGACCAAGACCTCAAAAAAAAATGCATTGATAACTTTGGAGAAAGTGACGGACGAACCATTTATTTTCAGTTAGCATATTTATTAGTAACTCAAAATTATATTAAAAAAGAATTTGAAAAAATAGAATTTGTTAATCCAATAGGTAGTTCCCCCAAAAGATTTTACTTCAAAGAAGACAAAAAAAATTCTTATAAGTTAATTGATATAGAGAAGCTTATAAACATCTTAAGCAACTCATCGCATAGCAAAAATAATTACAACAACGCTCTTTCACTGCTAAACAAAACTATCAAAGAATTTGGGATAGCAGAAGAAGTTGAAATTGCAGCTGAAAAGAATATACCAGTATTGGCACTGAACGTCAAAACTAAAGACTATTGGTCTAATATCACTGATGTAGGCTACGGTGTTTCCTTACAGCTTCCCATATTATTTCAAGCAATCCTTTCTGAAAACTATTCCGAAAATGGCGAAACATTGCTAATTGAACAGCCAGAAGTGCACTTACACCCAAATTTACAAGCCAAATTCATAGAAACTTTAATTGGTCTTGGTTCTAAAAATTCATATTTTATTGAGACTCACAGTGAACACATTATAAGGAAGCTTCAGGTATTGATAAAAAATAAGACATTTGGATTAAATCCTGAAGACGTAACAATTCATTACTTTAAACGTGATTCATTACAGTTTGCAATTACTTCACATAGCATAAACGATTACGGTAAATTAACTCCGAACCTTCCTTCCGGCTTTTACGATACATCGTATAACCTTGTAAAGGAGTTAATTTAATGATTGTACTGTTCGACAGCACCTGTTTGATAGAATGCTTAAGGATTAATCAAACTGAATCTCTTGTAAAGACCAAGGTTAAGAAGTTTTACGACATCATATATAATGATACTATTGAAGTCTTGTTTTCAGACCGCTACATCAAACATTTAGAACAGGTTATCCCCGATAGGCAAATTTTCGAAGCCTTAATAGTTGAACTTAGCGATAAAAGCAGGCTTAAAAAAGAGAATACTTCATCCGATGTGACCATAGAACAAGAGTTTTCTTCATTATATCAAAAGTGCAGCAGTCCTTATGTTTTTCCGGTGTCAATTGGTGATAACATAGTTTATTTACAATCAGATGAAAATGGTTTTAGCACGATTAAATCAACTAGTACTAAGTATAAAATAATTGATTCGTTGTTAACAAAAGGTACTTATCAAACAAGCTATCAAGACTTTAAGAACGATAACGAAATAAGTAACTTTTTTAAGGATGTATTCTCCCTTCCGCGGGTTATAAATAAAGTGGTAATAATCAACAGAGAAATTGACGTCAACTACATGATTAGTCTTAAAGGCAAACTCATCCATTACTACACTTTAAAAACTTCAGGAAGCTATTTTTTTGATGATGCCAAAGAAGAACTAAAAAAGTTAGGCGGGAAAGTCAAATTACACTACACAACAAACAAAAGGGACATCCATGAGAGAAAAATTATTATTGACGGCTTGATAATCACTACTGATAATTCTTTTCAAAATCTAACAGTTAAAGAACCTACTTGGGATATTAACATTGTATACAATCATGAAAAAGCAGATAAATGGTTGTCAAAGTGCTCTAAATTTAAGCCTGTTAAACAATGAGTACCACTGCCCCCAAAAAAAGCTATTTTTGAGGGGTTTTAGTGGTTTGCTGGGGCTCATAAATCAGGGTTACTTTTTACGAGTCCGCCGCAATCATCCCACCAAATAAGGCCAGTAAATTATCGCCGCGCAAACGGCTGCAAAGCAGCATACTATCAATACCGCGCCTGATGCGATATCTTTCACCTGGCCAATTAAGGGGTCTTGATCTTTGGTAACGCGGTCTGCCAGCTTTTCAATAGCGGTGTTAAAAAGCTCCGCCATCCACACTACGCCGATGAGTATCAGGGTTATCAGCCAGTCGGTTTTGGTAACGTTCAGCAAAGTATTTGTTATTACAACAGCAATGGCACCGGCCAGGTGAAAAAGCATGTTATGTTCGTACCTGAATGCCAGCCATATCCCGTTTACCGAATAGCTGTAGCTTTTTATATGTCGTTTAATCCTGTTCATGCCAATATCAATCCCTTTTATTTAAAAACATGTGCTAAATAAACAATGCCATAACTGGCCCAACAAATTATCATTTTTAAGTTGGGCCGGGTCATGATATCCTGTTTTTCATCACCGTCTTTCGATACGTAATTGCCTAATATCCAAAAAATAACGGAAACCCCGATATCCATGAAGTCGAACCTGCCGTTGGTGATATGAAAAAGCTGAAATACCTCCAGCACAATACAAATTAAAAGCGGCATAAACACCAGGTATACACGGCGGTTAATTAACGTTATATAATAAGGTTTGGAAGTAAGCGTAATGCAAAATACCCACAGCCCCTCGGGTAACGAGTATATCGCAACGTTATTAAGGGGAAACATCGTAACAATATATGCTTTTAAACCTGCGTATGTTTTAAACGAAATGAGCTTAATAACTATCTCGTTTACGGCCGTCCGGTCGGTTCTGTAAAACAAATAAATAAACAAGCTGATCAGCAACGCCAGGCAAATAAAAAGATATTTTTTCCTCACTTTTTCTGGTAAACTAATAGTTTAAAATAAAGCCCCGGGCCAAAACCAATTTCTTTTAAAAGCTTAAATTTTTTGATAGCGATTACCTCATCGATAGAAAAAACCGATTTAAAATGAAGCTTATGTGATAACTTTTTAAACAAATGATCTGCATGCCGCAGCCAGTTATCCGGCGTAAAATGATTAAGAATATACACTTGTCCGCCCGGCTTCAACACCCTCCATACTTCTTCCAGCAACCGGTCGGCATTACCCGTAACAGCTATCACATGCGAAAGCACCACATAATCGAAGGTCCTGTCGGCAAAAAGCAGCGCTTCGCCATCCATCTCCATTACCTTAATATTGGGGCGACTATTTTTTAAGGCTGCCTTCAGCATCGCCGCGGATGTGTCGATACCTGTTACCCGGTGTTTTGTGTAAAGCTTAAAATGCGAACCGTTGCCCACCCCTATCTCAAGCAGATCGCCTTCGGGCAAAGTATTGATAAGGTTAAATAAAACCCGCTTTTGCGGCTTTAGTACCATATCAACCAAGGGGTATAAAACCGAAAACTTATTGTAAAAAAAAGCAGATCGTGTATTCATCAATCGTAATTTGATATGCCGTTTAGCAACCAGGTTGGTATAGAACCAATCAAGATTTTGTACTATGCAAAACTATCAATTTACTTTAAATTTCAAAGTACTTTGATTTATTAAATAAAATTATATGCTTTGTAATTTGATATTGCGCCACCCCAAACGCTGTACAACTATCACCCCTTTTCAGGGAAATATTGCATCAGCCTATAAATAATAAAGCGGCCAGCCCGGGCATATCAGTTTGGCGTTAGTAAATGGCCGGCAATTTTTGGGCAGGATGTGGTGTGTGGTGCAGAAAGCCAACATTACCGGTTTTGGCGGCGCGGGCTGCACCATAACTTATTGACGCTAAGCGCCATTTGGCTGCACCTTTGTTTAAGCCTAAATATGTAATTTTGAATTGCCGAAGCAACAGGAAATTTATGAGTTGATGATTTGGCACCTAATTTAAACCAATAGCTAACGCGGCAGGCCTGTATTGCAATAAGGCACAATAAATGTATATTAGTAAGCCGCGATATTATTAATGGAAGAAAGCAATAAGATCATAAAAAAACTGCCAAACCAGGAAATTGACTATTTTAAGATAGGCAAGATACTGCTAAGCCGTTGGTACTGGATAGCAGGTTCCCTTATTCTGTTTATTCTCGGTTCGTATGTTTATTTGTGGTACACGCCAAAAACGTATGCCACATCGGGCACCATGAAGCTCGAGGAAAAGAAATCAGAAATATCCGATCTGGTGAATGTGATAGGCAGCTCAGACAGGGGGCCGTCAAAAATACAAAGCGAAACATCTGTTATACAAAGCCCCACGGTTATTTTAGCGGCTATTAAAGACCTTAACTACCCTATAAGCTTTTATATACAGGGCCGTGTTCGTACAAGCGAAATTTATCCGCAAAAGCCGCTTGAGATACAAACCCTGCAGTTTGACAGCTTAAACTTTTACCGGGGGCTCGTCAATTTCAGGGCTATCGATAAAACCAGCTTTAACTTATCGTACCAGGCAGGCGAAAAGGAAATTTCCAAAAACTATTCATATAACAGCCCTATAACTGTCGGGCCAACTACTTTTATCATCCGGCCACCTGCTGCGGGCATTGGTAAAAACACGGTGTACCTGTTTAAATTTAACATCCCCGAAGATTTTATTGGCCGGGTACGGGGCGGTTTGCGTACCAGCGAACTTGCCAAATATTCTAACGTTTTGCTGTTACAGCAAACAGATGCCAACCCGCAATTTGCCGCCGATGTGCTGAACGCGATTATGAAGGAGTATTTGATATACGACCGCGACCGCAAAACACAATCGGCTACACAAATGATAAACTTTATTGACGACCAGCTGCAATACCTGTCTGATAAAGTGAAGGGTTCCGAAAAGTCTATTTTAGAGTTTAAGCAAAAAAACAAGCTGATGGAAGTCAGCTCATCAGCCGAGGCCGCCTTAGGTAAAGCCAAGGAGATAGAATCGCAACAAGCGGTGTTAAAATTACAACTGATAGCTATTGACCAGCTAAAGGAACAAATTGACAAAGAAAAGAATAACGTTAACCTCAATTTTAACGCAGGCAACGGCGTAGACCCTGCATTAAACGGTTTAATAGATAAACTGGACAACTTGCTTAACCAGCGCTACGAGTTATTAAAAACGTATAACTACAACTCGCAGCCCATACAGGATATCAACCGGTCTATCCTGCAAATAAAAAACAACGCGTTAAACAGCATTAATGCTACCTATAAAAGCGTAAAAACAAATTTAGACTATTTAAATTCGCAGCTGGCAACGGTAAATAAGCAGATATCGGTATTCCCGGTTGCCGAACGCGACCTGATAGCCCTGAACCGCCCTTATGAAGTTAACGAAAAGGTTTTATCTTTTTTATCTGAGCGGAAGCTTTCGGCACAAATAAGCCGCGCGGGTATTTTACCGGGCGCAACCATTATAGAACAAGCCCAAACAAACTTTTCGCCCGTGTCGCCTGACGAACGCGGCATCCACCGCTCGGCTATAATTTTGGGTATAATTACCGGGCTGGGTTTAATAATACTCATCAGGCTGTTAAACCCTTATATCTATGATAAAGAAACCGTAGAGAGCCTTACATCGGTACCTATTTTGGGTGTGATCAGGAAATTCCCGGAGAAGATAGACGAAGACAATGCGCAGATACTGGCATTAAGCAAGCCTAAAACCATGTTTGCCGAATCGGTAAGGTCAGTACGAACCAACCTGAATTTCCTGGCATCAGAAAAAGAGAGCAAGGTAATTTGCATAACTTCTGAGGTAGCCGGCGAAGGAAAATCATTTGTAGCTGTAAACCTTTCCAGCACGCTGTCCCTCATCGATAAAAAAGTGGTGCTTGTTGGGGCTGATCTGCGTCGCTCCAAGCTTCATAAAACATTCAATGTACCAAACGATACCGGGTTAAGCACCTATCTTTCCCGCCAGTCGCAGTTAAGCGATATCATACTGCAAACCAGCCAAAAAAACCTGGATATTATCATATCAGGCCCCGTGCCCCCAAATCCGTCGGAGCTTTTGCATAGCCAGCGGATGAGCGAACTGATAACCGATCTGAAAAACAAATACGATGTGATCATGATAGACACCGCCCCTATAGGTCTGGTATCGGATGCTATCCCGCTGATACGTGTCAGCGATATCAACATTTTTGTTATACGGTCAGGCAAATCTAAATATTACGCGGCCACAATTCCGCAACGCATCGCGCAGGAATACCATTTGGATAATACCGTAATAGTACTGAACGCGTTTGCTGAGGACCTTTTACATTCAAGATATTACACAACCAGGTTCACTGGCGATAACTATGGTAAGTACTATTATTACTCTGATTATAGCGGATATGAAAGCTCCGGCTATTATGTCGAAAATGATAAAAAGAAGTGGTGGAATTTTAGCCGTTGGTTTAAATAATTAGTGTTGTTTACGATATGGCTTTACCGTTAACTAATAGCAGCCTTAAATGGTACCCTGTTTATACCCACCCACGCGCCGAAAAAAAAGCCTACAGCGCTTTAGTAAGTAAAGGTGTTGAAGCCTACCTGCCCCTGCACCGTCGTTTAAAGCAGTGGAGCGACAGAAAAAAATGGGTAGAAGAACCACTGATAAAATCATATTTATTTGTGCGGATCGCCGATAGCGCCCAGGCCGAGGTGTTGATGACCAAAGGGATAGCCCGTTTCATATATTTTTCGGGCAGGGTAACCTCCATGCCCGACAGGCAGATAGACGAGCTTAGATTGCTGATGGCCAGCGCCCTTGAACTTGAAATAACCGAAGAAAATTTGCTTCCCGGAGAAAAGATTAAAATAAAGGCGGGCCCCTTGAAGGGCATTACCGGCGAAATGATAGCGTATCGCTCTCAAAAACAGTTATTATTACGGTTAGAGAACCTGGGGTGCTCAATAATCGTAAACGTTGCAGCATCATTAATTAACAGGCTTTAGCTTTATACGAACAAGCTAAACGGCCCCAATAAACGGCATTTTATAAAATGCTGACAATTAATAAGTTACAAATTCATCCTGTAACTTACCGGGCGAAGCTATATAGATTGGGATAGAATGTGCAGGATTGCCGGACTGGTTACAAACCGTTTACAAGCCGAACAAGCGAAAGCAACAGTGGGCATAATATGCGATGCCTTACAACACGGCGGGCCGGATGACGCGGGCGTATATTGCAGCGAGGATGCAAGGGTAACCTTTGGTAACAGGCGGTTAGCCATCATTGACCTTAGCAGGGCCGGCCATCAGCCAATGGCCGATAACAGCCGCAAAGCCTGGATAACCTTTAATGGCGAAATATACAACTACCGCGAATTAAAGGCTGATCTGCAAAAGCTGGGGGCTGTATTTACTACCGGCACCGATACCGAAGTGATTATCCAGGCTTACCTTTACTGGGGGACAGGTTCGTTCAGCAAGTTAAGGGGTATGTTCGCTTTCGCGCTGTATGATGTTGCGGGGGGTGATGTTTATTTGGTGCGGGATACAACCGGCATTAAGCCATTATATTACTATGCCGAAGATGGCCGGATAGCTTTCGCATCAGAAATAAGGGCATTAAAGGCCGCTGGTATAGCAACGGCATCTGATAACCGATGGCCGGTTTGGCTGTTGGCATTTGGCCATATACCGGAACCTTACACCACATTAAAAAATGTGTTGAGCCTGCCCCCGGGGCATTTTTTATGCTGCGATAAACGGGGTAGGCATACGCTTACAAGCTACCAGCAAACGGCGCGGGGAAATTATATAACCGATGCGCAGACGGCGCGGGAAGGTATAAGCCGGCATCTTACAAAAGCCGTAAAAAGGCAGCTGATAGCCGATGCACCCATAGGTGTTTTTTTAAGCGGGGGTATCGATTCAAGTTTGCTGACGCTGTTGGCTAACCACGAGCGCGGGCAACTGAAAACCGTATCGATATATTTTAACGAGGCCGATTACGATGAGCGAAAGTATCAAAACGCTGTTTTAGATAAGATAAGCGGCGATAACTTCACACACCTTGTAAAGCAAGCCGATTTTGAAGCGAATTTACCTTGCATACTTAACGCTATGGATATGCCAACAACCGATGGCATTAATAGTTGGTTCATCAGCAAATACGCTCACGAGGATGGCTTGAAAACTGTTTTGTCGGGCATAGGCGCCGATGAGTTATTTGGGGGGTACCCTTCCTTCAACAGAATGGCATACCTGCGCTACCTGAAAATGTTGCCGCCGTCAGTTTTCCGCACATCGGCGAAACTCAATAAAGACAACTACCGGAAACTGGCTTACCTGGCCTTTAACAATCCGGTAGCCGATTACTTATTTTTACGCGGGTTGTTTGCGCCTTTGGATATTGCCAAACTAACCGGCATGCACGAGGCCGGTGTTAACAGTATATTGTTTAACACCCTGAAACTGCCCGAACTTGAAACTCATCACAAACTGCAAGCCGCCTGGTTTGAGACCAACCTTTACATGCAAAACCAGTTACTGCACGACACTGATGTAATGAGCATGTGCCACGGCCTGGAGGTAAGGGTACCTTATTTAAATGAAGATCTTCAGCAGCATGTATCGCAAATAAAACCATCTGTACGGTTTCAAAAACATCCCGCAAAAAAAATATTAATAGATAGCTTTGGGGGGCTTATACCAAAAATGATATGGGACAGGCCAAAAATGGGGTTCACTTTCCCCCTGCAGCAATGGATGAAAGATACCGCGCAAATTAATGATATTAGCATATACAAAGGCGAAGCAGCAAAATCTGTGATACATAAGTTTGGCAGGGGCCAAATGCATTGGTCAAGGGCTTATGCGCTATACCAGGTACAAGGGCATGTTTAAAAACATCACGCTATTTTCATTGCAAACTTTCAGTACCACGGGGGGCATTCAAAAAATGACCCGCACCCTGGCGCATTCGCTTTATAATATTTGCTTAAGTAACGGCTGGCAGTTTAAGCTATCGTCGTTATATGATGCAGATGCCGACCTGATGCCGCAGTATCTGCCGAAACAAAATTTTAGCGGGTTTAGCAACAGGCGTTTGCGATTTATATTCGCGGCCCTGTTCAACGCAAAAAAAAACCATACCATTATATTAAGCCATATTAACCTGGCGGTTATTGGTTTACTTATAAAAGCCATCCGTCCCAAAACAAAAATGTGGGTTATAGCACATGGTATTGAAGTTTGGAGGCCATTACCGTTCCACAAAGCCCTGCTGCTTACCAAGTGTGACAATATTATCTGCGTAAGTGCTTTTACCAAAAGCCAGATGCAGCATTGGCATAAAATAAGCGCCGCCAAATGTGTTGTGATAAACAATGTACTGGATCCGTTTATGGAGCTGCCCCTTAATTTTGACAAACCCGAAACACTGCTTAAAAGGTATGGCCTTGTAAATAAAGGGCCGGTAGTTTTTACGTTGACAAGGCTTGCATCAACAGAGCACTACAAAGGGCACGACCGGGTTATCAGGGCTATTGCAGGGCTTAAAAATACGTTTCCGGAAATCAGATATGTACTGGCCGGAAAATACGACAACGAAGAGGGCGTGCGTGTTAAACAACTTATTAACCGTTTAGGTGTAGCAGAACACGTAATATTACCCGGATTTATAAAAGAAGATGAACTGGCCGCTCATTTTTTAATGGCCGATTTATTTGTACTGCCAAGTAAAAAAGAAGGCTTTGGAATTGTTTTTATAGAGGCCCTGGCCTGCGGCCTTCCGGTTATTTGCGGCAATGCCGACGGAAGCATTGATGCCATACGCAATGGCGAACTGGGCACTGCAATAAATCCCGATAACGATGCTGAACTTGAAAAAAGCATTGCCGAACATTTAGCGCAACCTTTAACGTTAGCCAGGCGAAAGCACTTAAAAAGCGTGTGCTTACACTATTTTACCGAACAAACTTATATCAGCGCGCTGCAAAAAATGTTAATTAATGACTGAACCGGAAGAACACTGGGACCTGGAAATTACCCCCACCAGCAGTTTGTTTGATTTAAAGCTGCGGGATGTATGGCAGTATCGCGATCTGCTGCTGCTATTTGTACGGCGCGATTTTGTATCGTTTTACAAGCAAACCATACTTGGCCCCCTGTGGTTTTTTGTGCAGCCTATTATTACCATCATTTTTTATTCATTTGTTTTTGGCAACCTGGCCGGGATACCTACTGACGGCGTCCCCAAACCGTTATTTTACCTGGCCGGTACCATATTATGGAATTACTTTTCAGACTGCCTTGTTAAAACATCAACCGTGTTCAGGGACCATGGCGGCATCATGAGCAAGGTGTACTTTCCGCGCCTGATTATGCCTTTGAGTATCATCGCCTCAAACCTTATCCGGTTTGGGGTGCAGATAACCCTGTTTTTTGCATTGCTTTTATTTTATTCCCTCAAAGGCACACCTGTAGGTTTAAATGCTTATGCGCTGCTGCTGCCGGTCCTTATTGCGCTGATAGCGGCACAAGGCCTGGGTTTGGGTATGCTTATATCTGCAGTTACCACCAAATACCGCGACTTTGCATTCGTAGTAGGTTTTGGCGTTCCGCTGCTCATGTATGCCACAACGGTTATCTATCCGCTTTCGCAGGCCGAAGCAAAATTTCACCAGTACAGCTGGATCATAAAGTTAAACCCTATTACAGGCATCATAGAAACTTTCAGATATGGCTTTTTTGGCAAAGGCAGCTTTAGCTACGAATTACTGGGTTATTGTACAGCAGTTACCTTTATTTTGCTTATTGTAGGAATAGTGACTTTTAATAAGGTTGAAAAAACGTTTGTCGACACGGTATAATGGCTAAAGTGATCAAAGTAGAGAACCTGTCGAAAGCTTACCAGTTGGGCGACTTTGGTACCGGCACCATAACGCGCGACTTTGAACGTTTTTGGGCCAGGTTTCGCGGTAAGGAAGATCCGTTCCTGAAAATTGGTCAAGCAAACGACCGTACGGTAAAAAGTAACAGCGATGTGGTTTGGAGCCTTAAGGATATAAACTTTGACATAGAGCAGGGCGAGGCGGTAGGCATTATTGGGCGCAACGGGGCGGGGAAAAGCACATTGCTAAAATTATTAAGCCGGGTAACCTCACCCACCACGGGCTCAATAAAAATAAAAGGCCGTATTGCCAGTTTGCTTGAAGTAGGCACCGGTTTTCATCCCGAACTAACCGGCAAGGAAAACATATACCTTAATGGCGCCATATTGGGTATGCGCAAGGCCGAGATCAAGCGCAAGTTTGACGAAATAGTAAATTTTTCGGGCGTCGAGCGATATATCGATACTCCTGTGAAGCGCTACTCGTCTGGTATGTATGTGCGCCTGGCATTTGCAGTTGCCGCACACCTGGAAAGTGAAATACTGATAGTTGATGAAGTATTGGCCGTAGGCGATGCCGAGTTCCAGAAAAAATGCCTCGGTAAAATGGACGAGGTAAGCAAAGGCGAAGGCCGTACGGTTTTATTTGTAAGCCATAACATGACCACCATCAGCTCGCTTTGCGAAAAAAGCATCTTCCTGAGTAATGGCGAACTGATGGTAAAAGGGAATACAAATGCTGTAATAAGGCAATACCATCAAAGTATTGTAAGCAGCAGCGTAAGCCATATCAACGAACGGACGGACAGATCTGGCAGCGGCGAAATAAGGGTTACAGATATCGATATCAATGATAATTTGTCGGGTTGCAATATTGGTAATACCGAGGGTTTATGCATTACCTTAACCTATACTTCATTATTACCTGTCTATTACGGCAAAATATACATCGGCATATATAATGAGCTGGGCGCGGCCGTTATGTTTTTAGACAGCGACACCATTCCCGATTTCCCGTCAAAGTTGCCCGGAAAGGGGAAGGTAACGATAGATATACCAAACTATCAGGCCTTAACCGCAGGTACGTATATGATCAACATTGCCTTGTTTAATCATGCCGCAATAAGCGATTATGTTCAAAACGCTTATCATTTCACCATAGTGGAGGATGATTTTTTAGGAAACGGCAAGCTACCGGCCGGTCAGTATATGTTTATCCCTAAACAATTTTGGCAGATCACTGACAGTATATGAGCTTCATCCCCGAAAATGAAATAAAATACTCGGATTATTCGATCTTAGACCCCTACGGCCGGGTGTTTTTTTGGCAGGACAGGGTTTACCGCGGCCTTTCACAAACGGCACATGCCGAGCTGCACAAACTGAGAGAAACAGGATTACTTACTGAGCTTGAAGAAAGGGCGCTTTTCCCAAAAACTACGTTAACTCCTTTAAGCTCGCAGTATTTCGATGTCATTATCGAGCATGAAAAGATAAGTCCCGCCAGTTTTGTGTATGAGTGGCCGTTTGATATGATAAAGGCCGCAGGCAACTGCATTTTAGATGTAAATATTATAGCCGCGAAATATGGCTACCATACGATTGACGCGCACCCGTACAATGTTTTGTTTAAAGGTTGTAACCCGGTGTTTATTGACCTGGGCAGCCTTAAGCCCGCAGATAGCCCTGACCACTGGCACCCTATTGAAGAATTTTGGGGTTATTTTAAATACCCGCTCGAACTTTGGAACAACGTGAGCCATAAAATGGCACGGCGCATTTACAGCGAAGACCTGAGCAGCATTACATCGGCCGAGTACCACAAACTACTACAGCTTTCAAAGTCTAAATACGAGGTAAAGGCCCGTTCGCTGATAGAAAGGATAAAAAACAAACTAAGGCTGCGCGAAGCCAAAGCCAAAACCCTGAACGAAAAATTAGCCCTGTATAAAACAGAACTGGCCGAATTGACGCGAAATAAAGTTGCCACGCAGTGGGGCAATTACCATGATGACTATATAACAGATAATGACATTGCCTGTACCGACAGGTTCAAATTCGTAATCGATAAGATAAACGAACTACAAATAGATACGATAACAGAACTGGCTGGTAACTGGGGACTGCTGTCGTTTTTGATCCTGGAAAACACGGGTGTAAAGCACGTTAACTGCACCGACTATGACGAAAACGCGGTAAATAAAATGTACAACTATTTTAAGCGGTCCGGACATGCTGAACGGCTTTCGCCGGCGCTGCTTGATTTCATAAAACCTATAGAACTGTACAACTCGGGGCGGCCATCCGCCAGGTTCCGGTCACAGGCGGTTTTAGCGCTCGCCGTTACCCATCACCTGATATTAACCTATAAGTACGATGTGAATGTTATTTTCAAAAAGATAGCCGAATATTCATCCGAGTATGTGTTCATAGAATTCATGCCCCTGGGTTTATGGGATGGATATGCCGCGCCGCCTATACCCGATTTTTATACGCAGGATTGGTTTACAGCGGCTTTTGAAAAACATTTTTCAATTGTCGACATCAGCCATATCGAAGAAAACAGGGTATTATACATTGGCACGAAGAAATAATATGCCATCATTAAAAGATCTGATCAGAAGTATAACCCCACCCGCTATCTTAAAAATATATCGCGGCCGCAAAAACAGCCCGCATACGGGCATGTGGCATGGCAATTACCCGTCGTGGCAGCAGGCGGCGGCTTTATGTGATGGTTACGACGATAAATTAATTTTAGAAAAGTGCAAAAATGCACTGCTCCAGGTTAAAAATGGCGAAGCGGCTTATGAGCGCGACAGCGTTGTTTTTGATGAGGTGCAATACAGTGAGCCGCTGATTGCAGCTTTACAAAACATTGCCTCAGCAAATGGCAAGCTATGCGTGCTGGACTTCGGCGGCAGCTTAGGCAGCACATACTTTCAAAATGCAGGGCATCTTAAACATGCTGAAAACCTGCAATGGTGTATTGTAGAGCAAGGCCATTTTGTGGAATGCGGAAAAGAATATTTTGCAAGCGGGCAGTTAAAGTTCTATGCCTCTGTTGAAGAATGTATGCAAGAGCAAAAGCCAGATGCATTATTATTGAGCAGCGTGCTGCAATATTTACCAGAACCCTACCTATGGATAAAAAAGCTGATCGCTTTAAATATCCCCGATATTATAATTGACAGGACAAGCTTTATACAATCACCCGCTGTAAGCCGGATAACAGTACAGAACGTTCCGCCTGAAATTTATGAGGCCAGTTATCCCTGCTGGTTTTTTAACGAGCAGGAATTTTTAGATGCATTTTCGGGAACCTACCGTATTGAAGTTGATTTTGACAGCTTTGCCGACCCCGCCCAAACGAGCGACGATGGGCTGAAGATGTACTGGAAAGGGTATGTATTGAAACACCGCAACTAAGTGCTTCATTTCGCTACTTATTTCGACATTAATTATTTATCAAGAGGCTTAGCCTTATTTGATTCGCTAAAAAGGCATTCGTCGCGGCCATTTATCCTGCACATTTTGGCGCTTGATGAAATCGTTGTCGGTTACTTTAATGAAAATAAAACCGATGGTATTTCGGTTATCCCGCTTGCCGCGATCGAAGCTTACTTCCCCGAGTTGCAGCAGGCCAAGAGTAACCGGTCAATAATTGAATATTACTTTACTCTTAGCCCCTATTTGCCCTTGTATATCCTTAACAAAGTGGCAAACGTTAGCCAGGTAACCACGGTAGATGCCGATATCTATTTTTTTGACGACCCGGCCATTATTTTTGAGCAGTACAGCGAGGCGTCTATACTGATAACGCCGCATAATTTCAGCAAAAACCTGCAGCATCTGGCCATACATGGGAAATATAATGTAAGCTTTCAATCCTTTAAAAAAGACGAAGCCGGCCTAAGCTGCCTAAACCATTGGCGGCAACAATGCTTTAACTGGTGTTATGATACTTACGACGAAGCGAACAACCGCTTTGCAGACCAGAAATACCTGGACACCTGGCCGGCGGAATTTGACAAGGTTGCCGAAATTAAAACCCCGGGTGCGGGCCTTGCGCCCTGGAATATCGACAATCACGATTTCAAAATAGTTGACGGTGAAATAACGGTTGATCAACAGCCGCTGATTTATTATCACTTTCACCATTTAAGGGTGTTCAATAAAAACTTCGCCTTTAACGGGTTAGAGCATTATGGGGTAAAAAACAACACCAGGGGCTTAAAACGTATCTACCATATCTACCTTAAAGCGCTAAAGTCATTTACCGACAAGGCAAATACCGATTTTAATACGCTTAGATATAACAACCATTTAAACAGCAGTTTTTCACAAAAGTTAAAGAGCCCGCAAGGTTATTGGTTTTATAACAACTATGTTATTGTGCATGTAAACCCGCATCGTAGATTTACAAAAATTAAACGTGCGCTAAGATCACTATATGGCCCAACTGATTGACCTGGTAACCCATACCGATACAAGGGGCAACCTTACTGTTCTGGAACGGGTTATCCCTTTTGATATTAAACGGATATTTTACATATACGGGGTGGACGAATCTGTAAGGGGCGGGCACAGGCACCATACCACTGTGCAAGCGGCCGTTTGCCTGCAGGGCACCTGCACCATTTATAATAATGATAGTGTCAAAGAGGAAGAGTTCGTGCTGAATTCGCCTTCCAAATGCCTGATACTACATCCCGAAGACTGGCATAAGATGTATAATTTTTCGGCTGATGCCATTTTAATGGTATTCGCATCAACGTTTTTTGATCCGCAGGACTACATTTATCAACCCTATGAATAACCTCATCGAGTACGAATCTTTAAGCAAGGTAAATTCATTTTTTGAAGATGATTACCGGGATGCGTATAACGAGGTATTAAAGGCTGGCTGGTATATTTTAGGCGAACAGGTATCCTGTTTCGAAAAGGAGTTTGCTGACTACTGCGGCACAAAGCATTGCATTGGCCTTGCCTCGGGACTTGATGCCATCACCTTATCTCTTAGAGTTTTGGACCTCCCTGCCGGCGCCGAGGTTATTGTACCTTCAAATGCATATATCGCCTGCATATTGGGTATTATAAATGCAGGCTGTAAACCGGTTTTGGTTGAACCGGATATCAGCAGCTATAACATCGATCCGCATAAAATAGAAGCCGCAATTACCGGCAAAACCAAGGCCATACTGGCGGTACACTTATACGGCAAAATGTGTAATATGACCGCCATAACCCGTATTGCACAAAACTATGGGTTGCAGGTAATTGAAGATTGCGCCCAGGCCCATGGCGCTGAACACTTTGGAAAGAAAGCCGGTAACTGGGGTATTACGGGTGCCTTTAGCTTTTACCCCACAAAAAATCTGGGCGCGCTGGGCGATGGCGGCGCCATAACTACCAGTGATGATGAACTGGCCGAAAAACTACGGAGCCTGAGAAATTACGGCTCAAAAGTAAAATACCATAACGACCATATTGGCTATAACTCGAGGCTGGACGAGTTACAGGCGGCATTTTTACGCAAAAAGCTGGTTAAGCTGAACGATATTAACAGGCACAAGAACGAGCTTGCAAGTATCTATTTCGATAAGTTAAAGGACAGGTTTATAAAACCAATTATTGAAGCGGAGAACAAAGATGTGTTCCATATATATAACATACGCTGCGATATGCGCGACCGGCTCAGCGCTTTTTTAAAGGATAAAGGGATACTTACGGAGATACATTACCCCATACCCCCGCATAAACAGCAGGCGTACAAGCATCTTTTTAAGGGTCAGGACTTCCCCTTATCCGAACAGATCCACGCCACAACCTTAAGCCTGCCCATATCTTACTGCCATACGCCGCAGCAGATAAGTTATGTGGCCGACTGCATAAACAGCTTTGCATAATCTGAAGTTTTCGATACTCACGCCATCATACAACAGCGGTAAATATATCGGCCGTGCCATCAACAGCGTGCTGACACAAGACTATAAGAACTGGGAACACATTATAGTGGACGGCGCTTCGCAGGATGGTACGATTGATATATTGAAACAATACCCTCATTTAAAATGGGTATCCGCCCCGGATAAAGGGCAATCTGATGCCATGAATAAAGCTTTTAAGTTATCGTGTGGCGACATTATCATGTACCTGAATGCCGATGACGAGTTAAAACCCCATGCCTTACAAACTATAGCAGAAGCTTTTGCAAGCAATCCCGATGCAGATATGGTTATTTGCGACCTTGAGATTGACCACTCGGGCGTTAAAACGGTTAACAGCCCGGCAACAACCCTTAAGCAGGTGTTAAATTACTGGCCGCCCGTTTTTCCGCTTAACCCTGTTTCGTACGCGTATAAAAAAAGTTTGCAGCTCAAGGCAGGCCTGTTTCCGGTAAAAAACCATTACAGTATGGATTATTGGTTTTTACTGCGGGCGTTTTTGAAGGCGAAAGTTTTAAAGATAAATTTTGTTTCGGGCATCTTTTATTTTGATGGGCGTAATAAATCGGCAGATGCAGGTAATGCCAAGAAATGGCTAAAAAAGGTTCAGCGGGGTTTTTTATACAGCTATTTTTATCAGCCACAGGTGTTAAAATACCTGGGCAGAAAAATTTATAACCGATCATTTGAAAAAAAACATCCTTTTTGTTTCTAACGATGCCGCCCTGATGGGAGCGCCAATGGTGCTGCTGCATCTTGTAAAATGGCTTAAAAATAATACCGACGTAAACGTCTACGTATTGCTTAAGGATGGCGGCCCTTTACAGCCCGGCTTTGAAAACCTGGGCCAAACCAACGTATGGCAACCGGGCCGGCTCTCCTCATCTGTTGGCAGGCGTTTTGTTTCCATGTTATTAAAACTAAGCGGTAAGCGCGGCTTGTTCATCCCGTTCCCAAAAAGGTTAAAGCAACAAAAGTTCGATCTTGTTTATCTCAACACTGCCGATACCATGCACATGGCGCCTTTGTTGAAAAACTTATACAAGTGCCCGGTGATTGCACATATTCATGAGCTTTCGTATTCTATAAACGCTTATTTTCCGGATGCCTTCAATAAAGTTAATACAGCCGTAACAGATCATTATATAGCAGCCAGCAAAAGCGTTTACGATAATATGGTTAATAACATCCAGGTGCCGGCGCAAAAGGTATCGGTGTTAAACGAATTTATCGCTATCGACGAGATATCGCGCCCTGCCCTTACCCCTGCAGAGGCAAAAGCCGAACTTGCTTTAAATGATGAATTTGTTGTAGGGGCATCGGGCATTGCCGGCTGGCGCAAAGGCACTGATATTTTTTTGCAGCTTGCGCGGCTGGTAAACAAAAAGCTGCCTGATGGCAATATAAAATTTGTTTGGGTTGGCCATCAGTCAAAGGAAGCAAGGGCGCAGGCTGTCTACGAAACGGATAAGCTTGGCCTGAAAAACAAGATCATCTTTACAGGCCGCAAGGCGGTCCCGCAAAACTATTACCAACTGTTTAACCTGTTTGTGCTTACCTCGCGCGAGGACCCTTTCCCGCTGGTTTGCCTGGAAGCGGCGGCATTACAAAAACCCATTTTTTGTTTTAAGGGCACCGGCGGAATCCCCGAAATTGTTACGCCCGATACAGGCCAAACCTTTGATTACGGTGATATTGATGCCATGGCAAATGCCATTATTGAAACATACCGGCAACCTGAAAAAGCTGCGCAGGCCGGCAAAAACGCGGCCGATATGGTGAAAAAATACGATGTGAATATTATAGCGCCGCAAATATTTACTTTGATAAGCGATGTTATAGCAGGCAGCAAATGAATACCCGGCTTGCCATAGTTATACCTGCATATAAGATCAAGTTTTTTGACGCGGCGCTGGCGTCTGTAACCAATCAAAGCAATAAGAATTTTAAAGTTTATATCAGCGACGATGGCAGCAAGGAAGACATTAAAGCGGTGGCCGAAAAGTACGTCGGGCGGCTGGATATTGAATACCATCGCTTTGAGGACAATGCCGGCAGTTACGACCTGGTTAAACACTGGAACCGCAGCGTTGAACTGGCGACCGAAGAATGGATATGGCTCTTTTCGGATGATGATATCATGTCGCCCGGGTGTGTTCAGGCGTTTTTTGATGCTTTAAAGGCCACTAATGAACGCCATAACATATACCGTTTTAATATAGAAATGATCGATGCTGATGGCCGGGTAATTTGCGTTAAAGACCCTCACCCCGAATTGGAAAGCGGTTTCGACTTTTTACAAAGGAGGCTTCAATCCAGGTCGTTAAGCGCTGCGGTTGAATATATCTTCAGGAAAGACGCTTTCAAATTAAACAACGGTTTTGTGAATTTCCCGAAAGCCTATTGCTCAGACGATGCTTCGTGGATAACATTTACCGGCGAAATACCAATTTATACCATCCGCCACGAAACTGTATCATGGCGGGCAAGCGGTGTTAACATCAGTTCGGCAAAAGAATTTGCCTGCTCAAAGGCATTGGCTTTGCTGCTTTTCGTAAAATATATTGTTAAAAAGTACCCCTCGCAAAAAATGGCGCTTTTACAATTAGCCCGGCCCTGGTTTTTTGAAAACCTGGGTTATATAAATGGCAGACTAAGCTTCGCCGAGATCAGGCGCATATCAAAACAGTTTAACGACACTTTTGAAACGAAAGGCGGTTCGTTGAAAGAGATAACATTATTTCATTTGCGCCGCACCCGTTTAGGCGGCGTGCTTTACAGATGGTTAAAATTTTAGCCCTGCGCGAAAAATTTGAGCACATGAGTGTGTACAGCGGCTATGATGCCCTTTATCATCATATGTCACCTATGGCCACTGTCGATTCTGTATACTGCAATTTTAAAAAAATGTATCCGCGCGGTGTGGGCCGGCTGCTGGCTGCTACCGCAAAGCTTATCGGCAAGTCGGGTTTTTACAACGCTCAATCGGTAGAAGTCGAGTCTAAACTGCTGCTAAAGTCTGTCAGCAAAAACTATGATATTATTCATTATACGTATGGCGAGCCTTACTTTGGGTTGGGTGCGTCGGTCAAAAAATTGATCAGTTCTCCTGTTGTGGTCACCAATCACCAGCCTGTATCCTGGTGGGAAACTAATAAAGTGCTCTATAACAGGCATGCGTGTGCCGATAAGGTTATTACCCTATCTGAATATGACCGGGACCACTTTAACAGCGTTAATACCGGCAAGGCTGTTTGCATCCCGCATGGTGTTGATACGGTCTTTTACAAACCATTAAAAACGATTGATAAAGACAGGCCATTCAAAGTAATATTTGCCGGCCGTTACTTACGCGATACAGTTACCCTGGCCACTGTAGTTAAAAAGCTTTCGGCATCGTCACTAAACATCCGGTTTGATATTGTGTACCTGGATAAGGCAAGCGTAACAGAGCGGCATCTTATCGAAATGATGGCCCTGCCTAATGTGGACTGGTACTCCGGGATATCAGAACATCAGCTTTTAAGTTTGTATCAGCAGGCCGATTGCTGCCTTATCCCCCTGCTTGATTGTACGGCAAATAACGCGGTTCTGGAGGCGCTTGCCTGCGGGTTACCGGTTATAGCTACAGATCTGCCGGCCATACACACGTATCTTGACAGCGCTGTATCAGTACTGTGCCGCAGCCAAAACGCCGACGATATGTGCGACGCCATAAACACCTTGTACAATAACCCTACCCTATTACAACGCATGGCCTTAAAAGCGCGTGAAAAAGCAGTGGATAACTTTAGCTGGCAACTTATTGCCCATAAAACAACGGGGCTTTTTAACACTTTACGATGAAAAACCTTATCCTTACTGTTCTTCATCAATACAGTTACCCGGTGGTGGAGCCGTTCATCAGGTCGTTAAAAGCAACCCGGTACGATGGCGACCTGGTGATATTTGTATCTGCAAGTACTTCAAAAGCCACAAAAAGATCGTTGGCAAAACAAGGGGCAATATTAATTGAATTTGATACTACCTATCCTTTCAATGACAGTTATACAGCAGTTTTTGAGGATATTTCGCCCGAAATAACCCTCAACAACTACCGTTTCCTTTTTTACTTAAAATACCTGCAGGATAACCCCGGTAAATATGGAAATATAATGCTGACTGACATCCGGGACGTAGTGTTTCAAAAAAACATTTTCGACGGCATAGCTCCTGACAAGATATACTTCTTCCTTGAAGACGCCTCAGAGATATTCCGTACATCAAAGCTAAATTACAACTGGAGCTTGCTTGCCAACGGGCCGGATGTTACCAATAAAATGATCAACGAGAATGTAAGTTGCGCCGGTGTTGTTGCAGGCAGTGGCATACACATTATAAGTTATTTAAAATATATACAAACCCGGTTAAAGTTCCGGGCGGACCTGCATTGGGGAATTGACCAGGGCATACACAACGCGTACATATACACACAGGCCAATTCAAATGCAATGGTAATACCCAATACACAGGCGTTGGTTTTAACACTTGGGGCTTGCAGCACGTTTAAACAGCTTGCCAACGGCGACATAGTGAACAACCGGGGCGAAACCTACCATGTAATTCATCAGTACGACAGGTTTGGCGATCTGCTTATGTATTTTAAAGAAAAGTATGTTGGCAGCAGGCTGATGCAAAAATTCAAAAAAGTGTTATTCGCTATCCTCCCATAACGTGACGGCGCTGAAACTATTTATTAAAAGACTGCTGATAGGGATTGCAAAGTTGCTTAACAGCAACAGCGGTTCCTCGTATTTGCCAGCAGGCAGGATAAGCTTCGACAGGTTAAAACTGGATCACGAGGTTTTATATAAGGATACAGTAGAAGGTTATACGCGCAAACCGCCGGTAACCATTGGCGGGCTTCATAAAGCCTTCAAAAGAAACCTGCATGAGCCGCCCCGGCAAACTTTTGTTATGCAAGGCATCGGCTGGTATGTGTGGGGTAACCAGGGCGCGGTGATCACCGACGATCATTATTTATTTGAAGATGTATCGCGTGAGTTCGATAACCGTACTCATTCTATTTTTAACCAGTTTAAACTGACACCTCCGAGCCAGGTTGATGAGTATTGCGCAGTATTAGCAACCTCGGGCAGCTTTGTTTACTACCATTGGATGTTTGATATTTTGCCAAGGATAGCCATTTTAAAAAAAGCTGTCAATCTGAGCGCCATCGATAAATTTATTATCAATTACCTTCCAAATAACTACCAAAACGAAACTTTGGCCCGCGCGGGTATTGACGATTCAAAGGTCATCGCGTCAAACGATCACTGGGGTTTTCATGTGCGGGCAAAAAAGCTGTTGGTGCCGTCGCTGGCATCGGCCAATAACAGGCCGTCGTTGCGGGCATGCGTATACCTGAGAGAATTGTATGCAAAAGAGATGAATAATGGCGGGGCACCATTAACCCTTTACATACAAAGACCGCACGGCAGAAAGATAGTGAACGAGGACGAAGTCCTCGCCTTTTTGACCCCGTTTAAAGTGGAAATTATACACCCCGAAAAACTTTCGGTGGCACAACAGGCGGCGCTTTTTGCCCGCGCAAATATGGTAATAGGTGCGCACGGCGCAGGTTTAACAAACATTGTATTTTGCAAGCCGGGCACAACCATCATTGACCTTTTCTCGGCCGAGTGGGTAAACCCCTGCTACTGGATAATTGCGGAGCATCTTGATCTGAGATACGGCTACCTTGAAGGCGAGCGCATAAAGAGAGGCGGTAAAGGTAAAAGGGCAGATATCAGGGTAAACGTAACCAGGTTAAAAAATCTGTTTGCAAAATTGGAAATAGCACATGCAGGATAGCCATTACAAGTTAAAAATAGAAAAAGAGCTGGCAGCGGTACTACCGGCCCACCGCGAAAGGTTGGTGGCTAAAGGCGTAAAACTGCCCTTGGCCACGGTACCCAATCCGCACGAAGGACTGCTGGCCGTATTACCGCGGATAGACGATAAAACGGGCTGGCCCTGGCAAACCGAGGTAGATAGCGGCATATATAGTACCCAGGTACGCTGGCCGAAGCTCACCATCGTCATCCCATCGTATAATCAGGGTATATATATCGAGGAAGCCATACGCTCTGTGCTGCTGCAAAACTATCCCAACCTTGAACTTATAGTAATGGATGGCGGCAGTAACGATGATACCAAGGCCATATTAGAAACTTATTCGCCGTGGATAAGTCATTGGCAAAGCCATCCCGATGGCGGCCAGGGGCAAGCCATAAACATGGGTTTTAGCATTGCCGGCGGCGATTATTACGGATGGTTAAACAGCGATGATTTTTACAACTTTAAGGGCCTGTTTGTATTAGCGACAGCTATCATACGTTCGGGCAGGTCGTTCTATTATGGCGATGCGCTGCAGGTGAATAAAAACAGCGTGGTTCAGCGTTACTGGAAGGCTTATATGGTGAAAGATGCATTTTTAAGATTTGGCGGCCTCATTGCCTCCCATTCCGCGTTTTGGAAGGCATCTGCAAATAAACCCATTTGGGAAGCTATGAACTGCAATGTTGATGGAGAGTTATGGATAAGGCTGGTAAAAGGGCAGAGCAAAAAGCATGTACGTTACCCTATTGGTACTGTGCGGCTTTATGGCGATTCAAAGTCGGGCGATGCAAAGTGGAAAGACAAATGGCGTGAAGACGATATGAACATAGAGAAGCTACATGGTAAGCCGCCGGCAGCCCGCTCGGTCATATACTATTTTAACCGCTACATACAGATGCTTTATAAAAGCCTTTGGAAACCGGCGACTGTAAGGTGAACTTAAAAGACCCGTTAAATAAGGCCGCAGCACCATTAGTATCGATAATTACCCCGGTTTATAATGCCGAAAGGCACATTGCGGACACCATTCAATCGGCATTAAACCAATCGTGGCAAAATATCGAGGTAATTATTGTGGATGACGGTTCTACAGATAGCAGTGTG
Organism: Mucilaginibacter sp. 14171R-50; assembly: GCF_010093045.1. NCBI lineage: Bacteria > Pseudomonadati > Bacteroidota > Sphingobacteriia > Sphingobacteriales > Sphingobacteriaceae > Mucilaginibacter > Mucilaginibacter sp. 14171R-50. The sequence goes on along the minus strand of NZ_CP048115.1, from coordinate 2,745,031 downwards.
GGCATTGCAAAAACATTTACGGATACCCGTATCAAAATTTATCAGCAAGCCAACAAGGGGGCAAGCGCGGCGCGTAACTTTGGCCTTAAACAGGCGGGCGGAAAATACATCCAGTTTCTGGACGCCGACGACCTTTTAAGCAGCGATAAGATTGCTGCGCAGGTAGCCTTAATGAACAGTAGCGATGAATTTATAGCAGTTTGCAATACCGTTCATTTTATGGATGGTACAGACCCTTACCGTTCACATCCAACCAGGGAGTGGTATAATGCCAATTGGGATGACCCTGTCGACTTTTTATTGAAGCTTTATACGGGCCCCGAAGTAATGCCCGGCTACGGCGGGATGATTCAGCCAAATGCCTGGTTAACGGCTGCTGCCCTTATCAAAAAAGCCGGTTACTGGAACGAATTTAAATGCCCCGACGATGACGGTGAATTTTTTTGCAGGGTTATTTTAGCTTCGCAGGGCGTAAAGTACAGCCCTGCGGGTATAAATTACTATCGTAAATATATCAAAGGCACCTCATTATCTGCGCAAAAAACTGCGGAGGCTTTTGAAAATACATTTTTAGCTATCGACCTGAAGTATAGCTATTTAAAAGCACGCTTCGATAACGAACTGCTGGACAGGATTTTTGCAAGACATTATTGGGAATTGGGCGTGGCCAGTTACCCTGCGCACATGGCCATCTCAAATAAAGCCATCAAACGGGCAAAGAAATTTGGCTACACGGGCCCAAAATATGTTTCAGGAAAATTCAGCATGTTACTGAGCAAAGTGTTAGGCTGGCGCTTTGCCAAGCTTATAAGTTACATCAGGCACCGCGGCTAAGCAATGTTCACCATTAAACGATACGCTAAGGCAGTTACACGAAGGGTTAATAACTTCTTTTCGAGCCTGGTGTCCAACTTTACTTTATTTAAAATAGATAGTGTTTACGGGTATCAAGATCATCCGAAAAACGTTATCTCCTTCTGCTTATTTGGCAGCAATGCTAACTACCTGAATAATGTAGATGCCTGTTTAGCGAGTTATATACAGCACTTCGACAATTGGGTGCTGCGGGTTTATGCGGCGTATGACATTCCTGCGGATATCCTCGAAAAAATAAAGCGGTACAACTGCGAGCTGTTTGTGATGCAAAGCGGTGGTTTTGATTTCCGGCATACCTTTTGGCGCTTTTTGGTATTAGATGATCCGAATGTATCACGAGCGCTGATCAGGGATATAGATTCAGTAGCCTCGGACCGGGAAAAGCAAATGACCGGCGACTGGATCTCGTCCGGGAAAAAAATGCATATCATCAGGGACCATCCTTTTCACACGGAATTGATAATGGCCGGTATGTGGGCGTTAGAAACAAAAAACATCAGTCAAAACTTCAAAAGCAAAATGCTACGCTTTACAAAAAGCAACAGGTACGCGATAGATCAGGAGTTTTTGAAAAAAATATATCACAAGCACTTCCCTGATATTTTAGTGCACGATGTATACAAAAGGTTCGATCAGGAAGAGCCGGTGATCATACCGCATAACAGCTCCGGCTTTTACGTCGGTGAGATCAGTTTTGATCATCCGGCAAAACAAGCCTATCGTGACCAGGTAAAAGCGTTATATAAGATAGATGCAAGCTTGTAAGTGAATAAAAACGTTTTAACCATAGCCACCGGTAAGCCCCTTTTTGTAGATATGGCTGTAAATCTCGCGCGCTCGTTTTTACACTGGCACCCGGCGTCTGATATAAAATTTCACCTTGTTACAGACCTGCCCGATTTAATTCCGGGAGACGTAAAAAACAAGATCAACCGGATACAGGTAACTCCCGGCGAACTGGGGCCGGCCTTTTCGGCAAAGCTGCATCTGGACAAGTTAGCGCCCGAAGGCCAAACCCTATTTGTAGACAGCGACTGCCTCATATTTGAGGAGTTGACGCCATTGTTCAGTCGTTTTGAAGGGCGTGCGGTATCTGTAGCAGGTTCATACATATCACATGGAGAGTGGTTTGGCGATATAGAGGACATTTGCAGGCAGTTTAACGTACCGCATATACCGAAGTTTAACGGCGGCTTATACTATATCGAAAAAGGCGACAAAGCAACGACAGTTTACACCGAAGCCCGCAAATTGGAGAAGGCGTATGACGAGATTGGCTTTGTAAGATTACGAAACAGCCCTAATGACGAGGTTATTATGGCCCTTGCCATGCAACTGCACGGACAAATGCCCCTAACCGACGATGGAACGATCATGAGCGACCCGCAGGCCTGCCCCGGCGGATACCAGATAGATGTGATTAGCGGAAGCCGCGAGCTTGTAAATCCGCAACTGCCAAACCCGTTGCACCAAAGCTGGTATCCGTTTGAAAAAGTTTCGCCGGCAATTGTGCATTTTCTGGGATATTATACCCAGCATTATCCTTATAAACGGGAAGCTTACCGTTTGGCTAAAGCGTCGTTAAATAAGCTAAACCTTATATCGGAGATGGTTGCATTAATAGGCATCCAATATCCTGCTCAATTAAAAAATAGTATTAAAGATCTATTCAGACCGGTTTACAGGGCACTGTTTGGCACCCGCGGGGTTAAACCCTCGGATAGGATAGTTTAATGGACGTAAGCGTAATTATACCCGCATATAACAGGCTATGGTGCCTGCCGCGCGCTATTAACAGTTGCCGGCATACAAAATGCCAAACAGAAATCATTGTGGTAGACGACGGCAGTACCGATGGTACCTGGGAATGGTTAAAAGATCAAACAGATATAGTGGCCATAAGGCAGGAAAACCAGGGGCAAACCAGGGCAATAAATAATGGTTTCCGGGTTGCGAAAGGCGAGTATATACGTTTTTTAGACAGCGATGACTTTCTTTGCGCGGATACAATTGACAGGCAGTTTAATAAAGCGGTAACCACAAAGGCCCAGTTAATTTGTTCGCGGGTTGATTACTACGATGAATCGTTAAAAGCGATTACCCAGGCACCCGAAATTACTGATTGGGAAGATTTCTTAGAGATACAATTAGGAAACGGCTACGGCAGCCATTTCTTAGGAATGTTATTTCATCGCAGCCTGGTCGAAAAAGTGCCGCGCCGGCCCGATTTTGCCTATCGTGAAGACCGGATGTTTTTATTGGAAGTTGCTTTACTGAAGCCTGAAATGGCTGTTTTGGAAGGATGCGCGGGCTATTGGGTACAACATCAACAACAAATGCAGGGTAATTATAACCACACGCGCATGCAGGCAGTAAACGCGCAGCATTTAGGTATCTATCAAAAAATATTAGCGGAACTGGATAGCAAAGGCCAATTAAAACCGGAGTATAAGAAAGCAGCGTGCACAGTGCTATGGCCTTTGGCACACTGGATAGCTAAATACGATATAGCTGCGGCTAACCGTGTGATAAAATGGTTGTATGAGCTTGATCCTGAATTTAACATTCCTGAGCGCGGCCTTCTCGGAATGATGTACAGCAAACTTGGGTTCAACATCACCGAAGGGCTTTTGCGCGTTAGGCGCATCATAAAATACGGATGGAAACAAAGCCCCTGAATATTTTTTATGAAGAACCAGACCCGGACCGCTGGGTACCGTTTGACCGTTACCCACGCAGGGCCATTCGCAGGCTTATACGCGGTAAGCAACGCCCCGGCGGGGTAGCGATGGTTGCCATAAACCTGATGGAAGGGCTTAAACGCCTGGGTATCCCCTACCGTTTTAACGATTATGGGTACATTAAAAAGCACCCCGAAGAGATTGCCTGTATTATTGGGAAGCCGCATATATTATTCGAAAAAAAGTGGCTTAACCCCATCATATTCGGCGCCGGTATTTACTCGCACCCCATAGAGTGCCCCGATCTGTTTGGGCGATATCCAAACGTCAGGTACGTGCTGGTACCGGGTGAGTGGATGCGGAAAATGTTTGAGCCGTACTATCAACAAAAGGTATTGGCCTGGCCGGCAGGAATAGACACCGAATTATGGAAGCCCTCTTCCGGCGAAAAACGAACCGACTTTTTAATTTACGATAAAACTCATGGGCGGCATAATACCGCCATTCTTGAGCCAACATTAGCCCTGCTCCGTAAAAATAATTTAAGCTTTACCATTATCCGCTACGGCGGTTATACGCAGCAACAGCTTCTTCAGGGCCTGAACAATTGCAAAGCAGTTATATTTATGTCAGAGAGCGAAACCCAGGGACTGGGCTATCAGCAAATACTGGCCACCAACACCCCGATATTAGCCTGGGACCGGGCCGGTTACTGGCTGGACCCTTATTACTATCCGCATAAGGTAAAATTTGCGCCCGTAAGTTCCGTACCTTATTGGGACGAACGATGCGGTGTAAAATTCACCTCCGCAGCCGATATTGAGGAAAAGCTGGGCATTTTTCTCGGCAGCCTATCAAACTTTAAACCACGGGATTATATTCTGGAAAATTTAACGCTTGAGCGATGTGCACGGAAGTATTTGGACATTTATAACACTGTGGCCGCCGAACTGAAATGAGGATATTGCTGATCATGAATCCCGGAATACCTGTGCCCCCGCTTTTATATGGAGGGATCGAGCGTATTGTTTACCTGTTGGCCGAAGAGTATCATAAACAGGGGCACCAGGTTACCCTACTTGCCGGAACAGGCTCGCATTGCAGCGGCACTACAATTACTTTTGGGGCCGATAATACAAAACGCTCTAAAGTTGCCGGCTATAAGGAAATTTTATTTGTTTGGAAGTTTTTGTGGCGCAACCACCAAAAATTCGATCTTATCCACAATTTTGGCCGGCTGATATATCTTTTGCCGGTAATTAACAAACCGGCACATAAGATCATGTCGTACCAGCGCGAGGTATCGGTGAAGGGGATAAAACTGATAACTTCGCTGCCGGCCAAAAATTTAGTGTTCACCGGGTGCAGCAACTATTGCGTATCAACAGGTAACGTAAGCGGTAAATGGGCCACCGTTTATAACGCCGTCAATTTTTCGGAATACAAATTAACCGAAGAATTTGATGAACACGCCCCCCTTATGTTTTTGGGGCGGCTGGACAAAATTAAAGGCCTGCATACCGCTATCGAGGTTGCTAAGGCCACGTCGTCAAAACTATGGATAGGTGGCAACATCCCAGCTACCGCTGATAATTATGCCTATTACAAAGAAATAATTGAACCGCAGATAGATAATATACAGATAATATACCTTGGCGAACTAAATGACCGGCAAAAAGACAATTACCTGGGAAAAGCGAAGGCGCTTTTATTCCCCATTGAGTGGGACGAGCCATTTGGTATTGTAATGATAGAAGCAATGGCCTGCGGTACGCCCGTTATCGGATTCGATCGCGGCGCCGTGCCCGAGGTTGTAGACGAGGAGGTTACCGGTAATGTGGGAACTACCAAAAATCAAATGATCGAAGCTGTTGGTAAACTCAGCACAATAAATCGCACGGCATGCCGTGAACACGCCAGGGATAAGTTCAATATCGGCAGGATAGCCAAAACTTATCTTGAATTAACTGCAAATAATATTGGCCGCTAAGATAGTTATCATAACATCGGGACAGCCCTCGTTAAACCCCCGGCTGGTTAAAGAAGCTGATACACTCACCCAACACGGGTATGATGTGCTGGTAATTTATGCTTACTGGAACCACTGGGCTACCAAAACAGATGAGCAGTTGCTTGCTTCAAAAAAATGGAAAGCCGTAAGGGCCGCCGGGCATCCCGACCAAAATGCTGTCACTTATTTTATAAGTCGCGTTATATTCAGGGTGGCCGCCGCGCTGGCAAAAAAATTCAGGTTAAGGTACTTTGCCGATGCCGCCGTTGCGCGCGCAAGTTATTTTTTGCAGGCCGAGGCCAAAAAGCACCACGCCGATCTATATATCGGGCATAACCTGGGCGCTTTGCCCGCTACAGTAAAGGCAGCTAAAAAACATCAAAAGCCCTGCGGGTTTGATGCAGAGGATTTTCATCGTAAAGAAGTTACCGATGACGAGACCGATGCGGATGTTATTTTAAAAACCTGGGTAGAAGATAGGTACATCCCCCAGGTAAATTATTTAACCGCGGGCAGCCCGCAGATCGCCGCTGCTTACCGGCAGCTTTATCCTTTATCCAAGCCCCAAACGTTGTTAAATGTGTTCAATAAAATGACTTTAACAGCAGGCAATGATAAAAATGATGCCACCCCGATCAAGCTATTTTGGTTTTCGCAAACGGTTGGCCCCGGCCGTGGTTTAGAAAATGTTATAGAATCGTTATCTATGCTTGATGGCGGTTTCGAGCTGCATCTGTTAGGTTATTGCGATAACCGGTTTAAACAGCAATTGCGCGATCCCGGCTATTTGCATTTTCATGCGCCCGTTCACCCGGATGAACTGCCTTTTTTTGCATCGCAATTTGACATAGGGCTGGCAACCGAAACCAGCACGCCATACAACCGCGATATTTGTCTAACTAACAAAATATTTACCTATATGCAGGCGGGGCTTGCAGTGGTTGCCAGTGATACTACTGCCCAAACCGCGTTATTGAGCACCTATCCTGCTGTTGGTAAACTGTATCAAAATACCGCCCCCCGATCTTTGGCCGATGTGCTTTTATTTTATCAACAAAACCGGCAAGCGCTTAAAGAGGCAAAAAAAGCTTCGATAGGGGCTGCCCATGAATACCTTAACTGGGAAACGGAAAGCAAAAAATTTTTAACGATCATAAAAAAAACCATAACCGCTTGAAACGGGTGCTTATTATTTCGCCTTATTTCCCCCCGGTAAACGCCGCGGATATGCAGCGCGTGCGCATGAGCCTGCCCTATTTTGCTGCGTTTGGCTGGGACGCTGAGGTGGTAACGGTTGATGAGCGATATGTGGATATGGCAAAAGATGATCTGTTGCTGCAAAGTGTCCCTCAGGAAATAAAGATCCACAAAGTAAAGGCGCTGAAAAAAAAATGGACGTCGAAATTAGGCTTAGGGAGTATAGCTTTGCGTTCGCTTTGGTTTTACCGCAAAAAAGTTGACCAGTTGCTTAAAACATCGCGGTTTGACCTTATCTATTTCTCGACCACACAGTTCCCTGTTTGTATTTTAGGGCCGCACTGGAAAAAGCGGTTTGGCATCCCCTATGTTATTGATATGCAAGACCCATGGCATTCTGATTATTACCGGGATAAGCCTGCGGCGCAAAGGCCGCCGAAATACTGGTTTTCGTATCGCCTGAACAAATACCTTGAGCCGATGGCGATAAAACACGCGGATGGATTGATAAGTGTTTCGGATGCCTATATCTCCACCCTTAAAGGACGTTACCCATCAATCAGGTACCTGCCTGCCGAAACCATTACATTTGGCGCGTTCGATAAAGATCTGGACATCGCCCGGGATCATCAACATAAATTCAGCAACCTTTTACAAGATGGCTGCATCAATATAGTTTACGCAGGCCGGGGCGGTGCAGATATGCACGAGGCCATTGCGCCGGTTTTTAAGGTTTTGCGGCAAGGCGTCGGCAAAAATCCTGAGCTTTACGGCAAGCTGAGGCTATATTTCATAGGCACAAGCTACGCCTCGGCAGGTAAAGGCAAGGCAACCATAATGCCCCTTGCAGAACAGTATGATGTACAAAGCCAGGTAGTAGAAATAACCGACAGGATAAGTTATTATCACACCCTCGCTACCCTGCAAAGTGCCGATGGCCTGTTTATCCCGGGCTCTGACGATCCGCATTACACGGCATCAAAAATATACCCGTATCTGTTAACTCAAAAGCCTTTGCTGGCCATTTTTAACCCGTTTAGCCCGGCCATTACAGTATTGCGGGAGTACGGAGTGCACAATGTTTATGATTACCAAAACATCCGCGATGAAGACATCGACGGTTTTTTTTTAAACCTGATCGGTCATCAGCCTTTGTTGCAGCACTACAATACAAATGCCATCAAAAAATATTCGGCGGAGCAAATGACCTTAAACCAATGCCGTGTGTTTGACAGCGTGATAAGCAAGCACTTAACATGAAACGCTTAGCCATTATAACCACTCACCCCATACAATACTATGCGCCGGTTTTCAGGCTGTTGCATCAGCGTGGCAATATAAGCGTCAAGGTGTTTTATACCTGGGGCGATGGAGCCATGCAAAAGCACGACCCCGGTTTTAACCGAATAATTGAGTGGGATATCCCGTTATTGGATGGTTACCCTTATGAGTGGGTCGTAAATACGTCAACCGATCCCGGTTCGCACCATTTTAAGGGTATTATAAACCCCGCGCTTAACAGCCAGGTAGCTGCATGGCAACCCGATGCCCTATTAGTTTTCGGATGGGCTTATAGCAGCCACCTCGGGGTTATGCGGCATTTCAAAAATAAACTACCGGTTTATTTCAGGGGCGACTCTACCCTGCTTGATGAGCGTAGCGGTTTAAAATCCGCTATCAGGTCGCTTTTTTTGAAATGGGTTTACAAACATGCCGACCATGCCTTCTACGTTGGTACTAACAACAGGCGATATTTTGAGGCGTATGGCTTTGAATTAAGCAGGCTTACTTTTGCGCCGCATGCCGTTGATAACGAACGATTTGCCGATAACCGAACGGCCGGGGCCCTAAAGTTAAGGCATGACCTTGGGATCGATGCCGATGATATACTGGTGCTTTTTGCCGGTAAGCTGGAAGAAAAAAAGTCGCCGGGGTTATTGTTAAACGCTTTTTTAAACTTACCCCCTGGTAATGTACATTTGCTATTTGCCGGCAGCGGAAACCTGAAGCAGTATCTGGAGGATAAAGCCTTTGGAAACAAGCACGTTCATTTTATTGATTTTCAAAACCAGCAGCAAATGCCCGTTATTTACCAGGCGTGCAACCTATTTTGCCTGCCATCAAAAGGGCCGGGCGAAACCTGGGGACTTGCAGTGAACGAGGCGATGGCCGGCGGAAAGGCAGTTTTAGTAGCTGATAAAGTTGGCTGCGCCATTGATTTGGTAAAGCCGGGCTACAACGGATACATATTTAAAAGCGGCGATGAAAACAGTTTGCTGACTTGTTTAACCGAACTTACAAGATCAAAGAAAATTCTTGAAAAATTTGGAGAAAATTCCGGTAAAATTATAGCAGATTGGAACTTTAAAAAGATTGCCGAAGCCATCGAAAATAAATTAACCGAATGAAAAGAAGCGACCGCATTAAACTGAGTTTTATACGCAACTGGAACCTGCCCGGTAAAGAACGCCTGTCGCATTTATTGAATCCTTCAAACGATCTCAAACAAAATATAAAGGATGGTATTATTTGGTTGAACACCGAAGACATAGCCATTTATACCACCGCCGATAATTATATTGAGTGGACCATTTTAAGCACGGGCACTTACGAAGCCGAAACAGGCAAACTGATACGGATATCGTTAAAGCCCGGCGATACCGCAATTGATATAGGCGCCAACATTGGGTTGCAAAGCGTCCGCATGTCGCAATGTGTGGGCGCTGAAGGCACAGTGTATGCGTTTGAACCGCTGGAATACCTGCAGCATAAATTAAAGAAAAACCTGGCCCTAAATAAAGCCGGTAATGTAACGGTTTTCCCTTATGCGTTATCTGATACCGCAAGCGAGACCGAATTCAGCATAGATGACCGCGCCTGGAACCAGGGCACCTTTAGTTTGAACAACACCTTTGGCAATACCAAACAAGCTGTAACCGTAAAAGTTGGCGATAACATCCCCGAGGTTATGGGCCTGCAAAACGTTAGCCTGATAAAAATTGATGTAGAGGGCTTTGAATATCACGTTCTGCGTGGATTAACCAATACCCTGAAAAAGCACAGGCCCCGCATTATTTTTGAATACGACAGCAACTACTGGCCCGGCACCGGGCAAAGCATTCATGATTGCTATAACTTTTTACAGTCGCTTAATTATAAATTGTATCAAATAACACCTGTAGGCTGCGAGCCGGTGATCAATTCAGCCGCCATAGTAAGCGGCAATTTATTTTGCATACCCGGTTTATCTGATGAATAAAAAAGGGCTTGAAAGGTATCTGGTGTTGTATTTACCCTGGTTACTGGCTTTGTTATTCCAGTCGGACCCGGTGTTATCATACCTGATAGCCTGGTCAGGTTCGTTTTTGATATTTTTCATCACCTTAACCGGCTGGGTAAAGCCAATCCCCGACGACAGGCGCTTTGGCGAGCAGCTTATGCGCCCGCTGTTTATTCAGCAAATTATATTTGCCGGGTTTATGTGCTGTACCTCCATATTTTACTTTATGGATGTGTTGGGTTATACAGATTTCCAAAAAACAAATACCCATTTGCTCATCGATCAGGACAGGCTAATGTTAACGGCGCAATGCCAGCGGTACTACAGCCTGGGCCATGCCGCTTTCGTTACAGGCATCCTCAGTTTCATGAAATATCCCGATGAAAACAGGTATTACATTGAAAAAAACACGCTGGCTAACTTACTGCTTAAAATCGCTTTGGTAAGTTTTCCGGTTTCCATCATCTTTACTAAGGTGCCGGGCTTATCTCAGTTTTATTTTCAATTCAGCTCGTTAAGTTTTATTGCAGGCACACTGGCATTGGCCTTTGCCATCCCGTTAAAAAAATCGCTGAACACCATCATTTGTTCGGTGCTATACCTCTTTAACCTTTATCAGGCGTTTCTTTCGGGTTTCAAAGAACCTATTATTATCAGCATCCTGGTGCTGGCTATCTTTTTATACCCCAACTATAAAAAAATTGTCATCGCGGTGTTTGTCCCGGCGTTATTTATTTCTTTCATTTTTTTGCCGGCCTATGTAAATAACTTTCGCGAAAATGCCTGGTCGGGCGAGGCCGATGCCGAAGAGTCGTCGCAAATAGCAATTGATGCGGCCTTGAATAATACCGACAACTCCAATTGGTCGTTCTTTGCATTCCGCTTAAGCGAAATTGACATGTTCACCACCTTTGTACAGTCCACTCCCAAAAATATCGACTTTTACGGCACAAAACTGTTAAAGCAATCCGCTATTGTGATCGTTCCGCGTGTGTTTTGGCCGGGCAAACCAATTACCGAAGAACTGGTGATGGAACGGGTATATGCTGCCGGCGTGGTTAACCCCCTTTCCACTGTATCTGCCAAGCCCGCTTTTATTGTCGACGCGTATTTATCAGGCGGGGCAACTGGTATATTTTTGTTTTTATTTGCCTACGGGGCAATATCGCAGCTAATTTCTATAAAAGCCGAGCGGCTTTTTGGCGGGTATATTTTAGGTACGGCATTAATATTCAGCGGGCTGTTTCAAATATTATGGCGCGGGTTAAGCTTCGAGTTTTTAATAAACTCGGTATTCTGGAGTTATGTAACCATGTTCATCATTCAAAAAGTTTTATTGCGCATCAATATTTTAAAACGGTTTTGAAAGTACTGCACATTATTGCCGCGTATAAACCAGCCTATATTTACGGGGGCCCTACCATGTCGGTGGCTATGCTGTGCGAGGCCCTGGTTAAATCGGGTGTAAATGCCGAGGTATTTGCTACTACTGCAAACGGGCCTGCCGAATTGCCCGTTGAAGCTAACAAGCCAGCCGCTGTTGACGGAGTACCCGTAACCTATTTTACACGCCTTACCAAAGACCATACGCATTTTTCGCCGGCATTATTAAAAGCCGTGTGGAAACGTGCCGACGAGTTTGATGTGATACATATACACGCCTGGTGGAACCTGGTATCGATATTTTCGTGTCTTATCGCTTTAAAAAAAGGCGTACCGGTTGTATTGTCGCCCAGGGGTACCTTAAGTAATTATGCTTTCACCAATAAAAACTCCGGCAAAAAAAAGCTTATTCATGATCTGTTAGGCAAACGGCTTTTATCTAAATGCCATATCCACGTTACCTCGGCAAACGAAAGCACGGCCATACTTAAACTCGCGAAGCCTTTAACCATCACCACCATACCCAATTACGTAAAGCTGGATGCCGCTATTGCCGCGGATCACCGCGATAGCCCCGAGGTTTTGAAGCTGCTGTTTTTTTCGCGCATCGAGGAAAAAAAAGGGCTCGATATTTTACTTGAAGCACTTAACAACGTTAAAGTGCCTTTTAGCCTTACCATTGCGGGTACCGGCGAAGAAGCTTATATCGCGCGGTTAAAGGCATCGGTAACCAACCCCGAGATAGCCGCTAAAATAACATGGGCTGGTTTTTACGGCGACAACAAATTTGACCTGCTGCAGAGGCACGACCTGCTGGTTCTGCCCTCGCACGACGAGAACTTTGGAAATGTGGTAATTGAAAGCCTGAGTGTTGGTACAGCAGTGCTGATAAGCGGGCAAGTGGGCCTTGCAGATTACGTTGCGGACAATAAGCTGGGCTGGATATGTAAAACAAGCGCGGACTCGGTAAGCGCGATGATAAATATAATAGCCACCAATTACGGCGCCGATTTAGCCAGGATACGGGAAACCGCGCCGCGGAGCGTTCGGACTGACTTTACCGGTAACGAGCTGCTGCAGCAATACATCCGGCTGTACCAAAATATCAAAACCCATAAGCCGCAATCATAAAACTTTTTTAACAGGCTAATAACTTATACTTTCAAATATATTTTACTAAAGCGATATTAAATTGGACCCGCGGTATTCATTCATCATACTTACCTATAACGAAGAGATGCACCTGCCCAGGCTGCTGGCCTCGATAGCGGGGTTAAATGCCGAAACGTTTATACTTGATTCGGGCAGTACTGATGCAACTCTTTGTATTGCCGAAGCAGCGGGGGCAACTATATTGTACCACTCGTTTGAAAACCATCCCAAACAGTGGGATTTCGCCCTGACGACCTTCGAGGTAAAAACCCCATGGGTGATTTGCCTGGATGCCGACCAGATAGTAACACCTGAACTGTTTACGCTATTGAAAAACTTTAGCGAGGATGAACACAAGGATATTAACGGGATATATTTTAACCGGAAAAATTTTTTTAAGGGCCGGTGGATAAAACATGGCGGTTACTACCCGTTCTACCTGTTAAAAATGATACGATACGGCACCGGATTTTCGGACACTAACGAGAATATGGACCACCGTTTAGTTGTTCCGGGCAAAACCATTACCTGGAAGAACGGCCATATACTGGAAGAAAACCTAAAGGAAAACAAGATAAGTTTTTGGATAGAGAAGCATAATAAATACAGCGACCTGCTGGCTTTTGAAGAAATGGAACGCCTGCTTAGTTTAAGGCAACAAACGGTTAAGGCATATTTTTGGGGTCCGCCAAATGAACGTACCGCCTGGCTTAAGCAACGCTGGTGGAAACTGCCCCGCTACTTACGGCCGGCGCTATACTTCGGCTATCGCCTTATTTTTAAGCTTGGCATCCTTGATGGCCGTACGGGTATCATTTTCCATTTTATGCAAGGCTTTTGGTTTAGGCTGGTAGTTGATATCAAAATAGACGAACTTTTAAAACAACGAAAAAATGAAGCCGAATAAGGCCGGAATAAACCCCGCGTTAAAGTTTGCTGTTACGCTGCCGGTTGCGTTTGGCTTACTTTATGGCTTTTACTTTGCATACCTCGGCATTACATCGCACACGGGGAAATTGTATTCCCCGTTTTTAGATAAGCACCTGAATTTCATCGACTGGCTGCGGTACGTACTGATACAAAGCAGCTCGGCTATTTTGAATTTGCTTGGCTATCAAACCAAAACCAATGCCGACCAAATGCTGGTAGTTGGCCATAACCTTATACATGTGGGATATGATTGTTTAGGTTTTGGGGTGATGTGTTTTTTCACCGCGTTTGTAATTGCTTACCCCGGGCAGTTAAGGGTTAAGTTTTACTTTCTTATAGCGGGTTTAATAGGCATCCAGTTGATTAACCTGGCGCGATTTATATTGCTATCGCTTTACTGGCGGTATACAACCGTGTATATATCAGACCATCACACCATCTTCAATATTGTAATTTATATACTGATTGCCATAAGCCTTTATTTTTACACCCGGTACCAGGATAAGGCGCTGCTGCGTCGCAAAGCATAAAATCATAAAAATACTTACAAAAAAAGAGAGGCGCCAAGCGCCTCTCTTTTTTATTCAGAACAAAACTGTTAGTGCTTTGCCCACCAAAGTGGTGTTAACACGGCATCGGGCCCACCCAAAGCTGCTACAGCCTGGTTGTAACCGTTAACATTACTGTTGCTTAGGTTTGAAGGATATTTCATACGCTGAGCAAAGAATTTTATGTTGCTTGTGTTATAATTAGTGTTATTCAGCGCGGGTAGGTCGGGCATTACATCCTCAACCGCAGGCGTTTCATAAAATGGCAAACCTAACCTGCGGTGATCGTTCCATGTTTCTAAAGGCAACCACGGGGTTTGCGCTATAAATTTCTGGGTAATGATCTTTGTTAACAGGTCGTTTCTTACGGTACCCGCTTTATACAGGTCGTTTTTAGGATAGGCCACTTCCTGGGTGCCTGCTGTGCCGGTAATACCGTCTTCATACTTCATGGTATGCGTTGCACCGGGCTCGGTGGTGTGGTCCCAGTTTACAGATGTACCTACACGGTTATACTCGGTAGATGCCAGGTAAGTGCTCAAAGACGCTGTGGTGCCAAAGTATTCAAAGCTTTTGGCGATACCGGTTTCGTAAGCAGTTTTGCCGCTAACCGGGGTAGCCCAGCCGCGTACCGAAGCTTCCGCTAAAAGGAAATAGGTTTCCCACGGGCCAAAAAATACCCTTCTGTTGTTTCCGTTACGGTAGTTAAGGTTTAACAACGGCTTAAACCCGTTAGTTGTAATAGCCTGGTTCAAGGCTGATTTTGCCCCCCAGTTGCCATCTGCTTTAGCGTTCCAGGTATATTTTGAGGTCAATGTTTTCGCTACACCACCGCCTGGTTTCTTCAGGTCGCGCTCGGCAGCTTTAAATGTATCCCCTATTCCCGGATAAACGGGGTTAGTAAGATCGCCGGGGATGCTGAATATTTTATATGCGCGCGGATCTATGGTATAAGGCAAACCGTTAAACCAATATCCCGCCGCCGGATCGTTTGTTTTTGTGGCAAACTGCTCAGGGAATTTCTGGCCCAGCCAATCAGCTGGTTTAATGGCCGACTGAAAATCAGCACCTAACTGATCAGCAGATTTTACGCTGCCTAAACCTACCGAAAGGTTGTTATAAGTTGCAGATATCGGCAACCCCATCCATGACGACTCCTTACGGAACACGCTGCTAAGCGGATTGTAGCTGTTAGGGGTTTCCTGTACGCTAAAGGTTTCGGTAGCAACATCTGTAATAAAATCGCTTCCTGCTGCTGCAGCCTCAAACTCGCTTTTTGCTTTTTCAGGGTCAACCTCTGATAGCCTCATGGCCAAACGCATACGCATCGAGTTTGCGTATTTGCGCCACTTGGCGTAGTTGTATCCGTAAGCCGGGTCTTCTTTAGCAAGGTCAGATGGGTTTACAACGCTCAGGTCTAATTTAGAAGATGCATCTTTCAACTCATCCAGCAAATAATAGTAAACTGTTTTTACGTCCTTAAAATCGGGGTTTTTACCCTGGAAACCATCAATAGGCATAGGCCCGAAGCTATCCGAAAACTCGCTCATTAAATACGCCCTCCATATCCTGGCCACCTGTATAAGGTTATTGGTGTATGCTTTTGAGGTGCCTTTTTTAATTTGGTCTGTACCTACCTCAATAGCACTGTTGGCTGCATTCAGCCATTGTGATGACTGCCTGTAGTATTCCGAGGTCCAGCCGTCGTCGTAGCTGCCGCGAGAAAAGGTTTCGCCATCCTCGTCCTGCAGGGTATGCCCGCCAACAACCCAGTAAAGGATAAATACCCTTTCAGATAATCCCGGGTCTTGCTGCGCGCCAACTATCGCGTTATTGATAAAGTACTCCGTTTGTACCTGGTCTCCGTTCGCTTTAAGCGGATCGTTATTGATCTCGTCGAATTTTTTGCACGATGCTACCAGCAAAACACCGGTAAGCAGCAGGCATGATTTTTTAAATATCGTTTTCATATTCTTATGAATTAGTCTTTTTATAATTAGAAGCCTATAGTTAAGTTTAGTAAAAATGTACGTGTGGTAGGCGAGCTTCCGCTTTCAAAACCGGTTGCATTGGTACCGGTTGCGTAAACAGATTCAGGGTCCATACCGTTCATGTGGCTTGATATTAACCATAAGTTATTTGCCGACACCCCTATTTTTGCCCTTTGGATACCTGAGCCTGATAGCAGGCTTTTTGGCAGGTTATAACCTAACTGTACGTTTCTAACACGTACGTTAGAAGCATCGTAAAGGTTTGCCTCTGTTATACCTATGTTACCATGGCCGGCTACTACGCCCCAGTAATTTTGCGCGCTGGTTTCTACTTTGTTTGGTTCGTATTTGTTGGTTGTTGTATTTAATACTACACCGTCAACCAACATATTATCCCTCGACCCATTTACAACGGTTTTGTTTGATGTACCGTATTGCTCCATATTAGCTATGGTACCAGAAAACACCTGCCCGCCAAAACGTGCGTCGATCAGGAACGAGAAGTCGAAGTTTTTGTACGAGAACGAGTTGGTAACACCCAGTAAGCTGGTAGCCTGCTGGTTACCCAAGCGGGCTTTTTCAGGATCTACCTGCGGTAAACCGGTAGCATCTAAAATTAATTTTCCATTATATTCGCTGCTTGCATCTTTTACCCGCAGGAAACGTGATCCATAGATCTCACCAAAAAGCTGGCCTGTTTCGGCAATAACCGATACATCGTCGAAGCCACCGAGTCCGTAACGGGTTACTTCATCGGTAAGGTACTTAACCCTGTTCCTGTTGATAGAAAAGTTAACCATGGCATTCCAGTTAAAGCCGGTGCTGCTTTGCAGTATCTTGCCATCAACCATCAGCTCCAAACCTTTATTTTCGATATCGCCCGCGTTGATCTTTTTAAACGAATAACCGCTTAAGTTATCCATTGGTAAGTTCAGCAGCTGCCTGGTGGCGTTTGATTTATATACCGCGAAATCGAATCCAAGGCGGCTGTTAAAGAAACGCATTTCTAAACCGGCCTCGTACGATTTGATCAGCTCGCTTTTCACGTACGGGTCATATAGCACATCGCCACGGCTTGCTGTGGTGTTACCCAGCGGGTCTTTACCAATAGTGTAAGTGTTATATAACTGGTATGGCTCCATATCGTTACCTACTGCCGCGAACGACCCTCTTAACTTACCATAAGTTAACCATGATGGCAGGCCGTTAGCGCTTTTGCTCATCAGTTCGGTAAACACAAATGCACCGCTTAACGATGGGTAAAAATAAGAACGGTTTGCAGCGATCAACGCCGATGACCAGTCGTTACGGAAGGTACCGTCTAAGAACAGGTAGCCATCGTAGTTTAAGCCAACCGAGCCGTAAACCGAATAAATGTTATGACGGTTGATGCCTTCGTTAATGCTTGCGCTGGAAGTACCGTTGTTCAACGAGAACAGGTCAGGCACTTGCAGCGTTCCTACGTTAGCGCTCAGGTACGATGATTTGCGGTTCATTAAGTTGCCACCCGCGGTTATAACACCACCTAATTTGCCAAAAATATTATCCTTTTTAGCAGTTAACAAGGTGCTGTAGTTGGTTTCGGTAAAGGTGCTTTTACCGGTACCGTACGATCCGGTAGAGGTTGGCGTAGCGCCCGAATAGGTCATGTTGGTGGTATTGGTGGTGTAGGTATCTGCCCCACCTTTTGCCTCGGCGCTCAACCAGCTGTTAAACTGGTACCTAACCGATCCGTTCAATAAAAACCTGTTCCTGATGTCTTCGTTCAAATTGTATTTGGAGGCCCAGTAAGGGTTAAGTTCGTTTTCCTGGCGCCACCAAAGCATTTTACCTGCCTCATTGGTACGCGCGCTAAAATCGCGGATATTAATAGAGGTTGGCAGTAACGATAAAGCATAAAAGTTGTTGCTCACGTTCGAGCCACCCTGCGGGCGGTTAAAGGCAGCCGAGTTAATATACTGAACCTTGGTATCTACCGTCCATTTGTCTTCAGCGCCAAACTTGCTTACCGTTCTGGCCATTAGGTTGTTACGGGTAAGCTTAGCGCCGGGGATGATGCTTTTATCATCAAGGCGGTTGTAAGAGGTATAAACCGATGTAGATTTATATTGCTGCTGGAAAGATATGCCCTGGTTTGAGGTTAACCCGTTACCAAAGTAAGAACCGATATTATCGTAAGTAGCCAAAGGCGCTTCTGTGCCATCCCATTTGGTTACGTTTTGCCCGGTTGCTTTTGGTCCCCAGCTGCTGGATGATGTAGCATCGTATATGCCATTTGTACCCTGGCCAAATACGTTCTGCGTTTTAGCCCGTGCAAAAATGCTTTCGATACCAACCGAAGATGTCAGTGTGATACCAAGGCCGTTTTGTGTTTTACCGGTTTTTGTGGTGATCAGGATGGCACCGTTACCGGCCCTTGAACCATATAACGCTGCCGCTGCCGCGCCTTTCAAAACGCTCATGCTTTCAATATCCTCAGCATTGATATCCGACAGACCGTTACCCATATCTAACGACGGGTTGTAATAATCGTTGTTGGCAGCGCCGATAAAGTTATCCAATGGTATACCATCAACAACAATTAAAGGCTGGTTTGACCCGGTTAGCGAGTTATTACCCCTTAAAGTGATCCTTGATGAACCACCCGGGCCGTTACCCGACCGGGTAATTTGCAAACCGGCAACCTTACCCGATAACGCGTTTACAACGTTAGGTTCTTTGGTATCAGATAAAGTTTGTCCTTTAACCTCCTGTACCGCGTAACCTAATGATTTTTTCTCCCTTTTTATGCCAAGGGCCGTTACAACCACCTCATTAAGGGCGTTATCACCGCTCTCTAACACCACATTGATGGTGTTTTCGGCCCCAACGGTAACTTCTTTGGTTTTGTAACCTATAAAAGAAAAGCTTAACACCGCACCCTGCTTAACAGATATGCTGAACTTTCCGTCTACTGTTGTCGACATGCCGTTGGCTGTGCCTTTTTCGGCCACTGTAACACCCGGTAGCGGCTCCCCGGATTTTTCAGTTACCCTACCGGTAACTGTTTTTTGTGCATATGCCGCCATTGATACTATGCTAAACAGCAACAGCGCGATACACCTCAAGTACATTTGTTTCATTTTTTAGGTTTTAATGGTAAATACTAAGGTTGGTTGTTTATATAATAGGGTTGATTAATATGCTTGTTAATTAAAGTTGCAATTCTCCATAACCAGGGTTGCCGCGCCCAGAAGCTCTGAGTCTGACGCCAGGGTTGACACCTGTATCTCGGTTTGCTCTGCAAGCCAGGGGATACAAAACTCGTTGATGGCCTGCTGTATGGGGGCCATTAATATTTTGCCTGCTATAGCGCCCCTGCCGCTTAAAACGATCAGCTTGGGGTTCATGATGTGGATAAGGGTTGACATCCCCTTACCTATTAAAAATGCCGCGTCAGACAATATGGATACCGCGAGCGGGTCGCCTGATCTGGCTGCGTTCAGGAAATGGTCGCCTGACAGGGTGCCCGTTTTTTTGTAAACCTGCTCCATGCTTGAACTGGCGCCCGAATCCATTTCAGATTTTGCGCGCTCGAGCAAAACCAACAACGACGTATCTACCTCCAGGCAGCCCCGCTTACCGCACGAACAGATCTTATTGCTTTGCGACAAAGGGATATGGCTAAACTCGCCCGCGTACCCGCTGTGGCCCCTGAAAAGGCTGCCGTTTACGATCATACCCAGGCCGGTTCCCCACCCTACGTTTACTACCAGCACATCCTTTAGATTTTTTCCGGCGCCAAACTTTAGTTCGGCCAGCGCTATCAAACTTGAATCGTTATCGATAAACACCGGCATACCAAGCTGTTCCGATAGGTGTTTCGCCAGGTTCTCGCCGCCTTTTGTTTTAAAAAAGGTATGGTTAACCCCTTGTTCGGCGTTTACAAAGCCGGGCATGCCAATACCCATGCCCAGTATCTGGTGGATAGAAATACCCGAGCGCGAGATGTAATCTTGCAAAAATTCGGTGAAGGTGTCAATTAATGAAGGCGTATCGCTAAGCACGAGCTCTTTTTTCTCGGGCTCCATCTTAATATTGTTTAGCAGATCGTAGATAACTACCTGGGTTACCATTTGGTCTACCGCTACAGCAACTATGTAACGCTGCTTTTGGCCGTTTAGCAGAAAAGCCAAACCCCGCCGGCCGCCGGTTGAGGGTGCAAGGCCATGTTCAAGCACGTAACCTTCGTCTATCAGGTTACTAACCGTATTGGTCACTAAGGGCAGGCTTTTGTGTGTGAGCTTGCTCAGTTCGGTCAAAGAAAGACTTTTATTATAGTAAAAGTGCTTAATCAGATCCTTCCTTAATAAGTGATGCTTCTTAATTACGGTCATATTATCAATAGTTTGTCAAACTTAAAATAATATTTCAATAATCAGCAAAACTTTTTAATTTTTTTAAAAACTAAAATTAGGTTTAGAAATTTTCAGGTTAGTTCCACAACCATTACTAAATTTTGAAAATCATTTGAACGAGTGATAAAATAAAAAAGCCCGGTAAACCGGGCTTTCTCGTTATCTGGAAGTATGGTATTATTTCGTTGGCATAAGTACGCCGTTAACACCATTTACAATACCGTTGGCTCCTATCAGGTCAAAAAGGATCACCTGAGCCGTGTTACCGGCAGCATTTGCCAGCTGCAGCTTTTTATCAGAAGTTACTGAAAGGGTAAGCGTTTGCCCGTCAATAGTGGTCAGTGTAGCTTTGCCTTTACCTGCGTTTAAAGCTTTAATAATTTCGGCCTTGCCGTATTTGCCGGTAACAACATGGCCTTTTAATATGGTAGCCAGTTTAGCCGGATCTTTCATCAGGCTATCCAGTTTGCCGGCGGGCAGGTTGCTTAGCGTAATATTGTTAGGTGCGAAAATCGTATACGGACCACCTGTTTTCAAAACAGAATCTAACCCTGCAGCTTTAACCGCACTCAACGCTGTTGTGTAATCGGCGTTGCTGGCTAAAGCCCCTACTACATCACTTGCCCCTTCGGTAGTTGTTGTGGTAGTGGTGGTGGTGGTTTTTTGGGTGGTGTCTTGAGTTTGTGCGGATACACGTGTAGCTGTAACAGTTAAAAAGGCTAATACGCCAACCGCTAAAATGGATCTTTTCATGTTAATCATGTTTGTAATTCAATTTATTAATTTGGTTAATAAGTAGATTTTTCCTCAATAAAATGATTTTTTTAGATGAAAGTCCCCAATTATAACTCTCAAATTTTACAAATTGTTCATAGCAACTGTAATTTCCTTATTACAATTAAGTAGCGGAAACCCTCAAAATCCCCCTTTATTTGCTCATTTTCAGCTGGAAAGGCCCATCCAACGGGGTTGTGCTGATGCTTTGCACACGTACATAAACTAAGCGTATTAAAATATCCATGCAGCTCTTAAAAGGCAGCTATCAAAGGCTGAACCGCAGCCACAATGGTTGTTACCATAACGCAGCATAAACGCGGGGTGGGGCCTGCTGATTAAAGCAGCGTCCTTTAAATAACGGCATAAAGCCCGATTTATTGGCTAAAGGCCAGTAAATCGGGCTTTATGCTTGCCGGCAAGATGGCGCAATAGCAATGCGGGAACGTATGGTACGCTTTAAACCCTTAACAGGAGGCGCCTACTTTTACAGCTTATCGGGCTGAAAATCCAATGAAACGGAGTTCATGCAAAACCTTTTGTACGTTGGCGCCGGGCCATCGTCAAATATATGCCCCAGGTGGCTTTGGCAGCGTGCGCACAACACTTCGGTTCGCTCCATACCTAATGAGTTGTCGGCTTTATAAATAACGCTGTTCTTCCTTACCGGCTGGTAAAAGCTTGGCCAGCCACAGTCGCTGGCAAATTTGGCATCCGAACGGAACAGCTTATTGCCACAAACAGCGCAGTAATAGGTTCCCCTGGCGCTTTTGTTCCAAAACTGGCCGGTAAACGGGCGTTCGGTAGCCTGCTCGCGGGCGGTGGCATATAATGCCGGCGGCAATATCTTTTTCCATTCCGCATCCGACACCTTTATCGGGCGGGTATCGGTATTAGAATAGTACGGGTTATTTTGGTGCCCCTTATCGGTTTTTAAATGCTGTGCAAACGTGCAGGTAAAGCACAGGAGTAGTATCGCGGTGATGTATATCGGCCTCATCTTAGTTCTTCAGTTTATTTTTAAACACCTTCCTAAACTTTTCAAGTTCGGGCTGTATCACATATTTACAATACGGGTTGCTGCCTTTATTCAGGTTATAATAATTCTGATGGTAGTCTTCGGCTTTGTAAAAAGCTTTGTACGGCGCTACCTGAGTAACAATTTTATTTTTGTAGGCATGCTCAGCATTAAGTTTACCAATGTAATAGTTGGCCTTTTGCTTTTGTGCCGCGTTATGATAAAATATGGCCGAGCGGTACTGTGTACCCACATCATTACCCTGGCGGTTTAGCTGGGTTGGATCGTGTGCTACAAAAAAGGCAGCCAGCAGTTCATCGTATGTAATTTGCGCAGGATCGTAAATAATGTTACAGGCTTCGGCGTGCCCTGTGGTGCCTGTACAAACCTGGTTATAGGTAGGGTTGGCAACCGTGCCCCCGCTAAAGCCCGATATTACCTTTTTAACGCCCTTTAATTGTTGAAACTTTGCTTCGGTACACCAGAAACAGCCCGTGGCAAAAGTAGCGGTATCTAACCTGGCCTTGCCATCGGTACTTGTATTCGGTGCAGCCGCCATAGCAGTATACCCGGTAATTAATAACAGAATAATTTGAATGCTTATCTTTTTCATAAATCTCCTAACGTGTTTAACGTACTTATAACTAACGTAAAAAATGATGGTATGTATTGCGGGTTTGTCGTAAAACTTAGCTCTAACTTACGTGCGGCCTACAATTGTGATGTTTGGCTGACAAAAACAAAAATTCACGCCCAACACAATATTGTCATTTTATAGGGAAATATAGCTTTAACCATAACTAAAAGTATATCAATTACATATTTATGCCAATTAATCAATAATTAAAGGTACATTTGTAACTATTTAAATAAATATAATGCAACAAGGAACAGTAAAATTTTTTAATGAAGAAAAGGGTTTTGGATTCATCACCCCAAGTAACGGTGGCAAAGAAGTGTTTGTTCACTCATCAGGTTTAGTTGATCGCATCCGCGAGAACGATACCGTACAGTATGAAGTGGAAGAAGGCAAGAAAGGCCCTAACGCGGTAAGAGTTAAAGTAGCTTAATAACTATAATAATATCGTGAAGCATTCCCTGAAAATGGGAATGCTTTTATTTTTTTTACGGGTCATTAAAAACACCCGGACCCCGCTCTTTTAAAGTTTAGTAAATTGTTTAATCGCCGGCTTCAGGCCGCTTTATCCCCATTAAATGAGACAACTTAAAATAAGTCAATCCATCACCAACCGCGAGACCCAATCGCTTGATAAATACTTAACAGAGATCGGTAAAGTAGACCTTATAACAGCCCAGGAAGAAGTTATACTGGCACAAAAAATACGCGAAGGCGACCAGGCAGCATTAGAGCGCCTTACCAAAGCCAACTTAAGGTTTGTGGTATCGGTGGCCAAACAATATCAAAACCAGGGCATAACCCTTGGCGACTTAATCAACGAAGGTAATTTAGGCCTGATAAAAGCCGCCCGCCGGTTTGACGAGACCAAAGGTTTTAAATTTATATCATACGCCGTTTGGTGGATACGCCAATCCATAATATCTGCCATATCAGATCAGTCGCGCTCGGTGCGTTTGCCCCTGAACCAGATAGGTACGCTGAGCAAGATCCGCAAAACGCAATCTTCGCTTGAGCAGGAACTTGAACGCGAAGCCACCCCTGAAGAACTGGCCGAGTGCCTGGAAACAACGGTCGAAAAAATTGCCGATTCGTTACGAAATTCAGGCAGGCAGGTGTCCATCGACGCGCCTTTTCAGCAGGGCGAAGAAGGCACTTTGCTGGATGTAATGCAAAACGACGACCCATCTACTGACAGTAGCCTGATCCACGATTCGCTGGCTACCGAACTGGGGCGTTCCCTGTCAAAATTAGGCGAACGCGACCGCGAGGTACTGATACTGTTTTACGGCCTGGGCAATAACCACACCCACACCTTAGAAGAAATAGGCGAAAAGTTTGTGCTAACCCGCGAACGGGTACGCCAGATCAAGGACAAGGCGCTTCAGCGTATAAAACAGTCATCGCGCAGCGGTACGCTGCAATCGTATTTGTAATATATTCTGCATCATAAATAAAAAAACCGCTTTAAAATAGTTAAAGCGGTTTTTTTATTGAGTACTATTACCAAAGAATTGGCCGGTGCAATCCCCCGTTTACCGGGAGGGTGCAGGGAGTGAATTTAAGCTGTCGGATAGTTGGTACAGCTTATCAACCCTGTGTAAAATTAGATTATTTTAATAGTGTATTATGTACACTTAACGTATATTTACATTGTCATTTATAACGGTGACAAACATACACATACCAGAAATGAGCGATCTTTCTAACCCCGCAGATGCCACAGGCCATATGCCTGTGCCTGCTAAAAAAATTGTGGTTATTGGGGGAGGTTTTGCCGGTGTAAACTTTGCACAAGATGTGGCAAAAAATAAAAGCTACCAGGTTACCCTGGTAGATAAAAACAACTACAATTATTTTCCTCCGCTGCTTTACCAGGTATCAACAAGTTTCCTGGAACCGTCAAGCATCAGTTATCCTTTCCGCAAATTATTCCGCAAGGATAACATCCGTTTTCGGATGGGCGAACCCGTAAAAGTTGACCCTGATACCAAAACCGTATATTTAAAAGACGGTGAACTGACCTACGATTACCTGGTATTTGCAGCGGGCGCCAAAACAAACTTTTTTGGTAACCAAAACATTGCGCAGAATGCTATTCCGATGAAAACCATTGACGATGGCTTGCGTATGCGTAACGCTTTACTGCAAACGCTGGAACGCGCAACCATTACCAAAGACGCGGCCGAACGCAAACGCCTGCTTACCATAGTAGTTGCCGGCGGCGGCCCAACAGGTGTTGAAGTATCGGGTATGCTTGCCGAAATGCGCAAATATATTTTCGCGAAGGACTACCCCGAACTTATTAACCAGCCCGGAGGCATTTACATAGTAGACGGCGGCACTGCCCTGCTTGGCGCCATGAGCGAGAAAACCCATCAGGATGCCTACAAGGTGCTAACCAGGCTTGGGGTGCGGGTAAAATTGAATTTGCACGTTAACGACTACCTTGACGGCAAAATTACTTTATCAAACGGCGAGGTTATTGAAGCCGGCACGCTTATTTGGGCAGCAGGTATTACAGCCAATACGTTTGATGGCATCCCGGCAAACAGCCTGGGTGTGGGCAAACGGATGATAACCGATGAATACAACCAGGTTACAGGGCTGCGGGATGTTTACGCCATAGGCGATGCATCTATCCAAACAACCGACGAGGCCTACCCAAAAGGCCACCCGCAGATTGCGCAGGTTGCTATACAACAGGGCCGTACCCTTGCAGCCAACTTTATTGCCATAGCCAAGGGTAAACCCTTAAAAGCCTTTAAATATTTCGACAAAGGCGATATGGCCATTATTGGCCGTAACAAGGCGGTGGTAGACCTGTTTAAACACAAGGTGCACTTCAATGGTATCATAGCGCTGTTTATGTGGTTGTTCATTCACCTGATATCATTAGTTAACTATCGTAATAAACTGCGCACGCTTTACAATTGGGCGGTTGCTTACATCAGCCGCGACCAGTCGTTCCGGATGATATTTAAATCGGGCGATTAAGCGGCGCCTTTGTCAACATACTTTCACAAAAGCACCTTGCCGTATATGCAAGGTGCTTTTACGTTTGATACCAAGGCACATTTGCTTACGTTTGCGGGCTGTAAAAACTATGGAGGCTACACAAACTAACAGGTTACATCCGGCTATTATCCCTTTAATGGCAGTTGCCGCGGGTGTTACGGTAGCAAATATTTATTATAACCAGCCAATCCTGAAAGATATAGGCGTATCGGTACATGCGTCCGGCTCCGAAATTGGTAAAGTGGCCATGTTTGCACAGCTGGGCTATGGTTTGGGTATGTTCTTTTTGATCCCCCTGGGCGATAAGGTAAACCGTAAACGGCTTATCCTGTTACTAAGTACCTTACTGATGTTAACCCTTACCGGCTTTAGCTTTGCCACGCGGCTTTACCAGGTTTACGCATTGAGTTTGTTTGTTGGCCTTTTTGCCACATCTGCTCAAATATTAATGCCAATGGCTGCCACGCTTGATAGCGTTAATCGCGGCAAAACGGTTGGCAAGGTTTTTAGCGGCATACTGGTCGGAATTTTAGGCGCAAGAGTAATTTCCGGCTTAATAGCCGGCTGGCTGGGCTGGCGCTTTGTTTACGGCATATCGGCCGGTATGGTATTGCTCACAGCCGTATTGCTTAAGCTTTACTTACCCAATGTACCGCCGAAGTTTAAAGGCAATTATCTGGGGCTGCTCAGGTCGGCACTATCCCTGGTAGGCGAGTTTAAGATATTAAGGCAGGCAGCTTTGCTTGGCTTTTTTACATTCGGCATCTTTTGCTCGTTTTGGACCACTTTGACCTTCCATTTGAGCAATGCACCCCTCCGTTTTTCGGCCAGCACTATTGGCTTGTTCGGCCTTATTGCCATTGGCGGTGCGCTGGTAGCGCCGTGGTTTGGGAAACTGGCCGATAAGGGGAACACGCACCGGTCCCTGCTCATCTCTGTAGCAATGATCATTGGCAGTGTTGTTTTGCTTAAACTTTTTCCATACTCCGTTGCGGCGCTGGTTGTGGCTATCTTTTTTTTGGATATAGGCGTGCAGGCCACGCAAATAACAAATTTTGCACGCATATACGCCCTTGCTGAGCACGCGCACAGCAGGCTCAACACTATTTACATGACCATGTATTTTATCGGCGGCTCGGCAGGTACATATTTTGGTTTGCTATGCTGGAAGATTGGCGAATGGAACCTGAGCACCTGGCAAATGCTGCTTTGGGGCATTATAGCGATAGGTATTGTAATGATAAGCAGGCCCGGCCCGCTTAAGGAAGGGCAAAAGAATAGCAACAACACCATTTAGCAATTAGGATTCACTTCCACCCCGGGGAGGGGGAAACGGGCTGATATCTTAATTAAACGTTTCCCTTTACCTTCTGCTTTAAGTGGTCGGCAAGCCTGATGGTTAATGCTACCAGCGTTAACGTAGGGTTGGGCGCGGCGGCCGTAGCATAGCACGATGCACCCGCCATGTATAAATTACTGATACCATGCACTTTGCAATTGGCATCCACCACGCCTTTTTTAGGGTCGGCGGCCATGCGGGTTGTGCCCATGTGATGCCATCCGCCACCGGTGAACGATGGCCAGCTGTTGTCTTCCTCGTTCTGCAGGTAATCCATCAGCCGTACGCGCCCTTCGGCACTTATGCCTACTTGCCGGCCAATAATTTGGTATATACCACGCAGGCTATGCTTTTCAAGCGGTGTAAGTTCCCAGTGCAGCATAGCGCGCGGAACCCCGAGGGCATCCTTTTCAGTGTCTAACGTTACACGGCTGTTGGGGTTTGGCGCCTGCTCTACCCGGGTGAACAGCTGGAACGAACTATACCCCTCTTTTTTTACATCATCTTTGCCCACCTCGTCAAACTTATGCATGTTCTTTTTGGTTTCAGCGGTATCGGCCGTCCATATGTCGATAAACGCGGGCTGCTTGCGTGCGATATCCAACGGGGTAAACGATGCGGTACCATTTAATATGCGGTGCTCGCGCTGCATTTCTTCGCTAATGGCCAGTTCGGCGCGGGCTTTGGTAAGTCCCCACTCCCAATGGTACAATTTTAAAGCATCGGGTTTGGTTAGCCATATCTCTGCCGATTTTATTTCCAGGTGCTCCATAAAATACCGGCCCACATTATCGTTTTGGTTGCCCAGGCCTTTGGGTGCCTGTTTGTTTGATGCAAGCAGCAAACGCGCGTTCTGGATAGAGCAGCAGGCAATGATAAATTGCTTCGCCCTAACCGTATGCTGCTTACCCGCCAGGTTTTTCACGGTTACCTGTTTTATAGCCGATGCATTTTCGTTGGCGGTGATATCGGTTACATTGGCGTAGGTGTACAGGTGTATATTTGGCGCTTTTACAATGGTATCGCGGTATTTGGTACCAAAGCGCGTTGGCGGACTAAACTGCCACATTTTATTATAAACCGCTTTTTCGTCGAGTGTTAAGCCTTTTAGTTCCGGGTCTTTATCCTGCCAGTATTTGGCGCTGTATTCGTACGGGCCAAGGTCGAGGTTTTTGTGGGCGCGGGCGTAATATTCATCCAGGTCTTCGCGCTTTATGGGCCAGCCGCTATGCGGCACCCAGTCTCGTTCCTTAAAATCTATCGGGTCGAACGTAGAGCAAAAGCCTGACCAGTGCCCGGTTGTACCCCCAAAGTAATGCAGCCTTGCCGATTGTAGCGGGTAATACCGTTGCCCTGTGGTTTTGCCTTTGTACAGTTCCTGCATCTGCGCTTCGTACTCAAAGCCGCCGCCCTCAAGCAAAATAACTTTAAAGGGCGTGTTCAGCCACTCCAGCGCCATACTTATACCCGCGGCGCCCGAGCCTACAATACATATATCGCCTTCTATCAGGCTGTTGTCATCAATATTTCTGGCATCGATATGCATGGGTGCTTAAGGTTTAATGATTGAAAAAAGAGCACATTGCCTGGCTTCGGTTATAGACATTACCCAGCCTTTAACCACCAATATATTACCGGCTTTAAAATCTTCGTTTACCTGCTTATCCAATTTAGCCCGGATCTCATCTTTACCAAGCGATGCCTTATCTTTATCGCTCAAAAGCAACTGCGATAGCTTTTGCCGGTCGTCTTCAGTCTTGTGGTTTTTGCGATACTCCGTTCCCGCCTCGCGGATGGCCTTTGCATCCGCCAGATGCGAAAACACCAGGGGCTGCGCAACTGCCTGCTCCTTTGAACCTGTGCTGCAGCGTTCGGCAAAGGGCAAGGTAAGCGCCAATGCGGTAAATGCCGATAGCTTTACAAATAACCTGCGTTCCATATCAGTTTTTTACGGTTTCCAGTTTCATCGCGGCCAGCCCTTTTTGTTTCACCAGGTCGCTGTAATTTATCAGCCTGAACTTTTTATTTACCAAAGCCTTAAACTCGGGCGATAGCAGCATGTTCAGCTCCGTTTGGCGGTGCAGGCTGGTTAACGGCTTGCCCTCCTTGGTATTCATCATGCTGCTGTTCATATCAAACAGGGCGTTCATCTCGGGGTTCATTAAAGCAACGTGTATAACAACCAGGTTTGGCCGTGCGAGGTTCAGCTTATTGGTAACGTACGACAGGAACGCCGATTTTTTTGTAGCCACCGGCTCGCCCCACATTTCTTTGTAAGTTTCACCCAGGTAAACCACTTCACTTAAGGTAGATATGGCCAGCTTGTATTTATGCGCCAGTTTCTCGGTAAGCGCACGCAGTGCCGGCGTTGATAACGCAACACCCATGTGCGGATCGATATAAGTGATCTTTAAACCCGACGCCAAAGCCCTTTCTATCTGCGCAGTTAGTTCCTTCTCTACCTCAGCTATTTGATATCCGCTTTTGGCAAAAGCGCCTGTCGACTGGTGGAAATATCCATTGGCATCAACCAGGCTTGGCACGGCTTCGCGGCCCGTTACAGCGCCCCAACGGTAGTTTTTCCATTCGGAGGTCAGCGTTAAATGCACACCAACGCTTACCTGCGGATTTTTCTTTAATATCTCTACAGCTTCCTGGTACCAGGGGCAGGCAAACTGCACCGACGCCGAAAAAGGCATCCCGGTATCAGCCATTTTTTGCATGGCCATGTTTACAGAATGGTTCATGCCAATATCATCAAGCCGTAACATCAGTGCGGGCAACCCGGGGTTTTGCTGCGCGGATGCAGGTTGTAATAAAAACAGACTTAGTACTAAAAAGCAAAGTATTTTTATATTTTTCATATTTTGTTAAACCTTTAAGAAGGCTTTTTTGCGGTACATAAAATAAAGGAACATCCATTTAACCATAATAAAGCAAATAGCCATTACTACAATGTTGTAGGGGTCGCCAACCCACTCGCCAAGCCACCCGAAAAAGCCGGTGGTGGCATAATGCCAGTTAATAAATTTACTGGAAATGTATATGAGGATGGAGTTCATGCCTATTACTTTGAAAAAGAACGCCCACGACTTGTAGCCAAGCACATCTATCACATAGTAAAACAATGCTAACAATAATAAACTCATCCCTCCTGCCTGCAGCACGAACGAGCTTGTCCACAGGTTTTTGTTGATCGGGAAATCAAGGTTCCAAACTTGTGCAAGCACCAAAAATATGGCGCCCGCAGCGGCTATAATAAATGCCTTACGGCCTTTATGCTGATGCCCGGTTTTTAGCAGTATACCCGCCAGTATGCCTAACAGCCCGGTGCTTATAGCCGGGATGGTAGAGAACAAGCCTTCCGGATCGTGTATGCCGAGGTAAAGTTTGCCGGGTAGTATGAGCCTGTCCATATACGAGGCGAAATTGCCCTCCATGGTCAGGTCGCCGGGATGAAAACCGGGGGCCGATGTAAATTTAAGCAACAGCCAGTAACCGATGATAAATATCCAAAACCAGGCCATCTGCCATTTACGACTGGCGTATAGGTATATAATATTAGCAAACATGTAGGCAATACCAATACGCCCCAATACCGATGCAAACCGTATCTCGTCAAATGATTTTAAGGTTTTGAGGCCGTTATTAACCAGCAAGCCCAGCAATATCAATATCGCTGCGCGTTTTATTACCCTTAACACCAGTTGCGGGCGCGTGGCGCCCTTTTCCAGTTCGCGCCCTATAGAGTATGGCGTGGCTACGCCTGCCAGGAACAGGAACAAGGGGAATATCAGGTCATACAAGTGAAAGCCGTTCCAGTCCGGATGCGTAAACTGGTTGGCTATGGTGCCCCAGAATGGCGAACCCGTAGCCTTCGCGAGCGAATGAAATATCTCTTCGCCCCCAAGTATCCAAAACATATCAAACCCCCTAAGGGCATCTAAGGAGTAAAGGCGCTCGTAGGTAAACGGCGATGTATTAACATCAGTTACACCGGTAGTACCGGAATCTCTTTTTGCGGTCATGATCTGATTAATAAAAGGTTTAAAAACCGGCACTGGCCACCGGTATGTGGTTTTAGGAATGCACTTCTAAAGATAAAATACTTTTTAAATAATTTGAAAAAGTTTTATTCCACAATGCGCTATTGTATTAAGTATGTTACCTAATCCCGATTTTAATAAGGTGTACAACCAGCCGGGACTTAGGATCAAAGTCTTGATCGCATACATTGATGTGGTTTGCACCGCCGCGATCTATATTTCACAGTATCACGCAGGTTATCGCCCAATTTATCGCGAAAAATCATTTCACACGGGTAACCTACCTTAAAAGTACGATCATAGACCGTCCGCAGCATAAGCAAGGCGCAACTGCAGCTGGTTATCCCATTTACGGTTTAAATTTAAAGTAGCTTTGGGCGTTATAATAACATATATCCCCAATGATCTTGCCTGTCCATTCCATGTCGTTCGGCAATTCACCGTTCTCAATATCTTCAGCAAACAGGTTACAAAGTATGCGCCTGAAGTACTCATGGCGGGGGAACGAAAGAAAGCTGCGCGAATCGGTAAGCATGCCTACAAAACGACTTAGCAGCCCCATGTTCGAGAGGGCGTTCAACTGTTTGGTCATGCCGTCTTTTTGATCAAGGAACCACCAGGCCGAGCCATACTGCACCTTACCGGCTACCGATCCGTCGTTAAAATTACCTGTCATGGCGGCCACCATTTCGTTATCAGCGGGGTTTAGGTTATATATAATAGTTTTTGCGAGGCGGTCGTCCTTATCCAGCCTGTTAAAAAATTTTGATAGCGGCCTGGCCTGACTAAAATCGCCGATGGAATCGAAACCCGTATCGGGCCCCAACTGGCCAAGCAGGCGGCTGTTGTTATTGCGCAAAGCTCCTAAATGAAATTGCTGCACCCAATCCTTCTCCTGGTTCCAAATGGCGAAATTGTACAGCATGGCCGATTTAAACTTTATTTTTTCGGTATTGGTAACGGGTTTTTCGGCGCGCACCTTTTCAAATATCCCGCGTAATTCTTCTTCGGTATATTCCTCGGCATACACATGCTCTAAACCATGGTCTGCTACGGTGCAGCCATTCGCCGCGAAGTAGTGGTGGCGGTTCTTAAGCGCGTACAAGTAATCGTCGAAGGTATTGATGGTACTGTTTGATACCGCTTCCAGTTTGTAGACATAGGCGTTTAGGGCGGCCACATCCTCGATATACATGGCTTTATCCGGCCTGAATGCCGGGTACACTTTTACCTCTGCCCCATCCCTTTTTATTTGTTCGTGATGGCTCAGGTCGTCCAGCGGGTCGTCGGTAGTACAAATTACTTCCACGTTCATTTTCTTGATAAGGCTTTGTACCGAGTATCCCGGGCTTTGCAATTTCTCGGTGCAGTCATCGTAGATAAAATCGGCGGTACCGTGCATTAACCGCGATGTGATGCCAAAATATCGCTGCAATTCAAGATGCGTCCAATGGTAGAGCGGGTTGCGCAGGGTATAGGGTACAGTTGCGGCCCATTGCTCAAATTTTTCGTTATCGGGTTTGTTGCCGGTGATATAAGCCTCATTAACACCGTTTGCACGCATTGCGCGCCATTTGTAATGGTCGCCGTTTAGCCAGGCGTGGGTTATGTTATTGAAATTGATATTGCCCGCAATTTGATCGGGCGGCAAATGGCAGTGGTAATCTATTATGGGCAGGTGTTTTGCATGGTCGTGATACAACTCCCGGGCCGTATCTGATCGCAGCAAAAAATCCTCATCTAAAAAGCTCTTCATAACCGGTTATTATAAAGGCCAATGTATTAAAGTTTTTTGATACCTTTCAAACCAAATTGCGCAAACGTTTTAGTGAAACAGCTGCTAATTTACACCCCCAAAGCGGCAAAGATATCCTTTATAGAAAACTTCGCGCCACACACAAATTCATCGGCTGCGCCATAGTAAATGGTGATGGTATCGCCATCAACCACATGCCCGTTGGTGAAAACCACATGGCCAAAAAAGCCTGTTATCTCATACGGCGCGGTAGGTTCCATTATAGGCTCGGTAGTGCGCGCCAATACTATCGACGGATCGTTAAGGTCAAGCAACACCGCGCCTAAACAATATCGATGCTCCTTGGTAGCCCCGTGATAAATCTCGAGCCAGCCCTTTTCGGTTTTAATGGGCGAGGCCCCGCCCCCAACGCGTGCGCTGTCCCACATGCCTTCGCGAGTTTTAAGTATACATTTATGATTGCCCCAATGCACCCCATCCGGCGATTGGGCTATCCAGATAAAATTCCCCCCTATATCCACGCTGCTGGGGCGGTGCAGGGCATAATACAGACCGTTTATTTTTTCTTCAAAAATGGCCACATCCTTATTATGCGGCGGCAGGATCATACCGTGCGTTTCAAAATTTTTCCAATCGGTGGTGGTACGCAGACCAACACCTACCCCGCTATCAGATACCGCTGTAAAGGTTAGATAATACCTGCCCTCTAAAAAGGTAACCCGGCAATCTTCTATCCCAAAGGTTTGCAGCGGTCCGCTGCCAAACAATCTGCTGTAATCTGCAGGTTCGGTAAAGTGCACGCCATCATCGCTGCAAAGCAGCCGCAGGTGCGATAAGGTAGTCAGATAATCAACCCCTTTGTACCTTACCACCCGGGCATCGGTAGCAATAAGGTCCGCATCGTTCAGCGCTATTTCCATGATCTGGGTTTCGCCGGTTACGGTCAATATCGGAAAAGACACGTGCACCTCGCTTTGCTGCGGCCGCTCAGCCACCCTTACCAGCAGCCATATTTTGCCATTAAACCTGAATACGCCGGGGTTTAGCAAACATGCTATATGCAGGCCTTCGGATGTGGCTTTAAGATCCTTTGGGGCCAGTAACGGGTTTTGAGGGAAACGCTGTGCAATGTCTGCCATAAACTTTATTATTATATAGGCGTAACATTTTTGCTTTGTAATAGTTTATAGCCTATACAACTTTGATTTTTTATTTGCCGATACACCTACTCTTGCGGGCCATATTACGTGTATTGCCTGATGTTCTACCATTAAAAAATTTGTATTTACACAAAATAAGAATATTTTCATATTCTGTTTAGTTGACAATGCCAAGCCCATACACTGCTCAGAAATGATAAACACGATAGCGAACACACCACTATCTTATACACTTTTAAATGCCCTGCCGGTGGCCGTTTACACCTGCGACAAAGATGGGCGGATTACCTGGTTCAACGATGCCGCGGTAGGACTATGGGGCCGTGCTCCCGAAAAAAACCAGGAGTTGTGGACCGGCGCTTTGAAAATATTAAAACCCGACGGGCAGCCCCTGCCCTTACACAATTGCCCGATGGCGCGCGCCATAAAAGAGGGTGTTGCTATTGATGGCCAGGAAATAATTATAGAACAGCCCGATGGTAAGCAAGTTAACGTGTTGACGCACCCGGTGCCTTTGTTTGACGACGACGGCGTACTTACCGGTGCCATTAACACCCTTTTAGATGTTACCGAACAAAGAAACAGCGAGCGAAAACAAGCTATGCTGGCCGCGATAGTCACCACATCTGATGATGCGATAGTAAGCAAAACCCTTGAAGGCATTATTACCAGCTGGAACGGGGGCGCGCAGCAATTGTTCGGATATACCGAAGAAGAGGTAATAGGCCGCCATATAACCATATTGATACCCCATGAACGGCTGCAGGAAGAAACTGAAATATTAACTAAGATAAGAAAGGGCGAAAGGGTTGAACACTATAAAACCTACCGCCGGCATAAAAATGGAACGGAAATACCGGTTTCGCTGGCCATATCGCCCATCAAGGATCGTAAAGGCAATGTTATAGGCGCATCAAAAATTGCGCGGAACGTTTATAAACAGCAGCTCGCCGAGAACACCTTACAGCAATACGCTGAAAACCTGGAACTGCTTAACACTATAGGTAAAACGATATCCGAGAACCTGGATGTACAGGAGATATTGCAAAAAGTTACCGATGCCACTACCACCCTTACCGGTGCAGCTTTTGGCGCGTTCTTTTACAACAAGCTTGACGAGCAGGGCGAATCGTACATGTTATACACCTTATCAGGCGCGCCAAGGGAAGCCTTTGAAAAGTTTGGGATGCCCCGTAATACTGATGTTTTTGCGCATACTTTTAACGGCCTGGGCATTGTTAGGGTTGATGACATTACAAAAGACCCCCGGTATGGCCATAACCATCCGCATTATGGTATGCCAAAGGGCCATTTGCCTGTAGTAAGTTATCTTGCGGTACCGGTTGTGTCAAAAAGCGGCGAGGTTATCGGCGGCCTGTTTTTGGGCCATCCGGAAGCCGGCAGGTTTACCCGCGAACATGAGATGCTGGTATCGGGTGTATCATCACAAGCCAGCGTAGCGCTTGATAACGCTCAAATGTATGAGGAGATCCAAAAGCTCAACTCAAAAAAAGACGAATTTATAGGGTTGGCCAGTCACGAGTTAAAAACACCCATGACCAGCCTTAACGGCTACCTGCAAATCATCGACCGCAGTCTGGGCGAAAACGACAGGAACAAAGTGTTTATACAAAAAGCCTTATCACAGATAAATAAACTGTCGGACCTTATATCAGACCTGCTCGATGTATCGAAGATTGAAGCCGGAAAGCTCCCTTTCTCGTTGAGTACGTTCAACCTGCCCGAACTGGTTGATGAAGTGGCCGACCTGATGCAATATTCAACCAAAACACACCGTATTATTATCTGCTCTGATATTCATGACCTGGTAGTTCATGCCGATAAACAACGTATCGAACAGGTGATGATCAACCTCATTTCAAACGCTATCAAATACTCGCCACAAGCCGATATGATCAATATTTCGGTATCCGCATCCCACGATAAGGCCGCTGTAACGGTGCAGGACTTTGGCATGGGTATAAGCAAAGAACAGCAGGAGCGCATTTTTTCGCGCTTTTACCGTGTGGACGACCTTGCCTCGCATATTTCAGGACTGGGAATAGGGCTGTATATCAGCAAGGATATCATTACGCGCCACGGTGGCAGGCTATACGTAGAAAGCGAGCCCGGTAAAGGATCTACCTTTGGTTTTGAGATACCACTTAAACAGTGATATTTACAGCATTGCGCCGCAAAGCAATGCTGTGATCAATATATTATTGTTCGGGTACTGTATAATCCAAACCAAAGCGTTTGGCGTAATCTTTAAGCGGCTCCAAACCAACTTCGGCCCGGCGTTTATCTACGTTAGGCTCATCTTCAATGGGTTCAAATTTCATTTTACCGTCGGCGTCTGATCTTAACTGGCTGCCATAAACCTGCTTTTTGCCTTCGCGTATGTTTATACGGTCTTCAAGCAAAGCAAGGTTGGCAGCCCTTAGCTTCTTATCCTTCACGGCCTGGCGCATTGCGGGCAAATAATGCTTTTGCGTGGCCAGGTCGGCATGTTGTATAACCAAAAACAAAGTGATACTGCCTAACGTCCCCACTTCATCGGGGCCTACCCAGCCATGTTTGTCAAGTATCTTTTTAACCTTCACCAGGTTAATGGAGTCCTGAACATTTATCGTTTTAAAAAGCTGCTTTACCTGTGCCGACTGCAGCCCGTATATTTTAGCCAGGCTGTCTATTTTTTTTCGCCCGCCCTGGTCGTCGGCATAAATGGTTTCCAGCTCCCTAACAAGCGGCTTGTTCAGGTTGGCTTCGGCTTTCTCTTTATTTTTGCTTATAACGGCAAGCAATGCGGACCAGCGCTTATCGTTGTGCAGGCTGTTAAGGTCGGTGTCGGTTGTTATATGCGCATAATTGCTGTATGCCAATAAGTTTGCCACACGCTCCAATTGGTAAAACGCGCTATCGGCATTGCCCGCCAACGCCCATGAACAAGCTGCATTATAGCGGTCGTCGCTAAAGCCCTTCCAGCTATTAACCTTAAATGCATTGCTGTACGCCCGGGCAGATGCCGGGTAGTTTTTTGACTCATATAGCGAAAATGCTTTTTTTATCGAATCGGGGTAGCTCCCGGTACTTTGCGCTTTTGCCATTCCAAACAGCATTAAGTTAACGCCAATAATTGCGATTAAAGATTTCATGTGATTTTAAATTAAAGATAATTACGAAGTTTTCGTAATTATACGAATTATTCGTAAGTGAACAAAAAAATTTATTTTTTATTTTGCGTAACCGAATGGTAACATATATATATTTGTAACCAAACGGTAACATATTTTAATAATGAGACGAGATGTTTTCCAGGCTATTGCCGACCCTACCCGGCGCCAGATTATAAACCTGCTGGCCGGCCAGCAAATGAACCTGAACGCTATCGCCGATAGCTTTGATATCAGCCGCCCTGCAGTATCAAAGCATATCAAGATACTTACCCAATGCGGGCTTATCACCATAAAACAGCAGGGTCGCGAACGCTATTGCCGAGCGGAGCTAAAAAACCTTGAACAGGTAGCCAAATGGACCGACCAGTACCGCGCCTTTTGGACAAGTAAACTGAACGCTTTAGAGAATTTTCTGGAGCAGGAAGAAATAGAACAAAAAACAAAACTTAAATAATTTATGGAAACGAAACCACTGATAGTTGAGCGTACGCTTAATGCCCCTGCAGGCCGCATATGGCAGGCTTTAACCGATAACGATAAAATGAAGAAATGGTATTTTCAGCTGGAAAATTTTGAACCCCGCGTGGGGTTTGAGTTCAGCTTTACAGGCCAGGGCAGCAAAGGCGAAAAATATGTACACAATTGCCGGGTTACCGCTGTTGAGCCCGAACGGAAATTAAGTTATACCTGGGCATACGAAGGCTTTAGCGGCAGTTCGGAGGTTAGCTTTGAACTTTTTGCCGAGGGTGATAAAACACTGGTGCGCATTACCCACACCGGTTTGGAAACCTTCCCGCAGAACGGGCCGGATTTTGCTATAGAAAGCTTCACCAAAGGCTGGAACCACATACTGGGCATTAGCCTTAAAGAGTTTGTGGAAACAGAAACTGACTGATGCGAAAAAGAGACCGGCGAAAGCTTAAGCTTTGCACCGGTCTCGCATTTACACATGTAAGCTATTATTTTATTTACCTGCAGGCCGGGTTGCCGGGGCCGGCGACGGGCTTGTTGTTGGTGTTGTGCCCGGGCTTGTAGCGGGTGTTCCGGCGGGCCGGGTTGTTGGTGTTGTAGTGGGCGTAGCAGGCGGCATTGCAGGGCTTGTAGGCGTCATTGGCGTAGCAGGTGGTACAGCAGGACTTGTAGGCGTCATTGGTGTAGCAGGCGGTACAGTAGGGCTTGCAGGCACCGTTGGGTTAGTAGGGCTGGTTGGCGCCGTAGGATTTGTTGGTGTGGTTGGGTAACTTGGATTTGTTGGATTTGTTGGATTATTTGGTATAGTAGGCGTTGCCGGGCTTGTTGGGCTCTGCGGGTTAGTAGGGGTCGGTACGATAGGGCTTTGCGGTGTAGCTGGGTTTGTTGTTTTTGGCGCCTTCCGCTTTTTGGGTACCGTGTCCTGGTTAACGGTTAAGTTTCCGGTAGATAATACCGCCCTGTCTGTAGCAAATGTTTTATGATCTTTGGCTGCGGCATAGTTAATGGCGCAGGCAGTAACAGCCGCAGCCATTATTAAACTTAACTTTTTCATGCTGTATATTATTTAATGGTTTATATTTATTAACTATTGAATAACATTTTTTATGCCAAACAGTCTAAACCCAATAAAAAAGAGCATGAATAATTGCATCAACGTTACGAAAGACCCTATCTGCTTACATTGTTCTTGTATAATACTTATCCCGCAGCCACAACGATACCTTTACTAATAATATTAAAGCGGGTACTTCAACAAGCGGGCCAATAACCCCGGCAAATGCTTCGCCGGAATTTATACCGAAAACGCCAATAGCCACCGCTATGGCCAGCTCAAAGTTGTTGCCCGCTGCGGTAAAGGCAATAGATGCATTTTTAGAATAATCGGCTCCTATAGATTTGCCGGCAAAAAAACTAACCAAAAACATGATAGCAAAATATATAGCCAAGGGGATGGCAATACGTACCACGTCAAATGGGATCTGAATTATCAACTGTCCTTTTAAGCTGAACATTACCACTATGGTAAACAGCAGCGCAATGAGTGTTATGGGTGATACTGCAGGCAAAAACTTCGTGCGGAACCATTCTTCGCCTTTAAGCCTTACTAACCCGTAACGGCTTATAACACCCGCCGCGAAAGGTATGCCCAGGTATACCCCTACCGACTTTGCTATCTGCGTCATTGTGATACTCACTACCTCGCTTTTCATACCTACCATTGGCAGCAGCAAAGTAATAAACACGTAGGCATAAACGCTGTATAACAACACCTGAAACACACTGTTGAGCGCTACCAACCCGGCGGCGTATTCGCGGTTGCCATCGGCTAATTCGTTCCAAACAATAACCATAGCTATGCACCGGGCCAGCCCTATCAATATCAACCCTGTCATATACTCCGGTTTATCGTGCAGAAACACCACGGCTAAAACAAACATCAGCACCGGCCCTATTATCCAATTTAAAAGGAGCGAGAGGCTAAGTACTTTGATATTACTGAACACCCGCCCCAGGCTTTCGTATTTCACCTTGGCCAGGGGCGGATACATCATTAATATCAAGCCAATAGCTAATGGTACATTGGTAGTACCTGCCGTGTACGAGTTGATATAGGCAGGGGCCGAAGGCACATAATACCCTATACCGATGCCCGCACCCATTGCAAGAAATATCCATAAAGTTAGGTAGCGGTCTAAAAAGCCCAGCTTTTTACGATTAGCTGCGGGCGCGCAATTGTTAGCGGTCATGTTTACCGGATGTTTTCTTTTACAAAGTTGGCGGCGAAGATCTTGATCATATCGCGTACGCGTTTAAACTCATTTACCACTTCTTCATGGTTGCCCTTCGCTTTTGCCGGATCTTGGAAGTTATGATGAAAACGATGAACATCCCCGGGGAAATAAGGGCAGGCTTCCTGAGCGTTATCACACACGGTAATAACATAGTCAAACGGAATGTTCAAATATTCGTCAACATGGTTTGATTTATGTGCAGATATGTCTATGCCATCGTCGGCCATTACCATTACCGCCATCGTGTTAACACCATGCGTTTCGATCCCGGCGCTATATACGTTCGCCTTTTCACCTGCAAAATGGCGCAGGTAACCTTCTGCTATCTGGCTGCGGCAACTGTTGCCGGTGCACAATACCAATACGTTTTTCATATGATTTAGCAGCACCCGCCGCCCGGTGTGCAGCATGTTGTGTTATCGGTAAGGTTTTTAAATTGTACCACAGGTTTAATTTGAACGGCAGGCGTGCAGCATTCTTCGCCCTTATCATCAGTACCGCAGCTCCCGCCCCGCTCTATTGCCTTACATTGTACGGTATCGGGCCGCAGGTCAACCACCAGGTTATCGCCATCGGCCGTTATGCTCCGGGGAAGCATCTGGCGGGTATCGTATTGTGAGTTTCCGAACTCGATCTTTACAATACCCTCAGCCTCTAAAGGCAGCACTTTTTCAACAACCTGGATGATAGACAGGGCTTTGCTCACCGGCATGGCCCTATCCTGCTGCGCTTGCGGCTCATATAACTGTACGATAACTTCTGTCCACTTATTCATCACCCCGCCGCAATCAACCGAGGTTATTGGCGCCTGTTTAATTTCGGTGATGTGATAAGAGGCATCTACCCACTGGTCTTGCGCGTATTGAAATTGCAGCGCCAGATTGGGGTTTGCCTGTAACTGTTGTTTAAAAGCAGCCCA
Organism: Mucilaginibacter sp. 14171R-50; assembly: GCF_010093045.1. Taxonomy (NCBI): domain Bacteria; kingdom Pseudomonadati; phylum Bacteroidota; class Sphingobacteriia; order Sphingobacteriales; family Sphingobacteriaceae; genus Mucilaginibacter; species Mucilaginibacter sp. 14171R-50. Next base: position 2,703,977 of record NZ_CP048115.1, on the reverse strand, counting down.
TTTTAAATTTTCCATTGTTTATCAGTTAAATCAATCGCAATATTACGATTAATATCGTTAAATTTTTTTAACAGCAATGGTTCGCGCCTTTGTAAGATGCAAACATGCTATCAATCTCGTTTTGTAAATTTTTCCATGCGATGGGCTCAATACAATAGCAAACGCTCACCCCCTCTATAGTTCCTTGTATCAGGCCGGCACTTTTCAGTTCCTTTAAATGCTGCGATATGGTTGCCTGGGCTAAACCCAACTCGCCCACCAGGTCGCCGCAGATACAGGCATTGGCTTTAATAAGGTGCTGCAATATGGCGATACGCGCCGGATGCGCAATTGCCTTTAGCTGCATAGCCAGCTTATTTTGCTGTTCGTTAAAAATATCGGTTTTGGTAATGCCCATATATTAATCGCAATATTACGATTAATATATGATAAAATGAAATTTTCTATTTTTTTCGCTTTGCCAACGGCAATACACAAAAACCGAATCGTATCAAACGGCATTTGGACAAAACTGATTGATTGCCCGGGGCAAGTCTTCTGCCCCGTTCGCCGGTACTTGCCTGTTTCTGCTGTAATCTTGGTATATTGCGCTACACCACAATTTTGATATAATTCATGAAAAAACGCCTTCTGATAATACTTTTGGGTTTATTTACCATACCGGTTTGCAGCCTGTATGCCCAAACCTACGCCAAACCATTGACGCTGCCAGGCGCGGATAACCCATGGCTTAACAGCCAGTTGATTGAACCTGCTGCCTTGGCAAATATTATGATGGCTAATGGCGCCCATCAGCCTGTTATATTGAACATTGGGGTTGTTGACGATATCAAAGGAGCCACGCATATAGGGCCGGTTGGCAATAACAAAAACTTAGCAATATTGAAAGCAAAGCTTTCGGCCACTCCAAAAAACCAAATGGTGGTTTTTTACTGCGGATGCTGCCCGTTTGCAAAATGCCCTAACATAAGGCCGGCCTTTGCCGAGTTGACCAAACTGGGATTTACCAATATTAAATTATTAAACCTGCCGGTAAATTTAAAAACAAACTGGATCGACAAAAATTATCCTGTCGAATCAAAGTGAGCCGGCTATTTTAAGATCACCTTAGTGGCCCCATACCCAAACTTCTCTTTACGGGCATCCATAAAGGTTTGAACTTTAGGATGCTTGCTTAATAGCTTATGCAGTTCGTGCTTTAATATACCGTTGCCGGTGCCATGGATAAAGGTGATATCGGGCATTTGATGCACAATTGCGGCATCAAGCGCTTTCTTAAAATGATCGGTTTGTATGTTCAATATCTCGCTGCTGCTTAAAAACTGGTAATCGTCGCGCAGTTTCTCAATATGCAGGTCAAGCTCGGCAACTGGTTTGGCAACGGTTTGCTGCTTTTCTTCGGCGGGTTTAAAAAAGCTTTCCTTTAGCTTTTCAGCATCAATGATCAGTTCGGGTTCGTCAAGCTGTATCATCCAGCCCTGCTGTTTTATATAAGGCACCAACTTTTTAGCGCCCGAAAAATCCTTGGCTTTAAATTGCTCGCTTACATTAAGCGGCTCAACCGCCGGCTGGTTCTGCTTTGTAAAAAATATCACCTGGAATATAAACTTTGGCCACAGCTGCAGTTCAGATAATTTGGCCGAATAAACTTTTGCAACACCATTAGGTTCAATAATACCGGCAAACTCGCCCTTATAATCCTTTTGCCGCTGCGTGGTAAGCGATGCCAGTAGCTGGTACGATGTTTCGTTTACCATATATAAATGCACAAGCGCGTTTGCCTTTGCGTCGGCAACCACGGCAACATGTATACCTTTACTTTTAAACTCGCCGGTTGGCTTTACCTCGGGAATGTACTCTTCATCATGACTTGCGGCACCGTGGCCGTGCACATACGTAACCTTGCCGGCCAATACGGGTATCTCAAAATCGTCCTCAACAGTAACGCCAATCATCTGTTCGTCAATAATATTGGTTACATACCCTTCCAGCTTTTCGTCAACAAAGCGTACAAAATCGCCTAATTTATATCTCATGGTGCAATAATAAGTAGCAATTGATTAATAATCCATACATCAATAATTAAATATAACTTTACCGGGCAATTGTTTCGTTATTAAAAAAGAAAACGGACTTTTGTGTTGCCCATCACAATTAATTAAGCGCATGGAACCCATTAATTCCCCAGCCCCCGACGCAGCTTTTTTAAAGCTGATATTTCTACATCATTTAACACGCATTTACAACGGCAAACGTTTTTTACACCAGCATACGGCCAATCTTACGGCCATGGCATCATTTAAAGGGCTGGAACTTGCCATAGACGAGTTTAGCGAGGATGTTAAAAGGCAGATAAGCCGGATGGAGGAGATATACAAGCTGTTGGGCGAGACGCCCTCGCCGGAGGTTTGCAACCCGATAAAATCAATTGTAAAAGATGAGTTTTGCCTTGATGAAACGCAAAACATACCGCTGCTTAATGACCTTGACGTAATGCTTTATATCCAGATACTGGAGCACATCAACATTACATCATACCGCATGCTTATTATGATTGCCAAGATGTTGAAGTATGACGAGGTGAAGCAGCTGCTGACGGAGAATTTTGATGAATCGGCAGATAATGATAAGCTATTTACGCTGATAGCTAAGGAATATATTACCGGCTAATAGCATAAACGGCATAAAAAACAAAACCGGACCATAAGGCCCGGCTTTGTATAGTTATTTAATACCCCTACTAAAATAACTTACAACAAAGAAAAATAATTAAAGCCCGGTAAACAAGCATCCCGTGTAACAATTCGTTTACCTGAATATCTAATTGTTTGTTATAATATATCCTACATTTGTTTGCGTATCAAACTACAAACCCAATACACTATGTTAAAAAAATTACTGTTAACTGCCGCTTGCAGCATAGGGCTGCTGCAATTGCAGGCACAAAGCCTTTACGTACCCCGCGACATCCAAAAAGCGTATGATAAAGGTACCCGCAGCCACGATGGTAAGCCCGGGCCAAACTACTGGCAAAACCATGCCCGATACAATATCTCTATTACCGCCGCGCCCCCGCTTAGCACAGTAAAGGGCACCGAAACCATTACTTATATTAACAACAGCCCTGATACGTTAAAGCAGCTTAACATGAAGCTGATCTTAAACATTCACCGCCCCGGCGCCGCCCGTATGGGCAATACCGGGCCTGATTATTTAACATCGGGTATACAGATAGATACTTTTTTAATTGACGGGCAAAAAAAGAACTGGAACAACGACCAGGCATCGGCAACAAACCAGGGTGTTGGCCTTAAAAAGCCGCTGATGCCGCACGACTCGGTCCAGATGAAAATTGTTTGGCACTTTGACGCAACGAAACAAAGCGGCCGCGAAGGGCAGATAGATTCTACCAGCTATTACCTGGCTTATTTTTATCCCCGCGTATCGGTTTACGACGATTACAACGGGTGGGACCGCCTTACCTTTACCGATGCCCAGGAGTTTTATAACGACTTTAACGATTATACCCTAAACGTAACCGTACCAAAAAACTTTATTGTTTGGGCTACCGGAACGCTGCAAAACCCAACACAGGTGCTGCAAAAAGAATATGCCGACCGCCTGCAACGATCAATGACCAGCGACAGCACTATACACGTGGCTACCATTGACGAAGTTACCGGCAACAAGGTTACCGCGCAAAATAATATGAACACCTGGACATGGACATCAACCAACATCAGTGATGTTGCCGTGGGTCTAAGCAACCATTATATATGGGATGCGGGCAGCGTTATTGTTGACCAAAGCACCGGCAGGCGTGCAAGCATGCAGGCCGCCTATTCTGTTAAGGGTACCGATTTTAAACAATCTGTACAATTTGGCCGCAACGCCTTAGGCTGGTTTAGCCATAACTGGCCGGGCGTACCTTACCCCTTCCCTAAGATGACAGCCTTTCAGGGCTTTGCCGATATGGAATACCCCATGATGGTTAACGATAGCCAAATGGGCGACCCGGGTTTTGCGCAACTGGTACAGGACCACGAAATAGCGCACACCTGGTTTCCGTTTTACATGGGCATTAACGAAACCCGCTACGCCTTTATGGACGAAGGCTGGGCAACTACATTAGAGTACCTGATAGGCACTGCCGAAAAAGGCAAGGCAAAGGCCGATGCTTTTTACAAACAATTCCGTATTAACGGGTGGATAAATAACCGCTCGAGCAACCAGGACATCCCGGTTATTACCCAAACCAGCGAACTAACAACAGGTTATGGTAATAACGCTTACGGCAAGCCATCATTAAGCTATTTGGCTTTAAAAGATATGCTTGGCGATGACCTGTTCAAGAAAGCGCTGCACGGCTATATGGACCGCTGGCATGGCAAGCACCCTATCCCATGGGATTATTTTAACTCGATGAGCAACGTATCGGGCCGCAACCTGAACTGGTTCTTCAACAACTGGTTTTTCACCAACAACTACAACGACCTTGCCGTTAAAAACGTAGTTACCGGTAAAGATGGTTATACCTTTACAGTAGCCAACATTGGCGGCTTTGCAATCCCGTTTGATGTGGTTTTAACCTATACCGACGGCACCACCAAAACCGTACACCAAACCCCTGCCGTTTGGGAAAAAAATCAGAAGCAAACGCTGGTGACTTTCAAATCTGTACGGGGCAAGAGCTTAAAATCTATCACGCTCGACAACGGTATTTATATGGATGCCGACATGAGCAACAATACATGGGCACCAGCCGCAAAAAAATAAGTTTATTTATTTGCTTATATAAAAACGCCCACCGAAAGATGGGCGTTTTTTTTGTGGTGTTGATCTTTGGTCATGCTGAGCGAGCGAAGCATCTATCGCCGCCATACAAGCGGCGATGCGCAGTTCGCCAATACATCCTACTTCGCTCAGGATAACACAAATGGTGTATAACAAAAAAGCGCCCGGCATAGCGGGGCGCTTTTTGAATGTATGTTAATACCCTTACGCGTTCTGGATAGAGTTGTTCCAGTCGTTTGCGGTACTTTTTACTTTTGATTTTGCGGCATCAGCACCGTTTTCAGCGTAGCTGCTTGCTTTCGATTTCGCATCGCCATAAGCATCTTCGGCATCACTTACAGCACCCGAGAATTTCGATTTTACAGAATCAACTGTATTGCTGGCGTACTCTTTTACGCTATCTGCGGTTGTTTGCGCTTTGTTTTTTGCTTTGTCAACAAGGTCGTTAACATAATCAGCAATATCGCCTCTTAACTCTTCACCTTTTTCGGGGGCCAGTAATAATCCTAAAGCGGCGCCCGCGGCAGCACCCACTAAAAGTGCTGCTATAATTTTTGCTTGATCTTTCATGTTATTTTACTTTTTAGTAGATGATTTGTAATTAATTAACAAATACCATACCGCACTGTTTAGATTATTTACAATAAGTTTTTCGCCTATCTTTGAAACAGGCGGCATTATACCCCAACATAAAGCAACGTTAGCCGTTAATACCGCATGGATATCAAATCCCTTATAGATGCAACCCGATCGGTGCATTTCCGGAAAACATTTTACCTGGTAGCTATTGTACTGGCCGCTATACTGCTTGTAGTTAAACACCAACTATTACCCTTTATAAACAGGAAGGAAAAAAGGGCCGACAAAATACTTCGGCACATATTAGACACTTTGGTCGCCCTGATCTTTATTACTATCGCCCTGGCATCGGTAATGTTTTGGCTAACCGGGAACGAATAAGGTGTGCATGTGGTTTCCACAGGCTTACTGCAACAATAATTTTCCGTCGCAAAAAAAAACATCCGCCTGTTGGGCGGATGCTTTCTGTAACATTTAGTGGATTAATATATAATTAAACAACTTTTACGTTTACTGCGTTTAAGCCTTTTCTTCCGTTTTCTACTTCGAACTCAACTTTATCGTTTTCACGAATTTCGTCAATCAGACCTGTTGAATGAACAAATACGTCGGCACCACCACCATCAGGGGTAATAAAACCAAAACCTTTTGTTTCATTGAAAAATTTTACTGTTCCTTCTTTTTGCATTATTTTATTTATTAAAGCGCGCAAGGTAGGTATAATAATCCACATTAGTGCAAAAGCGCTCAAAAGGCTGTAATGTTATTGCAATAAAGGCACTATCAGGCTACCACCGCCAGGTGGCGGCTGTGCAGGGTGTTTTCAGAGTCTTTAACAATCCCGCGTATCTTTTCGTCCAGTTCGTTAATGGTAAGTTCCATCATATCAAAATAGTTGAAATATACTTTCTCCATTTTGATCAGGTCCATTATACCTAAAAGCGATGCCACCGGGCGGCGCAGCTCGTGCGACTGAATAATAGCAATACGGTTAAGCGCCTCGTTTTGTATGTTAATATAGTCTTCCTGCTTTTTATGGTGTGTAATATCTGTAGAGTTAAGCGCTACCCCTATTACCTCGCCGGCGCTGTTTTTAACCGGGATAAAATTGGTGATCTTCCAGCAGGCGTGTTCTGTACCCGGCATCAGCATCCACTCACGTTTTATAGACCGCCCCGAGAGGGCTATGTTAAAGTATTTTTTAAACTGGTTTAGTTTGGATGGTTCAGTAAAATCAAGAAGGGAATCGCCAAGTGCTACCTTGCGGCGGTACACGGTTTTAATAAAAGTAGCGGCCGATTTATTAAAGGCCAGTATATCGTAATTACGGTCAACCAGCAGGTGCGTATCATTTGAACTATCGAATATCGCCTTCAGCTTCAACTCCGATTCGGCTATGGCCGCCGCATGCTGCAGCTCTTTTTGGCGTTGGTGGGCAAGGTTGCTCAGGCTCCAGTTAAGCTCCATTAAATTCACCACCTGTTTTGCCATTACCTGCAGCGCCTTTTGCTGCTGCGCGTTTAATTGGCGGGGCTGCATATCTATCACACACAAACTACCTATGGCACAGCCATCCTTGGTTATTAAAGGCGCGCCGGCATAAAAGCGCACGTAAGGTTCGCCGGTAACCAGGGGGTTGTTGCAATGCTGCGGGTGGGCCTGCAGGTCTTCAAATATATTCAGCCCCTGTTTCATAATAGTAGTATCACAAAAGGATACACTTCTGGGTGTACATTCTACATCCGTACCAACCGAGGCCTTAAACCATTGCATATCATTATCGATCAAGGTTACCAGCGCCACAGGCGTACCGCAAATTTCTGCAACCAGGGCAACTATATCATTCAGGTCGTTGCTAATTGTTGTGTCAAGTTGCTTAAACCTTTCTACGGCTGTAAGGCGTTGTTGCTCGGTATGGTTCATTTGCAGGTAGATTGTAATAGTATAATAGTTAGCCAACTAACTAAAAAACTTTCATTTAACAACAATCAAGGTTAAATTGTTTAAGTCGGTTAGCCTTTGTTCACTCATTTCAGGAATATAATCAACTACGATAATATATCCGTCACAGTTTGTCGTGCCGCATTTATTTCCGACGTGGGTTTCGTTTTACATAAAAAAGCCCCGGCAGCGTTAACCAACGGGACTTTGCTAAACACCTTAATACAACGTATAACCACTATCGTGATATTAATTGTTTAGCTACTCGATTATATAAGCCAACCAACTTACAATCAACCAAAAAACTTACTATAATTAATATACGATTGACACGTATCAATGGTTTGCCGTAAAATTTTTTATTCAGAGTAAACCGATTGTACCTGGTCGCGCAGGTTATAGTTTGATGCCATTACCTCGCCGTAAGCGCCTGCCGTGCGGATAGCGATCAGGTCGCCGCGGTACGATTGCGGCAGATCTACATCCTTACGGAAACAGTCGGTGCTTTCGCAGATAGGGCCTACAACATCATATTTTATTTCGGATTTCGGATTTTCGATTTCGGATTTATCTTGATTCTTGATTCTCGACTCTTGTGTCAAGTTCTCAATAGCATGGTAAGCCTGGTAAAGCATGGGGCGCATCAATTCCGTCATGCCGGCATCCAGTATCAGGAAGTTCTTTTTCTGACCGTTCTTCACATACAGCACTCTTGATATCAGCGAAGCTGATTGCGCAACCATGGCCCGGCCAAGCTCAAAATGTACCTCCTGCCCGGGTTTAACATGCAGAAATTTGCTGAACACTTTAAAATAGCTTTCAAAATCGGCAATGCCATTGGTATCGGGGTTGTAATAGTCAACCCCAAGGCCGCCGCCGGTATTTAACACCTTAACGGGAAAGCCGTGGTCTTCAAACCAGTCCTGCATTTCGTTGATGCGGAGGCAAAGACTGCGGTAAACCTCCATATCGGTAATTTGCGAACCGATGTGAAAATGGATACCTAAAAATTTAAGGTTGGCACAATTGCGCAGCGTTTCGGCTACATCATTTAGCTGCCAGGTGTTGATACCGAACTTGTTCTCGTCGAGCCCGGTAGTGATAAAATGATGCGTATGCGCGTCGACGTTAGGGTTTATACGGATAGCGATGCCCGCAACTTTATCTTTTGCTTTAGCCAGATCATTAATAATCTCCAGTTCCTGGATAGACTCCACATTGAAACAAAAGATATCGGCATCAAGCGCGGCGTTTATTTCCTTATCAGATTTACCCACCCCGGCAAAAACCACCTTGCCTTTATCAAAGCCATGCGCAATTGCTGACTTTACCTCGTTGCCGCTTACGCAATCGGCCCCAAACCCAAACGACTGGATCATATCCACCACTTTTGGGTTAAAGTTAGCCTTCATGGCGTAATGTACATGAAACCCATATTTTGACGATGCATCCCTGCAGGCATCAAGCGTATTACGCAAAACATCCAGATCGTAATAATAAAATGGTGTTTCCAGTTCGTTAAAGCGATGTATTGTATTGTTATTGAACATGTTTAAAAGTCTATTTCATTCCGTCGTTGCAATTGGTTTAGCCTCACCCTGCCCTCTCCAAAGGAGAGGGTTCTTATTTATTTCCTCAAGTCCTCTCCTTTGTAGAGGATTTTAGGTGAAGCAATCCCCGACATGCTTATCGCCTGCTTTTCTATCGGTAGATTGCTTCGTCCCTCGCAATGACGTTTTATTATTCGCGTTGGCGAAATCTAAAATCGTAATTCTAAAATCGTAAATTAAAACAACCTGCTATGCAGGCTTCTCAGCACTTCTACCTTATCTTCTGTTTTTACCAGTAAACTCATATTGTGGTCGCTGCCCCCATAGGATATCATCCTTACCGGGATATGCTTTACGGCTTCCAGCACACGCGCCGCATAGCCATGCTTTTCGGCCCCAAAATCACCCACTACACATATAATGGTATGGTTTACGTCGATATCAACCGACCCAAACGCAGCCAGTTCGGCAGTTATCTCGCCCAGGTAAGTGGTATCATCAATAGTTAATGATACCGCCACCTCTGATGTGGTGATCATATCTATCGAGGTGCGGTAACGCTCGAACACCTCAAACACCCGGCGTAAAAAGCCATGCGCCAGCAGCATGCGGCTGCTTTGTATCTTTATAGCGGTAATGCTATCCTTGGCCGCAATAGATTTTATCCTGTCCTTTTCGCTGGTATTGGTAATTAACGTACCTGGCGCCTGCGGGTCCATAGTATTTAACAGGCGAACGGGGATCTTATACTTTTGTGCCGGGAAAACGCTTTGCGGGTGCAATATCTTCGCGCCAAAATAAGCAAGTTCGGCAGCTTCGTCAAACGATAGCTGGGCGATGGGTTTGGTATTGCTTACAATGCGCGGGTCGTTGTTGTGCATACCGTCAATATCGGTCCATATCTGCACTTCCTCGCTGCGGATGCCTGCACCTATTAGCGATGCCGTGTAATCGCTGCCGCCGCGGCGCAGGTTATCAATCTCGCCAAAGGCATTACGGCAAATAAATCCTTGGGTAATAAACAAGTTCACATCCGGGTGCTTATCAAGCAACGGGGTAAGCTCTGTAGTAATATGGTCAACAACCGGCTCGTTATCCTCGTCGGTCTTCATAAACTCAAGCGCGGGTAATAAAACCGATGGCACGCCAATCTCTTTAAGGTAAATGTGATACAGCGTGGTTGACAGTAATTCGCCCTGCGCTAAAATAACTTTATCTTCTATCGGCGTAAATAAATCGTTGGCAAAGCTGCTTAACAGCCTAAAGTGGTAATCAATAACCTCCTTACCCTGTTCGTAGGTTTCGGGCTTTGTTAAAAGCTCCTTAATAACGCCCTCGTACTTTTCTTTTAATATGGCAATTAAATTGGCTGCCTTTGCCTTATCGTTATTAAGGTATGCCTGCCCTATTTCAACTAAATTATTGGTAGTGCCCGACATGGCCGAAAGTACCACTATTTGCCGCTCCCCGGGGTTTATTATATCCAGCAGCTTATGCATGCGGGCGGCGCTGCCTACCGATGTTCCGCCAAATTTTAAAACTTTCATTATTTGTTTCCGTTTACCATAAAACATTGATATTCTTGTATGAATATTGAGGCGCTAAAAATAGGATTTTAAAATACTTATATCTAAAATGAGCAAAATAAAATTTGGAACAGATGGCTGGAGAGCGATCATTGCCGACGACTTTACTGTTGAGAATGTAAAACGCGTAGCCTATGCTACGGCTTTATGGCTAAAACAAAACTTTGAAAAGCCCAGCGCTGTGGTTGGCTGCGACCCGCGTTTTGGAGGCCCGATGTTTGCCGATATTACTACATGCGTACTTGCATCGCAGGGGATCAAAGTTTTTCGTGCCGAAAACATGTTCATTTCAACGCCCATGATATCGCTGGGTACGGTGCGCAAACAAGCATCTGCCGGTATCATTATAACCGCCAGCCACAACCCGCCTGCTTACAACGGATACAAAATAAAAGCTTTTTACGGCGGCCCTGCCACACCCGATGATATTGAAAAGGTAGAAACGCAGATACCCGACACCATCAGTCTGGAACTAAAATCGGTTACCGATTATGTTACTGATGGCCTGGTAGAGTATGTTAACCTGGAGGATATGTATGTAGAACATGCGGAAAACAGCTTTGATATACCTGCCATCCGCGATAGCGGCCTGCAATGGGCTTACGACGCCATGTACGGCGCCGGGCAGAACGTAATGCGCCGCCTGTTTCCGGATATTACCTTTTTGCATGCCGATTACAACCCAAGCTTTGACGGACAGGCGCCCGAGCCAATACAGCGCAACCTGCAGGAGTTTGAGGAGTTGATAAAACTATCCGAGGGCGAAATTGCATCAGGCCTGGTTACCGACGGCGATGCCGACCGCATTGGTTTGTACGATGGTGACGGCACGTTTGTAGATTCGCACCATATATTGCTGTTGCTGATACATTATATGTATAAGGTGAAAGGCGAAAAAGGCGAGGTTTACTCAACCTTCTCGTGTACCAGCAAAATTCAGAAACTTTGTGATGCCTACGGCCTGAATAATACGGTTACTAAAATTGGCTTTAAATACATTTGCGACCTGATAGTGAACAGCGGTAAACCATTTATGGTTGGGGGCGAAGAATCGGGCGGTATAGCGGTAAACGGCCACATCCCCGAGCGCGATGGCGTTTGGATAGGATTGATGATATGGGAGTTTATGGCAAAGAGCGGCCGCAGCTTAAAAGACCTTGTACAGGAAATTTACGACGTAGTAGGCAAATTTGCTGTTGAGCGTTACGACCTGCATGTTACCGAAGAAAAGAAACAGCAGATCATCAGTAACTGTAAAAGCGGTATCAGCAGCTTTGGCAACCTCAAAGTTGCCCGCACCGAAGACCTGGACGGCTTTAAATTCTTTTTTGAGGACGATACCTGGGTAATGATCCGCCCATCGGGCACCGAGCCTGTGCTGCGTGTGTATGCCGAGGCCCCATCCACCGCCGAATCATTCAAGATCCTGGATACAGTAAAGGCGGATCTTTTAAAATAGGATCAGATTTACAGAATTTTACTACTCACAGAATAAAGGCTTGCTTCGGCAAGCCTTTTTGGTTTATCGTATCGTTGGACTCACCCCCTGCCCCCTCTCTGCTACGCAAAGAGGGGGTTCTTAATTTCGCCTGCTATTTTACGCTGTCAGGCTGAATTATTGTGTTGTTGCCAATTGCCGATCCGACTCACCCCCTGCCCCCTCTCTGCTGCGCAAAGAGGGGGTTCTTAATCACTTATCTTCTTACCCTCTTTGCGCAGCAGAGAGGGTCGCGCACGAAGTGCCGCGGGGTGAGTTAATTGCCGGGCCGTTCTTCCGGCAACTTGTGCCTTACCCTCTTTGCGCAGCAGAGAGGGTCGCGCACGCAGTGCCGCGGGGTGAGTTAATTGCCGCGTGGATCGTTCAAAAAAACTGTGGCAACAACATCCAAAAGGGCAAAACAATTATACTCACTCACGGCCCGGCACCTCGCAATAACGGGAACTTTAAATTTTTTCCTAATTTCATGGTGATATATCACCTCATCCGCGCACTTATATTTAAACGCAGTTATTATGGTACAAACGGTTAACAGGGAACAGTTACTGATGGAGCTTTACAAGAGCGGCTTCCCGGCTGTGGCTAAATATGTGGCACGTATGGGCGGATCGTTTGAAGATGCCAGGGATGTGTTCCAGGATACTTTGGTTATATATTACGAGAAAGCCTCCAATGGCAGCTTAAACGCAATGGATGACAAGGCTTACCTGCTGGGCATCGCAAAACATCTTTGGTTTAAAAAATTCAGGGAGGGTAATACCACCGTGTCCATGCAGGATGAGATGTTGAACCTTGCTAATGAACAGGAGAAACAGGTTTCAAACGGCAAAGTACTGCAATACCTGCAAACAGCCGGCAAACGCTGCATGGAATTGTTAAGCGCCTTTTATTATGATAAGTTGTCCATGAAAGACGCAGCCCAAAAGTTTGGTTACGCCGGCGAGCGCTCGGTTACCGTGCAGAAATACAAATGCCTGGAGAAAGTAAGGGACACCGTTAAACAACAATCATTAACGTATGCGGACTTCATTGAATAACATCAAAGCGATTGACGACCATTTGCTGGGCTTGGCTGCACCGCCGGACAATTTATTGTTCGAGGCGAAGATGATACTGAACCCGGAGCTCCGGGCCGATGTGTACTGGCACCAACAAACCCTTGCCCTTGTGCAGCAATATGGCCGCGAACAGTTGCGCGCCGAAATAGAAGCTGTACACAAGCAGCTTTTTACACGGCCCGAGCACCACGGCTTCCGGCAAAGCATACTGCGTTTTTTTAAACGCTAACCCTTTAAATTTTAAGAAAATGAACACTAATGAGTTCCGCAAATACGCGGTGAGGCATCGCCATGTCCAAAGTTTACATGTAGACAGGTTTATAGCCGGGGTAAATAACAGCCGCTTTACCGGTCAAACTCCCGCCATTATGGAAGAGCGGCAGATGAACATTACCCAAATGGATGTTTTCTCGCGCCTGATGATGGACCGCATTATCTTTTTAGGCACCGCGGTTGACGACCAGGTAGCCAATATCATACAGGCGCAGCTACTGTTCCTGCAATCAACCGATGCAAAGCGCGATATCCAGATCTATATCAATTCGCCGGGTGGCTCGGTTTACGCAGGACTGGGCATTTACGATACCATGCAGTTTATCTCGCCCGATGTAGCAACCATTTGTACCGGCATGGCCGCTTCTATGGCGCAGGTTTTGCTGTGCGCCGGCACAAAAGGCAAGCGTGCGGCCCTGCCCCACTCCAGGATAATGATGCACCAGCCTTCGGGCGGGGCGCAGGGTATGGCTTCGGATATTGAGATAGCTGCCGTACAGATCGCAAAAATGAAACGGGAGCTTTACGAGATCACAGCCAAACACACCGGTCAGGATTTTGAAACCGTTCACCGCCTGTCTGACCGCGACCACTGGATGATAGCCGCCGAAGCCCTGGAGTTTGGCATGATAGATGAAATTTTGGGTGCGAGAGAGAAAATTTAGCACCTTGATCCGGGCTGTGTATGTTTTATGCCGGCCGCGTACGAAAAGCCTTAGCTTGCTATAGGTTGTTTACACCTTAGCCGCATCAACCCTGCAGCGAGGGCACTATTGTAAAATTTAAAAAGTAATTCTACCTTAGGAAGGCTAATAATCAAACCTATCCGATTAATTTAATAGTAGAATTTAATAATGAAAACAGCCCTGATCACCTTTATCACATGCCTGTTAACTACGTTTACATTTGCACAAACCGATGCTCAAAAAATTGAAGACGCCAAAGCCCTGATAACCCAAAAGAAATATGCTTCGGCCTTTGAAACATTAAGCAGTTCTAACGACCTTAGCCCTGAATTGGCGATAACTTTAGCTAAGCTTGTTACCGAACATTCCCTATCTGTCAGCAAATATCAATCATGGGAAATGATGGATGCGGGTGGGTCTATAAAGCTTTTCGACCTGAATGTTGAAGGTTTACTTTTCGGGGCAATAGGCAAGTGGCCTGCTGATTGTCGTTTGTATGAAGAGCAATGCCGGTTTTACACTTTCGTTTTAAACAACGAAGGCCAATACGGTTCTATGGCTTTATTAACTGCTTTAAACAAATCGGTTGACCAGTATATTCAGCCAAAATGCCCAAGCTATCTGTCTGATTATGTGCTGGGCTATACATCTTTGGAACTTGGCCAATTAGATAATGCCATTGAGTACCTAAAAAAATCAATAGCGTTGAACGCCGGGTTTGCTAAGGCGCATTTGCAGCTTGGCCGGGCATATCTTAAACAGAAGAATATGGCAAGCGCGTTGGCTACCTCCCGCAAAGCCGCTGAACTGGCTGTTGCGAACAAGGAGCGCAGCGGCGCTTTGCTGGTTGCTGCACAAGCATATGAAGCTATGAACGACAAGGCGAACGCCTTAAAAAATTACCTTGCCGCCGACTCATTAAAGCATGGCGACTTTTTCGTTCTAAAGTCGTTGTTGAACTTTTACGTTAAAACAAATAACAACAAAGCTGCTGAAACGGTTAATGCTTTCCTTACCTCGCAGGACAGAGGGAAGCTTTCTTACTACCTGGATGTTTATGACATTTACGCTGCCAACGGCAGGTTGGCCGACCTGGCCATGATCTATCAAAAACGCCTTGCCGACTTTAAGGGCACAAAGAGTGTAGAAGCATGTCTGAATTTTGCGCTTGGCAAAATTTATCAAACTACAAACGCAGACCTTTCTAAACAGTATTTAAGAACTGCAAAAGGCATGGGCCTCGAAGCAAAAAATATCACCGATACCAGAACGCATCCAAACACCAGTAAAATAGTTACGGAAGCATATACGGCCATTTAAAGGCAGTTTAACTTTCGGCAGATATCACTTCCGGTTTTCTGCATAGTAAATTAAATCACAGGTAATGGTGACAGCACTATGTCAGTACTCAATTTTAAAAGTAGCTGATAATCAAGCGTTAACCTATGTTCACGGTGTTCACGTGCGCCGAACGTGAACGCTTTTAGCTTGATCGTTTTCCAAAAGTTATCAAATCTTACTCAATAATCGTTTACTTTGGGTTTACTATTTGTGTCATCCCATGAAGAAACTATTTACCGTTATTGCCCTGCTTACCGGCATCATATTTAAAACCTCAGCGCAAAACACCGCAGAAGCCAATTATCATCAGCTGCAGCAAAAGTTCGTCGACCTGAAGTTTGGGATGTTCATCCATTTCAATATGCCTACCTATATGGATGCCGACTGGCCCGACCCCGATGCGCCTGCATCAGCATTCAATCCAAAAAAACTAAATGCCGACCAATGGGCCAAAGCGGCCAAAAGCGCTAACATGACGTACGGCTGCTTAACCACCAAGCACCACAGCGGCTTTTGTATCTGGGATACCAAAACCACCGATTATAACGTAATGAACAGCCCGCTGAAGCGGGATGTGGTAAAAGAATATGTGGATGCCTTCAGGAAGAACGACCTTAAAGTGATGCTTTACTACAGTATTTTAGATACGCACCACCGCTTGCGCCCGCACCAGATCACCCAGAAACATTTTGAAATGGTGAAGGCCCAGTTAACTGAACTGTTAACAAAATACGGTAAGATAGAAGCCATTATCATCGACGGCTGGGATGCGCCATGGTCGAGGATCAGTTATGACGATATTAATTTTGAGGACGTTTACCACCTCATTAAATCCATCCAGCCTGACTGTGTGCTGATGGATCTTAACGGCGCAAAATATCCCGCCGAAGGCCTGTTTTACAGCGACATTAAAACCTACGAAATGGGCGCGGGCCAGCGCCTGTCAACAAAGGATAACGTTATGCCGTCATTAGCTTGCCTGCCTATACAAAGCAGCTGGTTCTGGAAAACAAATTTCCCAACCACCCCTGTAAAAGACCCGGCCAAAATGGTTGAACAGTTAAACACCCTTAACCAGGCGGGCTGCAATTTTATCCTTAATGTTGCCCCAAACCGCGACGGCTTATTCGACGATAACGCCCTGGCCGCCCTAAAAGAAATAGGCAAGCTTTGGAAGAACAATGTGCCCGCGCCCAAACTGGCTGCAACCGGCGCACCCATAATATCAAGCAATTTGGCTAAAAACAAACCATCAAACGCCAGCTGGAGCGATGACATGGATATTATGGATTTTGCCAACGACGATGATTTTACCACATCCTGGGTATCCAGCAAAACGGTGGCAAAGCCTTGGTATGAAATAGATTTTGGTCACGATACGGAGTTTAATACCATTGCTTTGACGGAGAAAAAACCAAACATCACCGCCTACCATTTGGAGTATCTGCAAAACGGTGTTTGGAAACCCATACTTGAAGGCAGCACAGCCTCACGTGTGAAGGTCCACCGTTTTAACCGCGTTTGGGGCACCAAAATACGCGTAACCATCGATAGAGCCGAAGGGCAGGTTTCCATCGCGGAGTTTGGCGTTTATAACGAGCGGAGGTAAGCGGATTTCCGTAAACTATAATCCGGATCGAGCTGCCGGCAAAAACTATTCGCTCCGCAAGCTCTTCACCGGGTTGGCTAAGG
Organism: Mucilaginibacter sp. 14171R-50; assembly: GCF_010093045.1. Taxonomy (NCBI): domain Bacteria; kingdom Pseudomonadati; phylum Bacteroidota; class Sphingobacteriia; order Sphingobacteriales; family Sphingobacteriaceae; genus Mucilaginibacter; species Mucilaginibacter sp. 14171R-50. Next base: position 2,686,979 of record NZ_CP048115.1, on the reverse strand, counting down.
CTGCTTTTATGGCCTGGAAACTGATGGTTACAAGCGCTATGATTATTGCACCGAGTCCGCCAACAGCAAATAGCCACCAGCTGATATGAATGCGATAAACGTAATCCTGCAGCCACTGGTGCATGTAATACCAGGCAATGGGTGCTGCCACGGTGAAAGCAATTGAAATGAGTATAATAAACTCTTTCGAAAACAAATAAACAATGCTGCCGGCAGAGGCGCCCAGTACCTTGCGGATGCCAACTTCTTTTACCCGCTGCACCGCCATAAATGATGCTAAACCATACAAACCCAAACAGCTAAGGCATATTGCTATAGCCGCAAAAATTTTATACAAAGCTGCCAATTGGTTTTCCTGCTTGTAAAAGCTCGCAATTTTATCGTCCAGGAACTGGTAATCATAAACATAATCAGGAAATGTTTGCTCCCATACTTTTTTTACCGACTGCATGGTGGACGAAATATTTGCTGTTGAAAGCTTTATTGCTGCCTGGCGGTACATGGTAATGTTTGTTGCGATAAGTAATGGTGCCAGGTTATTGCGTAAAGAGCGGTCGTTGAAATCCTTTACCACGCCAACAACCGGGCATTTTATCACGTCGCCCCAAATACTTACTTCTTTGTTCAATATATCTTCGGGGCTTTTTAACCCCAAACTTTTTACAAACGCTTCGTTCACCAGGAATTCCCTCGTCATATCCGAATGCTGCAAGTTTCTACCGGCTACCAGCTGCAATTTATAAGTAGGTACATAATTTTCATCGGCGAATTTCACAATGGCCTCGAAGTCCTCTTTTTTTATCGAATGGTTAAATTTAAGGGTAGTAAACCTGTTGTTATCATCTTCAACCGGCGTGTTCGAGCTGAAGCTTACTGCCTTTACGCCCCTTACCTGCAACAGCTGCTGCGTTAAATAACCCGCGAGCCGGCTGCCCGTACTATCCGGGCGGAAAGGGACATTTACGATTGCGTCCTTATCAAAGCCCAATGGCTGGTGCATAAAATAGTCCATTTGCTTAACAATGATAAGCGTGCCGATAATGAGCGCCTGTGCAACTACAAAATGAAACACCACCAGTCCTCTGCGTAGGGATATTCCGGCAGGGGTAGCAACCGTTAGCTTACTTTTTAGCGCTTTAACAGGGTTGAAACGCGATAGGACTATAGAAGGATAAAACCCCGCAAGAGCGGTTACAACAACTGTTACCCCGAACAGAAATAAAATAATCATTGGATTGCCGAGTATATTGAACGACAGCGAAAGCTCTAAAAGCCTGCTTACATAAGGTAATGCAAGCATAGTGACTACCGTCGCAAACAATACTGCACCCGCGACTATCAAAAATGTTTCGATGATGAACTGGAACTGCAACTGGGATTTACTGCTGCCTAAAACTTTTCTTACCCCAACCTCTTTTGCGCGGTTAACGGCCTGTGCGGTGGAAAGATTAATAAAGTTTACGCAAGCGATGAGCAGGATAAATGCTGCTATCAGCCACAATACGTTCAGCAGTTCTTTACTGATGGTTTTATTACTATAATTACCTGTTTGCGTATCGTAGTGTACCGCGCTTAATGTTTGTAAAATATGGCTATCCTTATTGTCGGCCGGCAATACCCTCCGTGAGTACGCCTTTAGTTGCTGATCGAAATTGTCGGCAGAAATATTCGGCGGCAGTAAAACGTAGCACCCAAAATCCGCGGATGTTTGGTTCCAGTCCATTTGCTGAAACCCATACATCGAATCCCCGGTAAAATCTGTTCCGTACGCGATCACCAGTTTAAACTGAAAATCGGTATTGGCAGGGATGGTGGCCAAAATGCCGGACACCTTTAGCGATACCGGCGGCGACTGAAACAAACCGGCACCGATACTGTAAGAGCCCGTGAGCTTAATGGTTTTCCCCATCGCTGTTTTCCAGTCGCCAAAATAGGTCTCAGCGATCTCCTTTGTAAGCAACACGTTGTTTGGATCTTTTAACGAAGCATACGAGCCTGTAAGCAATGGAAAATTGAATATCTGAAAAAAAGATGGCGCTGTATAAAATACGCCGGCCGCCTCTTTAAAATTCTTTACAGGGTTTCCGTCCGCATCAAGCACTTGCAGTACATCATTATGGCTTGCATAAACTGGTGCTACCTGTTCCAGTTGCGGAAATGCCGTCTTCAATCCCGCAGGCATTGGGAAGGGAACGCTTTTGCCGTACGAAACACCGCCTGCGTCTGCAGGATGGTGTTCGGTCAATACGCGATAGGTACGATCCTTTTTAGTATGAAAATTATCAAAACTTGTTTGGTATTGTATAATGATAAATATGATGATACAAACGGTTATGCCTACGGCCAAACCGGCAATATTGATAGCCGCATAACTTTTGTTGCGTACCAGGTTGCGCCAGGCGATCTTGAAATAATTTTTAAACATATAGTTGCGCTTTAATTTGTCATCAGACCATTTTGGAATGGCTTCTGCTGACGAAACTACTGCTGCAACCCGTTCGCGACGCCCCATATTATAAAATGGGCGCTCTTTTTTAAGATCATTTTTGTATTCAACGGGGCTTTTACCAATGATCTGTTTAAAAGTGCGGTTAAAAGTGGTTTTGGAGTTGAAGCCCGATTCGAATGCGATACCGAGTAAAGTAATATGATCATAAGCAGGGTCCTGCATTTTCTGCACCACGCTTGCAACCCGATACTCATTGATAAAATCGTTAAAGCTTTTCTTAAGCACGGTATTGATGATGCGTGATAACTCATGCGGCCCTACGCCAAGCTTTTCGGCCAGCGAGCTTAAGTTTAATTCTGGGTCCTGGTAATAGCATCCCTCCTGCATTGCCTTTTTCAGCCAGGCACCTTTTCGCTTCAGTTCGGCATGCAGCGGTAGCTTTAAAAATGATGGTGTGCCATTCGGGTCCATTTCGGGCCTTAAGAAAGCAACCGCTGCTATCCAGAGGGCTACTGCGGTTAAAAGCAAATAAAAAGGATAATAAGCCTGTTTACCTAAATGGTAATCATAATACAAAAGGTCGGCTATTGTAATGGGTATCCATAAAAGCCATAACAGGCCGAAAACCTGTACCGGGTGGCGCAGCCAGCGCAACTCGTAACGGTAGCGATCGCCCCCGTTAAATTTTATCTGCCGGTAAAATTGCTCTATCTGCCTTAGCGCCAGGTAAAGGTAAATTGCAACCGAAACAAACGCCAGCATTTGCAACACCGGGTTTAGCAGCTCATAAGTCGAAGTTTGATCGACAGCCAACCCTGTTTTAATACTATCTGTAATTGCTGCCATGTGCACGCCCAGTTGCAGCAGCAAGGGGCCGAAGTGAAACGTATCCTTAAGCCGGAAATGGTATCCGTGAAGTGTTATTTTAAGCACATAAAAATAAAAAAGCGGGCCGAAGGCAAGCGATAGCTGCAGGGGCATCCATCGCCAGTATGGAAAACTCGCTTCAATAGCGGCATCTTGTCCCAGCAACCAAATCATATCTAAAACCATGACAGCGATGGCCAAACTCAAAAAACGGTTCGCTGCCCTGTTGACCCTTTTGGCTAAACCCAGCTGCAGGCTTAAAGTAAGCCCCACAAATATTACTCCGAGGAAAAGCAGGTGATAAAGGGTGATATGAAGGGTGTATGCGTTCAAATGTGGTGGTGGCCTGTCTTAAGGAAATTATTTAGCTAATATAGTAAATAGCATTTCTGGCTGACAGAATAAAACAGCGTATTGTAACAATAAAAAACATTGCTGAACCACTTAATAATGTCCCCGCAGGCGAGCACTACAATCGCCGGTGGGGACCAGTCAGATCAGTTCAGGGCCGATATCAAAAAACGAATAGGATTGTCCCGCATTCGCAACTGCTACACTGCCCGTGTAGTTGTCATGTACAGGAAAGGTATTTAGCTGCCAATTTTCGTCAGCCCCGCTCAGGCCCTTGGGCAGCGGATATTCCCCGTTTAATGAAGGCGTAACCGCCAAGTGTTCGCCAAGGCCCTGACCTGTTGCCTTAAGGATGGCTTCCTTACGCGTCCACAGGGTGAAAAAACGCGCAGGATTGCCCTGACCGATATAAGCAATTTCGTCAGGGCTAAAATTGTCGGGCAGGATGTCGTGATAGGGAAATGCGTCATCAACATACTCCACGTCGGCGCCTACCGGCAATGTAGCCACAGCCATCAAAATCCAGTCGCCCGAGTGCGAGAGGTTGTAATGGATAATATTACCCTCCCGGCTTACCAAATGAGGCTTCTTGTTTTCGCCCAATACAAATTGCAGTCCTGCAGGCGGCCTGTTTAAATAGCTGCCCAATAATATCCGTTGCACACCCCTGCTGATTATAAACCTATATGTATCTTTTTGTTGTTTATACCTGCCTGCACGCAAGCTTTCGTCGGTGTTAAGCAGGGCCTTAAATTCCTCTATCCGTTTTTGGGCTTTGCTGATGCTGATACGCCAGATATGCACTTCCCCGCCAGTAAGCTCCGGCTTACCTTGCTGCCAGTTCACATCAGGTAAATAACGGTTGATGATATTGCCCATTTTAAGATTGATGTGGCTATTAATTGATCTTATTTAAGCAATCCTGCAATATCTTAGCAAATATCTTATCGTTTGGCTCTTTAAATATGGTATTGTGCTCGCCCGGTACCTTGTGGATGTTCACCCCCTTTAACGCATATGGTTTCCAGCCCATATATTCGTAATCATCCAAATAGAACGACCTTTCTTCCGCGCGGAACAACTCTATCGAGATATCATAAGGTTGTATCTTATAATGCTTCTGCGCAATGTTGTTCATCTCGTCAATTTTATTTGCGTAGCCAAAAAAACCGGTTTGTTCTTGTTTTTTGCCAAACTTTAGTTTCCATAAAAGCCGTGTAGCGCCGCGCTCAATGGCGGTTGCACGTTTTTTTAAGGTTTTGGTAAACCCATCCTTAAACGTTATCGAATGCCATGCCTTCCGGCCAAAGTAAAGGCCGCGTTTAACATATTTCACCAGCCACGGGTCGTAATACGGCGTTCGGTAGGCGTAGGTATCAAACATAGCCAGCATACGCACTTCTTTGTTAAGCGCTTCAAGTTGCCGGGCCATTTCATAAGCAATGATCCCGCCGAAAGAATACCCTGCCAGGGCGTATGGACCGTTGGGGTTATGCGCCCGTATAGCCGAGATATAATGCGCGGCTATATCTTCCATCCTGTTCAAAGGTTCGTCAACACCGTTCAAGCCTTTGGCCTGCAGGCCGTAAACCGGTTGATTGGCATCCATGTGTTTGGCAAGGGCATTAAACAACAATACGTTTAAGCCGGCGCCGTGTACAATATATATTGGAACCTTACTACCGGTAGGCTTGATAGGCACCAAGGAGTCCCAGGTGACAGACCTTCCGTCCATTTCCAGCATCAGGGATAATTTTTCAACCGTAGAGTTTTCAAACAAAATAGCCAGCGGCATGCGCTTGCCTGTTTCCTTCTCTATTTTAGCCATCACCTGTACCGCTATCAGCGAATGGCCGCCAAGTTCGAAAAAGTTATCGTATATGCCTACCTGCTCAACGCCCAAAAACTCCTTCCATATATCGGCAACCAGTTTTTCTACATTGGTACGGGGCGCAACATAATGGTTGTTTTCAGCCAGGGTCATACCCTGTGCGGCAAGGGCCTTTTTATCTACCTTGCCATTGGGTGTCATCGGCAAAGCGTCAATGACCACAAAATTGTCGGGCACCATATAATCAGGTACAGATGCCCGCAGGTTGGTGCGCCATTGCTGTATCAGCTCCGCCTCGCCTGTTTTTTGCATACCATCCTTCAAAATAATATACGCAACCAGCTTGTTCACGCCGGCGTTATCGGCACGTGCAATTACTACGGCCTGTTTTATGGCGGCTTCTTTGGCCAGATTAAACTCTATCTCACCTGTCTCTATGCGGTACCCGCGAATTTTCACTTGTGCATCTATTCGCGAAAGGTAAACCAGATCGCCCTCAGGTGTAAACGTGCCTAAATCACCTGTGCGATACATTTTGCCGCCGGTGTAGGCAGCGAAAGGGTCGGCAATAAATTTTTCGGAAGTCAGTTCCGGTTGGTTAAGGTAGCCCAGTGCAACACCCTCGCCCCCAATATAAATCTCGCCGGCGGCACCCGGCATAAGCGGCTTTTGAAACTTATCTAAAATATACACCGAAGTGTTATCAATAGGTTTACCTATACTTACCGCTCGGTCTGTATGCTTAATTTCCTTCAGGGTAGACCAAATGGTGGTTTCGGTAGGGCCGTAAACATTCCACAGCGACGAGGCCCGGCCCAAAATGCGTTCTGCCAGATCGATAGGCAATGCCTCGCCGCCGCATATTACTTTTATTTTCTCTGTGCCCCAGCCTGCCTCCAGCATCATGCGCCAGGTATATGGCGTAGCCTGCATCACGGTTATTTTTTCTTTACGGATGATATCCAGCAATGCACCACCGTCCTTTACTTCGGCCGCACCGGCCAGTACTGTCTGCGCGCCGGTTATCAGCGGCAGCCAAAGCTCCAGCGCGGCAATATCAAAGCTGATAGTGGTAACCGCCAGCAGTTTATCCGCAGTTGTAAGCCCCGGCTGTTTCTGCATGCTATACAAAAAGTTAACCACGTTGTGGTGCTTTATTTGTACGCCTTTAGGCTGCCCTGTTGAGCCGGATGTATACAAAATATAGATCAGGTCGTTTCCATTTACACTTACCTCAGGGTCGGCAGTTGTGTAATTTTCAAGGCCCGGCCAGATATCGTCAATGATGATTTCTTTTGCGGTGGATGTATACTGGCCTTTGTATGCTTCAGAAGTAAGCAACACCACCGCGGCCGAATCTTTCAGCATATAGCTGATACGGTTTACGGGGAAGGCCGGGTCGAGCGGGATGTAGGTTGCCCCTGCCTTTATAATGGCCAGCAATGACACAACCAGTTCCACTGATCTGTCCAGCGATATAGCCACTTTATCGCCCGGTTTTACATCGTTTTCTATCAGCATGGCCGCAAGCTGGTTAGCTTTTTGGTTTAGCTGCGTGTAAGTTAAGGCTTCGTTTTTAAATTTCAGTGCAATGCTGTCGGGGTATTTAACGGCTGTTTCACTGATGATTTGATGCAGCGGCTTTTCCTTAGGATAATCAACCTTTGTGTCATTCCACTTATTTAACTGCTGTAGTATCTTATCAGCGTTTATCGCGGCGATCTTGCCGATAGGCGTGTCCGGCGCTTTGACCACCTCACGCCATAAATGATCAAATTCATCCATGAACTGGCTGATGGTAGCCGGCCCGAAAAGCTGCGTATTGTATGACCACTCCAGCGTGAGTGTCCCCTTGTGATCCGTTATGTTGAGGAAGATCTCGAAGGTTTCATATTCGCGCGGGTTATTGATGTAGCGGTGCTTCAGGTTATGGAAACTTATCCCTTCGTCCATGCCGATATCAATATTGAAAACAACCGGCACCAACGGCACGCGTGTTGGATCGCGGGGGATATTTAATTTTTTAAGGAGACTGCCAAAGGTGTACTGCTGATGATCGTACGCGTCAAGCACCTCGTTTTTACGTGTTTTTAGATAATTTATAAAAGATTGATCGCCTTTTGGGAAGCTGCGTAAGGGCAACAGGTTAACGCAATGCCCAACCAGCCCAAAATTGCCTGTAGCGGATTGCCCCGCGGCCGGCAAACCAATAATGATCTCGTCCTGCCCGGTCAGCCGGTGCAAAAACACCTCGAACGATGCCAGCACCGTTGTTACAAAGCTTACGCCCGCTTTCCGGGCCAGTAATTTCAGGTCGGTTACCAAAGCAGCATCCAGACTAAAATCGGCGCGGTTACTTTTGTAGGTGCGCGGCGCCGGCCGGGGGTTATCGACAGGTATATCCAGGAGGTGATCGCTGCCTTTAAACTGGTCTATCCAGTATTTTTCGGTCGCCTGGTGTTGTGCGCTGCGCGATGCCGCTATCTCTTCTACCGCGTATTGGCTAAATTGTGGCGCAGCAGGCAGGTTTGGCCGGCAACCCTGGGCGAAGGCAGAGTACAGCTTACTCAGATCCTGCATAATAATCCCTACTGACCATCCGTCGCATACGATGTGGTGCATCAGCAGTACTACGCGTTGTTCGTGTTGGCTTAATTTTAAAATGGCGGCTTTATAAAGCGGCCCGTGTATCAGATCAAGCGGGGTAATAGCCAGTTGCCGGTTATAATTTTTGATGAACAGCTTGTTCTGCTCATCGTCCTGCAGCGACAGGTCATGATAATCAACCTTTATCGCAGGGTTGTTATACACAATCATGTTTGCGCCATCGGCACTAAAAACGGTTCTCAAAGCCTCGTGCCGGTCTGACAGGGCCTGCAATGCCTGCATCATGGCCTCTTTATCAAAAGCGCCGGTGAGTACGATGGAGGCAGAATCGTTATAGGCACAGTTGGCATCGTTGCCGCCAATAAGGCACGACGTCCATATCTCTGTCTGCGGCTCGGTAGCGGGTGCAACCCGCAATATTTCCGGCCCTGCAAAAGGGTCAAATTCTTCAGCGCTTAACTGTGATGGATATGTAGAAGTCTGGTTCAAATTACGCGTCTTTCAGGTTTATTTGTTTATATCCGCCTAAATTATCATCCTTTAAAAACCAGGCAGGATTACCATTCCTGTCGCGTCCCAGCCTTGCACCCGGTACAGGCGGCTCGTTGGCATTGGTTACCGCCGCAGTAGCGGGTGCAGCTAAAGGTACTACCGGCGGTGCCACGGTTTGCACTTCAAAAAATCCGGCTTGGGTCATTTCTTCAACGCTTTCGCCAAATTTGGCTATTATGGTATCAACGTCTTCTTCGGTATGCGCATCGGTCATAAAACATGGGAAGCCATCTAATATGTGAATACCCTTTAAACGCATCAGGGTAAACAGCAATTCACTGTAAGGGATATCCTCTATGAATTTCAACCTCCATAACGAACCATAGCCCACAACTGTTAACGGGATATTATGCTTTTTGCAGAAGGCGTCCATACCATCTTTTAACCTTGTTGCAAGGGCAGTAAGCTTCTCCTGCAAGGCGGGGCCGCGGTCTTTCATGTATTGCAAAGATGCCTTTGCTGCCGCGAGGGCAAGCGGATGCCTTACAAACGTACCCGCAAAATAGGTTACCCCTGCTTCGGGCACCGAGTCGTCTCCAAATTCCCAGTAACCGCCATCCAGCGCATCCATATACTCTTTTATCCCGCAGATGGCGCCTACCGGCATGCCGCCACCAATTACTTTGCCATAAGTACCAATATCGGCCTTTAGGCCAAACAGCGCCTGCGCACCACCGGGGTGGAAACGAAATCCGCTGATCACCTCATCAAATACCAACGCTATTTTAGAATCGGCGGTAAGGGTCCTTAATTCTTTAAGAAATTCCACTGGTTGAAACTCAGGCCTGCGGCTTTGTACAGCTTCTACCAGTACCGCGGCAATTTCCGCGGCACGCTCTTTTATAATTTTCAGCGATTCAACCGAACCGTAGTCCAGTATCAGCATATTCTGTACATTCTCGGGCAATATGCCCGATGCAGCCGGAACAGTTTTTAATTTTTTTGTACCGCGAACGATCACCTCGTCCATAATACCATGGTATGAGCCACTAAACGCCACGATAAGTGATCTGCCGGTCACCGTACGTGCTATACGCATAGCGCCAAGTACCGCTTCGGACCCCGTATTACACAAAGCGGAGCGATCAAAGCTGGTGAACTCGCACATCAATTTGCAAACCTCGCCTGCCAGTTCGTGCTGCGGACCAATCTCGTAACCCAACTCCAGCTGGGCCTGTATGGCTTCCTTCAAAACATCGGGCTGATAGCCCAGCATGTTAGAACCAAAACCGTTCAGCGCATCGATATATTCATTGCCGTCAACATCCCAAAGCCGGCTGCCTTTTGAGCGGTTAACGATGATGGGGTAAACCACCTCTTTGGTAAGCGGCCTGAAACCGCTCACCACCCGCGGATCGGCCATGTAGGCACGATGCTGCTGGGTTTGTTCCTTGCTTCTTTTGGTTTTTTCGTTATATTTTTTGATTAGCTCAGCCAGGAAAGCCATTTGCTTATCATCCAGTTCCTGTACTTTCCGCTCGATGCGGGCGGTAGCGCCAAATGGCTTTTTTATCTCTGCCATTTCTTCCGGCGTGATGTCCGGTTCTTGCTGCGATAACGTGCCGTTACTCATATTTATGGGCGGCGGCGGTAGCACTACCTGCGTAACTTTTACTTCACCACCTTGCAAATGTGCTATCTGGTTTGCCAGGAATTGCAGCTGCTGCGATATATTGTTTAATGTTGCATTACTGCTGCTATTTGCCACAAACGGCATGTTTAACGCTGGGGCCGGGCGTTGTACCTGTTGCGGCTCAAATTGCCCGGCAGGCAGGTTCTTATCCAGAAAGTCGGCCAGCAGGTTTATAGAATTGTATTCCTCAAACAACTTCCTGAAGGTAATGGTAACGTTAAAGGTTTTTTTAAGGTTGGTAGCGATCTGCGTTAATAACAAGGAATCGAAACCAATCTCGGGGAAGCTCAGATCTGCGGATGCGTTACCAATCTCGATACCGGATGCATCTTCAAAAATTTCCTGCAGCTTACCTGCCAGCAAATCTTTTCTCATTATATTGTTTGGTATAATATTTTCATTTGGAATGGCTTGAGGTGTATCGGGTGATATCTCTTCCGGCTGGTAATTTACCGTTACGGGCGGGGTAAACAATACCGGATCAACCCAATACTTTTTATGATCGAACGCGTAACCCGGCAACCTTAACTTGTTAAGCGGTCCTTTGTAAAACGCCTTCCAATCGGGCGCTACACCGTTTAGCCATAACTGCCCTAATGCCCTGATCAAGGACCCGTATTCGGAAACTCCGTCGCTGCCATCAATCCCCGGCACTGTTGCAACCGGGTTATCGGCGGTTTGCTGCGCGGTTAAAGTAGCCAGCGTGCGGCCGGGGCCAACTTCCAGGTACAGGCGGCCCTTATCTTCAGTCAGGGTGTCAATAGCATCCGCAAAGCGCACGGTCTTGCGCAGGTGCTGCGCCCAGTACGAGGGGCTGATAGCTTCAGCTGCACTTAGCCATTTGCCTGTTGCTGTTGATACCATTGGCTTGACCGGTGCATTGATTTTTACCGACCTCACTATTTCTTCAAACGGGGCCACAATGTCATCCATCATAGCCGAGTGAAAAGCATGGCTGGTTTGCAATAACCTACCGGGAATGCCTTTTTCCTCGAGTACTTTGGCGAAAGCCGCAACGGCATCTTTCTCGCCCGCCACTACCGATAGCTTATTGCTGTTTATGACGGCTATGGACAGATTACCGGGTAATATTTTTTCCAATTCGCCGGCGCTGATGCGTACCGAAAGCATATCGCCTTCGGCAACTTCGCTCACCAACGTGGCGCGTTCGGTTATCAGCTTCAGGGCATCAGGCAGGCTAAAGATACCTGCAAAATGCGCGGCTACAAACTCGCCTATGCTGTGGCCGGTAAAAACCGATGGTATTATCCCCCAACTCATCCAAAGTTTAGCCAGAGCGTATGAAGTGATAAATATCGCCGGCTGGGTGAAAAACGTATTTTTTAGCTTGTCATTGGCTTCCGCGGATGCATCGGCATAAATTACTTCAAGGATATTTTCATGAGCGGTATCTTTCAATATAGCCACGCATTCATTTATGGCATCGGTAAAAACAGGCTCATGCGCATATAATTCGCGACCCATATTCAGGTACTGCGCGCCCTGTCCGGGGAACATGAATACTATCTCGGCAGCATTTTCTGTTAATGTTTTAGAGTTGGATGGGTCGCGTTTAAATTTAGTGAGCTTATCCAGCAGGTCGGCCCTGTCGGTCGCTAAAATGAAATTGCGTTCTTTAAAATCGACACGTGTGCTATGCAAACTGCTGGCGATATCTTCTACTTGTACCCCCTCATTATCCTGTAGATAATAATACAGCCTGTCCGCCCATTTACTGGCGCTGGTAGCCGTTTTAGCCGACCAACTGATCAACGATACCGGGCGGCTTTTACCGAATGTCTGCACCGGTTTAACATACTCCTCCAGCACGGTATGTACGTTGGTACCACCCACACCGAATGAACTTACTCCTGCCCTGCGTTTACCCTCGCTTTCCCAGTTGGTAAGCCTGGTATTCACAAAAAACGGACTATCCGCAAAATCGATATTTGGGTTGGGTTTGGTGTAGTGTAATGATGCCGGTATTTGCTTGTGGAACAGCGCCAATGTGGTTTTTATAAAGCCGGCTACACCTGCTGCGGCAACCGTGTGCCCCATATTACTTTTGATAGAGCCAATGGCGCAGTATTGTTTTTTATCCTGCGCTCCAAAGGCCAGGTTAAGTCCTTCGATCTCTATAGGGTCGCCTAACATGGTAGCGGTACCGTGTGCTTCAACATAGGTGATGGTTGCAGGGTCTACCCCCGCATCGGCAATAGCCATGGCAATAGCGCCTGCCTGGCCAACAGCGCTTGGCGCGGTAAAGCTGCCCTTGTCGCCTCCGTCGTTGTTGAGCCCTATGCCTTTAAGCACCGCGTAAATGGTATCGCCATCGCGCTCCGCCTCTTCCAGACTTTTCAAAACCACAACACCCGCGCCATCGCTAAACACGGTACCATCGCTATCCGCATCAAACGATCGGCAATGCCCGTCGGCGCTTAGCATGGTGCCTTGCTGGTACAAATGCCCGCTTTTAACCGGTGAACTGATAGACGCGCCTCCTGCCAGCGCTACATTGCATTGCCCGTTGCGGATGCTGTCGGCAGCCTGCGCTATGGCCAGCAGCGATGTGGAACAGGCAGCGTGCACACTTACCGCCGGGCCGTTCAGGTCAAGCTCGTAAGCGGTGCGCGTGGCTATGTAATCTTTCTCATTTATAGTGGAAGTAAGAAAACTGCCCACGCCTTCAATTTTTAGCGTGTTCGAGATTACGTTATTGATATAATAAGTATTGTTGCCCGTACCCGCGAAAACACCAACCAAACCAGCATATTTTACAGGCAGGTGACCGCTGGTTTCCAGTGCTTCAAATGCCAGTTCCAAAAACACGCGGTGCTGGGGGTCCATCAGTTCGGCTACCTTGGGGTTGATACCAAAAAACGCGGCATCGAACCCCTCGGAGTTCTCTACAATCCCACGTGCTTTTACATAGTTGGGCGCAGTTTTTACTCCATACGGAATATACGGATCAAGCTCATCGTCAGTAAAAAATGATATGGTTTCGCGCCCTTCGGCCAGTACGTCCCAAAGTTCATAAATATTGTTTGCCCCCGGCAACCTGGCCGCCATGCCTATCACGGCTATTTCTTTATTGCTTTTATCTTTTCTGGGTTTAGCAGCAAGTTTAGCAACCACCTTGTTTCCTTCTAAAAAGGCCGCAATGCCGTTTACCGTGGGATATTGGTAAAGCTTGGTTATGGGCAGCGTATAATTATGTTGCTTTTTTAACGCTGCAACGGTTTTAAGCGCCAGGATGGAGTTACCCCCCAATTCAAAAAAATTATCATAGATGCCCACCTTGTCCACCTGCAATAGTTCGGCCCAAAGGGTGGCAATATGCTTTTCGGCAGTGGTAACAGGGACTTTATACAAAACAGACAGCTCGGGGCGTTGCGTGTCCGGTGCAGGCAGGGCGTTGCGGTCTATCTTGCCGCTGGTTGTTTTGGCAAAGCCGTCTACCCAAACAAATGCCGAGGGCATCATATAATCGGGCAGTTGTTGTTCTATACTATAGCGCAGAAAGGCGATATCCTTTTTTATGCCCGATGATACCAGGTAAGCCACCAAACGCTTTTGCCCTGGCACATCCTCGCGGGCAACCACCACAGCTTGCTGTACGCCTTCCAGTTGGCTCAGCAACACTTCTATCTCTCCAACTTCTACCCTGTTACCCCGTATCTTTACTTGCGTATCGCGCCGGCCAAGGTATTCTATGTTACCGTCGGGCAGGTAACGGCCTAAGTCTCCGCTGCGATAAATGCGGGTGGGTTTGCCTTGGGCATCCGTCCAATCTATAAATTTTTCTTCTGTAAGGTTGGGGCGGTTCAGGTAGCCATAAGCCAAGCTTATACCGCTTATGCCAAGTTCGCCCGCTTCGCCGTCCGCAACTTCCTTCAGTTGCTCATCCAGCACGTGTATGGATACGTTATCCATAGGTTTGCCAACGGTGGGCAGCAACGGCCAGTTATCGGCAGGGCCTTCCATTTTAAGGGCGGTGCTGCACACGCTGGCCTCGGTAGGGCCATACATGTTGTAAAACACGCAGCCCGGCAGCGCCTCAAAGAAACGCAAAACCTGCGGCGTTATTTTTAATTGTTCACCCGCGCTGATCACTTCCTTTAACGATTGCGGAAAGTGCTGTTCGGCATCGGCAGCCTCTGTAAAATATTGCAGGGCCACAAAAGGCATATTTATGCGGTTGACCTGCTGTTCATCTATATATTTTAAAAGTTTTGAGGGGTCTATACGTGTGGCATCGTCAACCAAAACCAGCGTACCGCCTATACATAGGGTACAAAAGATCTCCATTACCGATGCATCAAATATCAGCGGAGAAAATTGCATTGTTTTATGCCCTACCCCTAAATATGGCGAAATGCGCTTGTGCCAGTTTATCAGATTTACAACGCCCGCATGGCCTACGCAAACTCCTTTAGGCTTGCCTGTTGAACCCGATGTGTAAATGATATAAGCAACCTTAGTTTTGGCGCCGTTAATTAACCCGGCACCCGCGGTTATAGCCTCGTCAGAAACAATTACGTTTTTTGCGAACCCGCTAAAAACCGTTTTATCTATTCCGGGTGCAATAATGGTGTCGATACCGCAGTCGGCCACCATATCCTGCAGCCTTTCGGCAGGGAAGGTTGGGTCTAACGGAAGATAGGCTTTGCCTGCTTTTAAAACAGCCAGCAGGCTAATGATGGTTTCGATAGACCGGGTTGCGCTTACCCCGATGATAAGCGATGCAGGCGACACCTTATTGATAACATCAGCCAGTTTGCCGGCCTTGCTGTTTAGTTCATTATAGCTTATTTTATCAACGCCAAACTGCACGGCAGTTACCGCAGGAGTTTGCAGGGCCTGCTGCTCAAACAAATGATGAATAAACACATCATCCGTAAAAATATCAGTGTACTTGTTATCGGTAAGAATATTCATTAACCTAAGTAAGTGGGCTAACGTGCCGGTATAAACCGCAGGTTACTTTAGCGCTGTTTAAATCGGGATTAAGATATAAAAATTTAAACTTAGGTACTTGCAGGGTGAGCAAAAAAATTCATTCAATTTTCATTAAATCAAAGTTTAAAATTTAATTATCCGCCCTGCCGGCATAACTTTAAATTAAGCAAATTCTTTAAAAGCAATTTACCCTGAAACCAATCTTCGTACGGGGTGGTTAAGACCGCTCGCACATACCTTTTACCAGCGGCTAATGCGGGCATCAATAGTAAAATAAGTTTAAAATGGGCCGGACAATAGTTATATTTACCTACAGAAAATAACGCCGCGCGTTGCAGCCTTGTTTACCTGCCTTATTTAATTTACACCCCTATGTTAAACCCCATTTGGAGCATAAAACGGTTCATCAATCCATATTTACTGGTATTTCTATTCGCCTTTGATCCCTGCTTTGCCCAAATTACTAAAGTAAATGAACTACTACCCCGGCTTAAGCAAACCATGCCCGATACGGCAAGGCTGAGCCTGCTTAAACAGTTGTCTACCGCATACTCATCTGTCGACCCTGAAAAAAAGTTCTATTACGCCAACGTTTATAAGGCCCTTGCCCAAAAGCTGAATAATCATGAAGCCGTTGCCGACTCCTACGTGCAAATGGGCATATCCTATGGCATCCGCAGCAAAATAGACAGCGCGCTTTTTTACTTCAATTTAGGGTATAACCACGCCAAAAAATATGGTTTTGAATTAACAGCCGGCAGGGCCCTGGCTAATATAGGCTTTGCTTACAACAGGCTTGATGATAACCGCGAAGCCATTACCAACTACTTCCAGGCGCTGGCTATTTATAAAAAGATAGGCTATGAGTTAGGCGCCAACCAGTGCTACACTAACATTGGCGCTATTTACTATGATATGGATAAAAATGAAATAGCACGCAGCTATTTTAATCAGGCGTTGGCCGGTTACACCAAAAGTAAAAATGATATGGGTATTGCCAGTGCCTTGTACTCGGTAGGGAACTGTTACCTCGCCGACCACCAGGATGAACAGGCTATTGAATATTATAACCGAAGCCTGGCCATACGCCAAAAGCTGGGCGACCTGAACGGCATTGGCCTGGCCCGCATGGGTTTAGGCAGGGCATATACCCATCAAAAAAAATATGCTGCCGCCTTAACAAGTTTAGATAGCGCCCTGAAAAATATGCGCACCCTGGGCGATAAATATGTTGAAGCAAATGTGCTTAACTCAATTGCCGATGTTTACAACGATAGTAAAGATTACGCTAAGGCGATTGAATACGGCACACAGGCTTTAAACATAAGCCGCGCCATAAAGGCCAAAGGTGTGGGCAACGAATCGATGGATAAGTTGGTTACCGCGTATAAAAATAAAGGCGACCTTAAAAATGCGTTTTATTACCAAACCCAATATCTGCTATCAAAAGACAGCATGCAGGAAGAAAAAATGTTGAAAGACATCACCCTGATTGAAATGAACAGGGTAAGAAGCGAAAACGCGGGTTTGGAAAAGGACAACCAGGATATTGCCGCAAAAAACTCTGATTACCTGGACAAGATCAACAAATACAGTACGGTAATTATTGCCACCTCAATTGTACTGGCGTCGGCTATTTTACTTTTGGGGGTTTTATACCGCCGCAACCAAACAAAGCAGGCTACTAATAAACTGCTGGTAAAGCAGAAAGAAGAAATTGCAGCGATCAATAACGAACTGGCCATGCTCAACGAGGAGATCAACGCCCAGATGGAGTTGTCGACGGCGCAAAACATCGAGCTGGAACGACTGAACGATGTAAAAAACAAGTTTTTTTCCATCGTATCACATGATCTGCGGAGTCCGTTAAGCACGTTGCAAACCCTGCTGGCAGTTTATCGCGAAGGCGATATGGACGAAAAAGAACTTGGGGACCTGCTGGTAAAACTGGAAGATACCATACTAAGTACGGGCACTTTTTTAGATAACCTGCTGGAGTGGTCAAAAAATCAGTTAGAGGGTATGAAAATAAACCCTGTTGAT
This sequence comes from Mucilaginibacter sp. 14171R-50, assembly GCF_010093045.1. Lineage (NCBI taxonomy): Bacteria > Pseudomonadati > Bacteroidota > Sphingobacteriia > Sphingobacteriales > Sphingobacteriaceae > Mucilaginibacter > Mucilaginibacter sp. 14171R-50. The sequence goes on along the minus strand of NZ_CP048115.1, from coordinate 2,669,687 downwards.
ATTGACATCAAGAGCATCATTGATGAAAACATCCATTTGTTTGAAACCAAAATAGGTTTAAAAAACCTGCAGGTGAGCAACGCGGCCAAAGCAGATACCATGGCTTTTGCCGATCAGGACATGATAAACCTGGTGATACGTAACCTGCTGTCAAACAGTATAAAATTTTGCAAGGCTAGCGACTCCATAGTTTTTAACGCCGAAGTAAATGGCAATCGTACCATTATATCAATAAGCGACACCGGCCCGGGCATAAGCCGCGACGAGGCCGATAAATTATTTAGCCTCGAACATACACTTAGTACCGGCACACAGGGCGAAAAGGGCAACCACTTGGGGCTGATACTTTGCAAGGATATGATAACCCAGAACAAGGGGAATATATGGTTTAAAACTGAACCCGGTAAGGGCACCACTTTTTGGTTCGACCTGCCTAACCGGAAAAATAACACAAAAGCATAAGGACCTTAAGCTGTATCCTGCACGATTAAAAATTACTCCGCGCCCTGCTGCGGCCTTCTTCAATAAAAGCTTTGATCTGTTTCACATCGCTTTTTGAGAAGCCATGTGCCTGTACCTTGTTACCGTTATGGTAAAACCTGATGGTGGAGTAGCCAATTAAGGGAGTATCTATCTCTACAGCAGATATACTATCGTACGCTATGGTTGTAGTGTCGCCACTAAACAAGCCGGGGATTTTTATGGTGATGCCATTCTCTTCGGTTATTATCTCTGCAGGGAAGATCTTGTTCCCTTCAGACAGGCGTGATGCTACGTATTTCATTGTATGGTTTTTTTAAAGCTTAATACGGCGCAATATATGATATTAGTATACGATGCGTTATTTACTTTTTGCAATAAATCGCTCAAACGCAAGGCTGTCTCCTTTAAAAACATCAAAATCAACCTTGTGCCCAATGCCATTAACACGGCCCGTTTCAGCGTGCTGCCAAAACATCCAGTTGGTGCCGGCGCTTACATTTAGCCTGTCGCGGTTGTAATGGGCTATCCATAAAGGGTATTCATCAAAATAGCCGGCAAGGTAATCGCGGTAAAAGCTGATGCCCGTATAAATTATAGGGGTTTCGCCCGTTTTATTCTCTACAAACCGCAAAAAGTCCTTCAACTCCTTCCGCATAGCAGCGGGTGTTTTTCCGTCCAGCCGCTCAACATCTGCAACCGGTGGCAGCCCTCCCTTTTGCAGCGATGCGTTTTGTACGAAAAAACGGGCCTGCCATAAACCGCTCTTTCGCGGCCTGAAAAAATGGTACGCCCCGCAGGCAATACCGGCCTTCCTGGCCTCTTTCGAGTTACGTTTAAAATACGGGTCGGCAATTACAAGGCCTTCGGTAGCTTTGATAAACGCGAAGCGGATGCGTACGCCGTCCTCTTCCATTTCGGCTACCTTAGCCCAGTTTATCTTTCCCTGGGCATAGGATACGTCGATGCCATGCACCTGGTAATTTGACGGGATCCGGATACCGAAGCTTTTATAGGTGCGGTAATCGGTATTTTTACCGATATCTTTTATCCACCGCCAGGTATACGACGCTGTTTTAATAACGTACCCGTAGTAAAATGGAGATAATAGCAACAGTACACCGGCAAGGGCGAAATAGTATTTTAACCGGGACGGCGTTTTAGCTTTCTTTTTTCTGCGGACGTTTTTTTTCTTGACAGGCACATGCAAAAATAGCTAATTGTAAAATGCGGAACAGCAGCTTGCAGTAAAAACAATCTCATCAGCGGTAATGTTGTGTACACATGAGCAAAAAGCATCAAACTATACCCAACGAGCCCGAAGAAATGCCGGTTAAAAAAGACCGGCTGGAAATAGAGCAGCCTTTTGATCCGAAAGCCCCTGAAGTGCCTGATGAAAGCCCCGATGAGTTACCGGACGAGATGCCGCCGGACGAGGAACAGAAATAAACGTATTTGATATACTCTGCCTCGACAGCCATCCGCAGGTTGTATCTTACATAGTATAAAAACAAAAAGCCTTTAAATTGAATTTAAAGGCTTTTTGTTAGTGATCTCATCAGGATTCGAACCTGAGACCGACAGATTAGAAATCTGTTGCTCTATCCAGCTGAGCTATGAGACCATCGCAAATTTTGCAGTGCAAATATGCTAATTTTGGTTTAAACAGACAATAGCAACAACATTCAAATAATTTATCGGCACAAAAAACTCCCCCTATAAATATTTGTTAAAATATACATATAATTGTATTCTGTTATAAACCGGTGTTAATAGTTAATCTAAATGCATATATGTAAATAAAACAATTAATATTTAACGGTTTAACTTTTTAATGTGTGGATTTGCTAAAAATTTATTTTGGGCAAAAAAGTTAAAATTTACACACATATATTAAGTTTTACCTTGTTAAATAGTGCATTTTTACTTTTTAAAAGTACGAAGTGTTTTTTTTACAATAAGTTAATCATACTTTTAACCCAATTTTTTTTAAATAAACTTATTTATGATCATAATTGCTGACGGTGGCTCCACCAAAACAAACTGGTGTTTAGTTACCGAAGATGGTAAAAAGGTGTATTTTAACACCGAGGGTTACAATCCTTATTTTTCGGGCACTGAGTACATTATTCAATCTTTAAGAGACAGCCTGCCTACCGATCTTGAGAAAGATAACATTACCGAGGTTAATTATTACGGCGCAGGCTGTTCAACCCCGGAAATGCGAAAGGTTGTTGAGGATGCCATGACGGCAGTTTTTACAAAATCGAAAGTATACATTGGTCATGACCTGCTTGCCGCAGCACGTGCCCTTTTAGGCAACAACGAGGGCTTTGCCGCCATTTTAGGTACCGGTACCAATACCTGCCTGTACAATGGCAAAGAGATCATAAACAACATCGACTCGGGCGCTTACATTCTTGGTGATGAAGGCAGCGGCTGCCACATTGGTAAAAAGTTATTGATAGATTATTTGCGCGGATACATGCCCGAAGCCGTACGTAAGAATTTTTGGGAAACCTTTAAACTTACTCCGGATGATATAAACGAAATTGTTTACACGCAGCCAAGGGCAAACCGCTTTTGCGCAAGCTTTAGCAAGTTTGTTTATGATAACATTGTAAACATAGAATACTCGCGCAACCTGGTTCGCACCTCGTTCGAGGATTTTTTCCGCAACCTGGTTACCCATTACCCTGATTATCAAAAGTACACCTTTAACTGCATAGGATCGGTTGGTTATAACTTCCGCAATGTGCTTGAAGAGGTTTGTACCGAAAATGGCATGACGGTAGGCAACATCATCCGGTCGCCTATAGATAACCTGGTTAAATACCATTTAGAATTAGCGCCAAGCCAGTTATAAGAGAGGCAAGATTTTTAGAGTCAAGACTTAAGACATTAAATTCAATGAAATTGAGAAAGCCGCATCGATATCGATGCGGCTTTCGTGTGAAATAAGAATTTATAAAATACAGAGTCCGGGGTTTGATTCCTGACTCTTACTGTCCTGATTCTCTTCTCCTACTTATCCAGGTTAAGATCGTTTTGGAAAATTTTGGTATACTTACGCCTGTCGAATTTATACAGTTTGGCAGCGCGGTAAGATACCCCTTTCTGTTTTTCATCAAGTTCCTTTAAAAAGCCGTAGCTCAGCATTTTTTTGCGAAAGTTGCGTTTATCAAGCTTTTTATTCAGCACAGCCTCGTATAACGACTGTAGTTGGGTTAGTGTAAATTTTTCGGGCAGCAACTCAAAAGCAATAGGCTGATAATTTAACCTGCGGCGAATTTTGTTGAAGCCTGTTTCAAATATTTCGCTGTGGTCAAACGCCAGTTTAGGCAAATCGTTCACTGGATGCCAAAACGCACTCTTTGCATATTGGGTAACCGGTTTAACCTCTTTTTGGCCGTTTATACGTATCAAAGCATAATAAGCAACTGTAATAACACGCCCCTGAGGGTGCCGGTTAACCTCGCCAAAAGTATGAAACTGCTGCATGTGCAGGTCGCGCAGGCCGGTTAGTTCATATAAAATACGTTCAGCAGCGTTATCAATGCTCTCATCCTGCTCTACAATATATCCGGGTAAGGCAAGCCAATCTTTATAAGGCTCTTCATTACGTTCTATAAGTAATATTTTCAGTTCTCCGGCTTCAAAACCAAATATGACACAGTCTATAGAAAAAACTGAGTTAAATGTAGGTAACTTTACTTCCAAGGGATTGGGCTTTTAGGTTAATGGTTTAAAGATATATCCTTAATTTTTAATGTAAAAATAATATAAATAAATTTAATGGTGTAAATTTGACACACTATATTCGCACCTACAAATTTACTTGTGTAAAGATGCATAAAATTTCAAAAATAGCAGTTCTTACCTCAGGCGGCGATGCCCCCGGCATGAACCCCTGCATAAGGGCTGTAGTACGTACCGCTATATATAACGGCCTGCAAGTTGCAGGCGTACGCCAGGGCTACCAGGGGCTTATCGATAATAATATGTTTGATATGAACACCCGGTCGGTAAGCAATATCTTAAATCTTGGCGGCACAGTTTTAAAAACCGCCAGGTGCCTCCCGTTCCGTACCGATGAGGGGATGGAACAAGCTTATCAAAATGTTAAAGCAGCCGGTATAGACGGGATTGTGGTTATAGGCGGCGATGGTACCTTTACCGGCGCTTTGCGTTTTTCAAAAAAATATCCTGATATTGCTGTAATTGGCGTACCGGGCACCATAGATAACGACCTTTACGGCTCTACCTATACATTGGGTTTTGATACCGCAACCAACACGGTAATAGAGGCCATTGATAAGATACGCGATACCGCCGACGCGCACGACCGCTTATTCTTTATTGAAGTTATGGGCCGCGACTCGGGCGCTATAGCCTTGCGCGCCGGTATATCATGTGGTGCCGAGGCTATACTACTACCCGAACGCGATACCGCTATTGATAAGCTGATAGAAAACCTGAAAGCGGGGCAGTACAATAAAAAATCATCAAGTATTGTTATTGTGGCCGAAGGCGATAAAAGCGGCGGTGCTTATGACCTTGCCGAAGCTGTTAGAAAACAAGTGAAGTTTTACGATATAAAAGTTACTATATTGGGCCACTTGCAACGCGGCGGCAGCCCGTCGGCTTTCGACAGGATATTGGGTAGCCGTTTAGGGTTTGCAGCCGTTAATGCCATGATAGATGGCAAAACGCAAATGATGGTTGGCCTTGAAGCCAATCACATCAAACTAACAAGCCTTGAAGAGGCTTTAACCCAGCATCAGTTTAAGTTAGAAGACGACCTGATGCAGATGGCAGATATATTATCAATTTAAATGATTGCAGTTGTTTATAGTGGATCAAATAATGCCAGCTGGCGATTAGCTGATAAGGGAAGGACGGTTGCATCGTTCAACACCAATGCTATTAATCCCTATTTTAACGACGAAAAATATATTTTACAACTACTTAATAAAAATATAAACCTTATACACCACGCCGAAGAAATAAAGCGCATTTATTTTTTTGGTGCGGGCTCATCTTCAGATGATCTGAAAAGAGTTGTGTATAATGCGCTTGCTGCGTTTTTTAAATTTGCCAAAATAAGCGTTGGCCACGATATTGAAGCTGCCGCTATTGCTTGCTGCCGCAACCAGCCGGGCATAGTAAGTATTTGCGGAAGCGGAAGTAACGCTGCCTGGTACGATGGCAAAAAAGTGAAACCAAACAACTATGGTTTGGGTTATATATTAGCTGATGAGGGGTCGGGCAATTGGCTGGGCAGGCAACTCATAAAGGGTTTTATGAACGAAACACTGCCGCTAAACATTCGTAAAAAGTTTGTGCAGCGTTATGATGCCGACCGCAAAACCCTGTTAGAAAAAGTTTATCGTCAAAAGCAGCCGGCATTGTTTCTTAGTTCGTTTGCCGATTTCTTCCTCGAAAACAAACAGGACGCTTTTATAAAGAACGTTGTAACCACGGGCTTTGGCAAACTGATACAGACATACCTGGTACCGCTGCATAAACAGCACCCCGATTCATCGGTGCATTTTGCGGGTACTGTGGCGGCCAACTTTCAGGACTACCTGTACGAGGCAGCCGAAGGTACCGAAATTAAAATAGCGGATATTATTAAAGAACCCATAAACCATTTATTGACGTACTATTCAAATAAAAATTAGAAAAATCATGAAAATAGGAATCAACGGCTTTGGCCGTATCGGTCGCTTAGCTTTTAGGGCCGCAATTGAAAGACAAGATGTTGAAGTTGTAGGTATCAATGACCTTGTTGAGCCGGATTACATGGCTTACATGTTAAAATACGATTCAACTCACGGCCCTTTCAAAGGTACCATCGCCGTAGAAGGCGGCCACTTGGTAGTTAACGGCAAAACCATACGTGTTACTGCCGAAAAAGACCCTGCAAACCTTAAATGGAATGAAGTTGGTGCAGAGGTTATCATTGAATCTACCGGTTTATTTTTAACTCAGGAAACTGCACAAAAACATATTGATGCCGGCGCTAAAAAAGTGGTAATGAGCGCACCTGCAAAGGACGACACCCCTACATTTGTAATGGGTGTAAACCACAAACTGTTAAAGGCAGATCAACACATTGTTTCAAATGCATCATGTACAACCAACTGTTTGGCGCCTATAGCTAAAGTACTGAATGATAAATTTGGTATCGAAGAAGGTTTAATGAGCACTATACACGCAGTTACTGCTACTCAAAAAACAGTTGACGGCCCATCGGCTAAAGACTGGAGAGGCGGCCGTGGCGCTTATCAGAACATTATACCATCATCAACCGGCGCTGCGAAAGCTGTTGGCCTGGTTCTTCCGGAACTAAAAGGTAAATTAACAGGTATGTCGTTCCGTGTGCCGGTTGCAGATGTATCTGTGGTTGACTTAACCGTGCGCTTAAAAACTTCTGCTACTTATGAAGAAGTTAAAGCCGCAATGAAAGAAGCCTCTGAAGGTGACCTTAAAGGCATTTTGGGTTATACAGAAGATGAGGTGGTATCAGAAGATTTTAAAGGTGATGCACGTACCTCGATATTCGATGCTAAAGCTGGTATCGCGCTTAACAACAACTTTGTTAAGGTGGTATCATGGTACGATAACGAATGGGGCTACTCAAACAAACTGATAGACCTGGTACAGGAAGTTGGCAAACTGTAAGTTTATCTCGCCTCGAAAAAAAAAGAAGCCCCGCCTAATAAGCGGGGCTTCTTTTTTTACCGTAACTGCGATCTTTAAAACAACAGTGCAGCCTGTAATTTTTACCACGGTGTAACACCGTAATCGCTAAAGTAGCCAGCTGTAGGGCCGTCTTTATCTATCATAGCGTATTTTACAATGGGCGCAGCGCCTTCCTGTACCGTTTTATAACCCTGGTTGTTATTGAAATCGGTAGCGGTGTACCCCGGATTTACAGCATTTACCCTAAAATTTTTCAGCTCATAGGCTAATGCTATGGTGTAGCCGTTCAACGCGCTTTTTGACGGGCCGTAAGCTGCGGTTTTAACTTCGTAATGTCTCCAGGTAGGGTCGGTATGCAGGCCAAGCGAACCAAGGTCTGATGTTACGTTCACTATCCTGGGGTTGGCCGAAGCCTGCATCAATGGTACGAAAGCTTTTGTTACCCGGGCAACGCCAAATACGTTAACCTCATATACGTCTTTGTATGTTTCTATAGGGGTGCTCAACACCGGTTGCGGTATGCTCCCCGGGATGCCGGCATTGTTTATTAGCACGTCCAAATGGTCAATGCGTTTTGAAAGATCCTCGTAAGCCTGCTTCACCGATTGGTCGCTCACTACATCTATTAATAATAGCTCAGCATTATTTAAACCCTCGTTATGCAGTAATTGTACAGCTTCGTCGCCGCGCTGTTTATCACGGCAGCCCAAAAACACATGGTAGCCTGCGTTTGCCAGTTGGCGGGCGGTTTCAAGGCCAATACCTTTATTGGCTCCGGTTATTAATACAGTTTGTTTTTCCATGTGGCAAAACTACAGCAGCAATAACACATTATAGCTGCACATAGCGGGGCATTAACTGTACATTTCACGGATTTGCTGCCGAAAGGCCATCGGCGTGGCGTTGGTAATGCGTTTAAAGAACCTGTTGAAGTAAGCCGCATCTTCAAACCCAAGCTCATCGGCTATTTGCTTAACTGACAAATCGGTGTGCAACAGCTTGCGCTTGGCCTCTACCACTAACCGGTTATGGATGTGGCTTATGGCGGTTTTACCACTTTGCTGTTTAATGACATCGTTTAGGTAGCCGGGCGTAATATTTAAAAGGTTAGCGTAGGCTGCAACCTCATGCTGGCTGGCGTAATGCTCGCCTATTAATTCCTGGAAACTTTTTAGCAGGCAATAACTTTTTGTGATACAATGCTCGCCGTATTGCTCGTTATACAGCCGGCTGAGGTATATCACCAGCACTCGCAGCCACGAAGTAAGCATTTGATTTTGCCACGTGCCACCGGCCTCAAACTCAATGGTCATTTTGCGCATTACGTCCTCAATGTAGCTTATATCATCTTCACTTAACACCAGTTCATGCGCGCCGGCGGGGTTTTGTATAATGGGCAGGCGGCGCAGCATCCGGTTCTCCTCAAGCGATAAAAACTCTTCCGTAAAGCCCGCTATGTAACCTTTCACCGGTGTGCTCTCTTCCTTTAAATGTACCTGCTGCGGAACGGTAAAATAAAAATGCCCCGGTTTAACTGTGTAGGGCACAAAGTCAATCCAATGGCGGCTGCCGCCTTGTTCTACAAACGCAAAAAAGTAATAATCTTTACGGTGAGGCAATAAAAAGGCATCATCTATAATAATGTCGACCCCATTGGCTTCGCGCACAACTATCATAGCGGGCTCGCCGCCATCAATAGTGATTAATGGATAACTTGGAATAGTATGGTTTTCGGTAGCAGTTAACACAGACATGGTGCAAAAGTATTCAATTTATAACATGCCGGCGCGGTTCATATTTAAGCAGTGTTTATCAACCTTTTTACGCTGCTTCTTTAAAGCGCAGATCGTATTTCAATTCTTTACATCAACTCGCTATCATTTTTTACATGCCAGGTTTTGTACGCCATATAATAAAGCAGCAAGGTTGGTATCACATAAAACAATGCACCGCTTGCATTTACCGCAGGATAAGCCGCAATAATACTATATATAAGTAACGCAAGGGCTACTGTGCCCCCTACCAGATACAAATAGAAGAACTTACCGGCCATATTACTTAAGTTTTTTTGATTTTATCTTTTCGGTTTGGCCGGATACTTTTTTAAATATCGCGGCGCCCAGGGGCGGTGTTTTAATGGTCATAGAGTTATCGCGCCCGTGCCAGCCCGATGCTTCGGTGGTTATCGGGTCGAAATTGATGATACCACTCCCCCAGAATTTTTCGCTGTCAGAGTTAAATATCTCCTGCCATTGCCCTGCAGCAGGAACCCCTATACGGTAATTAGCATGTACAACAGGTGTCATGTTCAATACAATAACCAGGTCGTTTTCCCTTTCTTTGCCCTTTCGGCTATAAACTATAACAGAATCATCAAGGTTGCCCGCGTCTATCCATTCAAAGCCGGTCCATTCAAAGGCTTTTTCGTACAGCGAAGGCTCAGATCGGTACAACCGGTTAATGGCTTTTACCGTTTCTTTAATACCATTATGGCTATCATATTGCAGCAGGTGCCAGTCTAACGATCTTTCAAAGCTCCATTCGGCGCTTTGGCCAAACTCGCTGCCCATAAACAATAGCTTGGTGCCCGGATGGGTAAACATAAAGCTGTAAAGCAAGCGCAGGTTGGCAAACTTTTGCCATTCGTCGCCCGGCATTTTGTTCAGCATCGAGCCTTTGCCGTAAACCACTTCATCGTGCGAAAAGGGCAGCATAAAATTTTCGGTAAACGCATAAACCATACTAAAAGTAAGCTGGTTTTGATGATATTTACGATGGATAGGATCATGCGCGAAATAGTTGAGCGTATCGTGCATCCAGCCCATCATCCATTTCATGCCAAAACCTAACCCGCCGGTATAAACCGGGCGACTTACCCCTGCAAACGAGGTTGATTCTTCGGCGATAGTTTGCACATCGGGAAAATTGCTGTAAACTGTGGCATTAAACTCTTTTAAGAAAGATATAGCTTCCAGGTTCTCGTTGCCGCCAAAAACATTTGGTTCCCACTCGCCATGGTTGCGCGAGTAATCAAGATAAAGCATTGAAGCCACGGCATCCACCCGTAGGCCGTCAACATGGTACCTGTCTAACCAAAACAAAGCGTTGCTGATCAAAAAAGCCCGCACTTCGTTACGGCCATAATTAAAGATATACGATTTCCAATCGGGATGAAAGCCTTTTCGAACGTCGGCATGCTCATAAAGGTGCGTGCCGTCAAAATTATACAAGCCGTGCGCATCGCCCGGGAAATGCGAGGGCACCCAATCCAATATAACGCCAATGCCGGCCTTGTGAAATTGCTCTACTAAATACATGAGGTCCTGTGGGGTACCGTAACGGCACGATGCCGCGAAGAAACCGGTGATCTGGTACCCCCAGCTTGGATAATAAGGGTGCTCCATCAAAGGCATAAACTCTACATGTGTAAAGCCCATTTCTTTTACATATGGTACCAGGGATTCAGCTATTTGCCGGTAACTTAAAAACTCATCCGGACTTTCGGGGCTGCGCGCCCACGAACCAAGGTGCATCTCATAAACCGAATATGGCTTATCCAGGGCATTGTGCTGATGGCGGTTGATCATCCAATCCTTATCGTCCCACTCATAATAAGTATCGGCAACGATGGATGCCGTACGTGGCGGCAATTCCCAGCGCAGTGCAAAAGGGTCGCTTTTTTCCAGGTCTTCACCGGTAGATGCCTTAATAAAATATTTATACGTTTCGCCCACGCCAACGTTCGGGATAAACCCTTCCCATATGCCTGAAGCATCCCACCTGTAGTTTAACGAGTGCGCCCCTTTATTCCAACCGTTAAAATTGCCAATAACTGATACAAACTGAGCGTTTGGCGCCCAAACAGCAAAGTAAGTACCCACCACACCTTTATGCTCTGTTACGTGCGAGCCAAGCTTTTCGTACAGTTTAAAGTGCTTGCCAGATTTAAACAGATCGATATCGTAGTCGGTAAAGCGGCTATATGGCTCAACCGCTTTCAGGTCGGTTGTATTATCTACAATTTCAAGGGCTTTTCCTTTTTTTGGCGCCGCAGCCTTTTTGGCAGCGGTTGGTTTTTCTGTAGCTTTTTTTGGTAATCCCTTTTTGGAAACCGTTATTTCGTCAGCCTCGGGCCACATTTCTTTGGCAGCGCCTTTGGGTTTGGTTTCCTTTTTTGTTTTTATAGGGGCCGATTCTGTTAATCCAGGGTCGGTTTTTTTTATTTGCTTTGCCATAGTTAGGGAGCGACGATGCGCGTAGGTTAGTTGCTTTTAAGGATACGATACCCTGATATATCAAATATATCATTATTGAACATACAATATAGCCAAGATGTTTATATAAAAGCGACTTTAGCTTAGCTTTTAACCTGCACAAGCAAATAAAAACCACAAAGTACACAGGTAGCTTATTCAGGAAAGGCTCTGTGCGCTTTGCGGCTTATAATTTGACTTACCGGCTATTTAAATATCTCTATCCGTTTAAAGTTTTTAGTAAACTTAAATTCGTAGGTTTTATCGGTATTGACGCTTATGCTATCTATCTCTTTACCGTCGGCAAGTATCCTGGCAGGCTTAAACGGCAGGCCATTTATCTTAAAGTGATACCCTTCGTACCGCGGTGTATACAACCCTTCCATGCTTTGTTTAATGGTTAACTTATCAGCATCGCCATTTACCACAAATTTCTTTTCAAGGTAAATGTCCTGCTCGTAAGCAAAAGTTTCACCATAATCCTCAAACAGGAACGAGTTCACCTCATAATTGCTGTAGTAGATATTCAGCTTCACCTCCTCTATCTCCTTTTCGCCGGTATACTGCATAACCGGGTATTCGGGAATAACCGAGCCCGCTTTAACAAATATCGGCATGATATCTAACGGCGTTGGCACAACAACCTCTCTGCCCCCTGCTATCATCTCCAAGGTCCAGAAATCGTACCAGCTTCCTTTTGGTAAATAAACTTTACGGCTTTTTTGGCCTGGCTCCAAAACGGGGCAAATCAGTATTTTATCGCCGTAAGTAAATTCATCCTGGCGAAAATGGTTAGATGGCTCTGCCTGTTCATGCATCACCACCGGTCTTAAGATCGGGAAACCATAACGGTGATGTTCCCAAAATGCTGAATACAGATAAGGTATCAGCCTGTAACGCAACTCGATAAACTTACGGTTTATGGATGTATAAGGCTCGCCAAAGCTCCATGGTTCACGTTCTTTGGTATCGCCGGCCGAGTGCGCCCGCATAAATGGCGAAAAGCTGCCCATTTGTATCCAGCGGGTAAATAACTCGCCGTCAGGTTCGCCGCTAAAGCCACCGATATCCGTTCCGCAGAAAGAAATACCCGATACCGAAAGCCTTTGCAGCTGAATATTACCTAACTTTAAATGCTCCCATGATGCCACGTTATCGCCCGTCCAAACGGATGAGTATCGCTGAACACCCGAGTATCCTGCGCGGGTAATGGTAAACGGACGTTTGTTTTTCATTTGTTTACGCAAACCCTCGTAAGTGGCGCGTACCATTTGCATGCCATAAACATTGTGTGCCTTACGGTGCGACCCACGATAGCCATCATATTGGTGGCGAACATCGTCGGGGAAGGTACCGGCTCCAAAAACAGCCGGTTCGTTCATATCGTTCCAAACACCGGCCACGCCTGTTTCAACCAGGTCGTCGAACAGATCGCCCCACCAGGCGCGTACCTCGGGGTTGGTAAAGTCGGGGAACTGGCAGCGGCCCGGCCAAACATGGCCCTCCATAAAGTAATCGTCGCAACGGCGGCAAAAATATCTCTTTTCCTTTCCCTCTTTAAAAACCCAATAATTATCATCTACCCTGATGCCCGGGTCTATGATCACCACGGTTTTGAACCCGTTGGCCGCCAGGTCTGCTATCATCTTTTTAGGATTAGGGAAATATTTAGGGCTCCAGGTAAAGCAGCGGTAGCCATCCATATAGTCTATATCCAGGTAAATGCCATCGCAGGGGATCTTGTTTTGCCTAAAGCCGTTGGCAATAACCCTTACCTTATTTTCGGGATAATAGCTCCAGCGGCATTGATGATATCCCAGCGCCCAAAGCGGCGGCATAGGGTGCGTACCGGTTAGCAGGTGATAATTTTTCACCACATCCATCATATGCGGGCCGTGGATGTAGTAGTATTGCAGTTCGCCGCCATCGGCCCAAAAGCTGGTTTTAGTGCGGTCTTCTGCACCAAAATCAAAGTGAGCTTTAAAGGTGTTATCAAAAAATATTCCGTGTGCAATATTATCATTCAAACTGATATAAAACGGAATAGCGCGGTAAAGCGGGTCCTGATTAAACCCAAAGGAATAAGCATCGGTGTTCCAGTTTTTTAAGCGTTTACCACGCAGGTTAAACTCGGTGGCCTTATCGCCCAGGCCAAAAAAGCTTTCCTGGTCTGCACAGGTTTTGGTACAAAATACATAGTAACCGCCAAATTGAGTATTTTCTTCCCAGTGCATGGGTACAGCATCGGTGCTGGTAACATGGTCGTTTTTATCAGAAAACGAAATAAAAAAGTCCTTCTTGCGTATATGGCAGTTTACGGCCGGTGTTGCCACGCGAAACTCCTGGTCGTTTTCCAGCAAAGTAAACTCAACGGGTGTTTGCGGCAGTTCGGGCACGGCGTACGAAAACTCCTCCAGGAAAACGCTATGAGGCGCAAGGCGTACACGGATGATATCATTGGTAACTATTAAAACCTCTACTTTGGCATCGCCATCGGTAAAGAAAATTTTATTGCCAAGTTGCTCTGCGTGATTGGGTACGCCCAGGTATTTTTTTACAATTGGTTTAATGCCATCGGCGGGGTTATTTAAATGGTGAAACTCTTCATCCTCCAGTATCATATCCTCCACCTGAAGCAAACGGGCTGTTATTAGCTCCGGGTTGGGGTCAGGCATGTTTTCAGTCATGTTTAAATTAAAGGGCTTTTTCAGCTTTACTACAAAGCGTATTTATATCTGCAAATTATTGATAACTACTAATAAACGAATTTTCCCGCTATAATTAAGCCAAATTACCCGTGATTATTTGATTTTTCGAAAGAATTATAAATTTAGCAATAAACCGCTGCTGCCATTAACAATAACAGGTATACCATCCCCAATATCAGTTGTGCTAAACGTTACGCCGCTTAACATATCCGAAAAACTGGCTTCACCGCTCAGGTCAAACTGTGCAAGTATTTCTACGGGGAGTTTAATGTTTATAGCTCGCGCTTCGCGGTTAAAGTTAACTATTACCAGCACCCTTTGGTGTACGGTATAACGCAGGTACATGTACAGTTTGGTATCAAACCCCTGCTGATGCTCATTAGCTATCATAAGTTCATAGAAACTCCCGCTGTTTAACGCCTCATTATCTTTTGTAATGTTTAACAGTTTACCATAAAAGTTACGCAGCTGCTGTTGCCCCAGCGGCAAGTCCTTTCCATCAAACGCGCCGTTGTTCATCCATTTTTGATGTTCGGGCATCCCCCAGTAGTCAAATATGGTGGTTCGTCCATCGTCCCCGCTAAACCCGCATGCACCGGCAGCGGGTTCACCTACTTCCTGGCCCGAGTATATCATTACCGGCCCGGTAGCCAAAGTAGCACTTACAATCATCCCGGGAACAGCCAGCATGGCGTCGCCCGCAAAAAACCGGCTGGCTATGCGCTGCTCGTCATGATTTTCCATAAAGCGGAGCATGTTGTGGTCAATACCTTTACAGTGGTTGTTCCATACGGCGTTTATCTCCCATGCAGATGCGCCCGGCTCGTTACAGGTAAGCCTGCGGATGGCATCGTATAAGCCCACTTTATCGTACAGGTAATTGAACCCGCCATTATGGATGTAATTGTAATACTGATCTTTATCGTATGCCTCGCCAATAAAAATAACATGGGGGTAGTTTGCCTTGATATTCGGGATAAGCCATGCCCAGAATTCAACGGGCACAATCTCGATCATATCACAACGAAAACCGTCAACGCCCATCTTGCACCAGTAGGTTAGTATATGGTACATTTTATGCCAAAGCGGTGGTATATGATCAAAGTATGATTTTTTACCATCCAGGTAGTAAACCCCGTAGTTCAGCTTAACGGTTTCGAACCAGTCGTTTATGCCCGGCGCGGGACTAAAAACATCATTGCCCGTAGCTTTAGCGGGGCACTCGTCAAACTTGCCATCCTTTAAGGGCGATTTAAAATCGTCGCCACCCGGGTTATATCCGCCCGGCACCACAAAGGGCTGCCCCGGGATATAATAAAAGTCGTTATTGGGCGAAAAATCTACGGTGTTATCATCATCCTCACCAAAATCGCGCACGCCGTTCGGCTTAACGTCCGAGGCATACGTGCGGGCCACATGGTTAGGCACAAAATCGATAATTACCTTCATCCCGCTTTTATGCGTACGGCCAACAAGCTCTTTAAACTCCGAGATCCGGAATTCCACGTCAACAGCCAGGTCGGTGGCAATGTCGTAATAGTCTTTTATAGCATAGGGCGAACCGGCGCGGCCTTTAACCACATCCGGGTCATCGGGCTTAATACCATGGGCGGAGTGGTCTGTCATGGTAGCGTGCTCTATAACGCCCGTATACCAAACGTGGGTAAAACCCATCGCCTTTATTTCGGCCAGGGCCCTGTCGGTAATGTCATTTAGTTTGCCAACACCATTTTCTTCTGCCGAGCCGTAAAACTTGTTGGTGGTTATTTTATTGCCAAATAAACGCGGCAGTAGTTGATATATGATTAGTTTATGATCGGGCATGTAGTTGACACGTTTTTGAGTTGGGCTAAAATAATACAAACATTGATAGCCTTTGTAAATACTTGCTTTTTAAAGCGACTTATATTAACCGAATGGAGAGCTAAACGATTTTTTGCATCTTCAGGCTATTCCTTTTAATTTGCGCGCCTATCGTATGAAAAACAATATCTTAATAATAGGGGCCGGCGCCGCGGGATTAATGGCTGCGCGTACCTTGAGCAAAGCAGGCAGGCAAGTTACCATACTGGAAGCCCGCGACCGTACCGGCGGGCGCATTTACAGTGTAAACAATGTATATTTTTTCAAGCATACCGAGTTAGGCGCCGAATTTGTTCATGGCGACCTGCCGGTTACGCTTACCCTGTTAAACGAGGCAGGTATAGATTTGCGAAGCGCTAACGCTGAAATGTGGCGGTTTGATAATGGCAAATTTGAAGAGAACAGCATGGTAGTGAAGGATTGGGACCTGCTTATGGAGCGCCTTAACCAACTGGAACATGATATAAATATCCACGACTTTTTGCTAAAAGAGTTTCCGGGGGATAGATACAAAGAACTTCGTGATTCGGTTTGGAATTACGTATCGGGCTATGATACTGCCGACCCGGGCGAGGCCAGCGCTTTTGCCCTGCGCAACGAGTGGCAACATGAGGATGAAAATGCCCAGCACCGCGTTGTTGGCGGTTATTGCGCCATGATAAATTACCTGGCCAATGAGTGCAAGGCAAACGGCGGCGAGATATTTTTGAATACTGTGGCTAAAAAGATAATCTGGCAGAAGGAAAGTGTAGACGTTATAACCGATGACGGTGCTAAATTCACCGCCGATCGATTGCTGATAGCAATGCCCTTAGGTGTTTTGCAAGTTAAAACAGGCGAAGCAGGCGCTATAACTTTTGATCCCCCTTTATCCGCACATACAAACGCCATAATGCAAATGGGCTTTGGCGCGGTAATAAAGCTTTTGTTTGAGTTTGACAGCGCTTTTTGGCTGGATGTTAAAACGCGCGAAATGGCAGGCAAAAACATTGATGAAATGGGTTACCTTTTTAGCGATGAGGAAATACCCACCTGGTGGACGCAGGTGCCTGATGAGTCGAACGTGCTTACCGGCTGGATAGGTGGCCCCGCTGCTGCCGGGAAAACCGATACCCCTGATAAAGAGATAATGATGCAAGGCCTGCAATCGTTAGCCAATATTTTTAAGCGGGATTTTGAAGAACTGAAAGGCAAACTGATCGCTTACAGGGTTATGAACTGGACGGCCGATCCATTTGCCCGTGGCTCTTACGCTTACGACACCATTGAAGCACCTGAAGCGCGCAAGATCTTGAACACCCCTGTGGAAGATACGATATATTTTACCGGCGAATACCTGTACGAAGGCGCAGCAATGGGCACGGTTGAAGCTGCCTTAAGCAGTGGATTGGAGGTAGCCGGGCGGATGCTTAAAAACTAATAAAAGTGTTCACGTTCGCGCCACGTGAACACCGTGAACATTCGTGAACACTTGATATACAGCAGTTTGCATTTTACAAAATAGCCTTGATATAACATACACGGTTCTTTTTAAAAGAATTAGGCGTCAAAAACTAAGTATATATATTCGTGGTTGGTTAAATAAGGCGTTTAAAATGCCGCTCGTTTAAATACCACGACAGCACATAATAAGCAGCACCTGCAAAAAAACCAATGCAAAAGCATTTCAAAATAAAAGCTAACATGTCGCTTAGATCCGTGAAAGGGTTAACTGTTGATTGTGCATAGGGATATAATAAAAACGAAACCGGGAAAATCAATGCAAAGGCGGCAAAAAGTCCGTTAAAAATTACGTATCTTAATATGCCCGCTTTACGTTTCTTCCCCCAATGTACTATAAATTCCGAGTTACTTATATTACCGGGTGGTGATTCCCCGGTTGATAATTCCTGCTCCTTTTTTGTTTTTTTAAACGCTTTTTCTTTAAAAAAGATCGCTCCATAAATGGCATCCATAGATAACACCACAAGTAAAAAGCCAGCATCTTTAAAAGCTCCCCAATAATTGTGGTAAAACAAAACCCCTGCAATTAAATAAACTGCGATGACGGGGATGGCTGTCATTAAAAAATATAATATACCGGCTTGAAACTTGCTTAAGAACATCAGCCACGCATGGACTCGTTTGCCGTATAAAGCTACTATCATGATGTTTCCGGTCAGTAATAACGTTATTCAAATATATGATTGATCTTCATTCTGTCGTAGTCTAATATCCAATCATTAAATTTAGTATAATGCGGTTTAATATTGTCGATATTACTGCCTAAAATATCCAGCCCCCGATTATCATACATATGAAAAATAAGCTTTTTTTCGATATTGATAAAAAATATCTGAAAAGGTAAATTTATGTCAGAAAATCTTTCAAAAGACTTTACAGTAGGTTGGTACGATAAAGCGATTGCGGATAAGACATTACTGTAATTGAGTTGGCTAACTTTAATCTTCCCTAATGCTACGTTAGATGCGTCAATCAAGTCCTCGTTGGGTTGACTAAACGATTTTGTGGTGTAATAATTAACATCATCTTTTTTAAAATCCGATAACTGTTTAAAAAAGTAATTCCCTACCCTTATTTTACGCCTTTTCAATTTGTACTGCCTTAAAATAAAAAAAGCTTGGTCGTCAGGCGCAAAAGATTCCTCAAAAAGAGTAATAGCCCGTTTAATTACTTCGCTGAAGTAGAATACCGAATCTGGATCATCATCAATTTCATGTTCCAGATCAAAGCGTAGGGCGTTATCCCAGTTATAAAATAAAGGTATTCGAAAATCTAAACCTGGGAAGTTTTCATTTAAAAACTCATGAGTTTTTTTAACTATAGCCTTCACGCTGTTTGCCCCGCCAGCAGGTAAAGCACCGCCATGCGTATGGCCACGCCGTTCTCTACCTGGTCCAGGATGATGGATTGCTTACTATCGGCTACGTCGCTGGTAATCTCCACGCCCCTGTTTATGGGGCCGGGGTGCATTACGGTTATCTCTTTATCAAGCCCGTCAAGTATCTGCTTGTTAAGTCCGAACATCATCGTGTATTCGCGCAGTGATGGGAAGTATTTGATATCCTGACGTTCCAGTTGGATGCGCAGCATATTGGCCACATCGCACCAGTTTAGCGCTTTTACCAGGTTGTGCTCAACCTTTACACCAAGCGAGCCAATGTATTTGGGTATAAGCGTTGTTGGCCCGCAAACCATTACCTCTGCCCCTAATTGCTTAAGGCAAAGTATGTTTGACAGCGCCACGCGCGAGTGCAGGATATCCCCTACTATCACCACCTTTTTGCCTGCTACGTCACCATATCGCTCGCGGATAGAAAAGGCATCAAGCAGCGCCTGGGTGGGGTGCTCGTGCGCGCCGTCGCCCGCATTCACTATCTGGGCCTTTACATGCTTACTCAGGAAGATGCCGGCACCGGCATACGGGTGGCGCATAACCACCATATCAACCTTCATGGCCAGTATGTTGTTAACAGTATCTATCAGTGTTTCGCCCTTGCTAACCGATGATGAAGAAGCGGCAAAATTCACTACATCAGCCGATAGCCTTTTTTCGGCCAGTTCAAACGACAGGCGGGTGCGTGTAGAGTTCTCGAAAAAGATATTGGCTATGGTTACGTCGCGCAGCGAGGGCACCTTTTTTATCGGCCTGTTCAGTACCGTTTTAAAATTATCGGCGGTCTCAAATATCAGTTCGATATCTGATCGGTTCAAATCCTTAATTCCTAATAGGTGCCTTGTGCTTAAAGCCATATTTTAAAATATCGAATAATGAATTTTGAATTTCGAATAACGAAATAAACTCATTTTACTAAATTATTTTTCTTAGCTGTTTCTATACTCTTTACAAAAATTGCTACTAACTGGTTACATTCGTTTTTTGCATTAACTACTTTTTCCAAATTATAAAGCATTTTCCTTTCGGTAATTTTTAAAGAGATCAATGATTCTCTTAACTCCTTTAAAATAACCTTCATCTTATGAATAAAATCATTTCGTGATTCGGCAGATTGTGCCTCTCCGTAATTTAATGCCGGAGAACAACCTGATCTTATCAATTGGCCGGCGATGTAATTACCTATCCTCGTAGCGGGCAAGCCCTCAACAATGTCTGATATGATTATGGCAAAGTCTATCAATCTTTCTTCCAAATCATATTTAGCTGTTGTCATTTCTACTATTTCGACATTTTACATTCAACATTCGGTGTTCGATATTATGTCTAACTTATAAGCATTTATAAGTATCATTCTTTCGCTTCTGATACCAGCACTATCCTATCCTCGCCATCGGTTTCCTTCCAGCTTACCACAACCTTTTGCGATGCGATGGAGTCAACCTCTATCCCAACATAATCTGCCGATACCGGTATGTGCCGCGAGTAGCGCCTGTCAACCAGCGCCAGCAGCTCCACCTTTTCGGGCCTGCCGAATGCCTGCATGGCATCCATAGCGGCACGGATGGTGCGGCCTGTCCAAAGCACATCATCCAGCATAACTACTTTTTTACCCTCTATAATAAAATCTATTTTAGTTTGGTTGGGCACCAGCGGAGACCCCTGCCGGCGAAAATCGTCGCGGTAAAAGGTAATGTCGAGGTCGCCCTGTTCTATCGTGCTATCCGGTAATATCTTTCTGAGTTCCTCGGCTACGCGCTTGGCCAGGTAAATGCCCCGTGGCTGTATGCCAATTAAAACCGAACCTGAAAAATCGTTATGATTTTCTATTAACTGACGACATAAACGCTGAATTGTGATTTGGAATTTTTGACCGTCGAGCAGCGTTAGGTTTTGCATCGTGTGGGTGGATTTGGGCAAAGGTAAAAAATAGTTTTGAGTTTTGATTAACCTCTACTTAAGCTTCGCATTTTTTATTAAGGCGAAATATTGTTAAATTGCTCTATCACCTAATACCTGCGCTAATGAAAAACTCATTTTCATTTTTCCTGCTTATCATTTTACTATCGCATGCTATGATTGGCCGGGCACAATCGCCCCAAAGTGGTGGAAAGAAACTAATTAGCCGGGCCGACACTTTTTTTAGTGTGATGCCCTCAGAAAAGCTTTACCTGCATACAGATAAACCTTATTATAATGTTACCGATACCATTTGGTTTAAAGCATACACTTTAAACGCTGCCCTTTTCCCTTCGCGTCAAAGCGCTAAGGTATATATTGAGCTGATAAATGATAGCAGTAAATTGGTAAAACGTGTTATTATACCCGTGCAGGACGGGCTTGGCAATGGCGATATACTGCTGGATAAAACTATCCCCACCGGTACTTACACCATGCGCGCCTACACCAATTGGATGCAGAATTTCGGCACCGGGCTTTTTTTCTCAAAATTGGTGTACATAGGCGGTGCCGGGGCTAATAATATGCTTTTAATAAACGAACAGCACGAAATAAAACAAACTGCCAACGATGCGCAGGTAAACCTGTCTCTAAACCTCAGCAATGCTAAAAAGATGGCGCTGCCCTTTCATGATGTTGAGGTGGTGATTGCCGCAGCGGGAAAACGTATCCTCAGTAAAAAATTTACCACTACCGATGCAGGCAACCTTAACACATCCTTTACTATCGACAACGCCGTTTTGAAAGGCGGCTTGCAATTAATGGTAACTGATAAAAACACCCGCATAAGGCAAACGTTGCCCATAATAATTGACGCGGCGGCGGACATCGACCTGCAATTTTTCCCCGAAGGCGGCAACATGGTAGCGGGGATATATAACAAGGTGGCTTTTAAGGCCATTAACACATCAGGCTATGGCGAGGATATCAGCGGAGAGGTAAAAAACAGCCAAAATGAAGTAGTTGCCCAGATAACATCGTTACATAAGGGTATGGGCAGCTTTATGTTATTGCCGCAACCCGGCAATAAATACTATGCGGCTTTACGCACCGCATCGGGCAAAGCCTTCAAAGCAGAGCTGCCGGCGGTAAGGCCGGCAGGCACCGCCCTCAGAATTGACAACCTAAGCAAGCCCGATTCGATAAGTTTATATATTACAGCCATGCTTGATACGGCTTTGCTAAAAAGGCATTACACATTGATAGCCGAAATAAAAGATCAGGTGGTTTTCGCCACGCCTGTAGATATAAGCCGCGGCTTTTTTAACCTGAAGATACCTGCGAACAAATTCGGTACCGGAATTGCCGCCTTTACCCTGCTTGACGAAAACGACAAGCCGCTTAACCAGCGCAGGATATTTATTGACCGGCACAACAATTTAAGCGTCAGCTTAAATACAAACAAACCGGCATTTAATCCAAAAGATAGTATGGCCCTTGCGTTTACGGTAAAAAATGAGCTCGGCGAGCCGGTTAAGGGCAATTTTTCGGCCACAGTAACTGCCGATAATTATATAAAAACCGATATTAACGATAACGATATCAGGAGCCAGATGCTGCTGACATCCGAAATGACCGGGTACATTGAAAGCCCGGGCTGGTATTTTAACACGGCAGAGGCTTCGGCGCGCAAGGCATTGGATAACTTGCTATTAACCCAGGGCTGGACGGGATATGACTGGTCCCTGGCCCCTGTTCCATCCAAACCTAAATTTGAGGCCGAGACCGATAACCACGTGGCTGGTAAACTGGAAAACTTGTTTAAAAAACCTATAAAAGGGGCAAAGGTTACGTTATTTGCATCCAGCAAAAAAAACGGCCTGGTAGCCATTGATACCACCAGCAATGAGCTCGGTCGCTTTATATTTAATGACCTGCCCTTTTTTGATACTATTGCCTACACCATTAAGGTGCACAATAAAAAAGGTAAAGAAATGGGTGCCGGTATCATTGTAGATGAGTTTACCCCTGCCAATGTAGCCTTGTCTGATAATATGCCCGTAAGCAAACCATGGTTTGCCGGCAGCAGCGATAGCCTTATGGTTAAATATTTTAATAAACCGGCCCCCGATGCACCGCTTAACCAGCAACCCTTAAGTTTTAAGAACAGGCAACTTAAAGAAGTTACCATCAGGGCGAAAAAAGAGCCCATTAATATGGGATTTGTAAACAATTTTGAATACGGGCACCCCATACGCGAACTAAATGAGATCGAACTGATAGCTGCAAAAAAACGAAGTTTATTATCCCTCATCAGGGAGAAATTTAAAAATTTCCGTGAAGCATCCTACTATGCTGATGATGCAATGAACAGGGCTTACATTCATCGCGGCATAGATGAGTTAAAAAAGCCATTTGTAATGACCAATTTTGTTTTGGGCACTCGGTATATTTACGACGTTTATATAGATAACCGCAGCGTGCAATCTATTTACGGGAACAGGCTCACCGGCGAC
This sequence comes from Mucilaginibacter sp. 14171R-50, assembly GCF_010093045.1. Lineage (NCBI taxonomy): Bacteria > Pseudomonadati > Bacteroidota > Sphingobacteriia > Sphingobacteriales > Sphingobacteriaceae > Mucilaginibacter > Mucilaginibacter sp. 14171R-50. Next base: position 2,646,364 of record NZ_CP048115.1, on the reverse strand, counting down.
TCAACGACTTATCGCAAGTTTATAACCTATTTTTTAGAAACAATGGGTGCCGACGATGTTAAAGAGGTTAAAATATTGGAAGGGTTGCATACATTTATGACCATAACCACCCGCAGCGGGGCGGGCCCTTTTGCAATTAGCGCGCCGGGCACCCTGGCCTACAGGCCTTTGCCCATAACCCTGCCACGAGACTTTTATAAACCAAAGTACACAGTTACCACTTCGCCAATTATTGATACAAGAACAACCATTAACTGGGAGCCTAACATTATAACTGACGACGAAGGCAAGGCTAAAATTTGGTTTTATGCTGCCGATAAGCCGGACACATACACTGTAAAGCTGGAAGGTACTGACCTGCAGGGCCACGTTGCTTCGCAAACGTTTAAGATCAATATCGAGGCAAAAACCATCAATTAGCCAGTTTAAAGTATGCGGGTAAAAAATACACTTTTAAAAAGCAGCAAGGTTATTATAATACTTTTGGCGCTTTGTGTAACCTGTGCCTATAGCCAGGATAAAGTAACTTCAGTTAATAAAGTAACTGCCGGTATTGATACCTATCATAAATTTTACCCTTCAGAAAAACTATCGGTTAAGTTAGATAAGGCCCATTATTTTGCAGGCGACACCATTTGGTTTAAAACTGTATTGATAAACGCGTCGAACAGGCTGCCTTCTGCGTTAAGCAATAAGGTTTATGTTGAGTTGCTTAACGATAGCAGCCGGCTGGTAGAGCGATTGGTTATACCCCTTACCAATGGCACCGGCAACGGCGATTTTAAACTACCTCTGCAGGGCCTTACCGATGGTGCCTATACCATACGCGCTTATACCAACTGGATGCAAAATTTTGGAGAAAACGCTTTTTTTCATAAGCGCTTTTACATTGGCGACGACGGGAAAAACCCGTGGCTTATTAAGGAGCAGCATACCATAAAAACAATACCCGAAGGTAAAAGCGTTGCACTAACCATGCAATTTACTGATATGCAGAATATGCCATTGCCTTATAAGGATATGCAGGTGTTTTTAGTAAACGGCGGCAAAACTGTTTATAAACAAGCCTTTTTAACTTCTGACCAGGGTGATATAGCGGCAAACTTCAATTTACCTGCCGATGTGAATACCCGCAATTTAAAAATGGTGATTAGGGACGGTAGCAACAAAAAGAAAACCCAGGTATTTCCTTTTTATCCGGGTACAACGGCGCAATCGGTTGATGTGCAGTTTATGCCCGAAGGGGGCGAAACAGTTGCCGGCCTGCTCAATAAAATAGCGTTTAAAGCTATTGGCGATGATGGCCTCGGTGTAAATATAAGTGGTGTGGTAGTAGATGGTAAAGGCGCAGAGGTGGCCACATTTAAATCAACACACAATGGGATGGGCAACTTCAGGCTGGTGCCTTTGCCAAACGCAGTTTATAAAGCCCGGATCAATTACAATGGCGATATGAGGGAGATCCCCCTGCCTGCGGTAAAAGCAAGCGGCATTGCTTTGCGTGTAGATAACGTTACAAACCGCGACGAGGTAAAACTGTTTGTTACTGCCACGCCAGACCTGGCCGGATTGAGTAAAACTTATATGCTGATAGCGCAGGGTAAGGACAGCGTTTACCTGGGTTATGCTTTTGACTTAAACAAAGGTTACTTTAACCTTACTATACCTGCCGGCAAATTTGCCACCGGTGTAATCAGCTTTAGTATATTGAACGAAGGAGGTAAACCTTTAAGCGAACGCAGGGTGTTTATCAATAATAATGATAACCTCGTTTTTAAACTAATGCATCACAAGATCGAATATCAGCCAAGGGACAGTGTTGCCGTACAGATAGAAGTGTTAAGATCAGACGGCTCACCGGTTAAAAATGGCAGTTTTGCTGTTGCTGTAACCGACGACGGGCAGGTAAAACTGCCACAATATGCGCCTACTATACTTACCGATATGCTGCTGGCATCTGAGATCAAAGGTTATATAGAAGAACCGGGTTGGTACTTTAATACGACCAACGCTAATGCCTCAAAAGCGCTCGACGACCTGATGCTTACGCAGGGATGGACAGGCTTTAACTGGGATAAGCTCGCTTCACCTATAACGGAACCGGTTTTTCGTGCCGAAATGAATAATGACCTGTATGGCCGGCTGATCAACTTCTTTAAAAAACCCGTAGGCGGCGCAAAGGTTACATTACTTTCGTCGGACAAAAACAACCTAATGATACTGGATACTATAAGCGACAAGGAAGGCAAATTCATGTTCCCTGATCTACCTGTATCCGATTCGATAGCCTACACCATTAAAGTGCACAAAAAAAATGGCGATGCCTTTGGCGGCAGCATCCTGGTTGATGAATTTAAACCTGCTGTTGATATGCCAGTAAACCCGCATGCCATTATGCCTTGGTTTGTAAATACCGATAGCACACTGGTAAGATATTTAAAAAACACTACGGCCAATATTAAAACCAATGCCGCTATTTCGTCAGGAGATGTAAAAGGGAAGCTGCTTGACCAGGTAACTATAAAGGCAAAAAAAATACTGGCCGTAAAAGGGATGGACGGCGAAGACCTTTATTACTATGATGTGAACCTGGAAGAAAAAGATATGCTAAAGGCCCGTTCAAAAACCCTGCTCGACTATCTGGAACATGATGTAAAGGGTTTCAAATCATTAATAAACGTATTCATACATAATAGCAACAAAGTAGCAGCAATTATAATTGACGGCGTTAATGCGGCAAGATATTATACACCTACAGGCATGCCGGGCGGCTATTTTAGTCATCTGCGAAATGTGCTCACTAACATTACAGCCGCGGATGTTAAACAACTGGTTATTTATCACAAGTACATTGGCTTCATGAAAAGAGGTGAATTTTACGCTATTATAGTAATAAAAACACGTAGCGGTAATGGCCCGTTAACCCGTTCTACACCCGGAATTTATGTTTACCGCCCCCTACCCATCTATACTGCACGTGAGTTTTACAAACCGCGCTATGCTTTTGATAACACCTACGACTACAGTATCAACCGCTCTACCATACATTGGGAACCAAACTTTATTACCGACGAAAACGGAAAAGCCACCCTGTCTTTTTACACCGCAGATAAACCATCAACCTATACCCTTAGCATCGAGGGCACTGATATGATCGGTCGGTTTGGCGCGCAAACGTTAAATATTAAGGTTAATGCCAAACCCACGGCAAGTAAGTAATTAATTGCTACAGCTTATTTGTAGAAGAGCATAAACCGTAACTTTCTGAACAGGCGCCAGCTGCGGGGAAGATCGGGCGGGTAATAAAACCGGAATGAGGTAAGCTTAAGGTATTTATAATACAGATCGCGTTCGGGGTGTTTGTTTTGATAATACCATGGCTTGCAACTGCCGCCACCGGTGTAATGTACTACAACGGGGTTTTGGATGGCGTTACGCAAGGCAACATCCTGCGCGGGCTTTTCATAGAAACCGCTTTGTACGTTATACTTATAATCTAATTGGTAAAAGTTTCCTTTTATTGTGGCATTAATGGCATCCTGATCCCAAAATTCGCAAAGGGCCGGATAAGTCGCAATAAAATTCGCTATCTGTGTGGTAAGGTCGTTTGCCCTGAAATATTTAAGGTTAAGCAACAATACGCCGCAGTTCATGTACATCTGCCCATCGGCAATACCCAGGCCACGCTTTTTTTCGGCAGACATGCCCAGGTCTGGTACAGCGGCCAGCGGGTAGCTGCCGGTATCCAGGTTCAGTATTTCGCTGATATCGCCGTTAATGATTATATCGGTGTCCATAAAAAGCACCTGATCAAGGTTTGGCAGCAGATGGGGCAGCCATATCCTGAAAAAAGTGGCCGAAGTAACATGATCATTTGCCTTTATAGGCAGTGCTGGAAGCACACTTTTATCAAAAGGTATAAAATGCAGGTTTACTCGGCTGCTATTAAACTCCCTACGCATCCGGTGGATGTTTTGCTGGCTCAGGTCATCAAAAATACAATATACATCAACCTGCGATTGAACATTTACGTCCAGCGATCTTAACATCACACAGGCATGCTGTATATAGTTATTATCAATAGTTATTGCAATGGCATTTAAAAACATAGGATATTCAAAGGTATTATATTGTACCACCGTGGCAAAACGTAGTTGTGCGGTTTTAAAATAATCTCACAAAAAAAGCCCTCCCGATAATTCAGGAGGGCTTTGTATATTAAACCTTTATAAAGATTAAACTTCTTCGGTCTCTTCAGCAGCAGGAGCATCAGCTTCAGGCTCTGCTTTTTTAGCGGCAGGGGCTTTTTTAGCAGCTTTGCTTTCTGCACCTTCCATTTGCTCTTTTAACTGAGCAAGAACGCTAAGGTCGCCTAAAGTCGATTTCTCTACTGATTCTTTCACTTTCTTAACCGCATTGTTAGCAGATTTTGCTTCTTTTTTACGGTTTTCGAACTCCTGAACACGGGCATCAGTACGAGCTTCTTCCCATATACGTGAGTGTGAAATTACAATACGCTTGTTCTCTTTGTTGAACTCGATAATTTTGAATTCAGCAGTTTCTTCAGCCTTTATTGCTTTACCATCTTCTTTAACCAGGTGTTTGGTTGGGCAGAAGCCTTCAACACCGTAAGGTAAAGCTACGATAGCGCCTTTATCAGTTACTTTCAACACGGTACCTTCATGTATCGAATCGATAGTGAAGATGGTTTCAAAAGTATCCCAAGGGTTTTCTTCAAGCTGTTTGTGGCCTAAGCTCAATTTACGGTTCTCGATGTCAAGCTCCAGAACAACCACGTCTAATTTTTCGCCAACCTTAGTAAATTCGTTAGGGTGGTTTACTTTTTTAGACCATGAAAGGTCAGAGATGTGGATAAGGCCGTCAATTCCGTCTTCCAGTTCAACAAACACACCAAAGTTGGTCATGTTTTTAACTGTAGCAACGTGCTGTGTGCCAACGGCGTATTTAGCGCCGGCATTTTGCCATGGGTCAGGTGTCAGTTGTTTGATACCTAAGCTCATTTTGCGTTCGTCGCGGTCTAAGGTCAATACCTGAGCTTCAACTTCGTCGCCAACTTTCAGGAATTCCTGAGGGTTGCGCAGGTTTTGAGACCATGACATTTCTGATACGTGGATCAAACCTTCAACACCCGGGATAATTTCTAAGAACGCGCCGTAATCAGCAACAGTTACAATCTTACCTTTAACCTTCGAACCTATCTGCAGGTTTTCGTCAAGCGACTGCCAAGGGTGCGGGGTAAGTTGTTTTAAACCTAAAGCGATACGTTTTTTCTCGTCATCAAAATCCAGAACAACAACGTTGATCTTCTGATCCAATGAAAGAACTTCCCTCGGATGCTCGATACGGCCCCAAGATATATCTGTAATGTGCAGTAAGCCGTCAACACCACCAAGGTCAATAAATACACCAAAATCGGTAATGTTTTTAACGGTACCTTCCAATACCTGGCCTTTTTCAAGTTTGGCCACAATTTCGGTTTTTTGGTTTTCAAGATCGTCTTCGATAAGCACTTTGTGCGATACCACTACGTTTTTAAACTCGTGGTTTATCTTAACAACCTTAAATTCCATTGTTTTGCCCACATAGATATCGTAATCCCTGATAGGTTTGATATCAATTTGCGAGCCTGGTAAAAAGGCTTCAACGCCCATTATATCTACAATTAAACCACCTTTTGTACGGCTTTTTACAAAACCTGTGATGATCTCATCGTTATCCAGAGCCGAATTAATACGCTCCCATGATTTTTGAGTTTTTGCACGTTTGCGTGAAAGCACTAACTGACCGTTAGCATCTTCCTGCGATTCTACAAACACCTCAACTGTGTCACCAACCTTCAGGTCTGGTGTATCACGGAACTCAGAAACAGATACCAAACCGTCAGATTTAAACCCGATGTTCAATACCACATCTTTGTTGTTGATATTTACAACTGTACCGGTGATGATTTCGCCTTTAGTGATAGAGCTGAATGTTCCGTCATAAAGTTTTTCTAATTTCTCACGGTCGCTGTCGCTGTAGTTACCAAATTTTTTGTCGTCTGCATCCCAGTCAAAATCCTGATCTGGTGTTGCAGCGATCTGCGATTTGATGTCTTCAATTGATATTGAATCAGCTTCTGATTCAATTGTTTCCTTCTCAGCAGTTGCCGCAACTGTATCCAGTTCAGCCTGCTTTGCTTTTAATTCTTTTTCTGCTTCTTGTTTTTTTGCCATTAATAAATTTTACTCCTTTTTCCCAACACTTAATTGGGACTGCAAAGGTACGGATATAATTTTTATAGATAAAAATATATTTAATGTTAATTATTGAGTTTTAAGCACTTTTATTATAATACAAACGCTTTTTTAAAAAACTTAACGCAAATAAGTACCAAGCTTACTGGTTTTATTGATCAAAAGATGGCTATAATCGGTCAGCAGATTTCATCTTGTCCTCAATTTCGTGGTAAATGCTCATAAAACTACTTATTAGGTTAAGGCGATAGTTTAGCAGCAGGCCGGTCATCTCTTCTTCTTGTTCCGGGGTAAACGGGTTACGCCAAACCCGCATACAAATACGCTTCAGGGCATAGGTTATTTGCCCGATATTGATATATGTGTTCAAGTAGCGGCTTCGTTTAAATTCCTCGAAGAAATTAAAGAAAATTTGGGGATTTTCCAGTTTTGCAAAAGATAAAAACTCATGGATTACATCTTCCTCGCAGTTGTCTAAGTGGCCGTAAAAATCGTTAACGCTTATCTCATTTGTGGTGATAAGCAGGTTATCCAGTATCAGTTCTATAGCGATATGCCCCAAAAAGAAAGGCTTGACCGGCGACCCGGCAATTACCGGTGCCAGCAGGTTTTTAAGATTATGCGAATGCGTCAGAAAAAAGTCTGCCGAGTGAAAGTGTTTATCTACCAGTAAATGTTTGTTCCAGCCGGCTATTATGGAATTTACTTTTGAATCTGTATGTATTAATTTTTCGGGATGCAGCACAATGGTTTTATCGGCGTTCTTTAACAGATCGGGCAATACGGTGCCCAGCGTAAAGTAGCTGTTGTTGGTATCCCTGTCAAAATAATAGTGCGAAAGAAAATTCATAGGAGGCGGCGTTGATACGTCTGTTTCTGAACAAAGTACAAAAATCGGGCTAAAGCAGGAAAGCAATATTACATATATTATAAACCCATGACGGTTTTGCAGAACTATGCCACCAAATAATTATTCTGTTATCTTTGCCATCCCGGATAAAAAGGGCTTAAAGTTTACAAGATGAATTTTGTTGAAGAATTACGCTGGAGAGGCATGCTGCACGATATTATGCCCGGCACCGAAGAACTGCTAAACAAAGGTATGGCTTCGGGATATATTGGTTTTGACCCCACTGCCGATTCGCTGCACGTTGGGCACTTAACCCAGATCATGACGCTGATACACTTTCAGCGCGCGGGCCACAAGCCGTACGCGTTGGTGGGCGGCGCTACCGGCATGGTAGGCGATCCGTCGGGTAAATCGGCCGAGCGTAATTTACTATCCGAAGATGTGCTTAACCACAACTTAAAGTCGGTACAGGCACAGCTTGAAAAATTTCTGGATTTTAACAGCGGCGACAACAGCGCCCAAATGGTAAATAATTACGACTGGTTTAAAAACTTCACCTTTTTGGATTTTATACGGGATGTGGGCAAGCACCTCACGGTAAATTACATGATGGCTAAAGACTCGGTTAAGAAACGACTGGAGGGTGATACCGGCATGTCGTTTACCGAGTTTACTTACCAGTTGGTTCAAGGTTATGACTTTTACTACTTGTGGAAACACAACAACTGTGTACTGCAAATGGGCGGCAGTGACCAGTGGGGCAACATAGTTACCGGCACCGAGCTTATTCGCCGTAAAGACCAGGGCGAGGCGTATGCATTAACCACCCAACTCATCAAAAAAGCTGATGGCACCAAATTTGGCAAAACCGAAAGCGGCGCGGTATGGCTCGACCCTGCCCGCACCTCACCATACCAGTTTTACCAGTTTTGGCTTAACACTACAGATGTGGACGCCAAGGCTTATATACGCATATTTACCCTGTATGACCGCGAAGTTATAGAAGCGATGGAAACTGAGCACGATGCAGCACCCCATACCCGCGTTTTACAAAAAGCCCTGGCAAAAGACATTACACTGCGTGTGCATGGCGAAGCTGGTTTTGAAAAAGCCATCAAATCCACCGAGTTTTTATTCGGCAACACCGGCATCGAGTTTTTAAGCGAACTGAACGATGAAGAAGTATTGGCCATATTTAGTGGCGTACCAAACTTTACTGTAGCCAAAAGCGAAGTTGAAGCAGGTATAAACGTATCTGATCTTCTTGCTGCAAAAACGTCTGTGTTCCCATCAAAGGGCGAAGCAAAAAAGATGATTCAGGGCGGTGGTGTAGCTATCAATAAAGCGAAGGTAAACACGCCGGAAGATGTATATACCACCGGTGATCTGATCAATAATAAATACCTGGTAGCACAAAAAGGGAAGAGAAATTATTTTTTAATTGTTGCAGAATGATTTTGAAATACGACAAAATGTATTTATTTTTGGATAAATGTCGTACAAAGTAAAACACATAGCAAAAAACCAGGTTAATGAACCTGTGGCAATGTATATTACCCAGGCTTCATCAACCCCATTTTATAATTTATTAGGCGGCAACAGTGCGGCCAAATCATCTGATTTTGATATCATTAGCCTGGCGCGGCAAGGCTTTCCAAAAAAGGCCTTGCTGGCCTTAGCCAAAAAAATATCTTTAAACATCCAGGAGCTGGCTAATATCCTGCATATTTCAGAGCGTACGCTGCAACGTTACGAGGACGATGCCATTATTAAAACCGAGTACGCCGAAAAGGCTGTTGAGCTTGCGCGCCTTTATACACGCGGCCAGGAGGTTTTTGGCTCGATAGATAAATTTAAGCTATGGATAAAAACCCCAGGCATTGTTTTTAACGGCGAGGCCCCGGTTACCTTCTTAGATACATCTGCCGGCTTTGATATGGTTTTTAACGAATTGGGCCGCATCGAGCACGGTATCTTTGTTTAATGATACTTTACCGTATAGCTAATTGCAATTACATTACCAACCTTGATGGTATGGGCGCACGCTTATACGGGGCACGGTGGAACAGCAAAGGCAACGCGGTTGTTTACCTTGCCTCGTCGCGGGCTTTGGCAGTGTTAGAGGTATTGGTACATTTGCAGCCTTTGTTTATTCCGCCTAACTTTTGTCTTGCCGAAATAGAGGTGCCCAATAACAGCATACTAACGCTCGACGTTAAATCATTGCCCGCTAACTGGCAGGATGCCGCCTCTCCTACCGAACTAAGAACCCTGGGCAATCAATTTATCAAAGAATCAAAGTTTTTGATGATGAAAGTACCATCATCAATAGTGCCCGAAGAATTTAATTACCTGCTGAACCCGGCTCATGCAGATATTAAAAAGGTAAAAATTATAACTACCCATCCCTTCAATCTTGACGACAGGCTGATCGTGGTCCGGCAAACAACCGGCAAGTAATACACAAGTTACAAATAGTTAGCGCTTTATTTAAACTAAATGTTTAGTTTTACAGGAATAATTTTATACGTATGAAAAACCTGTTTCTGAGCACCGCTATGCTGCTTTCTGTTGTATGCTTTGGCCAAAAGCCAGATGTAGCAGTGGGTAAAGCTACTTACCAGTACATCCACATTAGGGATACCACCAACAGGGATAAGCCCTATAAGGAAACGATGGCCTTATTGCTTGGCCGCAATGCCAGCGTTTACCGCAGCGTTACCAAACAACAGCAGGAAGAAGAAATGGCAAACCAGGTAGCCAGGCAGGTAAAAAGCGCCCCCGACCCTAATCATCTGGCCCTTACTATCACCGGGCCGGGGCCGGTATCAACAGACGAATACTATCAATACATAAACAACAAAAAATTATACGTAGAAGAACAGGTTATTAATTACTACCTGACAGAAGAACCCCTACCTACAATTAAATGGGCAATAAAACCGGATACGATGAGCTTCGGTACCTTGCATGCGCAAAAGGCAACCACCCGTTTTAAGGGCCGTGATTATACTGCCTGGTTTTGTACTGAACTACCTTTTCATAACGGCCCCTGGAAATTAAGCGGCTTACCCGGATTGATAGTGGAAGCTTACGATGCCAAAAAGGAAGTGGTGTTTAAGTTTATGGGGTTTGAAGATGTAAGCAAACTGAACCAAACCATTTTGCCGCCTGCCGACGACATTAAAACCACTCCGCAAGACCTTGCAAGGTTAAAAGAAGCAAGGGTTAAAGACCCGGCCGGGTTTAGTAAAGCGGCACATGGCGGTGGCCAGCAGCGCCGTAATACAAACTCGTTCATGAGCAGTATAGACCCCAGTAAAATAGCTAGTATTAATATTGTAAAGTCAACATCGGATAACAACAGGATAAATAATAACCCTATAGAACTGCCCGAAAAAAAGTAAACCCGCCATGGCGGGTTTAAAATATGATTTAGAAGTCGCTTAGCAGCTCCAGTTTTTTATGGTTATATTCTTCCTGAGATATCAGGCCGCTTTCAAAAAGCGTTTTTAATCTTTTTAATTTCTCAGTAAGCTCATCCTTTTTAGGTTCCTCGGGCACAATTGGTGCAGGCGCAGGGGTTGGAACCGCTACCGGCTGCTGTACTGCCGGCGACTGGAACTGGGCATGAGCTGCCTGGTCGATGTTTAGCGCGCCCGATTCGGCACGTTTTTCTTCCAGCTCGCGCAGGCGGCGGGCTTCGCGCTCGGCTTCTTTACGTTCCTGGGCGTATTGGTATAATTTGCGGGCTTGCACTTTGGGCAGGTAGTCAACCCCCATTTCGGTGCCTATGGTAGTTTTAGCGCTGAACACGGCGCCTATTATTTCTTCCTTGGTGTACACATCAACAATATCCTTCCAAACAAAATCAACAAACTTTATTGACAGGCCAAGGTTTGCCGGGGTAAAAAACAGGATACGTTTATTGGTAATGGCAATACAATCCGGGAAAAGGTTTACAATAGGTTTTTTTTGTACAGCTATATATATAATTTCCTCGCCGGTGGTAAGCAGGTCAACCAAACGGCTGTACACTTTTTCAACCGCTTTAGGGTCTTGTTCGTCACGTAAGAATTTTTCGATCATGATGTTGATGTCGTTAACGGCGCAAAAATAATAATATTATGCCAATTAGGTAATTATTAGGCGATGAGCAAATTACAGCCCCTAATGTCAGAATTATCGAAACGACCTATCACCTCAAAAGAGCCGTCGGCATAAACCTTACCCAGGTCCTGCGTGGCGATGAACGAGCAGGAATTGATATTGGCCAGATCAATGATATTTATACCGCCTGTTTTACCCGTATCGGTTAGTGTGAACGGGTCGTTTGTATCGCGGGTGATGATCTTCATCCACGGCGGGCAATAAAATATACCTTCGCCCTTTGAATAGGCTTGCGATAAAAGCTCGGTCATGCCATATTCTGAGTGAATGGCGTTTACCCCAAACCCGGCGCACAAGGCGCTGTGCAGTTCCTCGCGTATCATCTCTTTGCGCCGGCCTTTCATACCGCCGGTTTCCATCACAATCAGTTCCGGAAAATCAATTTGATAAGTATCTACAAAATCCAACAAGGCAAAGGTCACCCCTATCAGTATAGTTGGCTTATTTGTAGCCTTTTGCTGTTGCAGCTTTTGGTAAAGTTCATCGTGATTATATAAATAAAAGCCACTGTCGGGATTGGCCGATTGACTGATCAGATCCCGCGCCATATAAATAAGCGATGAGCCTTCCCTTTCCAGGTACGATGGCAGCAGCGCCAGCACAGTATACTCCTTTATATCGCCATAAAACAGATCAAAAGCCTTACGGAAACTCTCTTCATACCAGCTTACATCTGTTACATGGTGTCGGCTGGTAATGACGCCGGTAGTGCCCGAACTGGTAAAAACCACCTCATCTACGTCGCCGGAGGCAACTACCCGGTGCGACTTAAAAAACTCTACCGGCATAAAGGGAATTTGCTCCGCCGACGTTATATCTGCAGGGTTTATTTTAAGGCCTGACACGAACCGGCCATAAACCTCGCAATTGGCAGCCTGGTAATTAAATACCTGTAAGGCAGTCTGGTTAAAGGTGTCTGGATTATCAACTGCGAAGACCTGCTGTTTACCGGGCTTTATCATGTTACAGCAAAGATAGAAAGATGCGCAGATATGCAGATGTGCGGATATGCAGATGAATGTAATTATTAGCTTGTTATAGCGTAATTTGATACAACAAATATTCCGAATTGGAGTTATAGGAACATAAATTCACAACAGAGACAACCATGAAAACATTAAAATTATTTAGCCTGCCGATACTGCTAAGCGCCTTTTTTATACTGGCATCGGCAAAGCCAGCCGACGATAAGGGAACGGCCAAAATAAACGACGCTACCAAGGTTTTGAAAGACTTCAGCAAGATGAAGGAGAGCATTCCTCATCAGTTGCTGGAGGAATATGAAGGTGTGGTAATTATACCGAAGTTAATTAATGCCGGTTTTGGAATTGGCGGCAAACGCGGACAAGGTGTTGCTATGGTAAAGCTGGCCGATGGTAAATGGAGCGATCCTGTTTTTATAACGCTTACCGGCGGCAGCATAGGCTTCCAGATAGGTGTACAATCGGTTGATATGGTGCTGGTTTTCCGCAACAAAGGCGTTTTAGCTAAGGTGGAAAACGGCGACTTTACCATAGGCGGCGATGTATCTGCAGCAGCAGGGCCGGTTGGCCGCAGCAGTACCGCCAGCACCGATTATAAGCTGCAGGCCGAGGTTTACTCCTACTCGCGCAGTAAGGGCTTGTTTGCCGGTATCAGCATAAACGGCAGTAACCTGGCCATCAACAAAAGCGCCAACGAAGCCTACTATGGCGAAGCTACCGCGTCCGAAGATATATTTGCACGGGCGACCGATAAATCTGAAGCGGTTACGCGGCTGAAGGCAACGCTGAACGCGTTATAAGAAAACTACATATACGAACAGCTGAAAATTTTCCTAACCGCAATCGCCCGGCTCTTGCCGGGTGATCAATATTATAAGGCCCTGGCCTGCTCCCATACAGCGGCGGGACGCCGCTTAATAACTGACACTCGGCTGGAGCCGAGCGACTGCGAGGGGTTGTGCAAGATCAAAAAGACGATAACCTATGTCTATGCCTTTTCCTTCTCAAACACCCGCTTCATCAAAAACCCGGATAATGCCGACATCCCTCCGGCCAGGCCGCCAATAAGGGCCATAACGGCCAGCAGCAACAACCAGTTTGGTAAATGAAAAACGTGCGCCACACGGGTAGCCAGTATATGATCGTTAGGGAAACTTTTTAGCAAGGCAAGCGCAATCCATGCTAACGATACGCCGGCAAATCCACACCAGAATGCCCAGCTTGATCTTTTACCAAAAATAAGCGCAGCGCCAAAAGCCAGTATACAACCTACCCACCAGGGGAAAAGGTAACCGCTTATAAATGCCAATAACAGTATTACAGGGAACAGCATAGTTTATTTGCTTAAGGTTAATGTTTGTTTTATCCGTGAGGATGTTTCGGTAGCCGACCGCAGGTATAGCAGTTCTTTTAGTCTGCCGTCCTGCCACGTCTTTAGCATGTCGTCGTAAAAGAAACTGCCGGGGTTGCCCGACTGCCCGCCAGGTATTATACCATAGCCCTTAACCTGCGGACCAAGCTGTACCACCATGCGCCACGAAGGGCCGTGCCCGTCTACCAGCGCGTTCACTACCGAACTGTTTCCGCCTGATGCAAAATTACCGGAGCCAAGGCCCGGTACATGGCCAAGGTGGGTTACCTCAAACGGTTTTACATTGCCCCATTGCCAGGCCTTACCAATGGAGGGGCCATGTTTTTTTACCAGTTCGTTAACAGCCGCGTTAAAAGAGCTGCTAAGTACGTCTGCCGCGGTTTCTTTAACAGGCGTACGCTTATTATCAAACCAAGCCGAATTGGGCTCGTTTATGAGCAGTGTTTCAGTACGGTCTACCCCCGGAAACTGCATAATTGTCTTTTTATCCCCAAAATCATCGTTCCAGGTAAACTGGTAGAATTTGGCAAACCACGTGTTTACAATACTTGCGCCGACCGAGGTCGCACTAAAGTGTTTGTCCCATTTTTTTACGCTGTCTAAAGCCGCAAGCTGCGTGTTGTCAAGTTTGCTGGCATCAAGGTATTTGAGCATGGTTGGTAAAATATCCTGCGCGCGGATGCTGTAATCGTCCATTTGCAAGATACGCATGCTATCCACGGTTGCTTTGCTCATGGCAGCAAGGCGGTCGTTAATGCGTTTACCGCGTTCGTAACTCTCAAACCGCCAGTTAATATAATACGGATAGCTTTTATCGGTTGATGATTGATTAGCCGAGCTCACAAAGCCGCGCGGTGGGTTTTTAACGGTTGGGTTTTGTTCGTAAGGTATCCAGCCATGCCAGTCGTTGGCGGGGTCGCTGCCATCCATAATAAATTTACCCTGATCCCGATATTTCAACGGCAGCTTACCGTTCGGCGTAATAGCTATATCGTTATCCGCGGATGCAAAAATAAAGTTCTGAGCGGGGGCGGTAAAATATTTCAGGGCTTCACGATAGTCGTCGTAGTTTTTTGCCCGGTTAAGCAGGTAAAAGGTTTTAAACTCGTCGCTTTCGTCGTGTGCTATCCAGCGCAGGGAATTCCCTACCGGTATGTTACCACGGCCCTTTTTGGCCATGACGGCATTATCGTAAACTACAGGGCCGTGGTGGGTATACAAAACGGTATCCACCAGCGGTTTTTCGCCCCGGATGTTTATTACCTCAACCTTACGGGTTACATTGTTCCATTTATTATTATACCAGTATTGGGTGCGGCTGGCGTCCTTAAATTTCACCTGGTACCAATCCAGTATATCGGCATCAACATTGGTCACGCCCCAGCTTACCTTTTGGTTGTAACCAATTACTACGCACGGAGCCCCGGGCAAAGTAACACCATAAACGTTTACACCCGGCGCCGTCATTTGCATCTGATACCAGATGGATGGCAGGGTGAGGTTAAGATGCGGATCGTTGGCTAAAATGGGGTAGCCAGAAGCGGTTTTAGCGCCGCTTACCGCCCAGTTGTTGCTGCCTATGCCTTCTATCCTATCCATATTTTTCATACCTGCCAGCATTTGCGCCTTAAAGGCTGCAGGCGGCTCAGGTACGGGCAGGGGCTTAAAATCCCATTTTGTACCTGCCGGGATAACAGGATCTTCGCGCATGGGGTAATCCGGGAACAGGTCGTTGGTTATTTTAGCGCCAAACTTATTTAGTACGTTGGTCATCGCAAGTTCGTCTGAACCGCCCGCCAGCGTCTCTGACATCAGCTTTAACAAGTAGGCGGAGTTTATGGGCTTCCACTCCTCGGGTGCATAATTTAGCAGTTTAAACTCTATGGGGTATCCGGCCGGCGTAAGGCTTTTGATATAAGCGTTAACGCCATCGCTGTAAGCCGTTATTACCTTGCTCATTACCGGATCTTTCATGATGCCCTGCAGGGTGTGTTCGGCACCGTAGGTCATGCCCATGCGGCGGTGGTAACGGTCCAGTTCAAGGGCTTTGGGGCCCACCACTTCTGATAGTCTGCCCGCCGCGCTACGAGTTTGGATATCCATTTGCCATAGGCGGGCCTTTGCAGTCAGATAACCTTGCACGTAGTAAAGATCATGATCGTTCTCCGCAAAAATATGCGGCACCATGTCTTCGTCAAACTTTACGGTAACCTTGCCCTGCAAGCCTTTAAGCTTTAAATTTTGGGTTGGGATGATGTTTTTGCTTTCGGCATTCTGCCAGAACCCGGTTGATGGGTTAAGGAACGCGCCGAGGGGCGGTATATCGCCAAATTTGGTCTGCAGCGCCCAAATAAGCGCCAGTGTGATCACTAAGGAAAAGACAGCCTTAAATACTTTCATATATGCATTCCGGGTATTTAAGGCAAGATAGTTAATGTATGCCGATTTAAAAAGCTACCGTATCGCGGTGCTTACGCGGTTTGCGTTTTTTATGGTGCTTTTTGGATTTGATCGTTTTCTGCTCAACACGCCGGGATTTGCCTTCCTTTCTGAAAATCCAGGGCGGGGTTGGGTTTGCATCCTGCCATAGGCCCAGGCGTGCTTCGCGGGCGTGTTCTTCCAGGCTTGCCAGCTCCATATTTTTTGAATACGCCCGGTATTGCCAGGCATAGCCCTGTTTAACTATCTCGTAGTTTACATTAGTGCCGTTTTCCAGTTCTACCTTCCCTACTGTGCGGCCGTAGCGGTCGTGTTGGTTACCAATAAGTTTTACCATTTTACCAAAGCACAGGTTTGATGTAAATTGCTTGGCGGCCTGCCCAAATGCCTGGCTTTTTTCCGGGGCGTCTATCTCGGCGAGGCGTACGGTGATGCTTTGGTTATCAGGGGAAAGCAGTACCATGGTATCGCCATCCTTTACCCCTATTACTTTGTACAGGGTTTCGTTTTTATTACAACCAATGGTAAGCGTAAGAACGAAAAGACAAAGGAATAAGGACTTTTTGAGCATGGGGCGAAGATAATACATTACGCAAAAAGACGCGAAGTTAAGACGCGAAGTATCGCGTCTCTACATGCACTATTTACTCCCCATGCAAGCTCCAGGCATTACCATCAGGGTCTTTTACGGTAGCAAAACGTCCCCATGGTGTTTTGTCGGCGTTACCCACTTTAATTCCTTTGGCGGCAAGTTCGTTGATGGTTCCATCCAGGTCGTCGCATTTGATCACAAAGCCTTGTATACTGCCGGGCTTTAAATCGGGGAACCAGTTTACCAGCGTAATGGATGTGCCGCCACCGGGCAGGCCCAGCTGGATCCAGTTTGCACCGCCCTGAAAGGGCGCCTCGATCATTAAGTTGAACCCAAATTTGAGGTAGAATTCTTTAGCGGCCTGCTGGTCGGTTACCGGGATAGAAATAACTTCGATCGATCTCATCAGTTCTTAGATTAATTGGTTCATGCTTGTGTTATAATAACTTGTATCAAAAATAAACCTGATATTTGTATTTACTAATAAAAAGATGTTTGGCGATGGGAAAATTCACTGTACCGGATAAAGTGCTGTTTGTGTGTACAGGCAGTAAGTGCGGTAAACGGGGCGGCAAGGATATGTATAAAACGGCCCGTAAGTTTGCCAAACACAGTGACCAGGATATTGAAGTGATACGTATAGAATGTACAGACCGGTGTGATTACGCACCGGTCTGTACGATGTCTCCCGGCAATATCTGGTTAAAAGAATATTCGGAGAAGGATGTTTTAAAGCTTTTATTAGCTAAAGATTAGGCCTCGCTATCGTACTTTATGTCGCCCACGTGTTTATCAATCTGCCACCTGCCGGTGCCTTCTTCGCCAATAACATCAAACAACTCTAAAGCACGGCGGGCTTTATACTCTTCTTCGCGCTGCTCTTTCAGAAACCAGTTCAAAAACTCGTTTGTTACAAAATCCTGCTCTTTTAAGCAACGGGCGTAAATGTTTTTTATAGATTGCGTAACGCTGATCTCCTGGTCAAGGGCTTCTTCAAACACCTCGCGGAACGAATTATATTCTTGCTTGATGCCGGTTATCTCGGGAGATATAGCATTACCGCCCATATCCAGTATGTATTTGTAAAATTTAAGCTGATGCTGTCGTTCTTCTTCGGCCTGTTTAAAAAAATATTCAGACGAGTAGTCGAACCCATTGCGGTTACACCACGATGCCATTGACAGGTAAACAGCCGATGAATAAGCTTCCTTTTTAACTTGCTGGTTTAAAAGCATTTCTACATCTGCAGAAATAAGGCTTCGTACGCGGATAAGATCTTTCATGTTGATAGTATTTAGAACTAACTAAACAAGGCAACAAACGTGCCGACTTCATTAGTTAATACAATATTACACCTATAGATCAGCAGGAAACGAAAATAAAGGCAATATGAATTCAGTCTAAATTACTAACCAACAACACGATACAGGCGATCTTGCAATATGCTGTTGAGCTGCAGCATTACAAAGGTGCCTTCAAGCAGCTCTTTTAAAGCGATGATCTGTAACAGGGAAAGTATGTAACAGTGATCGCAGGCGCAGATAAAGATGATCTCAACGTCGGGGTCTTTCGTGGTTTCTAACAACTTAGCTTCTATATCTACATTGTAAACCGCTTTCTTTAGTTTTAGTAAACAACGGTAATCAAAGCGGGCAACTTTTCCGGCAAAGTCGATATACCAGCAACGTTCGGCATCGCACTGATAAACAGCGCCTGCATTTGTGCTGAACACATCTGCCCATGTATTAATTTGTAAATCTGATAGAGTTGTAACCATTCGTCGTTACAAAAGAACGCACTATTTATAATTAATCCAAATAATGTTAATAAATTATTTATAACGATATAAACACCGGCATAATACCTTTGCAGCATTTAATGCCCTTGAAAATTATATGAAATACTTTTTCACAACCCTTTTTTTGTTGATCGCTGTTATGGCGTTTAGCCAGCAACATCCTGTTAAAAAGATCAGCATTTCGCATCTCATTAAAAACTTTTATGTGTGCGTATCATACGGCTACCCTGATGGTGACAAGCCCTTCCCGGCCAATTGTTTATTCGCGGTTACCGATAAGGGTATAATCCTGATCAATACCCCTTGGGGTGATGAACAAACGCAGCAGCTAGTAGATAGCGTTAAACGGCGTTTTAACAAAAAGATAGTTGTATGCATTGCCACTCATTTCCATGACGATTGTGTAGGCGGTTTTGATGTACTGAAAAAGCAGGGTACTAAAACCTACACCAGCAAACAAACTTACGCGCTTGCTAAAAAAGAAAACAACGAACTGCCGCAGTACACCTTTACCCGCGATACCACCTTTACCATTGATGGCCTAACCCTGCAAACCTGGTTCCCGGGCGAGGGGCATACGCGGGATAATATTGTAGTATGGTTCCCGAAGGATAAGATCCTGTTTGGTGGCTGCCTGGTTAAAAGTTTAGAGGCCACTACAAAAGGCTTTACCGGCGATGCCAACCTTGAGCAATGGCCCCTAACTATCGATAATGTTGGCCGCAAATTCGCTGAGGCGCATTATGTTATACCCGGCCACCAGGGGTGGCAGGGCAGCACAAAACAATTAAGGCACACGCAGCAGATCATTGGTAAGCAATAACTATTGGTTATTTCCTGGTTTTAGTTTTTGCTGTTCTTTAACAATAATGTTTACCGCGTGGGCTAAAAATTGCTTTTGACCTTCGTTCAGCTCGTTTACTTTACCATCGTTGTTAAACTCGTAAGCCACCTTGCCATGGCTATCGCTGCTGGCTGTAAAGCCCTCACCGTTTTCCTCAAATTCCAGGTATCCGCCATCCGAGATATGTTCAATGGCGGTCTTGTCTAACGTAAAAACGATCTTACCCGAGTATTTTATCTTTTGTGTAAGGTTATCGGTTTTGTTAACTATGGTTGTTGATTTGCCAGGCAGGCAGGCTGTAATAGCACTAAGCATTACCAATACCAGTGCAATAATTTGTATTCTTTTGTTCATCGTTCTCCTATTTGTTTGAATTAATGAATCAAAAATACACATTACATGGTATTATGCAATACATAGTACTATTTAAATTTATAAAATTCTGATAGTCAGTAAAATAATTTTTTATATTATTCGCTTCTCAAACTTTTAACCGGGTTAACCAGCGCGGCTTTTATTAGTTGGTAACTAACGGTAGCTAAAGCTATACCTACAGCTATTATCCCTGCCAATACAAATATCCCCCAATGAATATTAATGCGATATGTATAATCCTGCAGCCATTTATTCATTAAATACCAGGTTATTGGCGCGGCTACGGCAAAGCCTATCCCAATTAACACAACAAACTCTTTAGAGAACAGGTATACTATAGCCGATATTGATGATCCTAAAACCTTGCGTATACCCACTTCCTTTATACGCTGAACAGCCATAAACGATGCCAGCCCGTATAGCCCAAGGCAGCTTAGCAAAATAGCAATGGCGGCAAAGCTTTGATATATTTTTGACAGCTGGCTCTCCTGTTTGTAATATGCCGCTATGCGTTCGTCCATAAATTTATATTCAAAGGCGTAATCGGGGTAAACTTCATTCCACAACTTTTCAATGCCCTTTATAGAAGCGCTCATATTGGCCGATGATAGCTTGATATTGCTAACCCCGTATCGATTTTTTAAGGTGGTGATCAGCATAGGCGCGTACTCGTCCTTAAACGACCGGTTATGAAAGTTCTTCAAAACCCCTACTATCTTCCCTTTTGCAAATGTGCCTAAGGCTATTTGCTTGTTTAGGGCGTCTTCGGGTTTTTTAAGGCCCAGCTTTTGAATAACCGCCTCGTTCACTAAAAACTCCCTTACGGTATCCGAAGCCGCAACGTTTCGCCCTGCCACAAGCTTTAACTTATATGTTGGCACGTATTGCTCGTCGGCCATTTGAATAATAGAGTAAAAATCAACCTGTTTAATGGCGTTGTCATAAGTAAACATCGTCCAGTTATCATCCTCGCCTGCCGGCAGGTCCGAGCTTAGGCTCACCTGCTGTACACCGTTGATGCCCCTAAGTTTATTTGTTAGATAATCGAGTTTGGTGATGGATGCGCTATCTGACGGAAAATGAACGTTTACAATCGCATCCTTTTCAAAACCCATGCTTTCATGTGTAAAATAGTTCATTTGCTTCACAATGATGATGGTACAAATGATAAGCCCCTGCGCTATTACGAACTGGAACACAACAAGCGCGTGCCTTAAGGATATGCCTTTAGGCGTTTTAAATGCCAGCTTGCTTTTTAAAGCATTTATGGGGTTAAAGCCCGATAATACCATAGATGGATAAAAACCGGCTATTAAGGTTACCACTACAACAAGCACCAGGGTAAACGCCGCCACTTTTACCTGTAATAACATATCAGCCTGTAATGGCAGCTCCATTATTTTACCAATCATTGGTATGGCAAGCACGCTTATACCCGCGCTTAGTGCAAGCGATATAAGCACGATAACAAAAGTTTCGGTTAAAAACTGGGTTTGCAGCTGGCTGCGGTTACCACCAAGCACCTTGCGTATACCTACCTCTTTGGCCCGGTTTACCGCCTGGGCGGTAGCCAGGTTAACAAAGTTTACACAGGCAATTATCAGTATGAACGCCCCTATCATCCAGAGCATATTTATCATTTGCCGAGTGATAGCAATATTGGAGTAATTATCAACCTTACTATCAAAGTGCACTTCACTTAATGGCTGGGCCACTTCGCTGTCTTTATTTTCGGGCGAGCGGTATTTTTTCATCAGCGCTTGCAGCTTGCCGGTTAGCTGGGCGCCTGTCATGCCGGCGGGGGCCAATACATAGCAGCCATAAAATCCGCCGGTGCTGTCATAATCGTTTGATGTAAGCATACCGGCGGTGCGGCCGGTGCCTAACGAAAACAGCACCTTAAACTGAAAATCGGTATTCCTGGGAATAGGCGCCATAATACCTGTTACTTTCAAAACTTCCTTATTAGCCCAGCGTATGGTTTTACCCATTGCCTGCCGCCAGTCGCCAAAGTATCTTTCGGCGGTTTCTTTTGTTAATAATACCGAATTTGGGTTGCTTAGTGCTGTATTAGCATCGCCCAACAGCAGCGGAAAATCGAATATCTTAAAAAAGGATGGCGTAGTGGCAAACACCCCGTCCTCTTTAAACTTCTTTTCAATTTGCCCGGCAGCATTTAATACCTGTATCTGCTCGTTATAACCGTGAAATATAGGAGCGTAAGCTTCAAGTTCGGGTATATCTGTTTTCAGGGTTTGCGGTATGCCGCGCGCTATTCCTGCTCCGTAAAAAATGTCTTTCGAATCGGCATGGTGATACTCCGTCAACATCCGGTATATCCTATCCTTTTTGGTATGAAAATTATCAAAGCTTACATGGAACTGTATCAGTACAAAAATGACCAGGCAAACAGATATGCCCGAGCCAAGACCAACGATATTTATAAACGTATACGATTTGTTACGCAACACATTGCGCCATGCTGTTTTAAATAGATTTTTAAACATACCGGTGAGTTTTAATAGTTTATGAATGTTCCATCGCGATCGGGCAAAGCAGATGCCAGTCGAAAAAGCGCCTCCCTATCCATTTCCAGGCACCTTTTGACTGACAGGTGTACGATAACGGACAGTTCTACGTACGGTTTCGTACATTACTTATGGGTCAGTCTGATCACTTAGTGACAGGTTTACCAGTTCACCTGGATTATTCAACTATTAAATAAATATTTCCTTTGTAACAAAAAGGTTATCTAAAAGCAACAGTAATTTTCTGATTATTGGTTAACATTAGCGCATCAACGCACATCTACCGCTAATGCTAAAAAGGAAATTCCTGTTGCTGCTTGTTTTCCTGTTTCCGATGGCAGTTATTTTATCGCAGTGTTTCAGCAAAAGTGAAGCGCACGATCCTCGCGGCCAAGCCTATGCCGGGCCTGAAACCTGTATAAGCTGCCACGCGGATATCAGCAAAAGCTACCTGCATATGGCGCATTACATCGCATCTTCGCCCGCATCTGTCAAAACCGTAAGCGGTAGCTTTGCAGACGGTGAGAATGTTTTTCCTTACAACGGTCACTCTGAGGTGTTAATGACTAAAACGGATAGCGGGCTTTATCAAAGCTATTACGTAAACGGTAAAAAAACTGAAGCTGCACGTATGGATATTGCCATGGGCGGCGTTAAAGGCGAAAGTTATTTATATTGGAACGATAACGAATTATTTCAGCTTCCTGTTTCATTTGACAATACCAAAAATCACTGGATAATGAGCCCTGGCTATGATACCGTTATGGCGAGTTTCGACAGGATGATAAATATTCGTTGCATGGAGTGCCATGCTTCGTACGCCAAAACCGAACCGGGCCGTGTACCAAGCTTTGGGGGCGAAACCATTGGCTTTCAAAAAAACTCCGTAATCTTAAGCATCGATTGCGAACGATGCCACGGCGGGGCAAGGCAACACGTGGATTTCCAGAAGGCGAACCCTGATATTAAAACCGCAAAATATATTACTAATATAAGCGCCTTGACCCGCGAGCAAAGGGTTGACCTTTGCGGCACCTGCCACTCGGGCACCAAAACCGAAAACCCGAGATCGATATTTGACTTTAAGCCGGGCGATAAACTTACCGATTTTAAGAAACATGCTCAGTCTGCCGGGCCAACAGACCTGGCACACCTTGATGTACACGGCGACCAGCTGGATATGCTGAAAACCAGCAAGTGCTACATCAGCAGCAAAATGGATTGCAATACCTGCCATAACACCCATAAAAACGAGCGCGGTAACGCCCTGCTTTTTGCTCAGCGCTGCCAAACCTGCCATAAGGCCGAAAGCCACAATGTTTGTAAAATGACAGGCAAAATAGACGCGACCATTTTGCAGGCAAAGTGTATCGCCTGCCACATGCCCGCCCTTGGCACCAAAGCTATTGTAAACGAAAACGAATCGGTACTGATACATACCCACCACATTGCGGTTTATCCTGATGAAATAACCAGGGTTACCAATTATTTAAAGAAGAAATAGTAGCGTTAGGTTTACCACCCAATTCAGCAACACGGCATAAAAACGTTGTACCTACTCTTTTATATGATTCTCCAACACAATAAACGGCTGGCGCTCGTCCCATGAGGGCGAGAAATTCGGCTGGAATAAAAACCCGCTGGCGTAATTGCCCAATATAATATCGGGCTTGCCGTCTTTGTTAAGGTCGCTTACATCCATTGTCATCCAGCGGCCGTACTTGCTCACCGGCACAGCATGTGGTTTAAACTGCATAGGCCTCTCCTGCTCAAAATATATAAATTCTTCGGCAGGGTTATTCTTCATATCGGCAAAGAAAGCGATGGTGGCAATATCCAGATCGCCGTCTTTATCAAAATCAGCAGCTATGGCTTTTGTAGCGCCATTGATAGGGTAAAACCAGGTTTGCTTAAAGTTAAGATCGCCGGTGTTCTTGTAAATATACAGGCCATGGTATGGTTTCAGGATCCTGGAATCGCGGAAATTATAACCACAGGTATATAAAAGGTCAAGGTTCCCATCGTGGTCGATATCAGCCAACTGAAAGCTGGTTGAACCGTACACCGGCGGGAAACGCAGCAGTTCCCTGTCGGTAAAGCCCCCCTTTTTATCGTTTAAAAACAAGGTCAACCCTTCGTCGCCGCTGCCAAACAGCACCATTATATCCGGGTAGCCGTCGTTATTGAAGTCCTGAGCCACTGCCTGCACCGCGCCTGGCCGTTCAGATATGGTGAATTGTTTGTAAGCTTTATCCGCCCCTTGTTTAAGCAGAAAAACACCTCCTTTAAGATTTCCCTGGCCGCATATCACCGTTTCCATTTTACCGTCCTTGTCAAAATCGGCGCTAACGGTTTGTACAGGGCGCGGCAGGTCTAACGCAATTTGTTCGGGCGCTTGTTTACCACCTGATAAGTTTACATTAAACACTCTCCCGTTAGGGAAATCAACAAGGTCCATGCGCCCAATGCACGAAATTATGGCTTTATCAATACCACGTTCATCCTTAACAAAACTGGCATCAACGGCGGGCGACGGCATATCGGCAACTTTTGTGGATGTAAACTGTCCATCCCACTCTGTTAACTGTGCTGACATAACGTCGCTGGTATAAATTTTACCGGTTGCCGGGCTGGCGGCTACCATAGTGGTAAAGCATATATTATTGGCCCTCGCGGGCTTTTTCAGGGTGAAGCCGGCCCAATCGTTAACAAAGGCAACTGGCCGTTTAGCCGGTAGCAGGGTATCAGGGGCCAGTTTCTTATAATAATCAACAATGGCCTGCCAGTTTACTATTGATATCCCGCCGGTATCCTTGGGATCCTTAAAAAAATCGGGGCCATAGGTAGATATACCTAAGTATTTGGCCATCCCGGGGAGTACGTGCATCCGCCACACATCCTTTGTAAGGGTATTAGCAGGAACCAGCGCGTGGCATTTTGTGCAATGTTTTTCTACCAGGTACTTACCATCGGCTATAGTATCACCGGTAAGCTTGTAAGGGCTGTCTGTTTTGCTTTTGCAACCGTCCAGCACGGTACTTAATGATAATAACGCAACCCCCGAAAATATAACAGAAGTAAATAAAAAGGTATGCTTTAATTTCATAATTAGTATTCGCTTAGTTCTGTAGCTTTAACGTATTCCAAATGAATTCGCCTATTTTACGGCCCTGTATAGCGCCCTGGTCAACGCTGTTCTTATAGTGTATGCCGCCATAAAACCTGCTGATAGAGGTCTCGTCTGATGCTTTTAAAAAAGATTTGAAATGACGCTGCATGCCAATGTAGCGCAGGTCGCTGGTATCGTCATATTCGAAGTTATCTCCAAATAAATGGGTTAGCACTACCGCGGCTGCTCCGCTTATATCGCTATGACCGCTTGGGTACTCGGGGAACGGCGGTGTTTGCAGAAGCGGCAGCCATTTAGGGTCCATTTTATCGTTTATAACGGTAACAGGCCGTATGTATTCTGTAGTGTATTTAACCTGCCAGCCGCATATAAAGGCATCGTATAAGGCAATTGAGGTTAAAGCGTAGGCCTGCGCGGTTTTAACGGCATTAGCCTTGGTTTTTTTACAGGCGATAGCCGTGATACCTATCCAATGGCCGCCCGGCGTAATCTTCTTGTTCACAAACATCATGTGCCCATTATGCTGTATTACAAAAGGGTTATCATCCCAAAACCTGGCTATGGTTATCTGTTCGGGCGTAAGCTTTTTGCTTTGCTCGTAAACCTCTACGTTTTGCTTATAGTATTCGCTGTTTTTGTCTTCGCTAAATGGTGGTGGCGGCGGCAAGGCAAAATCTGTTGATGATTTTACAACAAAGGTTTCCATTGTGCCCCAGCAAAATTCTACCCCGTCCAGGTAATCGGGCGCGGTTGGGCGCCACTTACCATTATCGCTGCTACCCAAGAACCTGGGTTTGCCCCTTGTTTTGGCATAATTGTCAAATTTAGATCGTGCCAGTATAGCGGCGCCAACCTTTTCGCCAAAGGCAACAGAACGGGCATAAACCGAGTCGTCCAGGTTATCCTGGTACATGGCAAAAACTTTATTCTCATACCGCTTTAAGGTATCTACCGAAAAGGTAACCTTATGCGCAACGGTAAAAAAGGCTTTTGTTGCGGCCAGCGCATAATTATACTTTACGCCTTTTTGTGGCTGCGGTAAATTTTTAAAGCCTTTGAGCTGGGCAGCAATGGAAGCATATTTTGGATCTTCAAAACGCATTGCCTCGTACGCGGCAAGCGTAGTATAACCATATATACGGCTGGCCACCGGCGGACTAAACACATCGTAGATTATAACCTGTGTTAACTCGTCAACGTTTTGGTGCAAAACCTCGGCATCACTTATGCGGGCTATCTTTGGTTTTTGCCTGCAGCTTACTGCCAACAGGCAAAATATGGCTGCAATAAAAACTTTAAAGTATCTCATGGTCATCGGCTATATATATTATTTTAAAGGTATATTTCGGGTATGGCCGGCGTTATCTGTTATGCTAACAGACGCCATTGATGAATCTATGTTAAAGAAACGGCCAGATTGCGACAGAAACGATCCGCCGTTATAGAATTCCTGCTTAGCAGTTTTGCCGTTTTTGTATTTAATAATAGCAAACATATCCAATGGCTGCAAACTAACCGTAGTTACCGGCTTTTTTAATTCAAAAACTTTTAAAGCGTCCTTATACTGTGTGGCAGCCAATAAGTAATTACCCTTCGCGCTTCGTAATTTTACCAGCGCTTTACCATCGCCGGGTATGTAAATACCGCTTTGCATAATGCTTAAAGGCTTAAACCCACCTTTACCATCACCTTTTAATAATAAACCGTTAAAGGCATCATACCGGCCGGTGCTAACCTCGGTACCATAATCGTTACCGTTAAGGACTACATCAAGGTTGCCGTCACCATCAAAATCATCAACAATTATCCCTGCAAGCTGCGACATTTGCGCTTCGATCGGCAATGGTATCATGGTAAACTTACCATGCCCGTCATTACGCATATAGCACGACCGCAGTTCATTTGCTTTTAACCTTACAGCGCCTTTACGCATGTCGGGGGTAATTACGCTATCCATCGTAGCTACAGCGTACGATTTATAATTTTGAAATTTCACCCTCATGCTAATGATCTGCTTCACGATATCATCGCGGGTATGCGCCGGAAATTCTTTCATCACCCCTTGCTTGTCTTTCAGGAACAGCGAGGGTATGGCGTCATAGCTATCGTTGTTATCAAAATCTTTGGCGGTAATGTATGCCGGATATTCATCGGTCCCCTTGTAAAATGTATTCAAACCGGTGTTACCAACTATATAATCGATATCTCCGTCATGGTCAAAATCGCCGCCGGTTATCGTATTCCACCAGCCAAATTTATTTGCAATACCAGTGTTAGGGGTTTCGTTTTTAAATATGCCGTGGTCGTTTTTCATAAAGGTAACCGGCATCCATTCGCCTGTTATAACCAGGTCGGGCCAGCCATCGTTATCATAATCTGTGAAGGATGCATCGCATACCAGGCCTAAATTTTTTAACCCTTTAGCAACCGTTGATGTTACATCTGAAAATTTAATATGACCTTTTTTGCTTTCATTACGTAAGATAAAACTGGACACGGGCTTAGGATAGTTCCATGGGTCTACCCTGCCCGATACAAACAGGTCAAGCGTTCCGTCTTTATTATAATCAACTGCTTTTACGCATAATTTACTTGTAAAATTGGCGGGTAAGGCATCGGCCTGCAATGCAAAGTTGCCCTTACCATCGTTTGCATATACCCTGTCCTGATATTGCTTTGAGTTTGGTTCGGCTTCGTATCCGCCGCTCGCCACATACAGGTCAAGGTCGCCGTCGCCGTCGGCATCAAATAATAACAATCCTTCATCCTTATACTTATCTGCGGGCTGCTGTGTGGTTGTTAACAGGTTACGCTGAATAAATTTACCACTTGCCTGCTGTAAAAAAAGCTGGGCCGGGTACTTTGAAGTACCGCCCACAACCATATCATCAAACCCGTTGCCGTCTACATCGCCTACGGCAACTGCCGGCGCATACTCCGATAATTTATGCGGCAATAGCTTTTGTACATTAAAATCCGAAAAATCGACATCGTTGTGTTTATAGTTTATACCTACCGACTTGGTTACCTCGGCAAACAGCGACTGGCTGTTAACGGGTAAAAAGTTGAAATTATACGGCGTTTTAGCATTGTTGATGTCAACTTTAAGCAACTGGTCAGTTTTTACGTTTGTCAGGGTTTGCTGTTTACCGTTTGTCCATTTTATGACAACAGAATCGATATTAGCGACCTTCCCCAACCCGAAATGCGCGATATCCTGAATAGTTGACAAATAACCGCGGAAGGGGGTATTCTCATACACCTGATGTTTACCGTGGTCGTAATAGATGTCGGCCCAGGCGCCTATCCCATCCTTGTTTTGGGGATTGCCCTTAAACTGTATCTGCAGATAATGATTATCGTTTTTATCCTTTTCGCGGGAGGTGTTTTTATAAATAAAAGCTTCATCATCAATATTATTAATGATCATATCCATGGCGCCATCGTTGTCCAGATCCGCATAGGCGGCACCATTAGAAAATGAAGGGATATCTATCCCCCAGTTTTTAGTGACATCTTCAAATTGCAGCCTGCCGTTATTTCTGAAGGCATAGTTTGATATTTTAACGATAGGTATTTGCTGCAGTATCTGTTTTTTGCTTGCTATAATATAAGATTCGTTCCTGAAAACAATAAAATCATGGTCTGTAACATCGCGCGGGTAACCGTTGGTTACTACAATATCCCTGAAGCCATCGTTATCAAAATCGGTTATCATAGGCCCCCAGCTCCAGTCGGTTTGGGCTACCCCGCTTAAAAAGGCAACTTCGCTAAATGCCGGGGCGCCAATCGAATCGTTCTGACCCAAACGCGGGCCCTGGTTTAGCTGCAAGGTATTATGATTATATTGGTATTGATATCCGTAAGTGTCGAAATTTTGATATAACTGATATGCGGTACCGGGCATAAACATCTTTTTGCGGTAGTTATCTTCGGGGTCCATATCCAGTTCGAAAACGTCCGCCAGGCCATCGTTATTAATATCCTGTATATCCTGACCCATTGCGCTGGTTGCGGTATGTTTAAAATATTCCTGGGTACGATCTGTAAACGTACCGTCGTGATTATTGATATACAGGATATTGCTTGGTAAAAAATCGTTAGTGACGTAAATGTCTTTCCAGCCGTCGCGATTTATATCTACAATACTGGCGGCGTGGCCGTAACCCTCTATGAGTATGCCGGCCTGTTTTGATACATTTGTATAAACACCGTGCTTTAATTTGGGGTCGTAATCGTTGCGATAAAGCCTGCCTGTACTGCGGCTTGATCCATCCTTCAGAATCGGCCTGAAGGAACTTGTATTATCGGTTGATTGTGCCTCGTTAACGGTAAGGTACATATCCAGGTCGCCATCGTTATCGTAATCAAAAAACGATGCCATGGTAGAGTGTATATTTATATCAAGGCCGTATTCTTTTGACGATTCTTTAAAAACCGGTACGCCATTTTTATCAACACCCTGGTTTATGTAAAGCAGGTTTAACCGCTTAACCGAATCGTTAAGCAAAGTGTTGCAAACGTAGATATCCTTTAATCCGTCATTATTAATATCAACTACAGCTACGCCACGGCCCCAACCGCCCTTGCCGCCAACACCGGCTTTTTCGGTTACATCATCAAATTTAAAATCGCCTTTATTTATATAAAGCCGGTTTGATACGGCATTACCAACAAAATAAATATCCTGCAATCCATCGTTGTTAAAATCGCCTATGCCAACCCCACCACCATTATAAATATTAAGCTTATCAAGCGGGTTAATGGTGTCGTTTTCTACTATTTCGTTATTGAATTTTATCCCCGAGTGCGAAGAGGATATTTTTTCGAACATGGTGGCCTTTTTACATGAGAATATAAAAAGCGGCAGAACGATCAACAGCAGGTATTTAAGGGGTTTCATTCAACGATATTAAGAAATTTATTAATAAAAAAAGAGGGGAAGATAAGATTACCTTCCCCTCTTCCAAAAGCTACTAACTTATTAATAGCCAGGATTTTGTTTCAATGTGCCTTTAGAAATATCAATTTGGAATTGAGGTATCGGGTAAAGCTCATTCTTGTTAGATGTGAATTTAGCAACTTTCATTACCGCTGAGGCAAATTTATCGCCAAAATCACGGGTATTTTTCAGGAATTTTTCAATCTCTGTTGACATGATCGAACCTGCAGGGCCGCCATTTACGGCATCCCAACGCGATAAGTCGAAGAAACGATGGCCTTCCATACCTAACTCAAGCTTGCGCTCAAAGTAAACCGCTTTACGGGCATATGCCTGGCCATTTGTAGTAAACTGGCCGGTGTATAACCCTACTTTGTAATTTGCAGCAAACTGGCTGTTATCAACTTCAGGCTTTTCAACATCACCGCCGGTATAGCCGGTTAGCTTACCTTTAACCCAACCGCTTTGGTCAGCAGCACGGGCCCTTACCTGGTTAACGTAACCTTCAGCAACCGAAAGTTGGTTTGCTTCAACTGCACACTCAGCTGCCCATAAAATAACATCAGCAAAACGGATAGCATTATAGCTGTTTGAAGTTGACTGGTTTGCAGCCCAGCCACCGTATGAATCTGAAGTAGTTGATTGCGCGGCTTTGTAGTATACGTTTTTAATTGGCAGGTACGGACCACCGTTTGGCTGGTCACGGGCCCAGGCAGCACCCGGGCAAATTCCCCAGTCTAAATATGGGATACCACGACGGCCTACTGACCAGTCTAACCTGGCATCAACTAACTCATCGCCCGGCATAAACACAGTACCGGCAGGCACACCCTGATCATTTTTCATGAAATCATTTTGGTAAGTATCCATTAACGGCAATCCGTTAGCATCAACTTTAAATGAGTTTACAAAATCAAATGTTGGCTGGAAGAAACCGCAGCATCCTGCAGGGCCTGCAGATGGGAAGTTTAACACGTTACCAGCGTTACCATTCAAACCATTGGCACCATCATGTACAGATGCCTGTACTACAAATACACCCTCAGGGCCGTTCTTGGTAGACGGGTTAAAGTTGTTAGCATATTTACCTAAAGCGTATTTCGCGCCTGAACTTGTTTTACCGTTGTCAATTACATTTTTCAAAATAGTAAAAGCATCGCCGTATTTATGGTCAAACATAAGCGTTTTAGCTTCGAATGCTAAAGCAGCCCATTTATTTGCACGGCCAATTTGCGGCTGTGTTTCAGGCAGGTCTTGTGC
Organism: Mucilaginibacter sp. 14171R-50; assembly: GCF_010093045.1. Classification (NCBI taxonomy): domain Bacteria; kingdom Pseudomonadati; phylum Bacteroidota; class Sphingobacteriia; order Sphingobacteriales; family Sphingobacteriaceae; genus Mucilaginibacter; species Mucilaginibacter sp. 14171R-50. The sequence goes on along the minus strand of NZ_CP048115.1, from coordinate 2,614,824 downwards.
AGCAGCTGCAAAGTCGGCCTCAATTTTATCCCATATAGGGCCATCATTTGGAATATTGTAGTTTTGTGCTGCGTAGGTGATCGTTTCATCCACATACGGCACGTTTTTCCAAAGTTTAGCAGCTTCCAGGTGGAAGAATCCACGCAGAAAACGGGCCTCGGCTATATACTGTGTTTGTTGTTCGGGAGTAACAGAACCATCTTTAACCTGGGCTAATAACCTGATTACATCATTAGCACGTTGTACACCGGCATAGCATACACGCCATTTGTGATCTAAGTAATCGTTAGCACCTGTAGCGCTAAACGCCTCAAGGTTTGCAGCGGCAGGCTGGTCACCAGGGTTAGAGCCCTTAAAGGCCTCTCCGGCTACCACACTACCATATACCCAGTTATCGGTACCGGTTTCCCATGGGCTACCAGTCTGACCGTCAAATACACCATCAACAACTGAATATGCGCCAATAAGAACACCATCAACACCCGTACGTGTTGCAACCACATCGGGGATCAGCGAGCCGATAGGCGCCTGATCAAGATACTTCTTACAAGAGTAAGAGCCTCCAAGCAACACGAGTGTTGCCGGTATAAGGACTTTTAATTTAAAACTTTTTTTCATAACTATTCTCTTTATATATTATGTTAGTTATTGTTAGAAACTAAGGTTTACGCCAAAAATAAATCTGCGTTCGTTGTTAGGGTAGCTACCTCTGTCTATGCCCTGGCTGTTACGGCCATCATATGCCTGAAGCTCCGGATCAAGACCTGTATATTTGGTAGAGGTAAACAGGTTAGTACCTTGTACGTAAACACGTAACTGATCAACCCCAACAGTCTTAAGAATGCTTGGCGCAAATTTATAACCAATTTGTACCGATTTTAATTTAAGGTATGAGCCATTTTCTACATAGTACGAGTTTACGGCATCAGAAGTACTGAAAGTGGTTGTTTTTTCAGCTATAGGCGCTTTTGCATTTGCGTTTTCTGCTGCAGATTTAGCAGGGTCCCAAGCGTATTTCAACAGGTCTATACTTTTGTTACCGGTTTGAGTACCGTAAAAATTAGTCCAATATTTCACGCTGTTATAAATTTCGCCACCTTGTGAACCATATAATACAGCGCTAAGGTCAAACCCTTTGTAACCAAGGTTCAGGTTAACACCATAAGTGAAATCTGGGGTTGGGTCACCAATTTGGGTACGGTCAGCATCGGTGATACGACCATCGCCGTTTACATCAGCATAACGGAAGCGGCCCGGAGCAGCTTTATCCTGGTAAACCGGCACAGATCCAAACAAATCTGGTTTTTGTTGTGCGTCAAGCGCATCTATCTCGGCTTGGGTATTCCAGTAACCTACAACCTTGTAACCGTAGAACGCGCCAATTGGGCCGCCTACCTGGTTGTAAACTACGTTACCGTTACGAACATCTGAGGCGAAAAACGGAGCGCCCAACTTTGTAATTTCGTTACTTACAGTGGTGATGTTAGCACCAATTGAGTAGGTGAACTCACCGGCCGAGCCATGGTAAGTAGCGCTAAGATCTAAACCTTTATTTACAACCTGACCGTTGTTAACAGTTGGCCATGCGCCTTCTTGTGTACCAACTGTTGCAGGAACAGGTACAACTACCAACAGGTCCGAAATAGTTTTTTTGTAATACTCGGCACTAATATCCAAGTGGTTAAATAATGATGCATCGAAACCAACGTTTAAGGTTTTATCAGTTTCCCAAACAGCATTAGGGTTACCCAATGAGTTTCTTAAGTAACCTGGGATAACTGAACTTGACGAACCATCGATAGCATAAGATGATGAACCCGGGCCACCACCAAAAGCCGCATAAGCACTGTTTACACCTACGTTACCGTTGAAACCTGATGTACCGTAGCTACCGCGGATCTTTAAGTCGTTTAACCAGTTTAAACCTTTAGCAAAGTCTTCCTGGGTTACGCGCCATGCCGCAGATACCGCAGGGAAAGTACTCCACTTGTTACCGGCTGCAAAACGAGAGCTACCATCGCGACGGATAGTTGCGCCGATAATATACCTGTCATTAAAGGTATAATCTAAGCGGCCAAAAAATGACATGATGGTGTTAAGATCCCTGAACCGGCTGTCAGCAGTTGTCTGACCGGCCTGACCGTTTTGGATATTTGCGAAGAAAGGATCAAGTGAGAAAAGGTTTTTAGCCTGCGCGTTTATCTCGCGGCCGGTATAGCCCCTTTGCTCAAAACCACCTAATAAACTGATATTATGTTTTCCAAATACTTGTTTGTAATTGATGGTGTTGCTCCAGTTAAAGTTGCTATCGTATGATGAACCTTCGCTGTAGCTATTGTTACCACCATGAGCCTCGCCGCTATCATACTGGCGGTAACCGATGTTATAGTAGTAACGGTTGTAGATATCAGCACTGTAAGCAGTACGTGCTGTAAAATGTTTCAGGAAGTCGGCTTCTGCAAATACAGTACCTTGCACACCATATTCGTTTGTATGGGTAGTGCTTTGGCGCTCTTGCATACCAACAGGGTTAAGTGCGTTACCTAAAGCGGCGGGGCCTGCATAAGTACCGCCTAAGTTACCCCCGATATCGCGTACAGGGATAATTGGAAGTGTACGGTAAGTTTCAGAGATAGGGTTACCTTCAGCCTGGTTACCACCAACTAAACCACCGCCGCCGTTAGGCGAGCTGTTATAATAATAGCTTAAGTTTTCGCCCAACCTGATGTGGTCTTTTACACTAAAGGTGGTGTTAACACGGGCCTGGTATCTTTTAAAGTAAGTGTTGATAAGCGTACCTTGTTGGTTGGTGTAACCTAAAGACATAAAGTAGTTGCTTTTATCGCTTGCACCACTTGCGCTTAACGAGTGCTGCTGGATAGGAGCACTTTTGAAAATTTCGTGGAACCAATCGGTACCTGCACCTTTAACAAACTTCTGGATCAGGTAGTCCCTTGCAGGATCGTTATCCAGGTGATAGTTCGGCAAAAATGAGCTGGCTTGCTCCTGGTTAAATACACCTTTAGCACCAGCGCCCGACTGATAACCGTAATCGTAAAATTTGTTACCTTTAGGGTTACCCTTCATTAAATCGTTATCAGGGTCAACCTTAGCAACCAATTGCTCAAACTGGTCGGCATTAAGCAAATTAAATACGTTACCGCTTAAGGGCTGGGTAGTACCGTAAAATGCATCGTAAGAGATGGTTGTTTTACCTTGTTTACCTTTTTTGGTTGTAACTACGATAACACCGTTACCACCACTAACACCGTAGATAGCAGCAGCACCCGCATCTTTCAATACCGAGATCGACTCGATATCGTTAGGGTTTAGGTTTGAGATGTTTCCTGTTTGCAATCCGTCAACCACATACAGCGGCGATGAATTGTTAAAGTTACTTAAACCGCGGATGGTAACTTGTGAGCCGCCACCCGGAGTACCTTGTGTTACAACGTTAACACCGGCCGCCTGGCCTTGCAGGATACTTTCAGCACTTACAGAAGGCACTGATTTTGCTGCCGCAACATTCACAGTTGTAACCGAACCGGAAATGTCTTTTTTACGTTGCGAGGTGTAGCCGGTTACTACTACTTCGTTCAACGTGTTATTGCCAACCTGCAGAACAACGTTAATTGTTTCTGAAGCGCCAACAGTAACTTCCTGGGTTTGATAACCCAGATAAGATACCACTAATACGGTACCCGGACTAACGTTCAGGCTGAACTGTCCGTTAACGTCTGTTTGTGTACCAATGGTAGTGCCTTTAACCTGCACAGTGGCTCCAACTACAGGCAACTTGTCGTCGCTGCCAGTAACCTTTCCGGTGTGCTTTGTTTGAGCTGTAACTACCAATGAAGAAACCATGCAGCATAGTAGCAGGCATAGTGCTCTTCCTTTAAGGAGTAAACTTTTAAACATGAGATTGAGATTTAGTTGATTAATATATTTGATTTAAGAACGTAATTCGGTTGTTGGGCTGTTTGCTGGAAATAGCAACTAAAGAGAAACTTTGAAGATTTCTTCTTTGAAAGGCCGGGCGGCGCCCGATAAACATGAGTAGATCAAAAAGAAAAAATTGTAAAAGTTTTATCATATAGTTACACTATCCTGTCTAAAAATTTATTCCGTTTACAACATCACTCCCCTAACCAAAGGTTTGTTATTGTTTTTTGTCCGTTAAGTTCAGTACGCCTTTCTTTAAAAAGAAAAGTTTATAATTGGTAATGCTCTAATATAAATAGAGTGTACAGGTTACACAAGTTGCATTTACAGAATTATTAATTATTTATTTTATTACAGTATTTATTAAACAATATTTAAGCTGTGTTAATAATTAATTATCGTATTGTTAATATAAACCACATGAAAGTAACAATTTAGCAATGTAAAAATGTTGTTATAAAGGCTTTTTTAGACCAAAAAACTCTTTTAAATTTTATAAAAGCCGTGAAAGCCTGTTCACCTTCTTAAATTTTAAAATACTTTTTTTATTTTTTTAAGAAGTACGGTGCATAAAACAAACCTCATAGAAAACTTATGTCATTTTTACATTTATGATATTAAAAATCGGTGCGTGAATACGAGTATTTTACACCAACCCATTTTTTAGACAATTACACACTTTGTATAAAAAAAATATGCCTTAATAATATTATTAAGGCATATTAGATGCTATTTTATATAAAAATAATTTAACAAAAAACGTACACTGCCACGCTTAGGTTATTTAGCCCATTTAATGCCGGCACTTTTTGTATCAGCCGAGTTTGTACCTATCCGCACAATGAAGTCGCCGGGTTCCCAATCATATTTAAGCTGGCTGTTATAAAACTTAAGCTGCTGCGTAGTGATCTTAAAACTCACATCCTGTTGCTCGCCGGCTTTCAGGTTTATTTTTATAAACCCTTTAAGCTCTTGCACCGGGCGGCTTATGCTTGCAACCGGGTCGGTAATATACAACTGTACAACTTCTTCGCCATCGTAATGGCCGCTATTGGTTACAGTAACCGTTGCTGTAAGTGTTTCGTTGCCTTTTAACCTGGTTTTGCTCAGCTTTATATTACCATAGGTAAAATTAGTGTAGCTTAACCCATAACCAAACGGATAAAGCGGATCGTTACTGATGTCGAGATAATTGGACTTGAACTTGGTAGGGCCTGATGAGTAAGGGCGGCCCGTATTTAAATGATTATAATATAAAGGTATTTGCCCTACGCTACGCGGAAACGTGGTAGTTAATTTACCCGATGGGTTATAGTTGCCAAACAGCACTTCGGCAATGGCGTTACCCGCTTCGGTACCCGGCGCCCATACATTTAATATGGCGGCTGCATTATCATTTTCCCACGTAAGGGTAAGCGGCCTGCCGTTAAATAATACTATAACTATGGGCTTACCCAGTTTGGCCAGCGCCTTTAACATCATCTGTTGGCTTTCAGGGATACTGATATCTGACCGGCTCGACGATTCGCCGCTCATACTTTGCGATTCGCCCACCACCGCCACAATGATATCTGATTTTTTTGCCGCCTTAACCGCATCTTCTATCATATCCTCTGGCGATTGTTTATCAAGCGTTACCATCCCGGGCCCAAAGTTAAGGCGCTTCATAAAGGTCGTGTCATCGGTAATATTACTGCCCTTCGCATAATTGATCTTCACATTATCGCCTACGATGTGCTTGATCCCTTCCATTACGCTGATCGATTTCTCCCATTCGCCGCCAATTACCCAGGTACCCAGCATATCCCTTTTATTATCAGCAAGCGGGCCAACAAGGGCGATGCTGCCTCCTGATTTTTTTAGCGGTAGTATCTGGTTGGCGTTTTTCAGCAGTACAAACGAGTGCTCGGCGGTAACGCGTGCAGCCTTACGGTTAGCCTCGGTCATTATCTCAGTCTTTTCGCGTTCCGGGTCGATAGATTTGTAAGGGTTATCAAATAAACCCAGCTTGTATTTTGCCTCGAGCACCCGGCGGCAAGCCTGATCTATTTCGGCCTGGGTTACCTTGCCTTGCTGCAAAGATCTTTTCAGGGTGGTCAAAAAGCCCTCACCCACCATATCCATATCCAAACCTGCCTTTAAGGCCAGTGCCGATACTGTTTGCAGGTCGCCCAGTCCGTGGTTGGTAACTTCATTTAAAGCGGTGTAATCTGACACCACAAAACCCTTAAACCCCCACTGCTTGCGCAGCAGATCTGTTAACAGCCATTTATTGGTTGTAGCAGGCACACCGTCAACTACGTTGAACGAACTCATGAAACTGCCTGCGCCTGCATCAAGTGCTGCTTTATATGGGGGCAGGTAATAATTATACATGCTCAGGCGGCTCATGTCAACCGTATTATATTCGCGGCCGGCTTCGGCGCCGCCGTAAAGCGCAAAGTGTTTTACGCAGGCCATAACCGCGTCGGCATTTCTCATGCTGGTACCCTGGTAACCTCTTATCATAGCGGCGGCAATTTTACCACCCAGGTACGGATCTTCGCCTGCACCTTCAGATATACGCCCCCATCTGGCATCGCGGGCAATATCAACCATCGGCGAAAATACCCAGTTCAACCCTTCGGCAGTAGCCTCTTTAGCGGCAATATGGGCAGCCTGCTCAACAAGCCCCATATCCCAGGTGGTTGACATCCCTAACGGGATCGGGAATATGGTACGGTGGCCGTGTATTACATCAAGGCCGAATATTAATGGAATGTGCAGGCGTGTACTTTTCACTGCCGCTTCCTGCATTTTACGCACGTTATCGGTGCCGTATAACCCAAATATGCCGCCAATGCTGCCCTTTCTTACGCCTTCGCTGATACCGTTGTTGGTTACCGAGCCCGTTATGGCCATGCCGCCTGTTACCAGGTTTAATTGACCTATCTTTTCGTCAACGGTCATTTTTTTCATTAAACCATTTACAAAGGCATTCATTTTTGCCGTTTCGCTTTGTTTTTGAGCTAAAGCGTTGCCAAAAGGCAGGCAAAGCAGCATAGCCGCGCTTAGGTAAGCAACCGGCTTATTGGTAAAATATCTTTTCATCAATGCGATATTTGGAGCGTAAGGTTATAAACCAAATAAATGTTAATTTTTGCATTATTAAAACACTATAAAAATTTATTAACTATTATTGGTTTTTAATAATGCTTAACACATGGTGTAATTGGTACACAATTGTAAATATTAAATTTAAACATTCAAAGTATTTTTATCAATAACATAAATGTTAACTAAGCAAGAGCTGGAAGAGTTTTGGGCCGAAGCCGGAAAGAAGTACCTTAACCACATATCTATTGATTGTGTGGTATTTGGTTTTCATGAAGGGCAGATGAAGGTGTTGATGCTGAAAAGCAACAACGAAGAAGCCTGGTATTTGCCTGGCGGCTTTGTGCGCAAAGAGGAGCCTATTGAAAAGGCCGCCGACCGCATTTTAAAGGAACGGACCGGTATAGACGAGATATTTTTACAACAGTTTCATATTTTTGGCGACCCCGACCGCTCTAAAGTGCACAACGAAATGTATAAGGATATGCTGCCCGAAGAGAAAAACTTTTTTGGCCAGCGTTTTATATCTATAGGTTACTACGCCTTAGTTGATTTTTTTAATGTGACACCCACGCCCGATGATTTTTCTGAAATATGCACCTGGCGCGACCTTAACGACCTGCCATCCTTTCAACTCGACCACGAACTGATATTCCGGACGGCATTAGATACCCTGCGCCTGCAGCTTAATTACCAGCCGATTGGTTATAACCTGATGCCCCGCGAATTTACCATGCCCGAACTGCAGAAGCTGTATGAAACCATCCTGGATAAAAAGTTGGACCGCCGCAATTTCCAGCGCCGCATTTTAGGCTTCGGCATTTTAAACAAGCTGGACCAAACCCGTAAAGGTGGTGCCCATAAAGCACCCTACCTGTACGCTTTCGACCTGGAGAAATACCAGGCTGCATTGAAAGAAGGACTAAAGAGCGGCTGGTAAACGATAAACCGGCCACTGAAGCGACCTGGTTGGGCAAGTGTTCACGTTCAGCACACGCTCACATCATGAACACCTGCAAACGCCTAACAATCAGGCTTATGAAATTTTTGGTGACTAATCTGTGTCACCACTGCTGATTTTTTTGCTATCTTAACCACTCATCTAATTGGTTACTGTATAAATAGCACTATGAAATTCAGGGGCGCATTCGTCGATTCATTACTTATTATATCTGGAATATTATCCGCGGGCATGGGCTTAAAAGGGTTTCTGCTCTCGAGCCATTTTATTGACGGGGGGGTTACCGGTATATCTATGTTGGTTGCCGATATCACGAAAACTCCTTTATCAGTACTGATATTTGTTATAAATTTTCCTTTTTTATTTTTAGGGTATCGTAAACTTGGCGTCACCTTCGCCATTAAAAGCGCGCTGGCCATTGCAGGCCTTTCGTTATGTATTGCGTTTGTTAATTTTCCTGATGTTACGCATGATAAGCTACTTACGGCGGTTTTTGGGGGCGTGTTTATTGGCTCGGGCATTGGCATGGCTATACGCGGCGGCGCTGTATTGGACGGCACCGAAATTGCTGCGCTGCTGGTAAGCAGAAAAGCACAGGTTGTGCGCGTAAGCGATGTTATATTAATATTGAACGTAGTGATATTTACCGCCGCCGTATTTTTGTTGGGGGTAGAGTCCGGACTGTACTCTATATTAACTTATCTGGGCGCATCAAAAATGATAGATTTTATATTGAATGGTTTAGAGCAATACACCGGCATGACCATCGTATCGGCCAAAGGCGAAGAGATAAGGATTGCTATTACCCAATCGCTTGGGCGTGGGGTTACGGTTTACCAGGGTAAAAGCGGCTATGGCAAGGATGGGCACATCAACTCTCCCCGCGAAATTATCTTCACCGTAGCTACCAGGCTTGAAGTACCACTTTTAAAACGCGAGGTATTGAAGATCGACCCCGCCGCCTTTATAGTGCAGCAAAGCGTTGATGATACCACCGGCGGATTGTTGAAGCGAAAGAAGGGGCATTAACCCCCTGCTCTAAGGGGTGTAAATATTGAATGTTGAATGCCGGATTTTGAATGCGAAAGTAAAAAAGTATCACTTCGAAATTCAACATTCGACATTCAGTGTTCGATATTACTTTCTATTTTTCTGTTCATCCCTTAAAAACAATGCTATTTTAAATTGTTTTTATAAAGCTCCCCCTTCAGGGGGTTGGGGGGCTAAACCAGTTAACATGCCTGAGGGGCCAAGCATACTGATATTAAAAGAAAAACTACAGCCGTTTACAGGCCAAAAAGTAATAGCTGCAAGCTGTAACAACGGCACGCTTGATACCCGCATCCTTACCGGCCAAACCATTACCGCTTTTAAAAGCTGGGGCAAACATTTTTTGATTTGCTTCGCCGGGTTTACCATCCGCATACACATGATGATGTTTGGCACCTACCGCATCAACTCGCGCACCGAAAAATCGCCGCGCCTGCATCTGCAATTTGAAGATGGCGAGCTAAACTTTTACGCTTGCCAGTTAAAATTGATTGAAGAACCGCTTGATGAGGTGTACGACTGGCAGGCCGATGTAATGAGTGAGGCATGGGACACCAAAAAGGCCATCAAAAAGATGAAAGCTATTCCGGGCCTGCTGGCCTGCGACGCGCTAATGGATCAGCAGATATTTTCGGGCGTGGGCAATATCATAAAAAATGAAGCCCTTTTCAGAAGCCGGATACATCCCGAAAGCGTTATGGCCGCAATGCCGCCCAAAAAGGTTAAGGAACTGATAACCGAAACCATTTTATATAGCTTTGAATTTTTAGAGCAACGAAAAGAAGGCACCTTAAAAAGGCACTGGCAGGCCTATCATAAAAAAGAGTGCCCCCGCAACCATGTGCCGTTTATAAGTAAAGATACGGGCAGATCGCGCAGGGCAAGTTTTTATTGCGAGTTGTGCCAGGTTAAATACCAGTAATGCTCAACGTTTAATCCGGATTGTCATTTTCGAACGGGGTACGAGGAGAAATCCTGTCCGGGCGGCAGGCGGAGAACATTGCATATCGAACAAGATTTCGCTCTATGTTAGAAATGACCTATTTTTACATTCAAACTTATTGTAAATCATCTTGTTAAAAACCTATAAACCCATACAATTATGAAAACAATAAAAATTAATGGCAACCCTGCCGACATGACCGCTGTTATGGTTCCCCGCGAAGATGAATACCACGATCATGAAACCGTAAGACTTGAATCATCAATAGATGGCGCCTCGGTAGAAAAAACCATCTTTCGGGTTGTTGATGGCGGCGAAGACAAATGGGAGTTACAGTTCGAATAACATAAATCAGGTTTCCAGGATATCGGCTATCTCGTCAAAACCCTTTTCGCGGGCGAGGTCGGCAGGGAGTTTACCGCCTTCCATACGGATATCAACCCGTGCGCCTTTGTCAAGGAGCAAGATCAGCAGTTCCGGGTTGCCGTTTTGCGCAGCCGCATGCAGTGGTGTGCTGCCTGCAGACTGCCTTACGTTTACATCGGCACCGTTCTCTATCAGCATGCGGGCGGTGCTTGTAAAATTGCCCGCCGCGGCCGAATGCAGCGGGTAAACGTTAAAGCCATTATCGCTGGGGCGGTTAACATCGGCCCCTTTTAACACCAGGTAGCGGGCAACATCAAAGCGCCCAAAATAGCAGGCCAGGCCCAGGGCGGTAAAGCCGTCGTCGGCGTATGCATTTATCCTTTCGGGGTGGGTGTATACCAGGTGGGCTACGTCATCAAACCTATCAGCGGCAGCCGCCTCAAACAGGCTGATATCATCAGTATGTTTTAATAAAATATTGGTAACGGCCGGTTTATGATAATAGCATGAAAGCATTAACGGCGATACGTTAAGGCTTGTTTTTACCTTAGCCAACTCGGGGTTAGCGGTCAGCAAAGCGTCTAAAGCATCTGTATCGGCATTAGCAATAAATTCTTCCAGATCGGTTAAGGTCATTTAGTGTGAAGATAGGAAATTCCAACTAACTTTTATAATCAATTTATCTCACGCTAATATCCAACGACGCTTCCATTTTTGTTAACACACGGTCAATATTTTTTAATTTTTTTCAGCCACTATTTTTACATGTTTCTGTATTGTATTATTAGCTTAGTTCAAATTTGAATCCAATGAAATTAACAATTCGCAAGAATAACGGTATCTTAAAAGATAGTGAGAATATCGACCTTCCAGATTTGGTTGTGATAACGGGGGCTAACGGCTCCGGAAAGTCTCAATTATTAACAGCATTACAAGAAAGTCAACATTTTTTCAGGAACGAAAACTTAGAAAAAGAGCCCTTTTCTTTTTTACAAAATGATATTGGTGAAAAAATCATGAGGATTGAATCAATATCTTCTTTTGAGTTTAACCCTTCAGGCGGAGGCTTGCAGTCTAAAATTAATGACCGCAGCAGATTTAGTAAGCTTGTAACCATCGCCCCTTTTATTGGTAATCAGGAAGCTTTAGGAACTGACTTAAATGACTCGAACACTTTAAACCAGCGCTTCAGAGCACAATTTAACATTCCTGATGTTGGCGGTCAGCAAACTATAAGCGATTATGATTTGACTTTAATTAAAAGGATATCGCAAAAAAGTCAAAAAGACATCAGCAAGCTCGAATTTCACGACTTTGTGATATTTGAAGATTATATTCAACAAGGTTTATTTTCAACTAATTTGTCTCTATTATTTAAACAATACATCTACACCCACAATTATTATCCAAATCTGAATTCTCAAACCCCGCCTTGGGAAACTTTTAACGATATATTAAACAATGGAGATTTACCTTACAGAATAAACTATCCAGACTTGAATAATCCAGATACTGTCGAGGCTTATTTAACTCATATCAAAAACGGAGAAAGGGTGGAATTTGAACAGCTTTCTTCTGGCGAAAAAACAATTATGTATTTAATTTTCGCCCTATACAATTCAAATCTAAAAACAAAAGACAATCTAAATACATTTCCGGAGGTATTATTAATGGATGAACCGGATGCCAGTCTGCATCCAAGCCTTACAGCTTATTTTCTGAAAGTGATTAGGGAAGTATTTATAGAGCAAAACAAGATTAAAGTAATTATGACCACCCATTCACCCTCAACTGTTGCCCTTTCGCCAGAATCATCAATTTTCACGATGGTAGAAGGTGTATTAAGTCAAGCAGATAAAAATGCAGCTATCAAGATGCTTACAGAGGGTTTGAGTACCCTCTCAATTTTGTACGAAAATAGAAAACAGGTTTTCGTTGAAGCAGATTTTGATGTTGTATTTTTTGAAAATCTATTTCAAGTACTTCGAGAATATCTTGATAAAGATATAATTCTATCATTCATGCCTTCGGGAAGTAAAAGTGAATCAGGTTGTGAAAAAGTAATTCAGTATACGAATTTACTTTACGATTCTGGGAACAAAAGTATATCTGGTTTAATTGACTGGGACTTAAAAGATAATCGAGAAGCAAAAAGAATTAAAGTCTTCGGATTATATAAGCGATACACGGTAGAAAATTACATCTTTGATCCTATTTTTTTGAGCATATTTTTGTTAACCGAACATCTGATACTACCTAAAGAACATGGATTTGATGAAGCCGAAAATATTTTTAGTGTCATAAATATTTCAGAAGATAATTTGCAGAATGTAGTCGACAGAATTGTAACAAAAGTAAAATCAAAGAAAGTTAGAAAAATGGTTGATAATGATGAACCTGAAATAATTACGTTATTAAATGGTTTTAAAATCAAGCTTCCTAAATGGTATCTAATTTCACCTGGTCACGCGCTAGAAGAAACCTGCATTAAAGCCTTTCCTAAACTAAATGCATATACTCGTACAAGCGATAATTTAAAAACCCAAATTCTTTTAAAGGTTGTAAGAGGCTTTTACAAATTTTTGCCATCAGAAGTTATTGAGCCCTTTAAACAATTACAGTCGTTACCCATTAGCTAATAACGGTTTTTAGGTTTTACAGGATATAAAGAATTATTAATAACTTTATATTTGGCAATTAAACGCCGAATACACAGGATGCCGACGAAAGGAAATCAGTTTAGATCAAATACTTTTAAAGAGGAGAACCAACCGCGCAAACCGGGCGCAAAAGCCGACAGAGAGCGGCCGGCCAGGCAAACTGCCGAGCGCCTGCCCATATTTGACCTGCGCGACGGCCGGGCGGTAAAAATAGCAGGGCTGGTATTTCTGGTATTATCCATCTTTTTTCTTATCGCTTTTACATCGTACCTGTTCACCTGGTCGCAAGATCAGAGCTACGTTTCAAAAACAAACGGCGGCTGGAGCAACTTATTCAAAACCACCAAAGAACTGCTTGAAAACGGCGTTAACAACCCTATGGTTGATAACTGGCTGGGCAAGTTTGGCGCGCTGCTTTCAAACCAGTTCATATACGAGTGGTTTGGCATAGCGTCTTTTCTTTTTGTATTTGTGTTTTTTATAATCGGCTACCGCCTGTTGTTTAAAATAAAATTATTTTCGGTTAGCAAAATGCTGGCTTATACGTTTTTCAGCATCATTTTCATATCGGTTACGCTGGGTTTCTTCCATGCCTTTGTTGCAGCCGATGCGCCCCACTATTTAGAGGGTAACTTCGGCTTCTGGACAAACCGTTTATTAACCGCGCAGATAGGCCAGTCGGGCACGGGTTTCATCCTGCTGTTTTTGATATTAACCGTACTTATCATCGCGTATAATATTGATTTTAAACTGCCGCAGCGGAAAGAAAAGCTTGCACCGGCGGCTGTGGATGAGGTATCGCCCGAGCCGGTAGAACTTATTGACGAAGAAATTTCGTTGCCGGTAGAGTGGCCGCGTAACGGCAACCGCGTTAAAGATATGCTGGCCAACCAGCCTGTAGTGACTACCGAGCCCCTTAAACAGGAGCCTTTACAGCAAAACCCCGTGTTTCATGAGCCGGTGGTTTTGCGGCCGGATACCGGCAGCCACGAGCCCGAGGAGGAAACAGAGATACCCCTTACCATTGACAAGGAACGCCCTACCCCTATCCTGAACATCGAAAAAAGCGACGATGATAAAGCTAAAAGCCTGGTTGAACAGTTTGGCACTTATGATCACAAGCTGGAACTGGCCAGTTATAAATATCCCGGTATAGATCTGTTAGAAAATTACGGCGCAGCAAAAATCGCGGTAAATGCCGAAGAACTGGAAGCCAACAAAAACAAAATTGTTGAAACCCTTAACCATTACAATATCGAGATAGATAAGATAAAGGCAACCATAGGGCCAACCGTTACCCTTTACGAAATTATCCCCGCGCCCGGTGTGCGTATCTCAAAAATTAAAAATCTTGAGGATGATATCGCCCTGAGTTTAGCCGCTTTGGGTATCCGTATTATAGCCCCTATGCCGGGCAAGGGCACTATCGGCATCGAGGTACCAAACCAAAACCCCGAAATGGTTTCCATGCGGTCGATCCTGGCCACCGAAAAATGGCAGAACAATGCCATGGACCTGCCAATCGCCCTCGGTAAGACCATATCAAACGAGGTTTTTATTGCCGACCTGGCCAAAATGCCCCACTTATTGGTTGCGGGCGCCACCGGCCAGGGTAAATCGGTTGGTATTAATGCCATACTGGTTTCCCTGCTGTATAAAAAGCACCCTGCCGAACTTAAATTTGTACTGGTTGACCCTAAAAAGGTAGAGCTTACGCTTTTCCGCAAGATAGAAAGGCACTTTTTGGCCAAGCTGCCCGACGAGGCCGACGCTATTATTACCGATACCAAAAAAGTGGTGAACACGCTTAATTCGCTTTGTATAGAGATGGACCAGCGTTACGACCTGCTGAAAGACGCGCAGGTGCGTAACCTGAAAGAATATAACACAAAATTCATCAACCGCAAAATAAGCGACCCTGAGAAACACCGCTACCTGCCCTTTATTGTACTGGTAATTGATGAATTTGCCGACCTGATGATGACCGCCGGTAAAGAGGTAGAGCAGCCCATTGCGCGTATTGCGCAGCTTGCCCGTGCGGTAGGTATTCACCTGGTTATTGCTACCCAAAGACCTTCGGTTAACGTTATTACAGGTACTATTAAGGCTAACTTCCCGGCACGTTTGGCCTTCAGGGTGTTATCGAAGATAGATTCGCGCACGATATTGGATGCCGGTGGCGCCGACCAGCTGATCGGTAGGGGTGATATGCTGTTATCAACCGGCAGCGACCTGATACGCCTGCAATGTGCCTTTGTAGATACGCCTGAAGTGGAGCGCATATCCGATTACATTGGCAACCAGCGCGGCTACCCGTCGGCCATGTTCCTGCCCGAGTATATTGGCGAGGGTGAAGCAGGCAGCAGCCCCAAAGATTTTGACCCGGACGACCGCGACCCGATGTTTGAGGATGCTGCAAGGCTTATTGTGCTGCACCAGCAAGGTTCAACATCGCTTATACAGCGTAAAATGAAACTGGGCTACAACCGTGCAGGCCGCATCATCGACCAATTGGAAGCTGCCGGCATTGTGGGTCCGTTTGAGGGCAGCAAAGCCAGGGATGTGCTTTATCCCGACGAGTACAGCCTGGAGCGGGCGCTTGAAGAGCTGCAAAAACCCCGCGATTAAACTAATTTAGTTTACAACACTCTAAAGTTTAAACATCGTCATTGCGAGGAACGAAGCAATCTCGTAACTATGCTTATTCGCCTTGCGCATTGGCAACTTTTCTATCGGGAGATTGCTTCGTTCCTCGCAATGACGTGTTGGCATTAAATTCGCTACTAACTATCAAACTAAAACAAGCATGAAAAAATTATTTATCTACATAGTATTATCTACCCTAACCGTTGCAAGCGCCTTTGCCCAAAAAGATAACGATGCAAAGTTGATACTAAACAGGCTGAGCAAACAATACCGCACATACGATGCCGTTAAAACCGATTTTACCTTAACCATTGACAACGAGCAGGCAAATGTAAAACAAACGCAAACAGGCACGCTTGTATCGCGCTCAAAGGTAAACAAGTATAAGGTTACCGTTTATGCTCCCGGCAAAAAAACAGTTGCCCAGGAGATCATAAGCGATGGAAAAAATCAATGGACTTTTTTAAAGGATGCCAACGAGGTGCAGTTAAACGTTGCCGATAACAGCGATGAAGGTTTTAACCCGGCAAAGATATTTACCATATACGAGAAAGGGTATAAATACATTTACACCGGCCAGCAAAAAATAGCGGGCAGAATATACCAGGTGGTTGACCTGACACCCGAAGATGGCCAGAAAAATTATTTTAAGGTTAGGCTATTGATAGATAAGGTAAAAAATCAGCTTTACAGCGCCCAGATATTTGATAAGAACGGCAGTAAGTACACTTATACGCTGCGCACCTTTACACCTAATTACAAAGTTACTGATGCCACGTTCGCCTTTAACAAAAAGGCATACCCCGGTGTAGAGGTGGTTGACCTGAGATAACCGCTGCTTTTTGTAAAACCTGCTGCTGTCTTTTATGTTGCTATCTTCGTAATAACGTTATGAAGGCAGATGAAATAGAGCGGTTAATAAAGATAAGCAAGGAGCGGCCGCTGATGCCCGAAACTTATGTGCCCTGGCAGGAAGACCCGCTGCAGGATGATCTGTACCTGCCGGAAGCGCTTACCTCATTACATGGCCTGCCCGTTTACGATACCCTTACCCCTCAGCAGAAAAAAGACCTTGGGCGCCACGAGATTGTGCAGGTACTATACTCCTATGGCTGGGGCGAAGCGCTGTTTTGCGTATTTATGTCGAGGTATGCATTGCAGTTGCCTACTAATAGCCCCGAGCACCGTTTTTTAATAAGGGAAATAATTGAAGAATACCGGCACCAGGAAATGTTTGCCCAAGCAATTACGCGGTTAAAGGGCGCCCCGCTTTTGCAAACAGCCGCACACAGTTTTGCGGGAAGGGTGAGTACCAAATACCTTCCTGCCGATTACTTGTTTATGGGCAGCTTATCTGTTGAATTGATAACCGATGTTTATGGCAACCATACGCGGCGTGCCCCCGAAATTTACAACGTGATCCGCAAGGTATTTGAGCTGCATAATATTGAAGAGGGACGGCATATCCATTTCACAAAAGGCCTGCTGGAGCGCTACACTGCCAAAGCAGGTTACATCAAAAAAACGCTTTACAGCTTTGTGATATTGATGAATATTTATTTTGTACGTACCATGTATATACGTAAGGAAATTTATGAGCGCATTGGCCTGGCTAACCCGGGTGCAGTATTTAAACAAGCGCAAAAAAATTACCGCGCAAAATTTACCCAAAACTGCCTGGGCCAGATCATCGAATTTGTAGATAGCTGGGGCGGTTTCAACAACGCTACCCGCTGGGCATGGCGGTGGTTATTACAAGCAAAAGTGTAAAATAAAAGGCCGGTATACATCCCGGCCTTTTATTTTAAAGTACTGTCATTGCAGATGATCTTACACCCTAATATAAACGTTTTTCTTTTCCAGCAGCTTACCAACGCACCAGCATATCATCATATAGCTGATGGCAAAAAGCAGCGAGCCGATAGGGCCGGGCGCTATCTTTTGGTAAAACGCATCGTTTATCCATCCTACCAGGTTTTTATCGCCTATTTTGATCATCCAGAAAGCAATGATCAATACCTCCGAAAGGATATAAATAGCCAGCGGGTTTTTCCCCACGGTTGTAAAAAAAGAAGTCCACTTAAATTTATTCCAGGCGCGCACCTCAACCGCGTATATCAGTGCCGATATCATGATCATGTCTATACCTGTAGTGAGCAGGGTAAAAGGGCTTGTCCATAGTTTCTTACCTATTGGGAAACTCATGTTCCAGGTAAGCGCGATGAATATAAATACCGCGCCCGTTAAGGATAGCCGAGCAATGGTTTCGTAACCTTTGCCCTTTTCCTGTATAAACTTGCCCGCGTAGTAACCCACTATAACATTTACAATGGCCGGCAAAGTGCTCAGGATGCCCTCGGGGTCAAAGGCTAGGCCTTCGCCATGGTAAAGGTGGCTATCGCCGAGTAAATATTTATCAAGATAGGTGCCCGCGTTGGTAAGCATAGCATAAGGGGCGTTAGGATCGCCATAAGCGAGCAATAATAGCTGGTAGCCCACCAATAGCAGCACACTTATTATAATAACAGTTGTTTTATTCCTAACAAAGTAGATGATCAGCGAGGCAAAAATATAGCAAAGCCCGATGCGTTGCAGCACACCCATAACCCGGGTGCCGCTAAAAGGCCTGAATGTCCAGCCGTTAGCGCCATGGTCGACAAACGGGAACCAGTACATCAAATACCCGATCAGAAAAATGAGCAGCCCGCGCTTTAATACCCGGTATAAAACGGTACCGGTGCTAAGTCCGTCAAACTTTTTCATCGTGAAACTCATGGCATTGCCCACCGCGAACAAAAATGATGGAAACACCAGGTCGGTTGGGGTAAAGCCAAACCAGGCGGCATGTTCAAGCGGTGCAAAAGGTGCGGCGCCGCTGCCCGGGGTGTTTACAATGATCATAAAAACAATCGTCATTCCGCGAAACACATCCAGCGAAAGGAACCGTTCGGACTTTGAATTCATAATTTGTGAATTGGTTAAATTATTCAGGGAATTTTTGGTGTACCAATATAGTAATTAAATAAGCCCAAATACAAAACATAATACATCTTTATAAATTTATTTAATAAGTGGCTTTTATTACTATTTACAACAATTTACTGCTGTAATGCTAAATGTTACTATTTTTGAAAAGATGCTCACCATTACTAACCACACCCTCGAAAAACTGGAAATGCTGTTAAAAACGGCGGGGTACCGGGTTAGGTACGAGAAAGGTAATTTTAAAACCGGCGCCTGCCTGCTGCAAAGCAGCCGTGTTGTAGTGGTAAACAAATTTGCCAACCTGGAAAGTAAAATAGCATCGGTAGCTGAACTGGCACGCACGCTGGAGATAGACCATAACTTATTAGATGATAAACAGGTGGCCTTTTTGCACCAGTTAAAACAAACCACCCTGCAGCTGTGACCATTACTTTTTTAGGAACCGGAACCTCGCAGGGCGTACCTGTTATAGCCTGCCAGTGCGAGGTATGCACATCTGCCGACGCGCACGACAAGCGCCTGCGCACTTCTGTTTTGGTTGAAGGCGACGGAAAGGTGATAGTTATCGATTCGGGGCCGGATTTCAGGTACCAGATGCTGCGGCAAAAGGTAATGCATCTTGACGCTATTGTTTTTACCCACGAACATAAGGACCATGTTGCCGGTATGGACGATATCCGTGCGTTTAACTACAAGCAGCAGAGCCCTGTAGATATTTATGCCGACGAGCGGGTACAACAGGCCCTGCGCCGCGAATTCCCGTATATTTTTGATGAGAAGGGCTACCCGGGCATCCCACAGATAAACTTGCATACAATAGGCTTGCAGCCATTTGATGTTGGCGCGGTGCGCTTTACCCCTATCGAGGTGATGCACTACAAACTGCCGGTAAAGGGTTTCCGGATAAAGGACTTTACCTATATAACCGATGCCAAAACAATAACCGGCAGCGAGGTGGCTAAAATACGGGGATCGAAAATATTGGTAATAAATGCTTTACAAAAAGAGGACCATATTTCGCATTTCACCTTAGAAGAGGCTATAGCTTTCGCCCAGGAGATCAATGCCGAAAAAACCTATTTCACCCATATCAGCCACCGTTTGGGCAGGCATGCCGCTATCAGTAAAGAACTCCCGCCGGGTATTGAGTTAGCTTATGACGGGATGCAGTTACAGATATAGCCCCTGGTTTTATTTAATAGGAATATTTTTTTCATTTAAAGTAAAATGCTACCTTGGGGGCTATTTACGCTATGAAAAATCTTGTTTATATAAGCACCGCTGTAAAGTTGATGGAAGACGAGCAGCTGGTGAATCTGCTCAACAGCGCCCGGAATATGAATTTAAAGCACCAGGTAACAGGGGTTTTGCTTTACAGCGAAGGCACATTTATACAGGTACTTGAAGGGAAAAGCAGCGATGTAGATCATATCCTGTCAAAAATAGAAGCGGACTCCAGGCATAAAAATTTAATTACCTTAGTAGACGAACCTATTACCGAACGAAATTTTCCGGAATGGTCTATGGGGTTTTATACGCCTAAAGCTGATAATATCACCCACCTGGCCGGTTACCTGAAGTCGACCAATAAAATTGAGGGTAAGCGCGATGGGGGCGCTGCTGTTACAATGCTTAAAACATTTATAGAAAGTAATAAGCTTAGTATGAGTTATTGATCCAGCTCAAGATAGCTTACTTCGTTAATTGTGGCGATATAGGCATTTTTATAGCCCTTTTTTCTTAGATCTACCCGACCGCGAATGGTCATTTTACGGTTATTTATCTTTTTATACTCGCCGTCTTCGGTTTCAAACAGGCCGGTATTTTTACCTTTCAGGTATAAGGGGCAATCCTGCGTAAAATTTACCCAAAACGAGTGTCGGCTGCCGTGATCTGTAAAGGTACTGTCGTTAACGAGGGCTGATATATGCTTCCCTTCAACGTACCTGCCGGATACCTCCACATATTTCCCGTCGTATTGTTTAATGCTGTCTGCAAGGTTGTGAAAACTTAACTTTTTAAACGTGATATCTGTGGCACAATCGCTGGTATATATTTTTTGCTTATGTGTATTGCAGGCCAGCAGCATTAGTGCTGTAAATAGTACCCAATATACCCTGCCCTGTGCCATGCATAAATATAAGTGTTAAAACACATTAGCAGGCAATTACAACAGTAATTTTACTTATTAAGCATTCGCAGCCTTTCGCGGATATAAACGCCTGCCGGGGTTAGCTGCCCTGCCGTCCAGTTGCCTGTTGAGGGCGCGTGTGGTTGCAGTATCGCCGTGGTTTCACGTTTATCGGTTATGTTCCAGTTTACCCAGCTCAGCCGGTTCTTTTCTACCCAATCCATCCACTTTTTATTCATGGCCATATCAAACCTGCCATTCCCGTCAGATTCGCCCACGCCCCACTCAGTAACAACTAGCGGCAGGCCCATTGCAATAGCCTTATCGGCCTTGGCGCGCAGCCTATCCTGGTGGTTGGGGTCGCTCGCATAAAAATGAAAAGAGTAAGCAATGTTTTTAAATCCTGTTATCGGATTGGCGGCGGCTACATCCACATCCTGGTCCCACTTTGGGCTGCCCACCACAATCAGGTTATCGGGGTCGTATTTACGTATCTCGGCAACTACCTGCAAAGCGTAATCTTTTACCGTATCCCAGCTTATGCGTGCCGGTTCGTTCCATATTTCGTAGATCACATTGGGCACACCTTTATACTTTTGCGCCATTTCTGCAAAAAAGGCCTTTGACTGCGGGATGTGAAGGTGCCCGTTATGGTCGTGCCAGTCTATCAGTACATACACTCCTTGCCTGATGGCTTCGTCTACCACATCTGTTATCAATTGCTTTTGAGCCGCGGGCTGCTGCAGGTAACCGCTATCGGGCTGCACCCCCATTGATGCGCGTATAATGGTCGCTTTAAAATCAGATGTAAGCCAGTCTATCACCGCGGGGTTATAATACTTTTTGCCGGCCCATAAACTCCACGATAGGCTGATACCCCTTAGCTGCGGTGGAACGCCGTTCTTATTAACTATTTGGTTCCCTTTTACAGTTAAAGCGCCGTTCAAATCAACAGGGGTTTGCGCTACAGCACCGGCGCTTACAAAAAGGGCGGCCAGTAATAATAAAGCTTTCATCTTCATGCCCAACAAATTAAATATTTAGATAAACCTATCAATGCTTTTGCAAAAAAACAGTTAGACTATGTTAAAAATAGATGAATTGCAGGCACCCTCTTTGCGCAGCAGAGAGGGTCGGCCAGCGCAGCGAAGCCGGGGTGAGTCCGGCTACCCGGTGGGTATCCATCTGCAACATTAACGTTAACATAGCCATATCTTAACCTTATTTGCCTATTTTTGACCATCAATAGCTACATGAAGAAATATAGTTTTTTGCTGCTTGCGCTGCTCGTCATCGGCTCAAAAGTTTTTTGTCAGGATACCACTCAACATGTGATCCCAAACCGCAAAAACACCACCAGGCAACAAAAGAAACCCTATGTAATATTGATCTCGGCTGATGGTTTCAGGTACGATTTTGCCAAACGCTACCACGCCAATAACTTGTTACGCTTGGCGGGCGAAGGGGTAAGCGCCACCTCTATGATCCCATCTTACCCCTCGGTAACTTTTCCAAACCATTATGCCATTGTTAGTGGCCTGTACCCTTCCCACTCGGGTTTGGTTAACAATGCTTTTTACGACCGCGAACGTAAGGAGAGATACTCCATGAGCAAAAAGGATAAGGTTGCCGATGGCAGCTGGTACGGCGGCGCGCCGCTTTGGGTGCTTGCCGAGCAGCAGAAAATGTTGTCGGCCAGCTTTTACTGGGTGGCTTCGGAGGCCGTAATAAAAGGCATCCAACCTACCTACTACTATGTATATAACGAAAAGATAGACATCAATAACCGCATAAAAGCTGTAGTGAACTGGCTGAAACTTCCACCCGCCAGCAGGCCGCATTTTATTACCTTTTACTTTCCGCAGGTTGATCATGCAGCGCATCACAACGGGCCCGAATCGCCCGAGACGGAAAAGGAAGTAATATTTATAGATTCGGCAGTGAACGAGCTGCAAAAAGCCGTTAAAACCACCGGGCTTGACGTAAATTTTGTATTTGTATCAGACCACGGAATGACCAGGGTTGATAACCAAAACCCCATCGGCATCCCGGCAGCTATTGATACTTCAAAGTTTGTAATATCCGGGGATGGTATCCTGGTTGAGCTTTATGCCAAAAACAATAAGGACATTCATGGCACTTACAACGCGCTAAAGCGTGAGGCTAAGGATTACGAAGTGTACTTAAAAACAAATATACCAGCGCATTTACATTACGGCGCCGCCGATGACTGGCATAACCGTATAGGCGATATTTTGCTTATCCCCCATGTGCCCAAGGTATTTAACCTTTGGAACAGTAAAAAAATTAACCCCGGCTGGCATGGGTACGACCCTGCGGCTGTTAAAGACATGCACGCAAGCTTTTATGCCTGGGGGCCCGCGTTTAAAAAGCGCCTGATCATACCAGCATTTAAAAATGTTTCGGTATTTAATTTAATAAGCAATATATTAGGCATCAAACACACCGATAAAATTGATGGCACAGACGATCTGGCCAACAAGGTACTGGTCAGAAAAAAACATAAAAAAACCAAATGAAATTAATTTTCAGGATAGCCTTACTGCTTATTTTACCTGTATCGCTTTTTGCGCA